>CACPQM010000004.1 GCA_902636075.1 uncultured Pelagibacteraceae bacterium | reverse complement strand
ATTAATTGCTTCTACACAAAAGTCACCTGACGGGATTACATTATTCTTTTTTAATTTAATTTTTTTTTTAATTTTTTTTGATTTGTCTATTTTCAATTGATAGTGATCGAAAACACTGTATTTATTATTTTCAAAAATTAAAGGTGACAATATTGCAGCATTTTTATATTTTTTTTTTGCATATAAAAGATTTTCTATGCAATTTTTGTGTAAATTAACATCTGGTTGCGTAATAAAAATATTATGACTTGAAGTATTATTTAATGCAAAATTAAATGTTCTAGCAAGACCTATATCTCCGGTATTAATATATTTTATATTTTTAAAATTATTTAAGATATTGTTTTTAAGTTTTTTGTCATTACCGTTATCAAAGATAATTATTTCTTTTACACCAGGAAGTGACAATATCAGCTTATTAATGATGTCACCTGGATAAAAAGTTGGTATTACTACTGAGCAGTCTAGCATCTATTTTTCTTTTGATATTTTAAGTACGCCAATAAATGCCTCTTGGGGTATCTCAACTTTCCCAAATTGTTTCGCTCTTGCTTTTCCTTTTTTTTGTTTTTCAAGTAATTTTCTTTTTCTATCAGTAGCTCCACCACCATGAATTTTAGTTAAAACATCTTTTTTAAAACCTTTAATTGTCTCTCTTGCAATAATTTTCCCTCCTATTGCAGCTTGAACTGGAATCATGAAATTATGCCTTGGAATTAAGTCTTTTAATTTTTCGCAAACCTCCCTACCAGTTTTTTGAGCAAAGTCTTTGTGAATCATCATAGCTAGAGCATCTACTGGTTCAGTATTTACTAGAATACCCATTTTAACAAGATCTCCTTCTCTGTGACCTATTATTTCATAATCAAAACTAGCATATCCACTTGTCATTGATTTTAACCTATCATTAAAATCAAATACCACCTCATTTAATGGTAATTCATAATTTACAACTGCCCTATTTCCAGAGTAACTTAGATTTGTCTGAATTCCTCTTTTCTCCTGGCATATTTTTATTATAGGGCCAAGATACTGATCTGGAGTAATAATCGTAGCTTTTATCCATGGCTCTTCTATAAATTTTATTAAACTTGGATCAGGTAAACTTGATGGATTTTGTAAATCTTCTATTGTACCATTGTGCTTATGAATCTTATAGACAACGCCAGGCGTTGTAGTTAGCAAGTTAATATCAAATTCCCTTTCGAGTCTTTCAGTAACAATTTCTAAATGCAACAATCCTAAAAAACCGCATCTAAAACCTAAACCTAAGGCAGAAGAAGACTCGGGCTCAAAAGAAAAACTTGAATCATTTAATTTTAGTTTAGCTAACCCATCTTTTAATTTTTGATACTCGGAGCTGTCGACAGGAAATAATCCACAAAAAACTACTGGTTTACTTGGTTTAAAACCAGGCAGTGATTCAGATAATGGTTTGGATGCATCACAAATTGTATCTCCAACTTTAGTTTCTGATAAAACTTTTATACCTGTTGTTATAAATCCAATTTCTCCAGAATTTAATTCATCTATATCTTTTGGTTTAGGTGTAAAGACTCCAACCTTTTCAACAAAATACTCCTGATTTGTGGACATCATTTTAATTTTCATATTATTTTTAATTTTTCCATCAATAACTCTGACTAAAATAACAACACCTAAATAAGTATCATACCAACTATCTACTAATAAACATTTGAGTTTTTGATCCTTTTGACCTTTTGGTCCAGGTAAAGTTTGAATTATTTGCTCCAAAATTTCATCAATACCCTCGCCTGTTTTTCCAGAGCATGGGACAGCATTTGATGTATCAATGCCTATTACATCTTGTATTTGTTTATTTGTTCGATCTATGTCGGAGGCTGGTAAATCAATTTTATTTAATACTGGAATTATCTCATGGTTTATATCAAGCGCCTGATAAACATTTGCTAATGTTTGAGCCTCAACACCCTGAGTGCTATCTACAATTAATATTGAGCCCTCACAAGCATATAGAGATCTACTAACCTCATAACTAAAATCAACATGGCCAGGTGTGTCTATAATGTTAAGAATATAGTTTTTTCCATCTTTAGATTTATAATTTAATTTAACTGTTTGAGCTTTAATGGTAATGCCTCTCTCTCTTTCAATATCCATTGAGTCAAGCACTTGAGCTTTCATTTCTCTATCTGTTAAGCCACCACATCTGTGTATAATTCTATCTGCTATAGTTGATTTGCCATGATCAATATGTGCAATAATTGCAAAATTTCTTATATTATCAATTTCATTAGACATCTAAGACCTAATTTTTGCACCAGACTTACTTTCGACAGTTGTAATAATTAATTTATTAATTTTTTCAAGATCACTTTCTTCTAATGTTTTTTGAGATGACTGGATTGTTACATTAATAGCTATAGACTTTTTATCATTAGGAATTTTTTCACCTTCATAAACATCAAAAATTTTAATTGACCTTATCAAATTTTTATCTATTGAAGATATTATTGCTATTAAATCTTGCGCTTTATAATTTTTATCTACCACAAAGGCAAAATCTCTTTCTGATTTTTGATAGTCTGAGTACTCAAAATTAGATTTTTGGTCTTTAAGTTTTATTTTATGATCTTTTAAATAATCTAAATAAATTTCAAATCCAACTAATCCTTCGGTTTTTATATCAAGTTTTTTAACAATGTTTGGATGGATTTCTCCAAAATATGCAATAGGCTCTAAATCATCCTTATCGAGATATACTGAACCAGATTTACCTGGATGATAATAATTTGGAGACTTGTCTCTAATGAAAAAGCGTTGCCTATTATATCCAGTTTCGACCAATGTCTGAATTGCATCTTTTTTTACGTCAAAAACATCAACTGGTCTATCTTTTTCGTTCCAATTTAATCTTGATACTTTTCCTGATTTTACTGCTCCTATTACTGTCAATTGCTCACCAGGCTTTCTATCCTTAAAAATTGGCCCAATTTCAAACAGAGAAATATCTTTAAATCCTCTATCTAAATTTTTCTTTAAGTAAAAAGTTAAATTTGAAAAAATTGAATTTCTTAAAACATTTAAATCTGAACTTATTGGATTTACTATTTTAATTTCTTTTAAATTTTCCTTGAAAAGATTATTTATTTTCGAATCTGTAAACGACCACGTTACAGTTTCAAAATAACCTTTTGATGCTACAGAGCGTTGTAAGAAGTGAAAAAGTTTCTGCTGTTTATTTAATGTATCTTTTATTCTAGTTTTTTCAGGCTCTAAGGTTTCTATATTACTGTATCCTTTAATTCTTGCTATTTCCTCAACTATATCAATTGGTTGAGTTATATCAGGTCGCCAAGTAGGTATTTTTAAATCTAAATCTAATTTCTTTTTGGAAATTTCAAATCCTAGATTAGTTAAAATTTCAATTACTTCTTTATCTTTTACTTTGAAACCAGTTATTTTTTCAAACAAAGAGATATTGAATTTTATTTTATTTTTTTCTTGCTTCTGTGTTTTTTGAATATCAAATTTACTTATTTTACCTCCACAAATCTCTGTAATTAGCTGGGCAGCTTTTGTTAAACCTATCTCAATTGATTGAGGATCGATGCCCCTTTCAAATCTAAATTTAGCGTCAGTGTCAATATTAAGTAATTTTGAAGTTTTTCGAATGGATCTAGGTAGAAAATATGCAGATTCTAATAAAATGTTTTTAGTATTAATTTCAGTACTAGAACGTGTGCCTCCAATAATTCCCCCTAAACCTAAAACCCCAGACTTATCAGAAATAACACACATATCATCATTCAATTTATATTTCTTATTATCAAGGGCCTCAAAGGTTTCACCTTTTTTTGAATTTCTTACTATAATTTCTTCATCAATTTTATCTGCATCGTATGCATGCAGAGGTCTATTTAAATCGAACATCACATAATTTGTGATATCAACAATTGCTGAGATTGGTTTTTGACCAAGAGATTTGATTTTCTCTTTTAGCCATTTTGGACTTTCTTTATTTGTAAGACCTTCAATTAGACAACTACCAAATATGGTACACCCTTGATTTTTATCTTTTATAATTGAAACTTTAATTTTTTGAGATCCATTTTTAATAATATTTTTACTTGAAATATTTTTTAATTTACCTGCACCTGCAGCCACAAGGTCTCTTGCCACTCCTCTAACTCCTAAACAATCTGGACGATTGGGAGTAATGGATAAATCAACAACTTTTTCAGAAGTATTTTTAAAAAAGTTTTTTCCTATTTTATCAGAATACTCATTTGATTTAAGTTCTGTTATTCCATCACTTTCATTTGATAAGTTTAATTCAGACTCTGAACATAGCATCCCATAAGAAGTTACTCCTCTTATCTTGCTGACTGTAAGTTTCATGTTATTTTTTGGAATTATTGATCCAGGTCCAGCATAAACAGTGAAAAGATCTTTTTTAGCATTTGGTGCTCCACATACTACTTTAATTGTATCTTGATGCCCAATATCAACATCACATACTCTTAGTCTATCTGCATTTGGGTGCTGTTGAACATTAATTATTTTTGCTACTTTAAAATTATCTAAATCAGAGTTTAAATTTTCGAAACTCTCAACTTCAAGCCCAACATCAGTTAATTTTTCAATCAATTCATTATCATTTTTTTTTGTATCAAGATGATCCTTAAGCCAATTTATTGTAAATTTCATCTGCTAAGGCCTCTATAATTTGATGGTACATCTAATGGATCAAAACCAAAATGATTAAGCCATCTATAATCTGTCTCAAAAAAAGCTCTTAAATCATTTATTCCATACTTAAGCATACCAAGTCTATCTATGCCAATACCAAAAGCATAACCTTGATATTTATCTGGATTTACTTTCACATTTTTAAGTACATTTGGATGTACCATACCACATCCTAAAATTTCTAACCACTTGTCTCCCTCGCCAATCACTATTTTTCCATCTTTTAACTCATAACCAATATCTACCTCTGCAGATGGCTCAGTAAAAGGAAAGTGACTTGGTCTGAATCTCATTTTAATTTTATCAACTTCAAAAAACGATTTAATAAAATAATTCAAACATCCTTTTAGATGTCCCATATTTATTTCTTTATCAATATGAAGTCCTTCAACTTGATGAAACATAGGAGAATGGGTTTGGTCACTATCAGATCTATATGTTCGTCCTGGTGCTATAATTTTAAAAGGAGGTTGACCATTTAGCATTGTTCTAATCTGTACTGGAGATGTATGAGTTCTTAGTAATAATTCTTTATTATCATCTAAATAAAAAGTATCATGCATATCTCTTGCTGGATGATCATCTGGGGTGTTTAATGCAGAAAAATTATAATGCTCATTTTCAATATCTGGACCTTCTTCAACACTAAAGCCAATTTCAGAAAATATTGAGGATATCTCATCTATTACTTGTGAAACAGGATGTATTTTTCCTTGATTAATTTCTCTTTCAGGTAAAGTTACATCTACTTTTTCATTTTCAAGTTTAGAGTTAATCTCTTTTGTTTCAATTTCTTGAATTTTTGAATTTATTTTATCTTGTAGTTCTTCTTTTATTGAATTTAAGTCTGATGCAAATTTTTTTCTTTCATCGTTCGGCAAGGAACCTAATTTTTTAAAGTAATTTGAAATCTGCCCATTTTTACCAAATAATTCTGTTTTTATCAGATTTACACCTTCAACATTTAAATCACTATCTAATTTATTTAAATATTCATTTTTAATTTTTTTTATATCGGACATATTCGTAGAATATTTGTTAACTCTGGAAAAACAACAATGAAAATTAATTTAATGCTGCTTGAGCTTTTTTAACTATAGTTTTAAATGCTTCTGGATTGTCGTAGGCAATTTCAGCTAGTATTTTTCTGTCTATTTTAATACCTGTCTTGTTTAGTCCATTAATAAATTTTGAATAAGTTAATCCCTCAGATCTCACTCCCGCATTAATTCTCTGTATCCAAAGTGATTTAAAATCTCTTTTTTTATTTCTTCTATCTCTATAAGCATATTGCATGGCTTTTTCCATTGCTTGTCTAGCTATTCTTATTGTATTTTTTCTTCTACCCCACTGACCCTTAACAGACTTTAGTACTTTTTTATGCTTAGCTCTACTTGTAACACCTCTTTTAACTCTTGCCATACTATCCTCTTAAATTATACGGCATATAAGATTTAACAATCTTTCCATCTTGTTTGGACATTACCGTAGTGCCTCTTTGATTTCGAATTTGCGAATTTGTTCGTTTAATCATACCATGTCTTTTCCCAGCCTGAGCAGTTATTACTTTTCCTTTGGCTGAGATTTTAAATCTTTTTTTTGCTGAACTTTTTGTTTTTAATTTAGGCATAATTTGAGGGGTTATACAAATATTAATATTAATTTACAACCAGAAATAAGTCTTATAAAGGCTGAATAACCATGATCATTTGCTTACCATCAAACTTTGGTTGAAGTTCAACGCGTCCTATGGACTCCATATCTTGTTTAATTTTATCCATTAACTCGTTACCTAAACTAGAATGTTGTAGCTCTCTACCTTTAAATCTAATTGTAAATTTTACTTTATCCCCTTTAGCAATAAATTTTTGAGCGTTTTTTATTTTAAATGTATAATCATGAACCTCTGTAACAGGTCGTAATTTAATTTCTTTTAACTCAATCTTCTTTTGTTTTTTCTTTGCTTTGTTTGCTTTTTTTTGTGCATCATATTTATACTTTCCCATATCCATAATTTTGCACACAGGGGGTTTCGCATTTGGTGCGATTTCTATTAAATCTAAACCTTGGTCTTTGGCCCTACTAATTGCATCTTGCAAATTGAGAATTCCTAAATTATCTCCATCACTATCAATAACCTGCACATCTTGCGAGGTAATTCTTTGATTAGTTCTTGGACCTCTAGGCTTAGTTCTTTTCTGAAAATAGTTTTGTTTAAAATCTGCCACTAAATTGAAGGTGCTTTGTTAAGAGCAGAGTATTTTTTTAAGAATTCTTTTAGATCCATAGTTTCTTGTTTTTTAGAATCCAATCTTCTAATAGTTACTGTGTTGCTGTCAACTTCTTTTTTTCCACATATTAGAAGCATTGGTACCTTAGTTAATGAATGTTCCCTGATTTTATAATTTAAATTATGATTTTTTAAATCTACTTCAGAAGAAAGCCCAACTTTTTTTAGCTGAATGTTTACCTCTTTTGCATAATCATCAAAATCACTCGAGATAGGGATTACTATTGTTTGAACTGGGCATAGCCAAAAAGGTAATTTTCCTGAATAATTTTCTATTAAAATTCCAATAAATCTTTCTAAAGATCCAAATAATGCTCTGTGCAACATAACAGGAACTTTTTTATTTCCATCGCTGTCAACAAATGAGGCCCCTAATCTGCCTGGTAAGTTTAAATCTACTTGTAACGTTCCACATTGCCAATCTCTTCCAATCGCATCTCTTAGAACAAATTCTATTTTTGGACCATAAAAAGCTCCTTCACCCTTATTAATAGAATATTCTAATTTTGTTGCTCTAATTGCTTCTAGTAAAGCAGCCTCTGATTTATCCCAAACTTGATCATCACCCACTCTTAATTCTGGTCGATCAGAATATTTTAAAATTACATCTTCAAATCCTAAGTCTTTATAAATTTCTAAAATTAAATTAGTCACAGTTAAACATTCTTCAGTAATTTGCTCTTCCGTACAAAAAATATGTGCATCATCCTGAGTAAAAGCTCTAACTCTTAATAATCCATGGAGTGCTCCAGATGGTTCATACCTATGAACCTTTCCAAATTCTGACATTTTTAATGGTAAATCACGATAACTTTTTAAGCCTTGATTGAAAACTTGAACACAACCTGGGCAATTCATTGGCTTTATAGCAAAAACTTTTTCATCAGGTGTAGTGGAGGTATACATGTTGGCACCAAATTTTTCCCAGTGTCCTGATTTTTCCCACAGGGAGCGATCTAATATTTCTGGGGTATTTATTTCCTGATATCCTGCAGTCTCTTGTTTCATTCTCATATAAGAAATAAGTTTTTGGAATAAGTTCCATCCTTTTTGATGCCAAAATACTGAACCAGGGCTCTCTTCTCTGAAATGAAATAAATCCATTTCTTTTCCAATTTTTCTATGATCTCTTTTTTCTGCTTCTTCTATTCTATTTAAATAATCATCTAACTCTTTTTGCGTAGACCAACTTGTTCCGTATACTCTTTGCAACATTTCATTATTAGAGTTGCCCCTCCAATATGCGCCTGAGACTTTTGTTAATTTAAAATATTTACCAATTTTACCAGTTGAACTTAAATGAGGTCCTCTGCATAAATCATGCCAATCTCCATGAAAATATAAGGACACATCTTCACCTTCTGGAATACTTTCTATTATCTCAGCTTTATATATTTCTCCCTTTTTTTTAAAATGTTCAATTGCATCATTTCTTTTCCAAACTTCTCTGTAAGTTTTTTCATCTCGATCTACTATTTCCCTCATTTTGTTTTCAATTTTTTCCAAATCTTCTGTTGTAAAAGGTTCTTTCCTTGCAAAATCGTAATAAAAACCATCTTCAATTACTGGACCTATTGTAACTTGTGTCCCTGGAAATAATTCTTGAACTGCCATAGCGAGTATGTGAGCAGTATCATGTCTTATGGTCTCTAAACCTTCTTTATCTTTTGAAGTAAATATCTTAATTGAAGAATCTTTAGAAATACTATGATTTAAATCTTTTAATTCTCCATCAACGCTTATTAGCAAAGCTTGCTTTGAAAGAGATTTGCTAATTTTTTCTGCAACTTCAAATCCCGAAATACTTTTCTTGAAATTAATTTTTTTTCCGTCTGGTAATGTAATATCTGGCATTAATTAAATAGTTTTTTGTATTCTGAATAAGTAGAAAAACACATTTTTTCAACATTAAATTTTTTTAATGCATTTTCTCTTCCATTATTACCCATTTTACTGATTTCATTAGGATCCATATTCATTACTTTAATTATTTTTTCAGATAATTCCTCAGAGTTTCCTGCTTCAAATAAAATACCAGTTTTTCCATCTATTACAGTTTCATTAGATCCACCTAATTTACTCGCTATAATCATTTTCTGCATAGATTGTGCTTCAACTGATACCCTCCCAAATGCTTCTGGTTCTATTGATGCTGAAATCACTATATCTGAAATTTTGTAGGCCAAAGGCATATTTTTACAATGGTCTATAAATCTAATTTGTTTTGTAAGTCTATATTGCTCAACAAGTCTTATAAGTTTTTTTTTGTAAAGGTCCCGCCCCTGATCATTACCGAGAATAACTGCAATGAATGCGTCATTTCCTAATTGAATATTTACTTTATTTAAAGCTTCTAAAAACATTTCTTGGCCCTTCCAAGCAGTAAGCCTTCCAGGTAATAAAATTATTTTTTTACCAACAATCAATTCCCAAGATTTAAACAGATTATCTTCATCAGCTTCTAGAGTCGTAGAAGCATCATAATAATCTGTGTTAATACCACGAAAAATTGAAAGTAATTTTTTTCTATCAGATAAATATTCTGAATAGTTTTCTTTAATATGTGAAAATATAAAATTTGATCCTGCAATAATTAAATCTGATCTGACCATAACTGAGTTATAAAATTTTTTTATATTGCTATTGAAATTGTATGTTCCATGGAAAGTAGTAACAAATTTTCTTCTAGTAATCTTTGTTGCTATTAAACATGACCAAGCTGGGGCTCTGCTTCTAGCATGAACAATATTAATACCATTTAATAAAATAATTATTGAAATAATTATAGAGTTTAGAAGAATAAGTATTGGATTTTTAGATTGAACTGGGAGTCTTATTACTTTAACTTTTTTTTTATCAATAAATTTTAATAATTCACCACCACTTGTTATTAAATAAGATCCAACATTATTTTCTGGTAAATAATGGGCAATATCATAACAACCCGTTTCAGCTCCACCGTAACCTAGTTTAGGAATTACTTGAAGGACTTTTAATTTAGACTGCATGTGGTAATAATATTATAAACTTGGTCAACTTTATTACTTTATATGAAAAAATATAAATTTCTAAGAATTTCTAAATATAAAAAACTAAGATATATAGCAAATAATTATAAAAAAAATCTTTACGTGGTTTTTTTGCCTGGTTTTGCATCTGATATTGATGGTGATAAACCAAAGAAATTTTTAAGATTTGCCACTCAGAATAAACTTGGATTTTTAGCCATGGAATACTTTGGTCATGGAAGATCATCAGGAGAATTCACAAGAGGTAACATCACTAAATGGTCAAATGACGCGAGAATTACAATAAGTAAAATAGTTAAAAAAAATGACTTTATTTTAATTGGATCTAGCATGGGCGGCTGGATATCTTTGTTAATGCATAGATATTATAGTTCACAAATTAAAGGTTTTTTAGGAATAGGATCTGCTCCTGAATTTCTTACAAGAATTATGTGGAAAAAATTTCCAAAAAAAACAAAAAGTGAAATTTTGAAAAAAGGTATCTCAAAAATTAAAAATGGTGATTATGAGTATTTAATAACAAAACAGCTAATTTTAGACGGTAAAAAAACCAGCAATAAAGTTCTTAACAAAAAATTATATAATACAAATCCTGTAACTATGGTTCACGGGCAGAAGGATGAGGTGGTTCCAGTAATTTATTCAAGGAAAGTTTTAAAAATTTTTCCTATTGCAGAAAAAAAACTACTAGTGATAAAAAATGGAGATCATAGCCTTTCTTCAAAAAAAAATTTAAATATTATTTGTAAAGAGTTAAAATCTATAATCAAAAAAGTTAACTAGCTTTTCCAACTAAACTTTTATTTGTAATAGGGTTTTTCAATTTATTTAACATTTCTTTAGGACAAACTTGTAAGAAATTTTTAATTTCATCATCAAAATTTTCAATAATCTGTGCTGATAAATTAGAGTTAGTTTCCTCATTGTGTTTTAGAACTAAATCTTTTAGATAGTTTTTCCAGTATTCTGTCTCGGGAATTTGCCAAACTATTGTTTCGGGATTAGCTTTTTTTGCGAACTGGCTTTTTGGGTCATATATAAATGCCATACCACCAGTCATACCAGCTCCAAAATTATCGCCTACCTCTCCCAATATTACTATTGACCCACCTGTCATGTACTCACAACCATTTGAATCACATCCTTCTATGACTGCAGTAGCACCCGAGTTTCTAACAGCAAATCTTTCACCTGCCTGTCCAGCTGCAAAAAGATATCCTGATGTTGCTCCATATAAGACTGTATTTCCTATAATAGTATTTTCATTTGAAATTAAATTACTTTCATCTCGAAGTTTAATAACGATAGATGCTCCCGAAAGACCTTTTGCAACGTAATCATTTGCATCCCCCTTTAATATTAGTTTAAGTCCTTTAACACCAAAGGCACCAAAAGATTGACCAGCAGAACCTTTAAAGTTAATAGCAAAAGTATTTTCCCCTAATTTATTATTTCCAAATTTTTTATAGAGGTTATAAGAAATTCTTGTTCCGACAGCTCTATCTGTATTTTCAATTGAATAAATATTTTCTAACGGCAGTTTTCTGTTAATTAAACTTTCTATCTCAGGCCAAATTTTTTGGTCTAAAGTATCTGGTACTTCATTTATAATAGGAGTTTCACAATATCTTTTGTTTGTGCCTGGATCAGCTTGAACAAATAAAGGATTTAAATCAAGGTCATCTAAATTCGGTGATCCTTTACTTACTTGTCTTAGTAAATCTGTTCTTCCAATTACTTCATTTAAATTTTTAAATCCTAAACTTGATAAAATTTCTCTAACTTCTTGAGCTATAAAAGAAAATAGATTTACTATTTTATCCGGAGTGCCAGTAAATTTTTTTCTTAATTCATCATCTTGAGTACAAACTCCAACTGGACATGTATTAGAATGACATTGTCTCACCATAATACAACCCATTGCAACTAGCGCTGTTGTTGCTACGCCAAATTCTTCGGCTCCCATCATTGCAGCTATTACAACGTCTCTTCCTGTTTTAATTCCTCCATCTGTTCTTAATGTAACTAGGTGTCTTAATTTGTTTAAAGTTAATACTTGGTTTGCCTCTGTTAGTCCCATTTCCCATGGAATACCAACATATTTAACACTTGTTTGTGGAGTGGCACCTGTCCCACCATTATGACCTGAAATTAAAATTATATCTGCTTTTGCTTTAGCAACACCTGCAGCAATTGTTCCTATACCTGAAGAGGCAACTAATTTTACACCAACTCTTGCCTTTGGATTAATCTGCTTTAAGTCGTAAATAAGTTGAGCTAAGTCTTCAATTGAATAAATATCGTGATGTGGTGGTGGCGATATTAAGGTTACGCCAGGCGTAGAATGTCTTAGTCTTGCAATTTCCTCTGTTACTTTAAATCCTGGTAATTGACCACCTTCTCCAGGTTTTGCTCCTTGAGCAATTTTGATTTCAATCTCATTACAATTATTTAAATAGTTAATAGTTACTCCAAATCTTGCAGAAGCAATTTGTTTTACCCTAGAATTTGCGCTATCGCCATTGTCTAATACTTTAAATCTCTTTTCATCTTCTCCACCTTCTCCGCTGCATGAAGCACCTTTAATTCTGTTCATTCCCATTGCAAGTGTTTCGTGTGCCTCTTTTGACAAGGCTCCATGAGACATACTTCCACTTCCAAATCTTTTCATTATCTCAGTAATTGGCTCCACTTGGTCAATATCAATTGCCTCCTGATTTTTAAAATCAATTAAATCTCTTAAACTAATTGGTTTTAAACCATAAATACCCTTAGTATATTTTTTATAAGTTTCATACGAATTTGAGCCGACAGCTGCTTGTAAAAGATGAATTAATTTCCCTTGATATTGATGAGTTTCACCATTTTTTCTATATCTGTAAATTCCACCAATTGGTAAAATATTAGAGTGAATATCAAATGCATCTTTATGTATAGATCTTATTTTTTTTTCAATACCAGTTAAACCTATTCCAGAAATTTTAGATAATACTCCTGGAAAATAATCTTTTACAATTGTTCTGCTCAATCCAACAGTTTCAAAATTACATCCACCTCTATATGAACTTAAAACTGATATACCCATCTTTGACATTATTTTTAATAGTCCAAGGTTTACTGATTTTATATATCTACCCACGCACTCATCAAATGAGAAATTCCCAAAAAGCTTTTTTGAGTATCTTTGATGTAAACTATCAAATGCTAAGTAAGGATTGACCGTTGTTGCTCCAACGCCAATTAATGTTGCAAATGAATGGGTATCTAAAGCATCTCCTGTTTGTACATTAATTGATGCATAACCTCTTAAGCCTAATTTTATTAAATGAGTATTTATTGCACCAATGCATAGCAGCATTGGCATTGGTAATTTTGTTTCAGATATATTTTTATCAGACAAAATAAGTTGAGTATTGCCTTCTCTAACTGCTTTTTCAGCGTTATTTTTTAATAATTCAATAGCCTCTTCTAAAGTTTGATCAGTATTAAATGTGCAATCTAAAATTTTATAATTATCTCCAAAATATTTTATAAATTTTTCAAACTGAGTGTTTGATAAAATTGGGCTATCTAAAACATAAATATTTTCCTCCGTTAGATTAGAAAAATCTAGTATGTTTCCTAAATTTCCAAACCTAGTTTTCAAACTCATCACCTTATTCTCTCTTAGTGAATCGATAGGGGGATTGGTCACTTGACTAAAATTCTGTCTAAAATAATGATAAAGGGGCCTATATTTATCGGATAAAACTGCAAGTGGAGTGTCATCTCCCATAGACCCAGTTGCTTCTTTAGCATCCTCAGCCATAGGATGTAGAATTAACTCCAAGTCCTCAAGACTATAACCGAAACAATGTTGAATCTTTTTTAAATCAGATCCTGAAAACTCACTTTTTTCATTTTCTATAGTTAATGATTTATCTAAATCAATTATTTGATTATTGAAGTGTTTGTATTCTTTAGACAAATAATTCTTTATTTGATTGTTTGTATAAACTTTTCCTTTTTCAATTCTTACTCCTAATATTTCACCCGGTCCCAATCTTCCTTTTGAAACAATTTTCTTCTCATTTAAGTCAATCATTCCTGTCTCAGATCCTGCAAATAGAAGTTTATCTCTTGTAATTGTATATCTAAGAGGTCTAAGTCCATTTCTGTCACTACCTACAATAACCCACTCATTGTCAGTTGCAGCTATAGCAGCAGGTCCATCCCAAGGTTCCATTGTACTATTTAAAAAGTTAAAAAGTTGTTGATGATCTTTCGGAAGAACTTTACTTTTTTTTGACCAAGCATCTGGTATTAGCATAAGTTTCGCTAATGGTGCTGAATGTCCAGAAATATTTAATAATTCAAATACATTATCTAATGACGCAGAATCAGAATTACCTGCAGGGATTACAGGTTTTAAATTTTCTATATCATCAAACAAAGGACTAAACATTTCCTCTTCGTGAATTCTCATCCAATTAATATTTCCTTTTAAAGTGTTTATCTCCCCATTATGAGCAATCGATCTAAAAGGTTGAGCTAAATCCCAACTTGGAGCAGTGTTAGTAGAAAATCTTTGATGAAAGATTGCATAACGTGAAATGAAACGCTCATCTTTTAAATCTGGATAAAAGTCAGATAAAGACTCCGCTAAAAACATTCCTTTATAAATTATTGATTTCGAACTGAATGAACAAATATAAAAATTATTTAATTGATTTTTTAAAGCTTCTTTTTCAATTTTTCTTCTAGTTTCATAAAGAGCTCTTTCTAAATCTTTACCATGAATTGACTTATCATTATGTGTAAAAAGAACTTGTGTAATTTCAGGTCTAGTTTGTTCTGCCTTTTCTCCTAAAACAGACGGATCCACAGGTACTTGTCTCCATCCATAAATATTAAAATTCTTTTTTGTTAATTCACTCTCTACAATTGACCTGCATTGCTCCTGTCCCCCAAAATCATTTCTTGGCAAGAAAATCATTCCCACACATAAATCTGAGTTATCATGCTGATGACCTGTTATTTCAATTTTTTCAGAAAAGAAATCATTTGGTATTTCAATGTGAATACCTGCACCGTCTCCAGTTTTGCCGTCCGCATCAATTGCACCTCTATGCCATACAGCTTTTAGAGCTTCTATTCCATATTCGACTACTTTTCTTGATTTTAGACCCTCAGTTGATGCAACAAGGCCTACTCCACATGCATCATGCTCCATAGTTTCATTATAAACATGATTTTTTTTTAAAAGTTTACGATTTTTGTTTTGGATATCCATTATGCAACTTTCATTTTTTGTTTTGATTGAAGATAGCTTTCGATTGAAGTCGCAGCATCTCTACCATCTTTAATGGCCCATACAACTAATGAAGCTCCTCTTACTATATCTCCAGCCGCAAACACACCCGGTATACTAGTTTCCAAGGTATCAAAGTCTGCTTTTATTGTTCCCCACTGTGAAACTTGTAATCGAGGTTCCTGAAATAGAACTGGTAAATCTTCTGGATCAAAACCTAAAGATTTAATAACGAGATCTGCATTAATTTCAAATTCTGAGTTTACTTCTGCAACAGGTCTTCTTCTGCCACTTTCATCTGGATCTGTTAATTTCATTTTATCTACAATAATACTATTTACTTTATTAGTTCCTCTAAACTCTTTTGGATTACTTAACCAAATAAATTCTACACCTTCCTCCTCAGCATTTCCTACTTCTCTCGCTGATCCAGGCATATTTTCTCTATCTCTTCTGTAAAGGCATTTTACAGATTTGGCTTTTTGTCTTACTGATGTTCTTACACAGTCCATTGCCGTGTCTCCACCACCAATTACTACTACATCTTTACCTTCAGCATTTAATGTTCCGTTATCAAACATTTCGACTTTATCACCTAGGCCTTTTTTGTTTGAAGCTGTTAAGAATTCCATTGCAGGAAAAATATTACTTAGATCATTTCCAGGTAAGTTAACCTCTCTTGCTTTGTAAACACCTGTTGAAATTAATAAGGCATCATGTTTTGATTGTAATTCTTTCAATGTAGAGTCTTTACCAACCTCAAAATTATGAACAAATTTTATTCCACCTTCTTTTAAAAGTTTAATTCTTCTTTCAACCACATGTTTTTCTAATTTAAAATTTGGTATTCCATATATTAACAATCCACCTGCTCTGTCATACCGATCATATATTGTTATTTGATATCCCTTTTTACGTAATTCTTCACCACAAGCTAATCCTGCGGGGCCTGCTCCAATAATTCCAACACTTTGTTCATTTTCAATTTTTACATTTATTGGTTTTACCCAGCCATTTTCCCAAGCTTTATCAGTTAAATATTTTTCAACTGAACCAATTGTTACTGTTCCGTGCCCCGATTGCTCAATTACACAGTTTCCTTCACATAACCTATCTTGTGGGCATATTCTTCCACAAACTTCCGGCATATTATTGGTACTTTGGGATAGATGATAAGCTTCTTCATACCTCCCCTCTGCAGTTAACTTTAACCAATCAGGTATATTGTTACTTAATGGACAGTGAACCTGACAAAAAGGAACACCACATTGTGAGCATCTGCTCGATTGTTCTTTAGCTTTTTCATGAATAAACTCTTGATAAATCTCTCCAAAATCCTCTTTTCTTTGGGATTTATCTCTTTTAGGTGGATTTTGTTGACCTATATCCACAAACTTAAGCATTTTATTTGTCATTTGAGTCGGCTTATACAACAGAAGCATAAATCCTTAAAGTATTACTAGGTAATATATACTGACATATATTTTCTAAAAACGTCGATTTTGCTGTATTTTCTATTTTATGCATAGTTGATATGCATTTAAATGATTGCCTTATTTAGGGAATCTTTTAACTATCTATTGAGAGTCCTTAATGATTTCAAAATATATAGAAGCATCAATTTTAGCGTTTGTACAAGGTTTTTCGGAATTTATACCAGTAAGTTCCTCTGCCCATCTTATAATAATATCAAAAATATCGAATTTTAGTATTAGTTCGCTTCAACTTGATATCAGTCTTCACTTAGGTTCCCTTTTGGCAATTATTTTTTATTTTAGAAAGGATTTAGTAAATATTTTAAGAAATAAGTCTTTATTATTACTTATAATTTTAGGGTCTTTGCCATTAGTTGTTGTTGGTTATTTTATTTATACCTCAGGACTGATTGAAAATTTAAGAAGTTTAAAAGTTATCGCATGGACAACTTTAATATTTGGTATTTTATTGTTTATTGCAGACCGATTTAGTATTAAAAATAAAATTGATACCAATTTAAGTTTAAAAAATATTTTAATCATTGGTATTTTTCAAATTTTAGCTGTTATACCTGGTGTAAGCAGATCAGGTATAATAATTACAGCTTCAAGGTTTTTAAATTTCGATAGAGTAGATTCCTCAAAAATATCTTTTTATTTATCAATACCTGCATTAGCGGGAGCAAGTATACTTAGTTTGAAAGATGTGATGAACGCAAATATAGATTTGAACATATTATTTTTATATTCAATAATATTTTCATTTATCGTTTCTTATTTAACAATCAAATATTTTTTAATTTATGTAAAAAATTTTAATTTAAATATTTTTGTTTATTACAGAACTTTTCTTGCTTTAATTCTTTTTGTGATTGCTTATAACTAATTTTTAGAACTAGGTGAAATTTGAGAAGAAATTACTGCAATCAATATCAATAAACATCCAATCATGTTATTATTACTTAAAAATTGATTGAGAATAATCCATCCTGCTACAGCTGCAAATACCCCCTCGAGAGAATAAATAATTGCTGCTGGTGCCTCCTCTATGTTTTTTTGTGCATACATTTGTAATGTAAAGGCTATACCACCTGATAATGCTCCTGCGTAAAGAATGGAACTACTTTCCATCAATATTTTTGAAATATTTATTTCTTCAAAAATATAAGAAAAGGTTAATGAAAGTGTTGCAACAAATAATGCTTGCAGTGCAGCATAAAACATTGGGATATCAAATTCTTCCATAAATTTACCTGCAAAAATTATGTGCAAAGCCCAAAATACTGAGCACAATATAACTAGACCATCACCTAACATAATTTCTGAGTTGGAAAAATCACTTAGAAGGTATACACCAAATACACAAAGACCAATTGCTGGCCATATACTCCAATGAACTTTTTTAGAGTAGATTAAAAATAACAAAATCGGAACTATAGGTACGTAAAACACTGTAAAGAAAGCTGCATTTGCAATATTTGTATATTGTAGAGCAGCTTGTTGTAAAAAAGTTCCCAAAAACAGTGATACTCCCATGAAAACAAGGTATTTTATAAAAAGTTTTGATTTTGAAAATATTTCTAGTTTAATTTTCTTCCTTTCAAATAATAATGCCAGTGGCAATATTGTAAAAAAGCCAACAATAAATCTAGCTGAATTAAAAGTTAATGGACCGATATTATCCATACCTGTGTCTTGAGCGATGAAGGCTGTTCCCCAAATAAAAGTTGTGACTAGGGCGCAAACCATTGAAAGAGATTTTGTCATTATACTTAATTAGATAATTTTATTAATTAATTTATTCCGTTTAACTTACAAGAACTATCAAAATCCTCTTTGTTAATATAACATCCAGACATTTTTCTAACTCCATTAAACGATCCTCTACCATGAAGTATTCGCCAATTATTGAATATTAGAAGTTCTCCAGGTTTAAGTATATATCGCCACTGATATTCTTTGTTGTTAGCAATAAGATCAAATTTTTTTATTGCTTCATAAAACTTTAATGTTAAATCTTTTTCAAATCTAAATGGTGCTCGATCATAATTATTAAAACTAACTTGGACTATTTCATTATTTTCATTTAACTTAAATATTGGTCTTTCAGCTTCAAGATAAACACCATCACCGATATAATTTCCCTTAACATTTATTTTTGTCATTAATTCATACATCAGCTGGTTTTCTTTTTTGATTGTTTCTGCTATTTTTAATCCATCAACCATTATAGACTCACCACCTCTAGCATTAAATTCACAACATAGTAATAACTGTAATCCTGGAGCGTCATTACTATATGTTGAATCCGTGTGAGGTCTAAGTTCCTCTTGAGTGTATGCGCTATCAGCTTTATTTTCATCTGACTCAAAACTCCATAGTCCTCCAAATATAGAGTTTCTTACGTAACCAATTCTATTTGCAATTGTTTTAACAGACTTAAAATTGGTTTCACAATTTTTAATTACTGAAAATCCATAGTAATGAAGATTTTTCAAAAAATATCTAAATCCTTCATTTGATAAAATTGAATTATAATCTAAAAAAATTTCTTTTTTTAATTCATTAGATTTCCAGATTTTTAAATTAGATTTTACTTTTTTTTTCTTTTTAATTTTATTATTAACTAGAAATTCAAATGAATATTTGACTGGTTTTTCTAAATCAGGCCATGAGACACTCAAATATTTTCCATTTTCAATTATTTCTGCCTTTTTAACTTTTAAATTTATATCTAATGCTGCTGTATATGTTTTCCTTTGGCTAGACCTTTTGTCCCAATTTTGCTCATCTTTTGCATGATCTCTTAGCCAAATATTAGGAAAAATTTCAGAATTTTCTCCGTTAAAGTGGACTTGTACATCATCTGTTAGTATTTCAATTTTAGTAATCATTTACTCAAATTATATGCAAAATTAGAACCAAGATTGTCTTTTAATTCGTTGTTAAATTTAGCAGCCTCAGCTCCATCTATAATTCTGTGATCATATGAGAGGGATAGTGGAAGCATGGTTCTTGGAACAAATTTACCATCAATAAATACCTGTTTTTTATAACTTCTACCAACGCCAAGTATAGCAACCTCTGGAAAGTTAATTATTGGTGTAAAAAATGAACCACCTATGCCACCTAAGCTTGTAATAGTCATTGATCCTCCAAAGAACTCTTTTTTATCAATTTTTAAATTTCTACAATCATCACTAACTTTTTTTAATTCCTCACTTAAATGATTGATATCTTTTTGATTAGCATCTCTAATTTTAGGAACCATAAGTCCATGTTGAGTATCAACCGCGATACCAACATGAAAATATTTTTTTAAAGTAATCTTGCCATTTTCAATATCATCAATTGAAGAATTGAATGATGGAAATTTTTTTAGTGAAAGTACCAATGCTTTAATAATAAATGCAAGAGGAGTAATTTTTATTCTTTCTCCTGTAAAATTATCTTTTATTGAGTTTCTAAATTCTTCCATTTCAGTAATATCAGCCTCATCATGGTTGGTTACATGTGGGATGTTTGTCCACGAATTTACAAGATGTGGAGCTGCTATTTTTTTTACTCTAGGAATATCTTTAATTTCAACTTCTCCAAAATCTGAATGTTGATATTCGCTTTTAATAATTTTTTCTTTTTGTCTTTCACTATTATTCTGGGGATGATTGATTCTAGATGAGACAAAATCTTTTAAATCTTTTTCAACAACCCTACCTGATCTCTCTGTTCCTTTAACATTATTTATATCTACTCCAAGTTCTCTTGCAAATTTTCTAACTTTTGGACTTGCAGATATTTTATTAGATTGATCAGACATTTACATTTTTGTTGGCATGGGTTTGTTTTTATCAATTTTATACTTTTTAAATGCATCTTCAGCATACTTTGATGCAACAAGCTGTTCATTTGCTAAAACACTAAGGCTATAAGCAACTATGTGTTCTTTATCTACTTCAAAAAAATTTCTTAAGTTTTTTCTTGTATCACTTCTCCCATATCCATCCGTACCTAATGAATAAAAGCTCTTTTTTGTAAAAGGTCTTATTTGATCAGCATTTATTCTCATATAGTCGGTGGCTGTAAGGATAGGACCTTGTTGTTTGCCTAAACATTCCTCTACATATGATTTTTTATTTATTTCTGTTGGATTTAGAAGGTTAAATCTTTCAACTTCCATTCCATTTTTTCTTAACTCATTAAAACTAGTAACACTCCAAACTTCACTATCGACCTGATATTCTTTTTTGAGAATTTCTGATGCTGCCATCATTTCTCTTAGTATTGTTCCAGAGCCTAATAATTGAATTTTTGCGTCTTTAGAACCTGATGTTTCTTGAATTTTGTACATTCCCTTGAGAATTCCATCCTCACAATCCTTTGGCATTTCAGGATGAGAGTAATTTTCATTCATTGTAGTAATATAATAAAAAATATTTTCATTTTTTTCATGCATCCTTCTTAAACCTTCTCTAAAAATCACAGCTAATTCATAATGGAATGTTGGATCATAAGAAATGCAGTTTGGAATTGTTGATGCTAACAAATGACTATGACCATCTTGGTGTTGAAGTCCTTCTCCTGCAAGTGTTGTTCTTCCCGCAGTCGCACCAATTAAAAAACCCCTCGCTTGACTATCTCCTGCAGCCCAAGCAAAATCTCCAATTCTTTGAAAACCAAACATAGAATAGAAAAGATAAATTGGTATCATTTCAATATCATGATTGGTGTATGCTGTTCCTGCTGCTATCCAAGATGACATAGAACCTGCTTCAGTTATACCTTCTTCTAATACCTGACCACTTTTCTCTTCTCTATAAGATGAGAGTTGTGCTGAGTCCTCTGGCTCATATTTTTGACCTTCATGAGCATAAATACCTATTTTTTGAAAGAAACCTTCCATTCCAAATGTTCTAGCTTCATCGGGAATAATTGGGACCAATTTTGGTGCAACATTTTTATCTCTCAAAAGATTAGTTAACATTCTTACTAATGCCATTGTTGTAGACATTTCTTTTTCGCCAGTAGATTTTTTCATAAAATCAAAAATATCTTTAACTGGAGCTTTAATCGGTTTTGAATATGATGTTCTCTCTGGTATATATCCACCAAGTTCTAATCTTCTTTTTTTTAAGTATTTAATTTCTTCGGAGTTTTCGTCTGGTTTGAAATATTCAATATTTTTGACTTGAGAATCTGTTAAAGGAACATCAAACCTATCCCTGTAATACATTAAATCGTCAACATCCAATTTCTTTTGTTGGTGAGTAGTGTTTACACTTTCACCACTTTTACCCATACCATAACCTTTTATAGTTTTAGCTATTATGACTGTGGGGCTTCCTTTGTGATTGACCGCTTTATCATATGCAGCATAAACTTTATGAGGATCATGGCCACCTCTATTAAGCCTCCAAATATCAGTATCTGACATTGATGAAACTAGTTCTGTAGTTTCAGGATATTTGCCAAAAAACTTTTCTCTCACATACAGTCCATTTCTTGCTTTAAATGCTTGATATTCACCATCTACGGTCTCATTCATAATTTTTACTAAATGTCCTGTCTTATCATTTGCTAAAAGTGAGTCCCAATAAGATCCCCAAATAACTTTTAAAACGTTCCAACCACTGCCTCGAAAAATACCTTCTAATTCTTGAATTATTTTTCCATTTCCTCTTACTGGACCGTCTAATCTTTGTAAGTTGCAGTTTACAACAAATATTAAATTATCTAAATTTTCACGCGCCGCTAAACCAATTGCACCAAGTGACTCAGGTTCATCCATTTCTCCATCTCCAAGAAAAGTCCATACTTTTCTTCCCTCATCTTTAATTAATCCTCGATTAATTAGGTATTTCATAAATCTTGCTTGATATATTGCTAACATAGGACCAATACCCATTGAGACTGTTGGAAACTGCCAAAAATTTGGCATTAGCCAAGGATGAGGATAAGATGAAAGTCCACCAGTTTGTACTTCTTGTCTAAATCTATCTAACTGCTTTTCATTTAATCTTCCCTCAAGAAAAGCTCTTGCATACATTCCTGGTGCACTATGACCTTGAAAATATACTAGATCGCCTCCGAATTTATTATTTTTTGCTCGCCAAAAATGATTCATTCCAACATCATACAAAGTTGCAGCTGATGCAAAAGTTCCTATGTGACCACCAAGTTCAGGATGTTTTTTATTTGCTCTTACTACCATTGCAGCAGCATTCCATCTAATTAATGATCTTAACTTACGTTCTATATTTTGGTCTCCAGGTGATCTTTTTTCTTCTTCGGGTGGTATCGTATTCACGTAAGGAGTAGTTTGGGTATGAGGAATTTTAGATCCAGCTTTATAAGACTGATCAATTAATTGTTTAATTAAAAAATGGGCTCTTTCAGAACCATCATTTTGCAGAACTGCACTTAAGGAATCTAGCCACTCTTTAGTTTCAACAGGATCAATATCATCGTTACTACTAACCATTTTAACTTCATTAACTAATCTTGTTTGCTTGATTTGTTTTGGCTCTATAACTTTAGTTTCAACTTTTATGTCAGATTTTGAAGTAGTTTCTGCTTCCTTTATTAACTTCTCTGTTGAAGGTGGAATTTTTTCATCTAAAGTTTTGGTAATTTTCTCATGTTCATCTTTTTTTTCTGAAGACAGAGTTAATATCAAATCACCTTTTGAAACTTTATCACCAATTTTTACATTTATAGTTTCAATTGTGCCTCCATAATTGGATGGTACTTCAACACTTGATTTATCACTTTCTAAAGTGACAACAGGGTCATTTTTATTGATTTTGTCCCCCTTTTTTACAAGTACTTCGATTATTTCAACATTTTCAAAGTCTCCTATATCAGGAACTAATAAATCTAGATTCATTTTTGTAATATATATATATCAATATTTGCTAAAAAAATAATTTACATTATTAATTATGTATAAAAACTGTACAAATTGCGCCTGTAGCTCAATTGGATAGAGCGCTTGGCTACGGACCAGGAGGTTCTGGGTTCAACTCCTAGCAGGCGCACCAAAATGAAAGGATAAATGAAAATATCACTTGAAAAATCTGTAATATATTTCTTTTGTTTAGTTTTATTATTTATACTAATTATGACAATAATCCTTTAATGAAAAAAAAATTTGAGCAATTAAGCAATAAGCCAAGCTACATGAAACATAATGGTGGTTTATTGTTTAGATCAATTACTAAAAAAAAATTCGAGTTTAAAACTAAGATTAAAAAAACACATTTAAATAAAGCTGGGATAACCCATGGTGGTTATATTTGTACAATCATTGATGCAGGTGCAGGTACTGCTTGTCACAGAGCAAGTGGAAATAAACCATGTGTAACTATTTCATTGGATATAAAATTTATAGCTCCCTCAAACATTGGAGACGAATTATTAGGAACAGTAGAAATTCAAAAAGTTACAAAGTCAATGGTATTTATAAATTGTAAACTCAAGTGTAAAAACAAATTAATTGCAACTGCGGTCGGGATTTGGAAAATTTTAAGAAGACCTCTTCCAAATGCTGGACTAGGTGGATAAGTCTTGTTTTCTTAATTGAAGAATAAATATTGGCAACACTAAGACTAAACCAATAATTGATGAACTTAATCCTGGTGCAATAAATAATAATGAAATAATTCCTAAATACCATCTTTGAAACGTAGAAACTCTTTTAAATAGATAGCCTGTAAATCCGATTCCAATCAAACCAATTCCAATCATTGCAGATATTAAGGTTACAAAAAAATCATAAAAATTAAATCCTTGGGCAACCAGTAATAGAGATGGTGAATAAACAAATACAAAAGGTACTAGGGCTTTTGCAATTCCTAGTCTAAATGCAGTATTACCCGTGGTAAATGGATTTGATCCTGCTATACCAGCAGCAGCATATGCTGCAAGAGCAACAGGTGGTGTTATGTCTGCTAAAACACCATAATAAAACACAAAAAAGTGAGAAACAATGGGCTCAATTTGTAATTGAGTGAGAGCAGGAGCGGCAACGGCAACAAGAATTATGTAAGTTGCAGTAGTTGGAACTCCTGTACCCATGAATATGCATGATATTGCAATTAATATTAAAGAAAAAAATAATGTCAGATCTTGAAGTGTAAAATAGTTAAATGGTAAAAAATTTAAGAAGAAACCACCAATATCTCCGGCAGTTTGAATTACTACATATCCTAATCTAAAACCTACTCCAGTTAATGTAACTACACCAACTATTATACCTATTGAAGTAGCAGCTGCTCCAACTGCTAAAGTATTTTTTGCACCTCTGGCTAGGCACTCAAATAAATCATTAAAAGTAAGTCTATTTTTTTTCCTTATAAATCCAATGACTACACAAGCAATTATTCCATTTACTGCAGCATAATCTGGAGTACGACCAATCAATATTAAATATACTAGTAAAAATAATGGAACAATTGCTAGCCAATTATCTCTTATTATTCTAATAAATTTTGGAACTTCACTTTCATTTAAACCTCTCAGACCTAATTTTTTTGCCTCTAAATGAACCATCACAAAAATTCCAAAATAATGAAGCAAAGCAGGAATTAATGCTGCTGCCAAAATATCTCTTAAAGGTAATTCTAAATATTCAACCATAATAAAAGCTGCTGCTCCTAAAATGGGAGGTGTTATTTGTCCTCCAGTAGAAGCTGTGGCTTCAACGGCTCCAGAAAAATGCGGAGGGTAACCAACTTTTTTCATTGCGGGTATTGTTAAAGATCCGGTTGTTACTGTATTTGCAATTGAGGAACCAGATATGGTTCCTAGAAAAGCTGAGGAAAAAATTGCGACTTTCGCTGGTCCACCTGAATACCTTCCAGCTATTACCATCGCTAAATCAATAAATAATTGACCTAAACCTATTCTTGTTGCAAGGACACCAAATAGAATAAATAAAAATACATATTGAGCCATGACTCCCACAGCAATTCCGTAAATTCCTTGATTGGTTATATAAATATGATTAACAAAACCAGCCCAACTGCTACCACCATGCTTTAAAGCTCCAGGAAAAATAGGACCATAGAGTGCAAAAATCATAAAAATTATGCAAATTAATGGTAGAGTGTATCCTATTGATCTTCTTGCAGCCTCTAATGTTAAAATAATAAGAATTGAACCCATTATAACTTCAGTGCTAGATGGATTTCCAACTCTGCTAGCTAATATTTCTGGAGGTAATAATGGTAAATAAAGTGCAGTTACAACTACTAAAATTGAAAAGAAAATATCTATTAATGGAACTTTATTTTTTAACTGTTGATCCCCAAAATTTTTCCATCCATAAAATAAAAATACAAGACCTACAACAAAAGAAATATGAATACCTCTATGAAGAATGTCTCTTATAGTTCCAAATCCAGAAGCATAAAAATGGTAAATTGACATTGCAACCAAGGCAACAAAGGTCAATGTTTTTAATAAATTTTTTAACTTTCTTTCGTTACTTTTTATCTCAAATTTATCTTCAAGTTTTGCAACTTCATCAGGTGAAATATTAAATTGGGACATAATAATGCCCTAGATCTAATTGATCTAGGGCAAATTGATTTTAAGATTTAATTTAAAAGTCCTGCTTCTTTATAGAACTTTTCTGCACCAGGGTGTAGTGGTACACCTACTCCGGAAAGAGCTGTGTCAGGTGTTATAGTTTTTCCCTTAGCATGACCAACATCCATAAGCTTTCTTGACTCTTTATTCCATAAAGCTTTAGTAATTTGGTAAATTAATTCACTATCTTCTTTAGCTGATGTAAACCATTGAGCGCCTACTGCTACAGTGTTAACTTGATCAACACCTTCATATGTTCCTGAAGGAATTGGGCTTTCTGAGAAAAAACCATATTTTGAAGTCAACGCTTTAGCTCCTGCGCCATCGATTGGAACTAGTTTTATATCAACTGCAGATGCTAGTTCTACGATTGCACCAGTTGGATAGCCTGCAACAACAAAGATTGCATCAACTTTACCATTTCTTAGAGCATCTGTTGCAGCTTTACCTTTCAATGCTTCAGCTTTTACATCGCTTGTGCTTAATCCATTAGACTCTAATATTAATTTAGCATCAACATATGTTCCAGATCCAGGTTCATCTAGTGAAACTCTTTTTCCTTTTAAGTCTTTTACTGAATTAATATTACTTTTTTTAAGCGCTACTAAATGTATATGTTCTTGAAAAAGAGCAGCAATAGTTCTTAAATCTTTTGCAGGTTCTTTTCCTTCCATTGTACCAGTTCCAGTATATGCCCAGTAAGCAACATCCGATTGTGCAAAACCTGAATTTCTTAGTCCAGAGATTATTGCATTTACATTATCAACTGATCCTCTTGATGAAACAGCTGATGCTATCAGATTTGGTACTCCACAGCTTCCACCTTTACCACACTCTCTAGATCCTGGTGGTTTTGAAATTGCATTAGCAATCATACCTCCAACTGGATAATAAGTGTAAGCAGTACCACCTGTACCAATCGTAAAAAATTTAAGTTCTTGTGCAAATGATTTTCCTGACAAACCAATCATCAAGAATAAAATCATTAGAGAACTTTTAAATAAATTTTTAAACATATTTTCTCCAATCTATTAGTTATTAATACTATTTAATAACAATCAAATATTATTGTCTATATAAATTTAAATATAATTATGGTTTCTTAAGCTCCTTGATGTTTTTATATTCTTGTAAAATTGAGGGATTTATTAATGCTTGAATATTATTTATTTTGTTTCCCTCAATAATATTTTTAACGGCAAGCTCAACTATCTTTCCATTTTTCGTTCTTGGTATATCTGAGACTTCAATTATTTTTTTGGGTACATGCCGTGGTGATGCGTCTAAACGTATAGCCTTTTTCAAGTTTAAAGATAAATCTTCGTTTAACGATTTAGGCTTCTTAAGTACAACAAATAATATAATTCTCACATCATTATCCCATTTCTGACCTATAACTATTGACTCTTTAATTTCTTTAAATTTATCAACTACTGAATATATTTCAGCAGTACCTAGTCTTGCTCCCCCAGGGTTAAGTGTTGCATCTGATCTTCCATAAATAACATATCCACCGTTAGGTTTTCTCTCTGCAAAATCTCCGTGATGCCAAACATTTTTATATTTTTTAAAATAAGCTGATTTATATTTTTTATTATTTTTATCGTTCCAAAAATAAATTGGCATTGAAGGGAATGGTGATTTACAAACTAATTCTCCTTTTTTATTAACTAATGACTTTCCTCTTTCAGAAAAAACATCTGTATTCATTCCTAATCCGTTATTTTGGATTTGACCTCTAAAAACAGGAGAGTAAAGATTACCTAATACAAAACATGAAACAAGGTCTGTTCCACCTGCAATAGACGCTAAATGAACATTTTTTTTTATATTTTTATAAACATAATCAAAACCCTCAGAGGATAAAGGTGATCCAGTTGAACAAATAGTTTTGAGATATCTTAGTTTATACTTAGTTTTTATATTTAAATTTAATTTTTTTAATTGATCAATATATTTTGCACTTATGCCAAATAGGGAAATTTTTTCTTTTTCAGCTATTTTTAGGAGCAAATCACTTCTTTTATACATTGGAAAACCGTCAAAAAGAACTATTGAGGCCTTAGATGCTAAAAAAGTCATTAACCAATTCCACATCATCCATCCACAAGTGGTGAAATAAAATACATTATCACCTGGTTTTACATTACAGTGAAGTTTGTGTTCTTTTAAATGTTGTATTAAAACACCACCAGCTCTGTGACATATACACTTTGGTTTACCTGTAGTTCCACTTGAGTATAAAATAGCTAGCTCTTTATCAAAATCAAATTTTTTAAATCTAATTTTACTCTCTACTTTATGTTTTAGTTTATTAAAATAAAATATTTTTAATCCTTTGATTTTTTTTTGTTTTAAATTTTTTTTACCTGGATAATTAGTAATTAGAACACTTTTTATTGATTTAATTTTTTTGAGAATAGCTGGCAATCTTTCAAGAACATTTATTTCTTTACCATTATAATAATACCTATCAGTAATGATTAATAATTTTGGTTTAATTTGAGAAAATCTTTCTATAACTCCTTGTGTACCGAAATCTGGAGAGCAAGAAGACCATATAGCACCTATTGAACAAGTTGCTATAAAACTTTCAACAGTTTCGATTTGGTTTGTTGTATATGCCGCTATTCTATCTTTTTCTTTTATTTTAATTTCTTTAAAAAATTTAATAAGTTTTGAAGCATTATTATTTAACTCTTTCCAAGACTTTTCTTCTCTGTATCCGTTTTCACTAATAAATGTAACAGCTTTTGAGTTATCATTTTTTGATAATAGATTTTCAGCATAATTTAACTGAGATTTTAACAAAAATTTACTTTTTATAATTTCTTTAGGAAAGTAAAATTTATCGTTCTTAATACCCTTAATATTTGAATATTCCCAAATTGAAGACCAAAATAACTTTGGATTTTTAATTGTCCAATTAAACAATTTTTTATAATTTTTATTTGGGACATAGCTAAATTTTTTTGCTAAAAAATTTTCAAATTCGTTTAAATTTGATTTAGCTTTTGTTTGAGAATCAGCTTCCCAAAGTTTCTGAGACATAAAAAAATATATTTAATTTTAAGAAATTATGATAACCTTAAAACATTAAATAATAAAAATGAGAACTTTTTCCTCAATGATTCGGACTAGTTTTAGCCCATTTTTGTTCTTTAGAGGTAACAATATATAGTATTGGTAAAAAAAATCACACCAAAGCTAGAAATGACAAAAAATAAAATCACAGCAGTTCTTGGACCCACAAATACTGGAAAAACCTTCCTAGCCATTGAAACAATGCTTTCATTTGATTCGGGAATGATTGGTTTTCCTTTAAGACTTTTGGCAAGAGAAGTTTATGACAAAATTATAAAAAAAGTTGACCCATCAAAAGTTGCTTTGATTACTGGTGAAGAAAAAATAATCCCAATAAATGCGAAATATTTTCTTTGTACTGTTGAATCTATGCCATTAGATAAAATTTTAGAATTTGTTGCTATTGATGAAATACAAATGTGTAACGACCATGAAAGAGGCCATATTTTTACTGATAGATTATTACATATGAGAGGAGAAAAACTTACTATGCTCATGGGTTCAAATTCGATAAAAAAAATTATTCAGAATCTCGATGAAGAAATTGAATTTAAAAATAGGGAAAGACTTTCAAAATTATCATTTGGTGGTCATAAAAAAATTTCAAGGATAGAAAGAAAAAGTGCTTTGATAGCTTTTTCCACTGAAGAAGTTTATGCAATTGCAGAATTAATTAGACGTCAAAAAGGTGGTGCTGCAATTGTTATGGGTTCTCTTAGTCCCAAAACAAGGAACTCGCAGGTAAATTTATATCAATCTGGTGATGTTGATTATTTAGTTGCAACTGATGCAATTGGGATGGGCATAAATATGGATCTAGATAATGTTTATTTTTCAAATTTAAAAAAGTTTGATGGTAAAAAGTTAAGGAATCTTAATATTTCTGAAATTGGACAGATTGCAGGCAGAGCTGGAAGATATTTGAATGATGGTGTATTTGGTACAACAGGAGAATGTAAAGAAGTTGGTCCTGAGGAAGTTGAGGCACTAGAAAATCATAGTTACCCAGATATTCAAAGTATTTTTTGGAGAAACTCAAAATTAAATTTTAGTAATAAAGTTTCATTATTAAAATCTTTAGAGGAAAGACCACAGAAAGACTGGCTTAGAAGAATAAGTGAATGTCAGGACGAGAAAGTATTAAAATATTTTTTTAAAGAAGCTCCAAATATAAAAGTTGAGGATAATAGTGAAATATTAAAAATACTTTGGGAATGTTGTCAAATTCCTGATTTTGTAAAGAAGACTTATGGCCATCATTTTGATGTCGTAAGTAAGATTTTCAACTTTTTAACAAATGAAAACAAAGAAGTCCCAAACTACTATATGAAAGAACAACTATCATTGTTAGATAAATTAGATGGAAATGTAGATTCTTTATCAAATAGAATTGCCAATGTAAGAACTTGGGCTTATGTGTCAAATAAATCTAATTGGGTTGAGAATCAGGACTATTGGATAGAAAGAACCAAGAATCTTGAGGATAAACTGTCTGATAGACTTCATGAAGAGTTAACAAAAACTTTTATAGATAAAAGAGCAAGCGTTCTAGCAAGAGGTTTAAAACAAGATATTACGTTTGAAACTAAAATAATAAATGATGAAGAAGTTATGATTAATGAACAGTATATTGGACGTTTAAAAGGTTTAAGATTAGAATTAGATCTTAAGGTTGATACATTAGATGCAGATGTAAAATCATTAAAAAAAGCAGCTAGACAGAACGTTGTTCCTGAAATTATTAAGAGGATAACCCAGATAATTGATACTGGTTTAATTGAACTTAAAGATGATTTTAAAATATATTGGAATAACAATCAAATAGCTAAATTAATTCCAGGCTCAGATTATCTAAATCCACAAATTCAATTAACTATTGATGAAATGATTGAAAATAGTGAGAAATCAAGACTCAATTCTTATTTACAGGCATGGCTGAATGATAAAATTGAAACAGAGTTAAAAAGTCTAATTGATTTAAAAAATGTTAAAGAAAACAATTCAGAATTAAGAGCTTTAGCATATCATCTTTATGAAAATAATGGAGTAGTTAAAAGAGATGAGGTTTTAAATTATTTGAATAGGCTTAACCAAGATGAAAGAAAAAAATTGAGAAACTTAGGAGTTAAATTTGGTAGATATCACATTTTTTTATTTAAATTATTTAAACCAAGTTCTGTATCATTAAGAATTCTTTTATGGAAAAATTTTAATGAAAAAAATTTTGACTTCTCTCCACCAACATTCGGGTTGAACTTTTTAGAGGAAAAGAAAAAATTAAATAAAAATCTAATGCTTTTATGCGGTTTTGAAAAATTTGAAAATTTATATGTAAGGATTGATATTTTAGAGAGGTTATTCTTAATGATTTTTAATACTAAATCTGAAGATAAAGCTAAAGAGATAAAATTAATTCCTGAAATGTTGAATTTGTTAGGTTGTAATAAAGAAAATTTTGTGAAATTAATAAAAAAGATGAACTACAAAACTTTCGAAAAAGATAATAATCTTCACTTTAGATATATTCCATTAAGAAAAATAATTAAAAAAGATATAAATAAGAATATTAAGGATAATCCATTTAATGTTCTGACACAACTTAACTTAAAATAATGTTCAATATTTTTAAAAAAGAAGAAACTGAAAAAGATAATAATCATCCATCAATAATGGCTGTCGCATGTTTATTAATTCATTCAGCTAAAATTGATGAAAATTACACAGATAAAGAAAAAAAAATTATTAAAAATTCAATTGTAGAAATGGGTGCAAGATCTGAAGAAATTGATAAAATTATTCAAGTTGCAGAAAAAAAAGAAAAAGACTCAAATCAAATAATTGATTTTACTAGGGAAGTTAAAAATATTAGTAATGAAGACAAAAAAATTATAATTGAAGCTTTGTGGAATATTATATATTCAGATGAGGATGCTGATATGTATGAAACAAACTTAATGAGAAGATTGTCAGGTCTACTTTATCTAGATCCAAAAGTTGTGGGAGATATTAAAGAGAAAGTTCGTCGAAAAAAAATATGACATATTTGGTAAATGATAAATGTATCAAATGTAAATTGATGGATTGTGTTGAAGTGTGTCCAGTGGATTGCTTTTACGAAGGTAAAAATATGCTTGTAATTAAACCCGATGAGTGTATAGATTGTGGCGTTTGCGAGCCAGAATGTCCAGTAGACGCAATAATATCTGATAATGAAGATAATGAGGGAAAATGGTTAGAAATAAATAAAAAATATGCTGACATGTGGCCAAACATTAGTGAAAAAAAAGATCCTCCAGCAGATCACGAACAATTTAAAGATGTAAAAGATAAATATGAAAAATATTTTAAAGAAAATCTTGAATAAAAAGAAAATAAAAAAAACTGTAAAAAAGAAAAAAGTTTTAAAAAAAGTTGCAAAAATTAAAAAACCTCTAAAAATAAAAAAACCCATTAAAGAATCGAATAAAAAGAAAAAAATAAAAGATATTAAAACAAAAGAGAAAATTGAGACTAAAACTGATCAACTAAGAATTCCAAAAAGTAATGAACAAAAACCTGAAATTAAAAAAGTAAAAAAACAAGAAACAGAAAAGAGATTATATAAATTGAAAGATTATATAGTTTATCCAAAGCATGGGGTTGGTCAAATTACTGAAGCAAAAAAGATTAATATAGGTGGAATTGATGTTGAAACTTATATTATAAAATTTGAAAAAGATAAAGCAAATGGAATGGTACCAGTAAATAAACAATCACATTTAAGACCACTAGCAACTATCAATCAAATAAACAAATGTGTAAGTATACTTAAAAGTAAGCCAAAAATTAAGCGTTCTATGTGGAGTAGGAGGGCACAAGAGTATGAAGCAAAAATTTCTTCAGGTAAAATTTATGACTTGGCAGAGGTAGTAAGAGATTTAAATAAAGGTGATGATATAATGATAGATCAATCATATAGTGAAAGACAATTATTTGAAAAAGCATATGAAAGACTTTTGACTGAATTTCAAATTGTTATGGGATCAAACTTAGAAGATGCACAAAAGAAACTTGATAAAGCTTTAAAGAGGAACCTAGAAAAACAACTTAAAAAAACTGATGAAAAGCCCTCAGAACAAGTGCCATTAAATCAGGAAATTACAGATTAAAAAAAAACGCTCCCCACGCAAGCGCCATGGGAAGCGTTATCAATTAAAAAGAATACTAAACTATCTTCTTTTTTTCTTCTTAGCTTTTTTCTTAGCTTTTTTCTTAGTTTTCTTTTTAGCAGCTTTTTTTCTTCTTTTAGCCATCTTTAGCTCCCTTTTTTTATAAACGAATCTTTATGATTCGTTTGTTAGTAATTTTTATTTTTTTTGAATAGTTATGTCAAACATATAATTATTTTTAAAAAATTAATTAAAAATTATTTTTTTATTATTTTATAAAATAAAAAAAAAGTTAAATAAATCGCTATTAATAAAGTGTTTTATAAAACTTTTTAATAAAGTTTTTCAAATTCTTTTTTATATTTTTGAATAATTTTATATCTTTTAAGTTTTAAAGTTGGAGTTAACATTCCATTTTCAATTGAAAATTTTTCATTAACAATAAAAAATTTTCTTATATTTTCTATTTTAGAAAGATTTTTATTTATGTTTTCAATTTCTTTTTCTATTTGATCTTTTGAAATGTTAGAATTTTCATCGGATAAAACTAATAGAGCTACTAAAAAAGGTTTATTATCTCCATAAACAATTGATTGATCGATAAATTTAGAATTTAATAATTCGTTTTCAATTTTGACTGGAGAAATATTATCTCCACCAGGTGTAATCAAAATATCTTTTTTTCTATCTGTTATTTTTAAATAACCATTTTCAAATATTCCTATATCTCCAGTATGAAGCCATCCGTCTTTTAAAACTTTATTAGTTTCCTCTTCATTGTCCCAGTATCCTAGCATTACATTTTCACCTTTTACTAAAATCTCGCCATCTGAAGCTATTTTAACTTCATTTCCCTTAAATGGTGGCCCTACAGTCTCAACCCTAATATCATTAATTGGGTTACAACTTACAACTGGAGAAGTCTCAGTTAATCCATAACCTTGTAACGTAGGCAAACCTATTGCATTTAAAAAAATACCAACTTCTTTATCAAGTGCTCCTCCACCTGAAACGAAGGTTTTGAGCTCACCTCCAAATTGACTTTTAATTTTTTTTCTCACTATTTTTTCTAAAATATTATCAATTAATTTTTCAAAAATTGTTAAAGATTGTTTATTTATTTTTTTAGCTCCTAGTTCTAACATCTTTAGTATTAATTTTTTCTTAAAACCTGTGGCTTTATTAAAACTTGCATTAATCTTTTGAAATAAATTTTGGTAAAATCTAGGTACAGCTGTCATTAGTTGAGGTTTACAATCGTTCATATTTTTAATTAATTTTTCAATACTTTCTGCATAGAATATTTTTGCTCCAACACTTATTTGAACAAATTGAACTGTATGTTCATAAGAATGTGAAAGAGGTAACCAAGTTAAAAATCTAGTCTGATCTGTTAGTAAAGGTTTTAATATATCTAGTGCACCATCACAATTATTTAAAATTCCACCATGACTTAAGATTACACCTTTTGGATTACCTTGTGTTCCTGATGTATAGATAATGCAAGCTGGATTATTTCTTTTAATTGATAAGTCTGGAATATTTAAATCTTGGTAATCTAAATTAGAAAATAATTTATTAACATTGATATAACTCTCAGAGTCTATATCTAATTGTTCAAAAGAAAATATTTTTGCAACAAAACTCTTTTTTTTTATAATTTCTTTAACTTTATTAAATTGTTCTTGATTAGAAACAAAGATTAATTTTGGATTACAATTTTCAATTATATATTCATAATCTTTCTCTGCATAAGTTGTATAAGCTGGAACAGTAATAGCTTCAGATAACATTATTGAAAGATCAGTTATAAACCACTCAGGTCTATTTTCAGATATTAGTAAACATCTATCACCTTTATTTGCATATTTTTTAATTTCTGAGGAAAGTTTTTTAATTGAATGAAATGTTTTTTCCCATGTAAAACAATTACTGTTGTCTTTTAAGGATGTTAAAAGAATATTATCTTTTTTTTGTTTTTTATAACTAGTAAAAAACAGTTCGACTAAATTATTAATATTTTGTGTACTCATAATTTCTTGGTGGGCAAAGAGAGAATCGAACTCTCACAGTATTGCTACTATTGGATTTTGAGTCCAACGCGTCTACCAGTTCCGCCATTCGCCCAAAACTTAGTATATTTTAACTAATAGTATTAAATCATTTATTATATTAAAAGAAAATATGTTTAAAGAACTGTACAATAAAACTATCAAACTAGCGGGTCATAAAAGATCCAAATCTATTTTGGGATTTATATCTTTTATTGAAAGTTTTATATTCCCAATACCACCCGATGTTTTGATAATTCCTATGACAATAGCTCGAAAACATGAATGGATTAGAATTGCATTAATTGCAACTATAGGATCTATTTTGGGAGCATGCCTTGGTTATTTTATTGGGTATGTTTTCTTTAACGAAATTGGCCTTAAAATTTTTGAGATTTATGGTGTAGATGATGCTTCGTTTTTAAAAGATAAAGTATCTTCAGATGGTGGTGTTATTGCCTGGATTACTCTTTTAGCAATTGCTGGTTTTTCTCCAGTACCTTTCAAGCTACTAACAATTACAAGTGGTTTTATTAACTTCAATATTTTTTATTTTATTATCATTTCTGTTTTAACCAGAGGTTCACGCTTTTTTTTGATAGCATTTTTAATTGGAAACTTTGGAGCTACAATGAAAAAAATTATTGAAAAAAAACTTTTAAAATTCACTATTTTGCTATCAGTTGTTTTTATTATTTTTGCTTATTTTATATATAAATTTTTAAATAATTTTGTTAATTAAATATGATCCTATTTCCAAATAGAAAAAATTTTTATTTGATTATTTTTTTTATCTCATCAATTTCAATAATTTCAGCATTATACATTGAGTATATATTGCAGTATCAACCATGTAAGCTATGTATTTACCAGAGGTTACCTTACCTAGCTGCAATATTTGTAAGCGTTATTGGATTTAACTATTCAAACAATGATCAAATTTTAATAGTTACAATTATGATATTTACTTTGAGCGCCATACTATCTGGGTATCATTTTGGAATTGAGAATAGTATATTTGATGAGCTCTCAGCCTGCACAAGTGGATCATCAGATATTTTAAATAAATCGAAATTACTAGAGACTCTTAACAAAAATATGCCTGTTAACTGTAAAGATGCTACTTTTAAAATTCTTGGAATTTCACTAGCGGCAATTAATACAATTTTTTCAATTTTAATTGTTATTTTTTCAATTAGAACATTAGCTTATGAAAAAAACTAATAAAAAAAAATTGGAAGAATTTATAAGAGTAGATCATGCTGGAGAAAGAGGGGCAATTAAAATTTATGAAGGTCAATTGCTTGCACTAAATACTATTGTAAAAAATGATGATTTAAAACAAACTATTAGTGAAATGAAAAAGCATGAGCAGGAACACTCGAATTTTTTTGAAGATGAAATAGAAAAAAGAAATATAAAACCAACTAAATTACTACCATTATGGGATTTACTTGGATTGGGTCTTGGATTTAGTTCAACAATACTTGGAAAAAAGGCTGCAATGTTATGTACAGCTTCTGTTGAAGAGGTTATTGATGAACATTACAAAAGTCAAATTGATCAAATAGAGGTAGATGAAAAAGATTTAAAAGAAAAAATAATAAAATTTAGACAAGATGAATTGGATCATAAAGATATAGCTTATGAGGAAGGGGCCACAAAAAAAGGTCTCTATTCCATTATGGACAAAGTAATTAAAACAGGCTCTAAGGTTGCAATAAAAATTTCTGAAAAAATTTAGTTACGGTTCAAGTTCAACATCCCAATACAAATAGTCCATCCAACTTTTATGTAAAAAGTTTGGTGGAAAATTCTTACCATTTTTATGAAGATCCTCTGTGGTAGGCTGAAAGGGCCATTGGTTTAATGTCATACCTGAATTCTTAATGAGTCTTCCTCCTTTTTTAACATTGCAGGACGAGCAAGCTGTTACAACATTATCCCAATTGGTTTTGCCACCTTTTGATCTTGGCAGTAAGTGATCAAATGTAAGTTCATTTTTGCTACCACAATATTGGCAGCTAAACTTATCTCTTAAAAATACATTAAACCTAGTAAAGTTAGGATTTGATAGAGGTCTTATGTAAGATTTTAGTGCAATTACACTTGGAAGTTTCATACTAAACGAAGGACTTCTGATTTGTCTGTCATAATAACTAACAATTGAAACTCTATCTAAGAAAACAGATTTAATTGAATCTTGCCAACTCCATAATGAAAGTGGATAATAACTTAAAGGTCTATAATCTGCATTTAAAACTAATGCAGGACATTTTTCTAAAGAGATATTTTTATCAGAGAGCTCAATCATGATTAAAACATACATTAAATAAATTTTTTATCAACATATCTAATGTTATATTAAATATTTATTAACTAATTAATTTTTTTTTAATAAAGTTTAATGCCGCACTTGATGCCTCCATGGGTATATGGTGATCACAATTTTTGATCATTAATGTTTCAATTTTAATTTTATTTCTAATAAAGAAATCCTTAGCTTCTAGTAAATTATTTGGAGGGACAATTGGATCATTTTCACCATGTATCATTAAAATATTTGTTTTATTTTTAATTCTTGAAGAAAGGTCTTCCATATTTATGATTCTTCCAGAAAATCCTACAATACAACTAAATTCTTTTTCTGATATAAGGCCAACATTTAATGACATCATACATCCTTGACTGAAACCAGAAATACAAATTTGTGAATATTCTAAATTAAAATATTCACTTACTTCTAAAATATAATTTTTAAGAACGTTTTCTGCTTTTTTTGATTCTTGAAGAGTATATTCTAGATCCTCATTATTTAAATTAAACCATTGGAACCCTGATGGATTTATACTGCACACTTCATGAGCATCGGGACATAAAAAAACTGTATTTTTCAAAAATCTTTTCCAATTTAAGGAAAGCATACTGATGTCTTTGCCATCACCTCCATATCCATGAAGTAAAATTACTGCACTATTAATTTCCTCATTATTTTCTGGTTTTATTATTGTTGTATTCAAAGAAAATTTCATAAGTTTTTAATTAACCAGTTAAGTAAAGATTGATCATTAAAGTCAATATAGCCAACAATTCTTCCAACTTCAAAACCGTTTCGGTCTATTAAAATTGTCGTGGGCAATCCTCTTAACTTAAATAATTGTGAAAACTCCGGTCCAGATCCTGTAAATATATCTAAATTCTTAATTTTGATTTCATCAAAAAACTCTTTTGATTTTTTATAACTATCACCACCAATATTAATTGGGACTATATTGATATTTTTAAATTCATTTAAAGTTTTAAGTTTATCCAAAGATGGCATTTCTTTTTTACATGGAGCACACCAGGTAGCCCAAAAATTTATTATTAATGGGTTTGATTTATAATTATTTAAACTAACTTTTTCACCTTCAGATTTAATAAATTCTATATTTTCAATTTTTTTCTTATCTTTATGTACTATAAGATTCTTAATTTCTGGACGCTCTATTGAATATAAGACGTTAGATGATATTAAGTAAAATATTATTATAAGATAATTAAAAAAAATGATTTTCATACAATTTAGAATAAATAAATATCATGAGTAAAAATAAAAACAATCAACCAATTTGGAACACAAGAATTAAGAAGGAGTCAAAAAACCTTTTTAAAAAGGTTGGTGGATCAATAGCAATTGATAAAAGATTATTCAAAGAGGATATTGAAGCTTCAATCGTACATGTCGAGATGCTGTTTAGACAAAAAATTATAAATTTTAAAATTAAAAATAAGATAGTATGGGGTTTGAATAGAATTAAGAACGAAATTATAAAAAAAAAATTTTTTTTTGATGATAAGCTTGAGGATATTCATATGAATATAGAACATAGGCTCTTTGAACTAATTGGAGAAGATGCTGGTTATATTCACACCGCAAGATCAAGAAATGATCAAGTAGTTACAGATTTTAAAATTTGGTTAAGAAAAGCTAATAAGGAGATTATTAAAAATATTGATGTAACAATTAAAAATATTTTAAAAAAAGCAGAAAAAAATGTTGAAACAATTATGCCTGGTTTAACACACCTTAAAAATGCACAACCAGTTTCTTTTGCTCATTACTTGATGGCGTACTTAGAAATGTTTAACAGAGACAAAAATAGATTTATAAATAATTTAGAGGGTCTTAATGAAAATCCACTTGGTGCAGCTGCTTTAACAGGTACTTCTTTTAAAATTGATAGATTTTATACTTCAAAAAAATTGGGTTTTCAGAGACCAACTAAAAACTCAATTGACACTGTCTCTGACAGAGATTTTGTAATTGATTTTCTTTATTCTTGTTCAGCATGTGCTGTTCATATCTCTAGGATTGCAGAGGAGTTTATCATCTGGAATTCAGATGCTTTTAAACTTATTAATTTGAATGATAAAATTGTAACTGGGTCATCTATCATGCCTCAGAAAAAAAATCCTGATCCTCTAGAATATTTAAGAGGCAAAACAGGTTTCATGTTTGGAAATCTATTTTCTATGCTTACAACATTAAAGGGGTTGCCTCTTTCTTATTTTAAGGATTTGCAAGATGATAAAGAAATTGTTTTTAAATCATTTGATCAATTAAAAAATTCCTTAATTATATTAAATGATGTTCTTAAAAATTTTTCACCAGATAAAAAAAGAATGCTTAAACTTGCAGAAAGTGGCTTCATTACAGCGACAGATTTGGCAGATTATATGGTTAGAGAGTTAAATTATCCGTTTAGAAAAGCGTATCTACAAACAGCTAAAATTATAAATTTTGCTGAAAAAAATAAAAAAAAATTATCGGAGCTTACAATAAAAGAGATAAATAAAATTGAAAAAAGTTTAACATCTGATGTTCTTAAAGTATTTGAATTAAAAAAATCTGTTAATTCTAAAGTTTCATATGGAGGAACCTCTTTCGACAACATTAAGAAAATGATACTAAGTTATAAGAGGAAATAAGTATGATTAAAAAAATAATTTTAATATCTATGTGCCTAATTTTGTTAACTTCGTGTGGAAGAAAAAATGAACCAAAATATGAGGCATCAGTAAATAATGATGTTATTAAACTTAATAACATAAATAACATATTTAAAATTCCAAAAAAAAATGAAATATATCAATAATATTTTTACAGTTGAAAAATCCAGACTTACTAAGGTAATTAAAAAGTTTGAAACACCAATTTTTTGCTACTCTGAGAAAAAAATTAATGAAAATATAAATAACTTCAAGAATAGCTTTAAATCATTTTCTCCGATTATATGTTTTTCAACAAAATCAAACTGTAATCTTGAAATACTCAAAATAATTAAACGAAACGGTTTAGGAGCTGATGTTGTTTCTAAAGGCGAGTTAATGATTGCTCTTAAGGCAGGAATAAATTCAAAAAAAATTGTTTTTTCTGGAGTGGGTAAAACTAGATCAGAATTAATTTATGCAATAGATAAAAATATTTTATTAATTAATAGCGAGTCTAAAAGCGAAATATTAGAAATTGAAAGTATTGCAAAATCTAAAAATAAATTAGTAGATATTGGAATTAGATTAAATCCAAATACTGATGCAAAAACACTTAAACAAATTTCAACTGGTAAAAAAGAAAATAAATTTGGTATTAATGAAAAAACATTTATTGAAGTTTTAAAATATATTAAAAATTCAAAATTTTTAAATCTAAAATGTTTAAGTGTTCATATCGGAAGTCAAATCCTAGATCATAAACCTTATCAAAAAATGCTTAATGTCTTGGACAAATTAATACAAAAAATTCACTTTAACTTTGAATATATAGATCTTGGTGGTGGAATAGGAATTGATTACAACAAGGACAATAAAAAATTTAATTATAAAAAATATAATCAAATTATTAAAAAATTTTTAAAAAAACATAAAACAAAAATTATATTTGAACCTGGCAGATCTATTATTGGTGATACAGCAATTTTAATTACAAAAATAATCTATATCAAAGAAAGTTCTAAAAAAGATTTTATTATTTTAGATGCGGCTATGAATGATTTTATGAGACCTGCTTTGTATGGGGCAAAGCATAAAATTATTCCATTAAAAAAAACTAATAAAATGATAAGCAAAAGCTATGATTTTGTTGGTCCGATTTGTGAAACTACAGATAGATTCTTAACTACAAATAAATTTCAAAAATTAAATGAGAAAGACTATATTATTATTTGTGATGTAGGAGCTTATGGCTCATCCTTATCTTCGAATTATAACATTAGACCTAAGCCTGCTGAAATATTAATTAAAGGCTCCAAAATGAACGTAATAAAAAAAAGACAAAAGCTAAAAGATATAATTTAGTTTTTGACAAAGATGATAAGAAAACTGCTATTTTTATTTTTTTTCTTTCTAGGTATATCTATAATTTCAATAGTATTCCTTCCATCACTTGTAATGCCAACCAAAGTAGTTTTATTTGGTGGCAAAATAATGGGAAAGTGGGCTGCAATATGTCTTAAAATTTTTTTACAAACAAAAATTATTATTAAAGGAAAAGAAAATATAATTAAAAATGAAAAATTTTTTATTGCTTGCTCACACCAATCAATATTTGAGACATTTTACTTACAAACTATTTTTAATTCACCAATATTTATTTTAAAACATGAGTTAATAAAAATACCTTTATTTGGATGGTATTTAAAAAAGATAGGTTCATTATCAATTAATAGAAATAAAATCAGTAAGGATAATTTAGGTTTAATTGATAAAATTAAAAATTCTGTAAAAATTTCTGAAAGACCATTAATTATATTTCCACAAGGAACAAGAGTTTTACCAGGTGAAAAAGTTCCTTTTAAAAAAGGAGTTGGAAGAATTTATGATGAATTAAAAATAAATTGCCAGCCAGTAGCTATAAACTCTGGTATTGTGTGGCCAAAAAATGGAAAATTAAAAACTAAAGAAAAAATAATAATATCAATTCTTCCAATAGTAAAACCTGGAATGAGCTCAGCTGACTTTATAAGTTATATAGAAGATAAAATATATAATGAATTAAGTTTGATGAATTAACCTTTCATTGGCATTACAACATAAATACTATCGTAATCACCTGGATCTCTAATTAAAGCTGGCGAACCTGTATCCTTTAAATAAATTTCAATGTTATCTCCATCTAATTGGGAAGCAACATCAATTAAATACTTAGAATTAAAGCTTATATCTAGCTCGTAATCAAACTTAACACTTAAACTTTCTTTACCATCACCACTGTTTGTATTATTAACTGAAAGATCTAGATTATCTTTTGAGAGATTAAATTTTACACCATCTTTTTTATCTAATGAAACTGATGCAACTCTATCCACTGAATTTAAAAATGATTTTAGATCAATTTCTAATTTTTTTTGGTTTTCTTTGGGTACTACCTGAACGTAATTAGGAAATTTTCCATCTATAAGTTTGGATATCAATACACTATTGTTAATTTCAAATTTAATTTTTGATTTTATATTCGATATTTTAACATTACCCTCATAGTCCTCTAATAATGAGCAAAGTTGGAAAATAGTCTTTTTTGGTAAGATTATCTGATCAAATTGGATTTTATTTTGAAGTCTAATCTTTGAAATGGACATTCTATGGCTGTCTGTAGCTGCGGCAGTTAGAAAATTTTTATCATCTGACTCTGTTTGATGTAAGCAAATTCCACTTAAATAATGTCTAGTTTCATCATTGGATACAGAAAATTTACATTTATTTAAAAGTTTCAGTAGTTCTTTTGATTTAATTGTAAACTCATTTTCATTAAAATTTTCATCGGTTAGTGGAAATTCAGATGCACTTATACAATTTAAATTAAAAACGGATTTATCAGACTCTAAAAGCAACTTATTTTCACTGCGGTTAGAAAAATTTATTTTGCTCCCGGAGGAAAACTTTCTTACAATATCATACATTATTGAGGATGATGAAGTAGTTCTACCCTCCTCTGATATTTCTACGTTAGGAATTTGATGAATAAAAATTAAATCAAGATCAGTAGCTGTAATTGTTAGTCTCCCATTACTTACATCCAATAATACATTTGAAAGTATCGGTAAAGTACTTCTTTTTTCAATTACTCCCTGACAATAATTTAAAGATTTTTGAAGGTCTTGTTGATTTAAACTAAACTTCATTTTCTTTATTATATAAAATCTTATTTTTTAAACTATCAATATTAATATTTAATTCACTATCCTCTTTTCTCAATCTTTCTATGGTTTTAACTGAATGGATTACGGTTGTGTGATCTCTATTGGAAAAAGTTCTACCTATCTCAGGTAATGATTTAGATGTTAGCATTTTAGCAAGATAGATTGCAGTCTGCCTTGGTCTTACAAGGTATCTTGATCTTCTTGGTGAAAGCATTTCATTTTTGCTAATCTTATAAAATTTACAAACTATTGTCTGAATTGTGTCAATATCCACTTTATTTTCGCTAAGGTTTAGCAGGTCTTTTAAAACTATTTTAACCTCCGATAAATTCGGAACTTTATTATAAATCCTAGTAAATGAGACAATTCTATTTAATGCTCCAACTAATTCTCTAATGCTAGTTTTTATTTCTGTGCTTAAAAATTTTTGAATTTCCTCGGAAATAACTACTTGATTTGAATAAGATAATTTTAACTCTTCGGTTTTAGATTTAATAATTTTATATCTAAGCTCGTAATCAGGGTTTTGAATATCAACCACTAAACCTCCTGAAAATCTAGATTTTATTCTCTCTTGTATTCTAGAAAGCTTATTAGGTGGTCTATCTGCTGAAATTATTATTTGTGAGTTTTTGTCTAGTAATGCGTTGAAGGTATGAAAAAATTCTTCTTGCATTGCTTCTTTACCATTCATGAACTGAATATCATCAATTAATAAAATATCAGTATTTCTGAAGTACTCTTTAAACTTTACCATCTCATTTGATTTTATGGACTTAACAAATTGATACATGAATCTTTCTGCTGATATAAACATTGCTTTATTCTTTTCTTTCAATTCTAAACCAATAGCATTTAATAAATGAGTTTTACCCATCCCTACACCACCATATAAATATAATGGATTATAGTGAGCTATATCTTTGGAAACTTTTTTTGATGCTTCAAATGCTAATTTGTTACTTTCTCCAGTTATAAAATTTTCAAAGTTTTTATTTGGATCTATTCTATTATATTGAAGATAAGAATCTTTTATAAATGAAACATTATCTTTATTAGTTTCATCAGAGTTTTGAGTTGATTTATTAGCATGACTATCTTCTAAATCATTGTTGTTTTTTATTATAAATTCAATTCTAACCAAATCTTTCTTATACCGTTTGATTGTCTGCAGTATTTGGTCTAAATACCTTGATACTATCCAATCTCTAATGAATCTGGTTGAAACTGAGAACAATATGTAGTTATGAAATTCATCAACTAGTTCAATTTTTTTTACCCAACTCTCAAAAATGTCATTTCCAAGTTTTTCTCGTAATTCTTTTTTAATACTTTGCCAATCAATTTTCTTTTCGAAGGTTTTGTTGTTTTGTAAATTATTTTTCATGAGGAAATTCCACTTAAGACTTATGAAAAATTATTGCAATAAGTTTATTTATAAAAACAAAAAAAAATTAAATTTATGATTGAATAAATTTTAAATTGAATTCATATAAAATTTTTTTTGCAACCTAACAGGGTAACAAATTAAAAATCTAAAATTTTACTAAATCTATATATAGTAATTTTTTAAATAAAACTTTTAGATGTAGTAATTTATTAGCTAATTGTACGTTAAAGTTGTATACGAAAAAATTTTTACTTATTAGAGGTTGTTAAAGAGAATTAATTTTTTTTGTAATTCTCGATACATTCCTTGAGGCGTTTTGTCTTTTTATGACTCCTGTTTTTGCAATTAACATTAATTCAGAATTTAACTTAGGTAGGAACGCTAAAGCTTCTTTTTTATCCTTTTTTTCAATTATAGAGTTCATTTTTTTCAATGCAGTTCTATAACGACTCTTTCTAGATCTATTTACAGCTGTTTGCCTTTTAATTTTTCTAGTACGTTTAATTGCTGATTTTGTATTCGCCATAAGCGTGAGTGTATATCTTCAGATAATGATTGGGTCAATACAATAATTGTTTATTTTTGACATAAATTACAAAAAAAACTAGACCTATTGGAAATAAATTTTTTATGTATTATTCCTTTGCAACTATATTTTAAACATTTTTTATTTTCTCTTTGATAAACATTAAAATTTTTTTGAAAAGAGCCTTGATCTCCACTTGTGTTCTTAAAATCTCTGATACTTGATCCTCCTTTCTCAATTGCTTTTCTTAAAACTACTTTCGAAAAATGAGAGATTTTTTGGCAGTCATTTAAGCTAAGCGAACTTGCCTCCTTAGATGGTAAAATCTTACATAAAAACAATATCTCACTCGCATAAATATTTCCAATTCCTGAAACAAAATTTTGATCAATTAAAAAATTTTTAATATTTTTTTTTTTATTTTTAAAATAATTAAAAATATAATTTTTATTAAATAAAGGATCAAAAGGTTCTGGTCCATATTTTCTTAAGTTATTATTTATCTCCTCATCATTTTTAAAATAAGAAAAATATCCAAATCTCCTTGGATCATTATAAATTAATTTATAGTTATCAATTTTCATTTCCACATGATTATGCTTTTTAGGTAACAATGGAGAGTGATAAAAACTGGTGTTTGTTATGGAATTTTTTTTTCTAGATTTACTAATTAAATGAATAGTTCCTGACATTCCAAGATGAATCATTAAATTAGAACTATCCTCAAATTTAAGTATTAAATGTTTTGAAAACCTATCTACTTTAATAATTTTTTTTTTTACTATATTTTTTTTTAAATTTTTTGGGATCTTAAACCTTAAATTTCTATTTTTTACTAATATGTCTTTAATAATCTTTCCTGTAATACTCTGATTCAAAGATTGTTTGACGATTTCTACTTCTGGTAATTCAGGCATTTCATACTATATTAGTGTTTTAATATAATTTATATGCAACAAAATCTTCAAAATAAAGCAGGACTCGTCGAAGGAGTATTTAATAAAGTCTACGATAAGTATGATTTGATGAACGATATTATGTCATTTGGAATTCATAGACTTTGGAAAAAAAACCTTATGAATTGGATGAATCCAACCAAAGGCAAAAAGTATTTAGATGTCGCTTGTGGAACTGGTGATTTAGGGAAATTATTTTTAGATTATACAGATAAGAATGGGGAAATTACCTCTACAGATTCGAACGACAAAATGATTGAAAAAGGTAAAAGAAGACTAAGGGAGTATAAAAATATAAAATGGGTTGTTGCAGAGGCAGAAAAGTTGCCATTCAAAGATGACTCTTACGATTTTTATACAATAAGTTTTGGTTTACGAAATACAAAGAGTCTAGATAAATCTTTATCAGAAGCCTACAGGGTTCTTAAACCAGGAGGAAGATATATGTGTTTAGAATTTTCAAAAATTCAAAATTCTAATTTAGATTTATTGTACAAAAATTACTCGAAAATAATTCCTCACATAGGGAAAGCAGTAGTTGGTGATAAACACCCTTATGAATATTTGACCAAAAGTATAGAAGAATTTGTCAATCAGGAAGAATTGATAGATTTAATGAAGGAAAACAATTTTAAAAATTGTTCATATAGAAATTTATCTGGCGGAATAGTGGCTATTCATTCTGGTTGGAAAATATAATGTTCAAAAGATTAATTACATTATTTAAACTCGGTAGAAAACTCGCTAAATCTGATGTTTTAACTATTTTATCAAAATTTAATAAACCACCTTTACTAATAAGTGTAATTTTTAAATTACTTTCCTTTTCTTTTACTAAAAAAGATGTGTCATTTGATAATTTAAGCGAAGGCGAAAAATTATCTAATTCATTAGCATCTATGGGTACAACATTTATTAAACTTGGCCAGTTTTTAGCAACAAGACCAGATATCATAGGAGATAAATTATCAAAGGAACTAGAAAATTTACAAGATAAACTTCCACCTTTTTCACAATCAAAAGCTAAAGAAATGATTAAAGAAGATTTAGGTGATGAACTATATAATTCAATAATTAATATAAGTGAACCAGTTGCAGCTGCCTCAATTGCTCAAGTGCATAAAGCTCAAATTAACGATAACGGAGTTATTAAAAATGTAGCAATAAAAATATTAAGACCAGATATTAAAAAAATTTTTAATGAAGAAGTAGATGCTTTGATGCTTTTTGCCTATATTATTGAGTCATTAATCAAAAAAACCAAACGATTAAAGCTAGTTGAGGTAGTTTTTTTATTGAAAGAAATTACCAGTCTAGAGATGGATTTAAGATTTGAAGCAGCTGCAGCTAACGAATATGCAGAAAATACTAAAAATGACTCAGGTTTTGAAGTTCCCAAGATCTATTGGGATTATACAAGTGAAAATATAATGACACTCGATTGGATTGACGGTGTATCAATTAGAGAGACAGAAGAGCTAGAGAAAAGATCAATTGATACAAAAAAAATTGCTACTGACATAATTCAACATTTCTTAAGACATGCTGTAAGAGATGGTTTTTTTCACGCAGATATGCATCAAGGAAATATTTTTGTAAATGAAAGTGGTCAAATTGTTCCTATAGATTTTGGTATAATGGGAAGGCTAGATAATGTTAGTAAAAGATTTTTAGCTGAAATTTTATTTGGCTTTATACAAAGAGATTATAAAAAAGTTGCAGAAGTTCATCTTGCGGCAGGACTAGTCCCAAATAATGTACCTGTCAATGATCTTGCTCAAGCATTAAGATCAATTGGTGAACCGATTTTTGGTCACTCTATAAAAAATATTTCAGGTGGTAAGCTACTAAAACAACTTTTTGATGTTACCGAAAAATTTAATATGCAGACTCAACCTCAGTTACTTATGTTACAAAAAACAATGGTAGTAGTTGAAGGAGTTGCAAGAAGATTAAACCCTGAAACAAACATTTGGGAAACATCTAAACCTGTTCTAGAAAAATGGCTCAAAGAAACTAAAGACCCTATAAATTCAATTAATGAAACATTAAAAGACTCTGTGGAAGTGTTAAAACGTCTCCCAAATTTACCTGAGGTAATGGATAAAGCAAATCAAGCCCTTAATTACCTTGCAAGTGGTCAAATACCTCAAAATTCTAACTCTTATAATGAATTAAATATTAAAAAAGAAGAAATGAAGTCATTTAGAAACCAATCTATCATTGGCTTATTATCTCTTGTAATTTTAACCCTATTGGTATTTTAATTCTTCTCATGAAAAATAAAAAAATACTTTTAATCATATGTGGTGGAATATCTGCTTACAAAAGCTTAGAAGTGATAAGAGGTTTAAAAAAAAGGGATGTGAGCATTAAAACAATACTTACTAAGAGTGGTAAAAACTTTGTAACACCTCTGTCTATTTCATCTCTTTCGCAGGAAAAGGTATATGAAAACATATTCAGTGCAGAAAATGAAGCTGAAATGGATCATATTTCACTTTCTAGATGGGCAGATTTAATTTTAATTGTGCCTGCAACAGCAAATACAATCTCAAAATTAAGTTATGGTTTAACCGACGACCTAGCTAGCACTGTCGTTTTAGCATCTGATAAACAGGTGTTTTTGGTCCCAGCTATGAATGTAAGAATGTGGGAACACAAATCAACTAAAGATAATTTATCAAAATTAAAAAGTTACGGTTATAAGATAATTGGCCCTGAAATTGGGGATATGGCTTGTGGAGAATATGGAAAAGGCAAAATGTCAGAACCATCATATATATTAGAGACTATAGAAAATTATTTTAAGAATATTGAAAAAAATAAAAAATATAAGGCATTAGTTACAGCTGGACCTACTAAAGAGTTTATAGATCCAGTAAGATTTATAACTAATAAATCAAGTGGAAAACAAGGTTATGAAATTGCTAAATCATTAAGAGATAATGGTTTTGAAACAACACTTATTTCTGGGGAAACAAATTTAGACCCAGTTGAGGGAGTTAAATTTATTTCAGTTAAAACTGCAGAAGAAATGTTTAGGGAAACTCTCAGAAATCTACCAACTGATGTTGCTATTTTTAATGCAGCTGTAGCAGATTTTAAAGTTAAAGAGATCAATAGTGAAAAAATTAAAAAAAGCGAAAATTTGGATCTTAAGTTAGAAAAAAATATTGACATTTTATCAAACATATCAAATCATAATTCACTTAGACCAAAGATTACAATTGGATTTGCAGCAGAATCACAAAATCTTGAAATAAATTCAAAGAGAAAATTAGACCAAAAAAATTGTGATTGGATTATTGCAAATGATATTTCTAATAAAACAATAGGTTTTGACTCTGATGATAATGAAGTTTCTATATTTTATAAAAATAAAGAGAGTGAAAAGTTATTAAAGAAAAACAAATCTTTAATAGCATCTGAGATAGTGGATAGAGTTATCACTGAGCTTAATTAATCAATGGTAAAGGTTTTATTTAAGAGACTTAACCAAAAAGCAAAACTTCCAAGTTATAAAACTAGTGGGTCTTCTGGTATGGATCTGATGGCATGTGTAGATGAACCTATAACAATCAAACCAAATGAGTCGAAATTGATACCCACAGGTATTGCAATTGCAATTCCTGAAGATACAGAGTTTCAAATTAGACCAAGATCTGGTCTTGCCGCAAAATCAAGTATTACTGTGTTAAATACACCAGGCACAATTGATAGTGATTATAGAGGAGAGCTAAAAATTATTTTATTTAACCATGGTAAAGATGAATTTACTGTCAATGATGAAGATAGAATTGCTCAAATGGTTTTAATGCCTATTTTAAAAGTAGAAATTAAAGAAACAAATGAATTACCAGATACAATCAGAGGGTCTGGAGGATTTGGATCTACTGGTAAATAGTAAATGTTTAGTAAGAAAGACCTCGAGCGATATTCAAGACAGATTATTTTAAAAAAAGTTGGGATTTTAGGTCAAAAAAAAATTCAAAATTCCAAAGTTCTAGTTGTTGGATGTGGTGGTTTGGGGTCACCAGTGATTGATTTACTTTCACGAGCAGGTATTGGCAAAATTGGGATGATGGATCATGACAAAGTTTGTTTATCAAATTTACACCGACAAATTATGTTCACTGCTGGTGATGTTGGAAAATATAAAGTTAATATTTTAGAGAAAAAGATATGTAAAATTAATAAAAAAGTAAAAATTAAAATTTATAGGAACAAAGCAGACGAGAAAAATTTAGGAAAAATTCTGAAACAGTATGATGTTATTGTTGATGGTACAGATAATTTTAAAGCAAAATTTCTTTTAAATAAATTTTCGTTAAAATATAAAAAAAAAATTATTATTGGAGCTATAAGTAAATTTGAAGGACATATTTTTACATTTGATTTTAGTTTAAAAAAAAGTCCCTGTTTAAAATGTTTTTACCAAGGTGAACCAGCAGAAGGAGTTTTAGATTGTGAAACAGATGGTATATTAGGATCAACAGCAGTTATTACAGGTAGCCTACAGGCCAATGAGGTTCTGAAGGCAATTTTAAATGCTGGTAAAAATTTAAATTCCCATATTTTAATAATAGATTTATTAAATCTCAAATTTAGAAAAGTATTATTTAGAAAAAGAAAAAAATGTATATGCGAAAATATTTAATACTTTCATTTTTTTTTCTTTTACCATTTTCATCGTTCGCTCAAGAAAATAATTATTTTCTGATGTTAAAAAATAAAAAAGTAAATGTTAGATACGGCCCAAGCTTTGATTATCCAATTAAATATGTTTATAGAAAGATAGAATTACCTCTAAAAGTAATCGATAAAAAAGAAAATTTCAGAAGAGTTATTGATCATAAAAAAAATAGTGGTTGGATCCATATTTCACAATTGAGGAATTCACGTTCTTTAATCACCAAATCTGAAAAAATTCTATTTAGAAAACCTACGAAATATTCAAAACCATTGGCAAAGTTGGATACGGGTCGTCTATTAAAAGTTATTAAATGCGAAGAAAAATGGTGTAATATAAGTACGGGCGATTACTCAGGTTGGATTTTTAAAGATGACAAAATTTGGGGTATCGTTAATTAAAGTCTGCAGAAAGAGCTTTAATATTATCTTCCGAAAATTTAGTTGTGTGTGAATATTCTTTATGATCAATACCTACTTCAATTGAATTATTTTGGTCTTTGAACTTATTTACTTGATCATCTGAAAATTTAAAATGTATAAATTGAACTGAGGATGCTTTTCCATTATCTGATGTTCTGTCTACATCCATTTCTGGAACAGCATAAATTTTTTCTTCTCCAATTTTAATAAATATATTATTTTCTACTCCACCTAACTTTCCAAGAAACTCTGCTCTAATTATAGGATTGTCTATTTCAAACATTAAAGTGGCAACTAGTTCTTTACCATTAGGTATTAGAGGATTATATGCTGCAAGTTCATCTGCAACTTGTTCATCTCCACCTTTTTCAATGTAAAGCATTTCTTGAACTTGGGCTATCATTGTTTCATAACATTCAAAATAAAATGTTGCGTAGGGCCCTAATAGAATTCTTCTATTTTTTTTAAACTCAACTAATTCTTTTCTCATTTGTCTTCTAACCTTTGTGTATGCATCTAAAGGGAGAAGATCTTCTTTTGTAATAATTTTTTGTTCTTTTGACATTCTATAATCCATAACTTTTTGAGACTATCTCAATTGGATGCACAGCTTCATCACTAGCAATATTTGTGTCATCAGCTAACTGCTTTATATGTTTGCCAGCCAATGGACAGTCAGAAGCCATATACTTATTATTTTTTCTTTTAACAGTACTTGCGGTAGTTTTGCCCACTTTGTTTGCTATGTCATGAGTTTCTTTCATAATACCGAAGGTTCCTCCATGACCTGCACATCTTTCAACAACATCTAATTTAATATTTGGAATTAATTTAAGCATATCTCTTGCCTTATTGCCCATATTTTGTGCTCTAGCATGACAAGCATTATGTACTGTTACTCCTCCATCAATTTCTTTCAAACCATCAACTAAACCCTCTTTATTTGCAATATCCATAACATATTCATCTATATCGAGAGTATTTTGAGAAAGTTTTTTAATTATTCCATCATTTGGCATTAATAAAGGCCACTCGAACTTTAACATTAATCCACAACTTGCTGTTAAGGTTACTACTTTATAATCTTTTTCGACATATTTGATTAATTCTCTAGAAACTATCTCTGCTTGCTTTGTTACTTGATCTAGATCTGCTTGCTCCAAATAAGGCATACCACAACAACCTGCATAAGAATGTTCAACTTCTACATTATTATGATGAAGCACTTTTAAAGCTGCCTCTCCAGTTTTTTTCTTATTAAAGTTAACAAAACAAGTGGAATAAATTACAACCTTTCTTTCTTTATGTTTTGGTAATATATTTTTTTTAAATTTTTGAAAATAATTTGCAAAAGTTTCTTTATTATATTTTGGTAAAATAGCTCTTTTATCTATTCCAGTAAAAAATTCTAAAACTTTTCTAGCAAATTTATTTTTTACATTAGTAATCCAATTTATGAAAAAGCTAAAAAATATTCCTATTTTTGAATTTCTATCAATTTGAGTTAATTGGTTTGCAGTTTTTGAAATATCACCATTTTTTCTTTGAGCCGTTCTATATCTCAACATCAAATGCGGAAAATCTAAATCAAATTCATGTGGTGGGACATAAGGACATTTAGTCATAAAACACATGTCACATAAAGTGCAAGCATCTACAACAGGTTTAAATTTATCACTAGAAAGATCTGATACTTCTCCTCCTTCAGTTTCGTCGATGTAATCAAATAATTTTGGAAAACTGTCACACAAATTAAAACATCTTCTACATCCATGACAAATATCAAATACTCTTCTCATTTCCTGATCAATTTTTTCAGGATTTGTAAAATCTGGTTCTCTAAATTTTAATGGGTGCCTTGTAGGTGCTTGTGTGCTGCCTTCTTTACTCATAGATTTTTTTAAATGTAATTTTTGTGGACGAGAGGGGCTTCGTCCACAAATTTTGTTTAAGCGATGCTTTCTAAAGTCTTTTGAAATTTACCTGCGTGTGATTTTTCAGCTTTTGCTAAAGTCTCAAACCAATCAGCTATTTCATCAAAGCCTTCGTCTCTAGCTGTTTTAGCCATTCCAGGGTACATATCTGTGTACTCGTGTGTTTCACCTTGTATTGCAGACTCAAGATTGGCTTTTGTTTCACCAATTGGCTTACCAGTTGCTGGATCACCCACTTCTTCTAAATATTCTAAGTGGCCATGAGCATGTCCAGTTTCACCTTCTGCAGTTGATCTAAATACCGCCGCAACATCGTTAAAGCCTTCAACATCCGCTTTTTGAGCAAAATAAAGATATCTTCTATTTGCCTGGCTTTCCCCAGCAAATGCTTCTTTTAAATTTTCCTCTGTTTTACTACCTTTTAATGACATATTTACTCCTACTATTAATAATGATTCTAAAGTGGTTTATATATAGAGGAATTATAATATGTCAACAGTTTAGAATAAATATAATGTATTATTTATACTATTGATATTATTGAATTATTTTTGAGATTGATTATCACTTACAATTTTAGCAATAACCTCAACTGATCTTATTTTTTTTCCTGGGATTGTTCTTTTAATATTCACTTCATCAACATCATCTTGATGAATGTCAATCAATCTATTTTCTTCTACGTCAAAAAAATGGTGATGATGACTTACATTTGTATCATAATAACTTTGTGAAGCATTTAGTGGGATCTCTTTTAAATAACCCTTTTTAATAAATGCATGAACAGTATTATAAACAGTCGCTAAAGAAACCTTAATATTTGCTTGATTTTCAATGATTTTAACCAATTCTTTGATGGTAAAGTGAAAAGTCTTTTCCGCATCAAACAACACCTCACAAATTTTAATTCTTTGTTTTGTGGGTCTTAAACCTGATTTTCTCAACTTCTCTATATATTGATCAGCGTAAGCCATTACTAATTATAATTATTCTAAAGAATATCTATATTATAATGTTTGTAAATCAAGTAATAAGATTAAAAATTATGAAAAAAAATTCCTTTGATTATGATGAATTAATAAGCTGCGCAAATGGGGAACTTTTTGGTTCTGGAAATGCAAGATTACCTTCTCCTCCAATGCTTATGTTTGATAGAATTACTGAAATTAGTGAAAAAAATGGAGCTTTTGATAAAGGATTAATGAAGGCAGAACTTGATATAAAAGAAGATTTGTGGTTTTTTGATTGTCACTTTAGAGAAGATCCAGTCATGCCAGGATGTTTAGGTTTGGATGCAATGTGGCAACTGGTGGGTTTTTACTTGGGTTGGCTCGGAAATCCTGGAAGAGGAAGAGCTTTAGGAGTAAGCACGGTAAAGTTTACAGGAGAGGTTTTAAAAAATGTCAAAATGGCGACATATATTATTGATATGAAAAGAATATTAATCAAAGGTGAAACAACAGTTGGACTAGCAAATGGTATTCTTCTTGCTGATGGCAAAAAAATATACTCTGCAGACAGTCTAAAAGTGGGATTATTTAAATAATGCGAAGAGTAGTAATTACAGGTTTGGGAATTGTTTCATGTCTTGGAAATAACCAAGAAGAAGTTCATCAATCTTTATTAAATACTAAATCAGGAATTTCTTTTTCGGAAGAATATAAAGAACACAATCTTAAAAGTCATATTCATGGAAAGCCTAATATCAAACTTGAGGATCATATAGATAGAAAAACAATTAGATTTATGGGTTCGGGATCTGCTTACAATTATATTGCAATGAAAGAGGCGATTGAAGACTCTGGCTTAGAAGAAAGTGAAGTGAGTAATTTTAAAACAGGAATTGTTATGGGTTCAGGTGGACCTTCAATAGAAAATGTTATTTTAGCAGCAGATAAAACTAGAGCCAAAACTCCAAAATTGATGGGACCATTTATAGTTCCAAGAACCATGGCAAGTACCGCCTCAGCAACACTCGCTGTTCCCTTTAAAATTAAAGGTACAAACTACACAATGAGTTCGGCCTGCGCAACTAGCGGACACTGTATTGGAAATTCTATGGAACTTATTCAAATGGGAAAACAAGATGTTGTTTTTGCAGGTGGTAGCGAAGAGATACACTGGGCAATGACGGCCATGTTTGATGCGATGACAGCATTATCTTCAAAATATAACGATACACCTGAGAAAGCATCAAGAGCTTATGACAAAACTAGAGATGGCTTTGTAATTGCTGGAGGTGCAGGGGTTTTAGTTCTTGAGGAATATGAACACGCCAAAGCTAGAGGAGCTAAAATATACGCAGAATTAACAGGTTATGGAGCAACTTCAGATGGATATGATATGGTAGCACCTTCTGGTGAAGGTGCAGTAAGATGTATGCAAATGGCAATGGCAACTTCAAAAAATAAAGTAGATTATATAAATACTCATGGAACTTCTACTCCAGTTGGAGATATTACTGAATTAAATGCTGTTAAAGATGCTTTTGGAGATGAGATTCCTAAGATTAGTTCGACCAAATCTTTATCAGGTCATCCGTTAGGAGCTGCCTCAGTACATGAAGCAATATATTGTTTAATTATGATGAAAAATAATTTTATAACTGGGTCAGCTAACATAAGTGAAATGGATGAAGAAGCTAAAAAATTTCCAATAGTCGCTAAAACAGAAACAGAAGCAACATTAAATACTGTCATGTCTAATAGTTTTGGATTTGGCGGAACAAATGCAACTCTAGTATTTGAGAAAGTTTAATATGTCTTTAATGAAAGGTAAAAAAGGACTGATAATGGGTGTTGCTAATGAAAGATCTATTGCATGGGGTATTTCTCAAAAACTTTCAGAGGCAGGTGCAGAATTAGCTTTTACATATCTAGGTGATGCTCTTAAAAAAAGAGTAGTTCCTCTTGCAGAAAAACTAAATTCTAATGTTACTTTTAGCTGTGATGTTGAAAAAAAAGAAGATGTAATAAAATTATTTGAAGATGTTAAATCTCAATGGGGCGAAATAGACTTTGTAGTTCACGCAATCGCTTTTTCTGACAAATCTGAACTTTCAGGAGAATATCTAAATACAACAAGAGAAAATTTTTTAAGAAGTATGCTGATTTCATGCTTTTCATTTACTGAAGTAGCAAAAGAAGCCTCAAAACTGATGAAAGAGGGTGGTAGTATGATTACTCTTAGCTATGAGGCTAATAAAGCAATCCCTAATTACAATGTAATGGGTGTTTGTAAGGCAGCATTAGAATCTAGTGTTAAGTACTTAGCTAGAGATTTAGGAGCTAAAGGAATAAGGGTGAACGCAATAAGTGCAGGACCAATTAAGACATTAGCTGCGTCAGCAATTGGAGATGCAAAATTTTTATATAAATGGAACGCTGACCACTCTTTTTTAAAAAGAAATGTAGATAACATCGATGTTGGAAACTCAGCATTATATCTTTTAAGTGATATGGCAGGTGGTGTTACGGGTGAAATTCACTATGTTGATGCCGGTTATAATAAAGTAGGTATGCCAGATCCAAAAAATATTTCAGATTAAATGAGGTTTTTTTTAATCATTTATATTTTTTTTACTGTTTCTTCTTTAAATGCTGCTGAAATAAAAAGTGCATTTGGATTAAATCTTGGAGAAGTATTTTCTGAAGATTTAAGAGAATTATCTGAAACTACAAGTGGTGAAAAAATTTATCAATTCGGAGCTAAAAACCCACATCCATCATTTTTATATTATGGTGTTATAATTACTCCAAAGTCAAAGAGAATTGCTCAAATTTGGGCATGGAACGATTACGATAGTAGCGCAGAGTGTAAATCACAATTCAAAATTGTTAAGTCGCTTCTTGATGATAAATATGGAGTTTTTTTAGATAAAGACAGTTTTAGTTTTAGCTCAGAAAGTGCCGCATACTACTCTGGAAAAAAATCAATTTCTTTAAGGTGTCCAATTAAATTTGGAAATAATCCATTATATCTTCAATATATTGACGATAATATAAATGAGATAAGTGTGAAAGAAAAAGCAGCAGAAACTAATTCAAAAGGACTTTAGTTAAATGCTTATATTAGTTTGGTTTGTAGTTTGTATTATATTTATTTTTGTTCAATTAATTCTCGAGGGTTCTGGTCATGCACTAGAAGTTTTTGCCCTATTGACTGCAATAGCTTTATTTTTAATAAATAGATTAAGTAAAAAAAAAGTTAAATAATAAACTATTGTGAGAAGAGATTTTTTAAAAATTGCTGGAGCTTCTATATTGGGATTAATATTTTATCCATTAACATCACTAGCGAGCAATTTAGTAGGATTTAAAAAAAAATTAAAAAAAGATGAGAGTGAATACAATATAATAAATCCAGATCTCACAAATGAACAAAAGATAATAATGTTTGAAGAGGGTACTGAACGTGCTGGTACTAGTGAATTAAATTATGAGAAAAGAAAAGGGACATACCATTGTGCAAATTGTGGTGTGAAACTATTTGAGTCCACAGCAAAATTTGATAGTGGAACTGGATGGCCGTCATTCACTGAAGCAATACCAGGGGTATTTGTAACAAAAACTGATTATTCTTTTGGCATGAAAAGGACTGAATATAGTTGTGCAAATTGTGGTGCTCATCACGGCCATGTATTTAATGATGGTCCTGATGGTGGAAAAAGATATTGTAGCAACGGTCTTTGCTTGCTTTTTATCCCAGAAAGTTAGTAATTATATTTTTCTAGTATAACCAACATTAGTAGTTTTAAAATACTTGAAAGGGATATTTGTATCTTTAATTGCCTTGACAGTCTCTTCCGTAATATTTCCATAGACCTCTATTTCGAATCTATCCGCAATTTTATTGTGCTTTTCAACATAAGCTTGGACAGGGGCATTATTTAAATGATGCAGCATTGCTTCACTATTTCGGTAAACTTCACTCCAAGTAAACTCTAATGGATCAGTTGGATCTTGGTCAAAAGTATGAATAAGCATATCTGGCTCTGATGCGTTAACAGCATCATCAGCCTCTTTTGCTATCTTTAGATACTCCTCAACCTTGCCCTCTTTAACACGTATTCTAGCAATTAAAATAAATGGTTTGGTCATTTATCTATATAGCGGCCTGCTTTATAGATAATTTAACTTTTCCTCTATCAAATCCAATAACTTTTACTTTAACTTCGTCACCTTCATTAACTACATCAGTTACTTTAGCAACTCTTTTATCTGCAAGCTCAGAAATGTGAACAAGTCCATCTTGTTTTCCTAAGAAATTAACAAATGCCCCAAATTCCATAATTTTCATAACTTTCCCGTTATAAATTTTATTTAGTTCAGCTTTAGCAGTTATATCTTTGATCATTTGCATAGCAATGTTTCTAGATACTTCATCTGGAGCAGCAACTGTTACTACACCTTCATCATTTACATCAACTTTAGCACCAGATTTTTCAACAATCTCTCTAATTGTTGCTCCACCTTTTCCAATGACTGCCGCAATATCTTTTTTATCAACCGTAATTTTTTCCATTTTTGGAGTATGTTTTCCAACATCATCTCTGGATTTGTCTAATGCTTTATTCATTTCACCCAAAATATGAATTCTTCCATCTTTTGCTTGATTTAAAGCCTGTTCCATTATTTCAAATGTAATTCCTGTAATTTTAATATCCATTTGTAATGATGTTATTCCGTCTTTAGTACCTGCAACTTTAAAATCCATATCTCCAAGATGGTCTTCATCACCAAGAATATCTGACAGTACAGAGAAATCATCACCTTCTTTTATTAAACCCATTGCAATTCCAGCAACTGGCTCTTTAATCGGAACACCCGCATCCATAAGAGCAAGTGAAGTTCCACAAACAGTTGCCATTGAAGATGAACCGTTAGACTCAGTGATTTCTGATACAATCCTAAAAGTGTAGGGGAAGCTTTCTTTTGATGGAAGTGAGGAATTAATTGCTCTCCATGCTAACTTACCATGACCTATCTCTCTTCTACCTGTTCCAATTCTACCAGTTTCACCAACAGAGAATGGAGGAAAGTTATAATGCAACATAAATCTTTCCTTTTGTAATCCATCTAAACTTTCAATTCTTTGCTCATCATCTGAGGTTCCCAGTGTAGTTGTTACAATTGCTTGAGTTTCACCTCTTGTAAACAAAGCTGAACCATGAACTCTTGGTAAAATTCCAACTTCACACATAATTGGTCTTACATCAGCAAGACCTCTTCCATCAATACGATTTTTATTTTTAAGAATATCAGTTCTCACAATAGATTTTTCCAAATTTTTAAGTTGAGAATTTACATCTAAATCAGTGTAAGCTTCATTTTCCTCATATAACTTTTTAGCTTTTTCATTAATTTCGGAAATTTGATTTGATCTATCTTGCTTATCTCTTGTAGAGAAAGCTTTTTTCAAATCTTCAGTAAATTCCGCTTCTAATTTCTTTTTTACTTCGGTTAAATCTTTCTTCTCAACTGTCCACTCGGGCTTTCTACATTCTTTTGCAAGATCCTCGATCATTTCTATTATTGGAACGAAACCCTCATGACCAAATTTAACAGCATTCAACATTTCTTCTTCAGTTAAACCATTTGCCTCAGACTCTACCATTAAAACTGCATCTTTAGTTCCTGCTACAACTAAATCTAATCTGGATTTCTCCAATTCAGTCTTGGATGGGTTCAGGACATACTTTCCTTCAATATAGCCAACTCTAGAGGCTCCCACAGGACCCATAAAAGGCATTCCTGATATTGCTAAAGCTGCTGAAGATGCAATGATAGATAAAATATCTGCTTCATTCTCTTTATCATAAGATATTACTGTTGGTAATAGTTGAACTTCGTTTTTAAATTCATCTGGAAACAATGGTCTGATAGGTCTATCAATTAATCTTGAAATTAAAGTTTCACTTTCTGTAGGTCTAGCTTCTCTTTTAAAATACCCACCTGGTATCTTTCCAGCTGCATAATATTTTTCTTGGTAATTAACAGATAAAGGAAAGTAATCCATATCTGGATTTACTTTCTTTGCACCAACAACTGTTGCTAAAACAATTGTTTCTCCACATTGGGCTATAATTGCTCCATCTGCTTGCCTTGCTATCTTTCCTGTTTCTAAACTTAATTGTTTTCCACCTACTTCTATTTCTTTTTTTACTACTTTGAACATTTACTTCCTCAAATTTAATTTTGTTAATACTGCTTTGTAAGACTCCATATTATTTTTCTTTAAATAGTCTAACAATTTTTTTCTTCTATTTACTGCCCTCAAAAGCCCAACAGATGAATGTTTGTCCTTTTTGAACTGTTTTATGTGTTTCGATAGGCTCTCAATTTTACCAGTTAATTGACCAATTTGGACTTCCGAAGATCCTGTATCCTTATCGTGGATTTGTAGTTCTTTTACTTTTTCTCTCATTTTTTCCTTTATTTATTTGTTTGTTTGTTTAATTAAATTTTCTATTTTTTCTGCATAATCGAAAGAATCATCCTTCACAAAGAAAAGTTTTGGTAAAAACTTCATTATAATTTTTTTTGATAAAACTTTTCTTATAGCAAACGATGATATTTTTAACTTTTCTATAACTTCCTCAGTATTTTTTCCCCCCAAAGGCATTACAAATATTTTTGCTGTTTTTAGATCTGGTGACATTCTAACCTCTGTAACGGTGATTTCCTTTGTAGATAAATTTGGTATTTTTGCTTCATCTCTTATAAAAAGTATTCCTAAAGCTTGCTTAATCATTTCACCAACTCTTAGTTGTCTCTGTGTTATAGGTTTGCCTAAGTGTTTCATTTAAATTGTTCTTTCAGTAATTGTTGCGTTATAAACTTCAATGATATCTTTTTTTTGATAGTCAGCGAAGTCTTTAAGAGTAATTCCACATTCTAAACCAGCCGAGACCTGTTTAGTTTGATCTTTTTCTCTAAATATAGAACCAATTTTTCCATTAAATATTATAGCTCCATCTCTTATAACTCTTGCACTAGAGTTCTGAGTTATTTCTCCCTCAACAACCTTAGATCCAGCTACTTTACCAACTTTTGAAACTTTAAATATTTCTAATATTTCAGCACTCCCAATAATTTTTTCCTCTACATCTGGCGAAAGTAATCCTGCCATCTTACCCTTAATGAAGTCTAAAACCTCATAAATAATATTATAGGACGAAATTGAAATTTTTTCTTGTTCAGCTCTTTTCTTAGCTTCTTTGCTTGGCTTTACGTTAAATGCAATTATTACTGCATTTGATGCTTTTGCCAAAGTTACATCTGTTTCAGTAACCATTCCTATATCTGAAAGAAGAATTTTTGGTTTTACTTCGTCATGTTTAATTTGATCTATGGCATTTTTGATTGCCTCTGATGAACCATGAACATCAGATTTAATAATTATATTTAATTCCTCTGATATTGAGTTCTGAAAAGCAGAATCTTGTGTGACAAAATTAAGAGGAATTTTGTCATCTTTTGATTCTTCAACTCTTGCTTCACATAGGGATTTAGCTTCTTTTTCATTTGATAAAACAATAAAATCATCACCAGATCTAGCTGCACCATTAATACCTATAATCTCAATTGGGGTAGCTGGTTCAGCCTTATCAATGTTTTTACCTTGATCATTTATTATTGCTCTTACTTTCCCCCATTTTAATCCACTAACAAAATAATCCCCTTTTTTAAGAGTGCCAGCAGTTACAACAATGTTTGCGACCGGGCCTCTTCCAATATCTATTTTAGACTCTAAAACAATACCTTTGGCATCTGTTTCAAAATCTGTTTTCAAATCTAATAATTCCGCTTGTAACAAAACAGACTCAACCAACTTATCTAAATTATTTTTAGTTTTTGTTGAGATTTCAACCATTAAAGTATCTCCAGATAAATCCTCGGAAATTAATTCATATTCTAGAAGTTGATTTTTTATTTTCTGCGGATCTGCCTCGGGAAGGTCACATTTATTTATAGCAACAACTATAGGTACTTTTGCTGCCTTTGCATGTTTAATTGACTCTATGGTTTGTGGTTTAACTCCATCATCTGCTGCTACAACTAAAATAACAATATCTGTTAACTTAGAGCCTCTAGCTCTCATTTCTGTAAATGCTGCATGTCCCGGTGTATCAATGAATGTGATTTTATTATTTTGGTGATTGATCTGATAAGCTCCAATGTGTTGAGTAATACCACCAAATTCACCAGAAACTACATTGGCTTTTCTTAAAACATCTAAAACTGAAGTTTTACCATGATCAACGTGACCCATCACAGTAACTATTGGAGCTCTATTTTTTAAATTTTCTGATTTTACCTCTTTTATTTTTTCAATTATATCTTCTGCTTTTTTCTCACGAATAGGATTGTGACCAAATTCTTTTACCAAATATTCTGCCGTATCAGCATCAATTGTATTATTTATAGTTACTGTCACTCCCATGCCAAGCAAATGCTTAATAATACTACTAGATTGCTCTGCCATTCTATTGGCTAACTCTTTGATTGTTATTACTTCTGGAAGATTTACCTCTCTTTTTACTTGAGTAAAGTTATCTTTATTTTCTTCTTGGTATAAATTTCTATTTTCTTTTTGCTTAGCCCTTTTTAAAGAAGCTAAACTTCTAGATTTAGTCTCTGTATGATCGTCACTTAATGCTCTAGAAATAGTTAATTTGAGTTCTCTTCTTTTTCCACTAAGCTTATTTGATTTATTCTCTTTTTGTATATTCTCACCTTTCAGTCTTCTTGTAGCTCTTTGTTCCGCTAATTTTCTCTTTTCAAAATCTGAAGAAGGTGATGAAGGTTTGGTAAAGTTGTTTGTCTTTTGAACAGTTTTAATTTGTTTAAAACTTTCAGAATTTTGTTTTAAAAATTGTGGCTTTCTTGGAAATTTAATATTTCTTTTCTCTATTACAACAGTGTTTTTCGATATTGATTTTGCTTGCTCTATACTGTTAAAAGTTTTTTTTGTACTTCCTGATATTGATAACTTTAATTTTTTTTTCTCCATTTTTCATCTCTCAATCTTTGTAAACTTTATCTCTTGCCGACATGATTAAATTGTCAGCTTCTTGTTTTGATAGAGCAAAATCCTCCAGACATCCTTTAATTTTTACCCTTTCACCTTTAACAACATCATAAGTGCCTGTAAGTTCATCTGATGCTAAGTCTGCTAAATCTGTTAAGGTCAAAACTTTTTGTTCTCCTAAAGTAACCAGCATCCCAGGGGTTAATCCCTCATGATTTATTAGGTCATTTTCTAAACCAAGATCTCTTATTCTCTTAGAGATTTCTTCTTGATCTTTTGCATGAAATTCTTTTGCTCTTTCAATTAATTCTTTCGAAGTGTTTTCGTCAATACCCTCTATTTTTAAAAGTGAATCTAATGAACTATCCTTAATATCATCTATTGATGAAAATCCTTCGGCCACTAGAAGTTGTCCTAATGTTTCGTCTAATTCTAGGTTTTTGACAATATTGTCAGTTTTCTCTTTAAATTCCAATTGTCTTTTTTCAGAATCTTCCTGCTCTGTCATTATATTAATTTCATAATTTAATAATTTTGTAGCTAATCTGACATTTTGACCTCTTCTACCGATAGCTTTACTTAGATTTTCTTCTGTTAATATTACGTCTAGTTTTTTTGAATCATTATCGACATTTACTCTTTGCACTTCAGCAGGTGATAGTGCATTAGATACTACAATAGCTGGATCTTCTGACCAATTTACTATGTCTATTTTTTCTCCTTGAAGTTCATTTACTACTGCTTGAACTCTACTACCTCTCATTCCAACGCATGCACCTACGGGATCTAATGATGTATCTATCGCTTTGACACAAATTTTTGCTCTACTTCCTGGATCCCTCGATGATGATTTAATTTCTATTAAACCATCATAAATTTCTGGGACTTCTTGAACAAATAATTTTTCCATGAATTTTGGGTGCGCCCTTGATAAAAAAATTTGTTGTCCTCTTGGCTCTCTTCTAACATCTAAGCAGTATGCTTTAACTCTATCTCCCGCTTTAATATTTTCACGTGGTATCATTTCATTTTTTTGAATTATTGCTTCAGTTCTTCCAAGATCAACAATTACATTGCCGAACTCTAATCTTTTTACAATTCCACTTAAAATTGTATCCTTTTTTTCAATGAAATCGTTAAATTGCCTTTCTCTTTCAGCCTCTCTAACATTAAAACTAATTACTTGCTTAGCAGTTTGAGCTGCAATTCTTCCAAAATCAAAAGAAGGTAAAGGTTGCAAAACCTCATCTCCAATATTTTTATCTTTGTTTAATTGATTTAGTTTTATTGCATCTTTTAGGGTGATTTCTATATTTGAATTTTCTGGTTTTTCTACAATTTTTAATCTTCTGAATATACCTATATCTCCATTATCTCTGTTAATTTCTACTTTAATTTCGTTATCTGAACCAAATTTTGACTTTGCCGCTTTGGCAATACCTGTCTCCATTGAGTCAATTATGAGTTCTTTATCAATAGATTTTTCCAAAGCAACAGCTTCGGCAATTCTCAATAATTCAAGTTTATCAGCTCTTCTATTTAACATATTTTTTCATCCAAAAAAAAATGGGCCTAAGCCCATTTTTGAAATTTCAACAATATAATTGGAATATAGTTATTTTTAATTGATTTTCAACAATATTTACTTACTAAAAACTCCAGATTTGTCTGTTTTTTCCCATGAAAATGATCCATCATTTTCAGGTATCCTTCCAAAATGACCATAAGCTGCAGTTTTTTCATATATGGGTTTATTCAAACCAAGCATTTCTCTAATTCCTCTTGGACTTAGATCAAAGTTTTCCTTAATGAGTTTTTCTACATGTAAATTTTTTTCATCATCATTGTCGAATAAATCTACATAAATTGACAGAGGCTTGGACACTCCTATAGCATAAGCTAATTGAATTAAACATTTGTCTGCAATTTTTGATGCAACGACATTCTTGGCTAAGTATCTTGATGCATATGCTGCTGATCTGTCAACTTTTGTTGGATCTTTTCCAGAAAAAGCTCCTCCTCCATGTGGTGCGGCACCTCCATAGGTATCAACTATAATTTTTCTCCCTGTTAATCCACTATCTCCATCTGGACCTCCAATTACAAAATTTCCAGTAGGATTTATATAAATCTCGTTTTCATCAAGGCTACCTAATAAATTTTTAGGAATAGATCTTTCTATATATGGCATACAAAGTTCTTTAACTTTAGCCAAGTTAACATCTTTTGAATGTTGTGTAGAAATCACTACTGATGTCACAGCAGCAGGCATACCATCTTTATATTCGATGGTAATTTGACTTTTTGAGTCTGGTTCTATTCCATTTAACTTTCCTGATTTTCTATCTTCAGCCATTAATCTCAAAATTTTATGCGAATAATGAATTGGGGCCGGCATCAAAACATCTGTTTCGTTACATGCATAACCAAACATTATTCCCTGATCTCCAGCACCTTCATCTTTATTTCCAGCTGAGTCTACTCCCATAGCAATATCAGCTGATTGTGAGTGTAAATGTGTTTCGATTTTAGTTTGTTCTTTCCAAGAAAAGCCATCTTGATCATAACCAATATCTTTGATGCAATCCCTTACTTTTGAAATTAGTTCATCTTGCTTGAGCTCTGGGCCTCTTACTTCTCCTGCTAATACAACTTTATTTGTTGTCGTTAAAGTTTCACAAGCTACTCTTGCTTGTGGCTCAGAAGCTAAAAAAGTGTCTACAACCATATCTGAAATTCTGTCACAAACTTTATCCGGATGTCCTTCTGAAACGGACTCACTAGTAAATAAAAAATTTTTTTTCATTAATTCTCCCGTGTTTTAAAAAAAAAAATTAAACTAATATAAATGGATAGAAAATAAAAGAAGATCTTATTGCCATGTAAATTAAAGATAGTATTATCAGACTTTCTAAAAGAATTTATTTCAATAAATCCCTTATTTTTTGTTAAATTCTCATCAAGTACTTGACCTTTTGAATTTACAAAGGCTGAAATTCCGTTGTTTGAAGATCTTATTAGAGGTTTTCCCTCCTCAATCGATCTAAAGACTGAGTGAGAGAAGTGTTGATATGGACCGATAGAATTTCCAAACCATCCATCCTCAGATATATTTAAAATAAAATCATAATTTTTTTTACTTGTATTAATTTTACCAGAGTAAATAACTTCGTAACAAATAAGTGGGATAAAATTATAATCGTACAATTTAATTGGATTCCTTTTTTTATCTGCTGAAAAAGAATAATAACCTTGGGTAATTTTTTTGAAACCTAATTTACCTAATATTTTTTCGAATGGTAAAAACTCCCCAAATGGTACTAGTTTATTTTTGTAATATTTGTGTAAAATATTAAGTTCATTATCTAAAACCAAGAGAGAATTATAAATTTTTTGGTTTTCGTATATATTCATACCTAAAATAATATTATGTTTTTTTGAAAAATTATTTGAAAATAAACTTTGAAATTTTTTAAGATCCTCATAGTAAATACTTGAAAGAATACCCTCCGGTAAAATAAATAATGTTTCACTTAAAGTATTTGGCTCAGAAATATTAATTAATTCAGAAATAAATTCACTGGGGTTTTCATTTTGAAAATATCTTTTAATATTTATATTTGGAGAAATTATCTTGATAGTAAATCCTAAATCTTCTTTCTCATTCAATTCATGATTTCTTAAATTTAAATTTCCCCAAAGGTAATTGGTAAAAAACAGTAATAAAGAGAAAATAAATATACTTATTTTGAAGTTTTTTTTGTAATTAAAAAGAAAAATAGTTGGCAGTAGAAATAATAAAATAATTATTGAATTAAAAGCATAAGTACCTGTTATAGAAAGTAATTGAATAAATTCTATATAATTTACGAAACTAAATGAAATTAAATTCCACGGGAAACCTCCAAAGATAAAACTTCTAATATATTCAAATATAGATAAAGAAGTAACTAATATTAATATTGATATGAAGTTTTTTTGTGGATTTAAAAATGAAAAGGTTAAAGTTGATAAACCATAAAATAATCCTAAAAACAAAGGTATTAAAATTAATGCAAACGGTATCAACGGTTTAAAAATATCTTCAAATGTAAGTGAATTAGTTATCCAATATAAATTGGAAATAAAATAACCAAAACCAAATATCCATCCAATATTAAATGATTTAATTTTATTTTTAGGTTGCAATAACAATATCCACAAAAAAGCTGGGTAAGAAAAAAAATTTAGATAAAATAAATCATAAGGTGGAAGACTGAAGGAAGAAATTAAACCTAATAGAAATACAAATGAATATAATAAAATTTGATTTTTGTATATTAAAGTCAATTTAATTTATGAAAATATTTCAATATTAATTTTTCTTTTCTAACCATTTTTCTAAATTCGTCTGGTCTTTTATGATCATAGCCAATTAGATGAAGATAACCATGTATCCACACTTTATCAAACTCTAAAAAAAAATTTGTTCCTTTAGATCTTTTTTCAATTATTTCATAACTAATTGCTATATCTCCCACATAAAGTTTTTTTTTTTCTTTAATTTTAATAGGAAAGGATAAAACATCTGTAGTTTTATTTTTTTTTCTGAATTTAAAATTTAGCTTTTTCATTTTTCTATTAGTAGTTAGAAGTATAGAAAATTCGTGATTTTTATGTTTAAAAAAAGGTGCTTTTGATAAAACTTTTAGTCTTTTATGTAAGTAAATATTAGGATCTTTAATAATTTTTGTCCAATTTGAATGACCAGATATTACATGGGCCTTAATCATCCCTCAGAGCTTTTATCTGAATATGCCTTAACAATTTTTGATACGAGTGGATGTCTAACTACATCTTTATGATCAAAATCAACTACTGAAATTTCTTTTAAATGTCCGAGTAATTTTTTTGATCTAATTAATCCTGAAAGTGATTTATTTGGTAAATCAATTTGTGATGGATCTCCATTGATAACTATCTTGGAATTCTCACCAATTCTTGTTAAAAACATTTTAATTTGGGTACCAGTTGCATTTTGTGCCTCATCAAGAATTGCAAATGAATTTTTTAGTGTTCTGCCTCTCATAAATGCAAGAGGAGCTATCTCTATATCTCCAACCTCAATTTTTTTTTGTATCTTTTCAAAATCTAATAAATCATACAAAGAGTCATATAATGGTCTTAAATATGGATCAACCTTCTCTTTCATATCACCAGGTAAAAATCCAAGTCTTTCACCGGCTTCGACAGCAGGTCTTGATAAAATAATTTTTTCTATTTTTTTTTCTAACAGCATTGTCAGTGCTACTGCAACTGCTAAAAAAGTTTTACCAGTTCCAGCTGGCCCTGCTGAAATGATTATTTCAGAGTCGTTTAAAGCTCTTACATAATCCCTCTGTTTTTCAGACCTAGGAATTACAGATTTTTTTGGTGTTTTAATAATGTATTCTACTTTTTTTTCAGAAGTATTTTTTTCGTCAATCATAAATTTATTTATGGAAGAAATTATATCTTTTTTTTCAATTGTTCCATTATTTAAATATTGTTCAGTTAAAAATTGAATTGCATTTTTAACTATATTATTCTTTTCAGGATCACTTTTTACTAGGATAGAATTTCCTCTAGAATATAAACTGGTATTTGTAATTTTTTCTAATTCCTTTAAGTTATTATTAAATTCACCTGCTACACCAAGTAATAGGTCATTATTTTGAAATATTATACTTAAAGCATTTTTTTCAGAATACACATATTTAAGCTCTGAAATAATTCTTTTTTTATTTAAATTACTCAATTCAAGCTGCTCGCATATTTTTATTTATCAAACCAAACAAAGTATTTTGGTTACTGGTTTGAATTTTTACTTTCACAATTTTGCCTATATCACTTTTAATTCCATCAAAAATTACAGGGGAAATATACTTATTTCTACCAAAAAATTTATTTTGTTTTTCTAATTTATTTTCTACAAGTACATCAATGGTATCATTTTCCATTGATCTGTTCATTTCTTTTTGATTATTAAATAATTTACTTTGCACTAAAGTAAGTCTCTCTTTAGCTATGTTTTCATCTATCATTTCTAATTTAGACGCTTTTGTTCCTGGTCTTGGGCTAAAAATAAATGAGAAAGAGTTAATAAATTTTATTTGTTTTATTAAATTTAATGTTTCCTCAAAATCTTTATGTGTTTCACCAGGATAGCCAATAATAAAATCACTTGAAAATTCGATTTCATTATTAATTTTTTTTAATCTTTCATAAATTTTTATGTAATCATCAACTGTATGTTTTCTGTTCATTAATTCTAAAATTCTATTAGAACCACTTTGGATTGGTAAGTGAACAAAAGGCATTAATTTATGGCAAGAAGTATAGCAATCAATCAAATCATCAGTCATATCTTTAGGATGTGAAGTGGTATATCTTATTCTCTCTAATTCTGAATATTGATTGAGTCGATCTATTAAATCAGAAATTCTGAATTCTTTAGAATTTTCTTTATAAGAGTATGCATTGACATTCTGTCCAAGCAAAGTTATCTCTTTTACCCCATTTTCAATTAATTCTTCAGCTTCAAATATAATTTTTTCAATTGGTCGCGAATATTCAGGCCCTCTTGTAAAAGGAACTACACAAAAGTTACAAAACTTGTCACATCCCTCTTGAACAGTTAAAAATGCTGAAACTTTATTATTATTATTCTTTATTTGATCAAAATAGCCAAATTTTGAAATAGTATCAAATTCTGTTTCTTCTTGTTTAAAGTTTGCAATGTGATTTTTCAATAAAAAATTAACTTTGTGATAAGATTGAGGCCCCAAAACAATATCTATATATGGTTCTCTCTTTACCATTTCCTCATTTTCAGCCTGGGCAACACAGCCTGCAACAACCATTATTGGTTTTTTTTTATCTCTATATAATTTTTTAACTCTACCAATTTCGTGATAAACTTTTTCTTTGGCTTTATCACGTATATGACATGTATTTAAAATGTAACAGTCTGCATCTGATTGACTATAAGTTTTTACAAAACCTATTTTGCTAACAGAGTCATAAATTCTATTAGAGTCATACTCATTCATTTGACAACCAAAAGTTTTTATGAAGATTTTTTTTTTTTTCATATTTTATTTTAAATATGCTTTTAAATGACTATCATTTACTTTTTTTAATTCCGTAAAGCTCTAATTTATGATCTACTAAATTATACCCATACTTTTCTGCAACTTTTTTTTGCAGTTTCTCTATCTCTTCATCAACAAACTCAATGATTTCCCCTGTTTTAATATCAATAAGATGATCATGATGACTTTCAACTAATGTTTCATATCTTGCTTTTCCACCTTTAAAATCATGCTTAGTAAGTATACCAGCCTCTTCAAAAAGCTTGACTGTTCTATAAACTGTAGCAATACTTATTTTGGAGTCTAGTTTAGAAACCCTTTGATATAATTCATCTACGTCTGGATGATCCGACTCGCCATAGACTTCTTTTGATTCAGATAAAACTTTAGCAATTATTTTTCTCTGATCAGTAAGTTTAACACCTTTCTTTTGACAAATTTGTTCAATGGTTTCAGACATAATTTATTCTAACTCGGATATATGGGTTTTATCAAACTTTTATTTTTATCTAATTTAATTAAATTTTTAAAATTTTTTTTTGTTATCTCCTGCGATTTAAAACCAATTAAATCAGCACTATTTGCTAATGAAATAGCTTTGGCTACTGATAAGGAAATTCTAAGACTAGTAAATTTGCCAGGTCCTAAATTAACAAAAATTCTACAAATATCAGTTATTTTAATTTTTTTTATATTCAAAAATTTCAAAAGAAGTTTCATAAAATTATCAAAGTTTTCTCTACTGTTTATATGTCTGCTGGTATATGATTGTTTATCAGTAATGATCATAAAAACAATTTTTTCATTAGCCGCATCGATTATTAAATTTATCATATTTTACCTATTTTTTTTAAATGCTTATGCAGATGCTGTAAACAAAAAATATGAACCTAATGAAAAGGGAATTTTGGCATTAATGTACCATAGATTTGAAGAAAATAAATACCCTTCTACCAATATAAAAATTAATATATTTCGAAAACATCTAAAAATTATAAAGGAAAATAATTTTTCATTTTTAAATCCAAAAAACTTTGAATTAGAATTTAATAAAGTAAGTGGAAATAAAAAAATTTTACTTACTATCGATGATGCATTTTCTTCTTTTTATTTAAATGCTTGGCCAATTTTAAAAAAAAATAAAATCCCATTCATTTTATTTGTTTCAACAGAGGCTGTGGGTAAAAAAGGTTATATGAATTGGGATCAAATTATAGAAATATCAAAAGAAGATTTTGTATTTATTGGAAATCACTCACACTCTCATGATTACTTAGTAGATTTTAAATTTGAAGAATTTGAAAAAGATATTAACAAATCAATAAAAATATTTGAAAAAAATTTAGGCTATAATTCTAATTTTTTTTCATACCCGTTTGGTGAGTATAGTTTAGAGCAAAAAAAATATATTACAAAAAAATTTCAATATGCTTTTGGTCAACATTCAGGAGTTATAGATTTAAATAAAGATAAATATGAATTACCTAGATTTCCAATAAATGAAAAATATGGAGATTTAGAAAGATTTAAGTTTTTGATAAATCTTTTGCCAATCCAATATAAAGTTATAACTCCAGAAGAAAAATTTTTATTAGATGTTAATAATCCACCAGAACTAGTAATTGAGTTTTTTAATGATCAACCTAAAATCAATAAAATAAATTGCTTCTCAAATGAAGGTGGGGAATGGAAAAATTCTAAACTAAACTATAAAAAAGATAAAATTGAAGTAATTTTAACTGAAAAATTTTTACCTAGAAGAGGGAGAATTAATTGTTCAATGCAAGATGAAGATGGATGGAGATGGTTTGGAACTCAGTTTACTTTAAATTAAATTTTTCATTTTTAAACTTGTAGGCAAAATATCTACATCATCAAAATCAGTTAAAGAATTCTGATTAATAATTTTTTTAAGAACTTCTGTATATTCTTTTCCTGTTTCCGCATATTTTTTTAAAAAATTAACTAGTTTCAAACTATCTAATTTTTCATCATTATCTCTTTGAATTGCTCGTTCAATTCTGAATTCTTTATAACTAGGATGTGTATTTAAATTTCTTTGATATGCTCTTACTGATGCTTTCAATATTTTAAATTTTGCGACTTTATGTTTTTTATCTTTTTCAATTTCTAAGGGCTTAATACCTTCGCCTGACCATGTCCATTGTCCAAACAAAGCATTACCTTCTTGAGCAAACCTTGAACTTCCCCACCCGGTTTCTTTAGCAGCTTGCGCTATTGCTAGTGAAACTGGAATTTCATCCATTCTTATTTTAAGTTTTGCCAAATCATTATTTTTTACACCATACTGTTTAAATTTCAGTTCAAGCCACCCTTTATCACGTTTTGAAGTATTATTTTTATTCAAAATTTCAAAGAGTTTTTTTCGATCAAATCTTATTTTAAGATTTTCCTCAATGATTAATGGTAATACAATTTTAATAAATAGTTGTTTTCTTTTTTTAGGACTCTCAATATTTTTAAGTTCTTTAGGAAGTTTTGTTAATTGGTTACCTGCATTTACTAATTTAGTTTTTTTAACAGTATCCAAATTATATCCATTATCTTTGAATAGCTCTTCTATTGTTGAGGCACTTAATCTTTGAGGATCTTCGTCATCCTCGTCTTTTCCAAAAACATCAATATCTTCAAAAATATTCCATGTAAATCTATCTTTGATTGAATCTTTAATTATTTTATTATTTTTATTTTCCTTATCAAGTATTTCATTAAAACTTTGTTTTGAAGAATTAAAAACAACTTCGTTTGATTTTAAATTTTTTTTTATGAAACTGATTGAATTTGGTAAAATTGAGAATATTAGAATTAAAAATAAGCTGGCTAATAAAGTTTTTAAAAAATTAAAATTACTTTCATATTGTTTTTTTTTATAAATTTTTTTTTTCATATATCTTTTGATTTCTTATAGTTGATAGCAGAGATATTATACAGCTAAAACTTCTTTAACTTCAGGTATATAATGGCAAAGGAGGTTTTGTACTCCTTGTTTTAAAGTTAAAGTTGAAGAAGGGCACCCTGAGCAGCTACCTTTTAACATAACTGTAACTTTCCCATCTTTAAATTCCTTAAATGTTATATCTCCTCCATCTCTTGCAACGGCTGGTCTAATTTTAGTTTCTAATATCTTAATTATTCTATTTTCAATTTCTCCATACTCTTTATGATCATCTAATTCTATCTTTTTATCTATGATAAATTCATTACCTTCATCATAATATTCATTGAGATGTGAAATCACAATATGCTTTATATTTTCCCATTTTTCATCTTTTGATTTATTAATTGATAAAAAGTCTTCACTCAAAAATATACCTGTAACACCATTTATTGATAAAATATTTTTTAATATTGGGATTTCTGTTTGACTTTCATTTAGGAATTCAAAAGGTCCATCATTTGAAACTTTTTTACCTGGTAAAAATTTTAGTGAATTAGGGTTTGGTGTTTCTTGTGTTTGGATATACATATTCGTTATATAACTATAAATTCTTAAATTTAAAGAATTTTAAAAACCTATTATTTCCTTCATTTCTTTTATCTTTTTTCCTGCAATTTCCTCGGCTTTACTTGCTCCTTGTACTAAAACCTTATCTAGATATTCTTGATCATTAATCAATTTTTTTATTTCATCAGAGATTGGAGAAATTTTACTTGATAAAATCTCCGCTAATTGATTTTTTAGATCTGAAAAATTTTTACCACCAAATTCATCTAAAGTTTTATTTAAAGTTTGATTAGAAATACTAGAATAAATTTCAAGAAGATTTTGAGCTTCAGGTCTATCTTTTAATTTTTGCTCTTCATTGGGAATTGAAAAAGAGTCAGTTTTTGCTTTTTTAATTTTATTTATAATTTCGTCTTTTGTATCAGTTAAATTAATTCTACTAAGATCAGATGGATCTGATTTACTCATTTTTTTTAAACCATCTTTTAAACTCATTATTCTTGAAAAATTTTTTTTTATTAGAGGTTCAGGAACTTTTAAAAAATCATCACAGTTGAAGTCTTTGTTAAATTTTTGAGCAATATCTCTAGTTAATTCCAAGTGTTGTTTCTGATCTTCTCCAACAGGTACATGCGTAGCATCATATAGTAATATATCACTGGCCATCAATACAGGATAAATATATAGACCTACTGATGCTTTTTCCTTATCTTTGCCAGCTTTTTCTTTAAACTGTGTCATTCTATTTAACCAACCCATTGGTGCCATGCAACTTAACATCCATGATCCTTCTGCATGTGCATGAACTTTTGATTGATTAAAAATAATACTTTTACTTGGATCAATACCGCTTGCTATAAATGTTGCAGTTGTTTCACGAATATTATTCTTTAATTGATCTTTATCTTGCTTAATAGTAATTGCATGTAAATCTACAACACAAAAAATACATTCATTTTGATTATCATTATTTAAATCTACAAAATTTTTGATAGCTCCAAGGTAGTTACCTAAATGAAGATTGCCAGTAGGCTGAACACCAGAAAATATTTTTTTGGACATTTTTTAATACTTTAAATTAATATCTGAAATTTTAAAGGCTTTTATAATAATTGAAATTCCAATGTATGAAACAAAAGTTAATAAAACAATCAAAACAATAAAAATAAATTTATAATTATTTACATAGACTAATGAGCTCTCTAAAAGATTTATTAAAAAGTAAAATATGAAAATTGCAATTATATTTGAGAAAATAATTTTTGATATTTGAATAATAAAATTTGAACTAAATTTAAAGTGGTTTTTATTAATTACGAAAACTAATAAGATAATTCCATTAAACCATGAGGAGATTGTGGTTGCAATTGGTATTATAATAAATCCAACCTTTGAAAAAAACATTAAACTGATTGTGATATTTAAAATTACAGAGATTAAAGAATATTTAAATGGTGTTTTAGTGTCATTTCTTGCAAACAAAAAGGTTGAAAATATTTTAATCAAAGAAAATGCTGGAAGCCCAAAAGAAAAATAGAATAAAGCTTTTGCAGAATTACTAACACTTAACTTGTCGAAAGAACCATATCCAAATAAAGCAGATGTTATTTGCTCTGAACCAACCATGAGAGCAAGTGATGCCGGTAGACTTAAAAATAAACTCAATTCTAAAGCTTTATTCTGTAATTCTCTTGTTTTTAAGGAGTTATTTCTTTTAATATGTCGACTTAAGTTTGGAAGTATCACAGTACCTATAGCAATACCCGCTATTGCTAAATTTATCTGATAAATTCTATCTGCATAATATAAATATGAAACAGCACTTGCTTGAAATGAAGCAATAATTGTTCCAACTAAGATATTTATTTGGGTTACACCTGATGAAAATATGCTTGGTAAAAGTTTACTAAAAAAGTTTTTAACCTTATTGTTTATTTTAAAGTGAAAGTTTATTTTTATTACAAAATATTTTTTAACAAATATTAATAAAAAAATAAATTGTAAGAGCCCTGCAATAGTAACAGTGTAAGATAAGTAATAAACCAAATTATCATTTAAATTTTCAGCATATATCAAACAAATTATTAACAATATATTCAAAATTATTGGTGCGGCAGCTGCAGCAGCAAATTTATTATGTGAGTTTAAAATTGCTGAAAAAAAAGATGCAAGACTAATAAAAAATAAAAAAGGAAATGTAATTCTAGTTAGGTCAATCGCAATATTTAATTTTTCTGGGTCATTTGAAAATCCTGGTGCAATTATTTTAATAAATGCTGGCATAAATATTTCAATTATTAAGATCGTAAAGAACAGGCTTAATAACAATAAATTAAAAATTGTGCTTGCAAAAGAGCTTGCATTTTTTTTTGTTTTAAGAAGTTCTGAAGAATAAGAGGGAACAAACGCAGCATTAAAAGTTCCCTCTGAAAATAATCTTCTAAAAGTATTTGGAATTCTAAAGGCTACAAAAAAAGCGTCCGCTAAAGGTCCAGAACCAAGGTATATTGCTATAAAAAAATCTCTTATGTACCCAAGAACTCTGCTTAACAAAACAAATAGACTAAATGTGCTTGTTGACTTAATGAGGTTCATAAATCATATTAGTCTTAAATTTACCTTAATAGTATATTTAATTTGCCTTATGAAAAAAAACAAAATTGAACATTATTCAGATAAAGAGGCTCTAGAATTTCATAATTCAAATAAATCTGGCAAGATTGAGATAAATTCATCAAAACCGATGACATCAAAAAGAGATTTGGCTTTAGCTTACTCTCCAGGTGTCGCAGCCCCAGTTAAAGAAATTTTTAAAAATCCAGAGCGAGCATATGATTATACTACTAAAGGAAATTTGGTTGCAGTGATAAGTAATGGATCTGCAATTTTAGGATTGGGTAACTTAGGAGCAATTGCATCAAAACCTGTAATGGAAGGTAAAGCAGTATTATTTAAAAGATTTGCAGATATAGATGCTATTGATTTAGAAATTGACAGTAAAGATCCTGAAGAAATAGTTAATAGTATAAAAAATTTTGCTGTTAGTTTTGGTGGTATCAATCTTGAGGATATTGCTGCCCCAGAGTGCTTTATAATTGAGGAAAATTTAAAAAAAATACTTGATATACCGGTATTTCATGATGACCAACATGGAACAGCAATTATAACATCAGCAGCACTCATTAATTCAATACATATTACTAAAAAAATAATTTCTAAAATAAAAGTTGTTGTAAACGGTGCTGGAGCATCTGCTATGGCTTGCTCAGATCTATTTATAAAATTAGGAGTAAAAAAACAAAATTTAACAATGATTGATAGCAAAGGTGTAATTAGTTTAGACAGAAAAAGATTAAATAAGTGGAAATTAAAATATGCAAAAAAAACAAAAGATAAAACTCTAATTGATGCATTAAAAAATGCAGATGTTTTTTTAGGACTATCATCAGCAGGTATACTTAAAAAAGAAATGATTAAACAAATGGCAAAAAACCCAATTATATTTGCATGCGCTAACCCAGATCCAGAAATTTTACCAGAGGAAGCTTATAAGATTAGAAAAGACGCAATTATAGCAACTGGTAGATCAGATTATGCAAACCAAGTTAACAATTTAATTGGTTTTCCGTATATATTTAGAGGGGCACTGGATGTAAGAGCAAAAACAATAAATGAGGAAATGAAAATTTCTGCAGCTAATGCGATTGCTAGATTGGCCAGAGAAAGAGTTCCCGATGAAGTAGCTGCAGCAATGGGGGGGGATAGACCCAAATATGGTAAAGATTACATTATTCCATCTACCTTTGACCCAAGATTAATAAGTGTAATCCCAGTAGCGGTGGCAAAAGCTGCAATAAAAAGTGGAGTCGCTAGAAAAAAAATTGAAAATTTTGACTTATACTCTGAACAATTAAAACAAAGATTGGATCCATCAGTAACTATTCTTCAAGGTATAAATTCTAAAGTTAAAAAAAATCAAAAAACTGTTGTATTTGCAGATGGTGAAGATGAAAATACACTTAAGGCTGCAATTGCATTTAAAAATGGTGGTCTAGGAAATCCAATAATTGTTGCAAAAGAGAATGTTGTTAAACAAAGACTTAAAGAGATTGGTTATGGAGAAAACCTAGATATTAAAATCGTAAATTCTACTGATAAAAAAATGAGAGCAAAGTATGTTAAATTTCTTTTTAAAAAATTACATAGAAACCAAGGTTTACTTGAGAGAGATTGTGATAGGATGATTAGAAATGACAGAGTTATTTGGTCATCCTGTATGGTTGAGTGTGGAGATGCCGATGCTATGGTCACAGGTAATACTAGAAGATACTCTCAATCGTTAGAAAAAATTAAAAAAGTAATACCTCCTAGAGAAGGTGAAATAATGTTTGGATTAAATATGGTAGTTAATAAGGGTAAAACTGTATTTATTGGAGATACTTCAGTTAATGAATATCCTTCCTCTAAAGAATTAGCTGATATAGCAATTTCTTCTGCAAGAGTTGCAAGGCTATTTGGATTTGATCCTAAAGTTGCTTTTTTATCTCATTCAACATTTGGCCAACCGATAACTAGTAGAACAAAACATATTAGAGATGCAGTAGAAATACTTAAGGAAAGAAAAGTAGATTTTAAATTTGATGGTGATATGCAGCCCGATGTTGCCCTTAACGAACAATATACTGAATTATATCCGTTTTCAGAAATAGTAGGAAATGCAAATATTTTAATAATGCCAGGTCAACATAGTGCAGCTATTTCTAATAAAATTATGAAAACACTTGGGGGAGCAAAAGTTATTGGCCCCTTATTAATAGGGCTAGCTCAGCCAATAGAAATTGCCCCACTAAGATCATCTACATCTGAAATATTAGATTTAGCATCTGTTGCTGCTTATTCTGCTGGCGTAATTAAATATAAAAAAATAAGTTAAATAATTATTACTTTTTAACAACTCTTAAATCATCAACTAAAAAAATACTAGTTATTACATCTTCAACATCTAGAATTTGTTTAGCTTCTTTAACTATCTCATCTCTTTCAACTTTATTTTGTGCTATACCATAAACATAAATTTTCTTTTTATAAGTATCAATATTGTAGTTAACTGATTTAATTTTTTTGTTACCAATTATGGCTGCTCTAAGTTGCGAAGTTATCAGCAAATCTTTTGCAGATCTTTTAAAATTAAATTCCTCCTTGATTCTTAAATCATTATTTACTGATCTTGCCCCTTTGATTTCCCAAGCCAGTTTTGTTATTTTTAATTTATCTTCAACTGAATTTACTTTACCCGTAAGAAATATTCTTCCATCTAAAACCTTTGTTTTTACAGAAATAATATAACTTTTATCTGTTGATAGTAATTTTGCTCTGAGATTTTGTTGCATTATTGAGTCATCTATTTGAGTGCCAAAACTTCTTGGGTCTAATGCAATTGATACACCTGTTCCCAAAACACCAGTCGAGGAATAACCAACACAGCTAGAAAGTATTACAAAAGTTAACAATAATATAATTTTTCTAATTTTCATTCTTTATTTCAAGACAATACTTATAAATTAGTTTTTTTGAAATTTCTCTATCTTCTGAAACTTTTTTTACTATATCTTTAATAGACATTTTTTTAATTAATTGATTAATTTTTTTTTTATCTGATTCTTCAAGTTCTTTGAAACTTAATTTTTGTTTTTTAATTTCAGAAATAACAACAGTTATCTCACCTTTTCTTGAAAAATTTATGTTTGCTAATTCTTTTACTGAGGTTCTAATATATTCTTCGTGATATTTTGTAATTTCTCTACAAATTAAAATATCTCTATTTGAAAAAAATTCTCTCACATCATCAATTCTTTTATATAATTTATTTGGTGATATAAAAAATACAATTGAACCATCAAGTAATGATAGGCTTTTGAATAGTTTCTTAACTTGATTTTGTTTTTCTGGAAGAAATCCACAAAAATAAAAATTATCAGAAAAACCACTTACCGATATTGCTGAACTTGCAGCTGATGCGCCTGGTATAGGAAAAATATTAATTTTATTTTTGATACACTCTTTAACTAATATTTTTCCAGGATCTGAAACAGCGGGTGTACCTGCATCAGAAACCAGTGATACTATTTTATTATTTTTCAGTATTTCTATAACTTTCTCTAAATTTTTATTTTCATTAAATTTGTGATTTGAAATAAGTGTTTTATTTATTTCGAACTTTTGAAGTATTTTTTTTGTAACTCTTGTATCTTCGCATAAGATTAAATCAGACTCCTGAAGGATTTTAATAGCTCTAAATGAAATATCGCCCATATTTCCAATTGGTGTAGCAACACAATATAGCCCAGGTTTAAATTTATTATTATTTAGATTCATATGACTTCTTTATTTAAATATATTATTAAAACTTAAATGAAAACTTTAATTAAATTGTTATTATTTATAATGAGCATCTTCCTCTTGTATCAAAATGTTTTTGCTTCTGAAAAAATTAAGATTGGATTAATAGTTCCCTTAAGTGGTGAAAATTCTTTAATTGGTGAAAAAATTATAAAATCAACAAGAATAGCTATAAACAAAATAAATGATGATCGAATAGAAATAATTCCTAGAGACACAAAATCAAATCCTATTGATGCTTTGAAAGTATCTAAAGAATTACATAAAAATGGCGTAAGAATAATCATTGGGCCAGTATTTAATGAGAGTATTAAATATCTTGATGACCTAAAGGATGTTACTTTTATTTCTTTTACAAACAAATTAATTGGTAATCCAAAAAACGTAATTAGTGCAGGAGTAAATGCCATATCACAATTACAAACAATAAAAAAATTTAGTGATATAAATAATTTATCAAATAGTATTTTTTTAATTCCTAAGTCACGATTTAAGAATGAAATAGAACAGGCAATTAATAAAACTAAGATCAAACATAAAAAAGTATTTTATTATGACAGAGAACCAACTAAACTCACAAAACAAATTGAAAATTTAACAAATTATAAAGTAAGAAAAAATAATCTTAAAAACGAAATAAAAAGAATAGAAGGTTTATCATTTAAAGACAAAGATAGAAAAATCCAAAGCTTAAAAAAAAAAGATACCCTTGGAAATATAAATTTTGACTCAGTTGTTATTGCAGATTTCGATGAAAATTTAAAAAGTGTAGCTACATCTCTCCTATACACAGATGTTTCCTCAAAGAGAATTTCTTATATAACTTTGAATCAGTGGTTTGATGAAAGTCTTTTAAAAGAAAATTCCCTTCATCCAATGTATTTTCCATCTATAAATAAAAGTAATTATGAAATATTTATGAATGAGTTCAAGAATACTTATGGATTAGATGGCGATCAACTTTCATTTTTAAGCTATGATTTGATAGGTTTAGTCTATTTTTTAATTTATGAAAATGATTTTAATGTTTCAAAAAAAATATTTTATAAAAAAAACAAATTTATGGGCAAAATAGGAATTTTTGAAATAAGTAAAAATACAATTACACATCAGCTAAATTTATACAGTATTGAGGATAATAAATTTAAAAAAATTTTTTAATTTTTTTAAATGCATCTGATCGATGATCTATTTTATATTTTTCTTGAGGTTCCATCTCGCCAAAAGTTAATCTTTTCCCTTTTGGAATAAAAATTGGATCATATCCAAAACCGTTTTTTCCTCTTTTTAAATTAGATATCCTACCCTCAATTTTTCCGATTTTACTTATAAATTTTCCGTTTGGCCAAAAGATAGTGAGAACACATATAAATCTTGCGCTCAATTTCTTTTTTTTCCAATTTTTATCTTTTTTAGAAATTTCTCTATAAACTTTTTTAATAGCTAAATTAAAATTTCTTTTTTTTCCTGACCAATCTGCTGAAAATATGCCGGGTGCTTTATCTAAAATGTCTATTTCAATTCCTGAGTCATCAGACATACAAATTTTATTAGTTTTTTTCGAAAAATATTTTGCCTTTAAAAGAGAATTTTGCTTAAATGTGTTTCCTGTTTCTATCGGGCTGGGTATTTTAAAGTCTAAATTTGAGTAGATTTTTAAACTTTTAGGTAAAAGATCTGCTATTTCCTTAAGTTTTCCTTTATTATTTGAGCCAATGAATATCTCATCAATTTTTTTTATCGACATCTAGAAATTATACTTTTTCTTACCATATAAACAATATGGATAAGGAAGAATTAAAAGAAGATATACATAAAAATACACCCGAAGGTGAAGAGTTAGATACACTAGAAACAGAAAGTAGTAATGCAAATCAAGAAAGTGATGAAAAAAAATTAGACTCTGAAAAAGAAGATAAGAAACTTACCCCTGAGGAAGAATTAGAAACGCTCAAAGATAAGTTAGCTAGAACTTTCGCTGAGATGGAAAACCAAAGAAGAAGGTTTGAAAAAGAAAAAGAGGATGCATATGAGTATGGTGGTTATTCTTTCGCTAAAGAAGCATTAAATTTGTTAGATAATCTTGAGAGATCAAAAATTTCATTAGAAAATGATGAAAAATTAAAAGATACAGAAGCACTTAAAAAAATTCTAGAGCATTTAAATATTATTAACGACGATATGCTTTCAATATTCAAAAAAAATAATATTGAACCTATAAAATCAATCAATGAAAAACTTGATCCAAATCTTCATCAAGCAATGATGGAAGTAGAAGATGATACAAGAGAGCCTGGAACAATCGTACAAGAAATACAAAGGGGATTTATGATGAAAGATAGATTATTGAGACCATCTTTAGTTGGTGTTTCTAAGAAAATTGTAAAAGAAGAGAAGAAAGAAGAACTGAAAGAAAATCATTAAGATGAAAAAAATCAATAAAAACAACCAAAATTTAATTTTTTTAGACGGTTGTAGTCTAAAAAATAGCACTTATATGTCGAATAGGAATTAAAATTATGAGCAAAGTAATAGGAATAGATTTAGGAACAACAAACTCTTGTGTAGCTGTAATGGAGGGTACACAGGCTAAAGTATTAGAAAATGCTGAAGGTGCAAGAACAACTCCTTCTGTAGTTGCATTTTCTGATAATGATGAAAAACTAATTGGACAACCTGCAAAAAGACAAGCTGTAACTAATCCTGAAAATACAATATTTGCTGTTAAAAGATTAATTGGAAGAAATTTTGATGATCCATCTGTAAAAAAAGATGTTGAAACTGCACCTTTTAAAATTATTAATTCAGATAAAGGAGATGCATGGATAGAAGCTAAGGGTAACAAATATTCTCCATCACAAATCTCTGCTTTTACACTTCAGAAAATGAAAGAGACTGCTGAAAAATATTTAGGACAAGAGGTGAAACAAGCTGTAATAACAGTTCCTGCTTATTTCAATGATGCTCAAAGACAAGCAACCAAAGATGCAGGTAAAATCGCGGGACTAGAAGTTTTAAGAATTATAAATGAACCAACTGCAGCTTCACTTGCTTATGGATTAGACAAAAAAACAAATAATAAAATTGCTGTTTACGATTTAGGTGGAGGGACATTTGATGTTTCAATACTTGAATTAGGAGATGGAGTATTCGAAGTTAAATCTACAAACGGTGACACTTTTTTAGGTGGAGAAGATTTTGATAATACAATTGTTGACTATTTGCTTGCAGAATTCAAAAAAGAAAATGGTATAGATTTAAAATCTGACAAATTAGCATTACAAAGACTTAAAGAAGCTGCAGAAAAAGCAAAAATAGAATTGTCATCTGCTGCTCAAACTGAGATAAATTTACCATTTATCACAGCCGATAAAACTGGTCCAAAACATATAAATATGAAAATGACCAGAGCAAAACTAGAAGCTCTTGTTGAAGATCTTATATCAAGAACCATACCACCTTGTGAAACTGCACTTAAAGATGCTGGTTTAAGCGCAAGCGAAATAGATGAGGTGATACTTGTTGGTGGAATGACTAGAATGCCAAAAGTTATTGAAGAGGTTAAAAATTTCTTTGGTAAGGAACCAAACAAATCTGTAAATCCTGATGAAGTTGTTGCAATGGGTGCAGCTATTCAAGCAGGAGTTTTACAAGGAGATGTAAAAGATGTTCTATTGCTAGATGTAACGCCACTTTCACTTGGAATAGAGACTTTAGGTGGAGTTTCAACTAAATTAATTGAAAAAAATACAACAATACCAACTAAAAAAAGCCAGGTTTTCTCAACTGCAGAAGATAACCAACCAGCAGTATCAATTCGAGTTTTACAGGGTGAAAGAGATATGGCTTCAGATAATAAGGTTTTAGGTAATTTTGAGCTAGTAGGTATAGCTCCAGCTCCTAGAGGCGTTCCTCAAATTGAAGTTACATTCGATATTGATGCTAATGGTATAGTTAATGTTTCCGCAAAAGATAAAGGAACTGGTAAAGAACAAAAAATTCAAATTCAGGCATCAGGTGGTTTAAGTGATGAAGAAATAAACCAAATGGTCAAAGATGCTGAAACAAATAAAGAAGCTGACAAAAAGAAAAGAGAAGCTGTAGATGCAAGAAATCAAGCTGACACTCTACTACATTCTACTGAAAAGAACTTAAAAGAGCATGGTGGTAAAGTTTCTGATGCAGATAAAAAAGCTATTGAAGATGCATCTGCTAATGTAAGAAATGCTTTAAAAGGAACTGATGTAGAAGAAATAAAAAAGAAAACTCAAGATTTGGTTCAAGCTTCCATGAAACTAGGCGAAGCTATTTACAAATCACAACAAAGTACAAAACCTGGTGATGCACCTAAAGATGCAAAAGATGAAGGGAAAAAAGAAGATAATGTTGTTGATGCAGACTTTGAAGAAGTAAAAGACGATAAAGAGAAAAGCGCCTAAAATATCAACCATTTGTCTATAACTAGTTATGGCAAAAAGAGATTACTACGATGTCTTAGGTGTTGAAAAAAATGCTGGTCCAGACCAAATAAAAGCAGCCTATAGAAAACAAGCAGTAAAATATCACCCGGATAAAAATAAAGGTGATAAAGGAGCTGAAGAAAAATTCAAAGAAGCTTCGGAAGCCTACCACGTTCTATCAAATTCAGAGAGAAAACAAAATTATGATAATTTTGGACATGCTGCATTTGAAAATGGTGGCGGAAGTGGAAGAGGTGGATTTGGCAACTTTGATTTTTCAGGATCTTTTTCAGATATATTTGAAGACTTTTTTGGTGAAGGCTTCGGTGGAGGTGGAAGAAGATCAAGAAGATCTAATAATCGTGGCTCTGATTTAAGATATGATCTCTCAATAAGCCTAGAAGAAGCTTATGCTGGAAAGAAACAAGATATTAAATTCTCAACATCTGATAGATGTGATACTTGTAGTGGTTCAGGATCTAAACCAGGTGAAAGTGCAAGCACATGCTCTATGTGTGGCGGCCATGGACAAGTTCGTTCTAGCCAAGGTTTTTTCACTGTTCAACAAACATGCCCTCAATGTGCTGGTTCAGGCGAACAAATAACCGATCCTTGCACAAGTTGTGGTGGTCAAGGTAAAAAACAAGCAAGTAAGCGCCTTTCTGTAACTATTCCAAAAGGAGTAGACGATGGAACTAGGATCAGATTATCTGGAAAAGGGGAAGCAGGTTCCAGAGGAGCTAGTAATGGTGATCTTTATTTATTTATTAATGTTAATTCTCACGAACTTTTCAAAAGATCTGAAGAAAATTTATTTTTTGAATGCCCAATATCTATTGCAGATGCAGCACTTGGAACTGAATTAAAAATACCCACTATCGATGGTGGAAAAGCAAAGATAAAGATTCCAGCTGGGACACAAAGTGGAAAACAGTTTAGATTGAGAGAAAAAGGAATGCCATTAATGAGAGGAAATGATTATGGAGACCTTTATGTACAAGTGAACACTGAAGTGCCAGTATCTTTAAATAAAGAGCAAAAAGAGTTACTTGAAAAATTTAGAGAAATTGAAAATGAAAAATCAAATCCAAGTATTAAAAAATTCTTTAAAAAAGCAAAAAATTTTTGGAAAAATTAGATGAAAAAAAAAATTAAATATACAATTTTTGGTATTATTTATGTTTTAGCAATTCTAATTCTAGGTGCCTATTTTTATAAAGAGGGAATTGGAATAATTTAATTATCTTTTGCTAATCTTATAAATATATCACCCATACCACCTTGGACTTCATCGAGGGGAGCATTATTTCTTAGCTCACAGTATTGCCCGGTAACTTCATGACTATCAATAGCAGCAATACTTTGAGAATTACATTTTGTGGCGTTATGAAATAAACCAATTACTAGTCTCTCATCTAATACAAATACTTGATTATTATCGAGTTTATTTCCATCACAAAAATAATCCTTATTTACTTCTCTTGGAAAATCTTTTTTACCGCAAGGATTTTTTATTGTGAGAACAAAAAATTCTTTTTCACCGTCTGTAAAAGTATATTTCATTTTTTTTACTTTAGAGTATTTTATCAAATCACACGAACATGGATAACAACACTTGTGATAAAATCCACATATTTTCTCGTCATTTTCTGTATTTTTAAGATAAACAAATTCTGGTTTGCTATTTGGATCAATCAATGATCCAGACACAGCACAATATAACTTATTGTATTCTATAAAATCTTGGTAAGTGATTTCTTTTGTTAAAATATGTTTGAAAAATTTTGGACCTGCGGCATTTCTATTTTGATCGGGAAAAATTTTTGGCCAATCTTTTACTAAATCAGCATAATAATTAAATTGATTAGAATACGTTGGTTTTATTGAACTAAAAGTTATTAAAAGAAAAAAAACTATAAAATATTTTAATTTATTCATGATATTCTTATTAGAATACATTAATTATTTTAATTACTGAATTGAGTTTTATTGTCCTATCTTTTTTGATTTACTTCTATTGTTTTATTAAACTCATTTATTTTTAGCGACTGCGAAGAACCATCAGTCCAAACTATTTTTACTGAAATATTCTTTTCACCCTCTCTAATGCCATAATGAGCAATGGGTTCCATTTGACATAAATATCCAGAACCAGCATCAATGGTTTTGGCGTGATCTCTTAAGTTAGAATTTAATATAACAGTTGCTCCTCTTGCAGGTGCACCATGCTTATTTAAAGGTTTAATTCTTAGATAATTGAATTCTTTTTTAATATCAGCTTTATACATTTTTAGTGGTTGCATGCCAGATTCTCCATGAGAAACTAATAATTCTAAAATTCCATCATCATCTATATCCGCAACTGCTGCTCCTGTTCCCAATCCGTTAGATTCGTAAGCAATTTGAATATTTATCTCTTCAAAAAAACCATTTTCTTTTATTTTGAATAACTTATTTGGTTCACCAATATTATTCATAAATATTTCATCGTAGCCATCATTATCAAAATCCGCAGATATCACTGTTCTAATTCTAGTAGGAATATTGTAAGTTGGAGTAGCGATATCTTTAAATTTATTATCTTCTAATACAAAAGCCCTATGATAACCGTTCCAATTAGATGTTATTATATCTAATCTCCCTCTATAAAGTATGTCTGATAAAGTTGTACCTCTTCCATTTTCATATTGATCATCAATTTTATAATCCTTAGCTATATCCTGAAAGAAACCATCAGAATTATAATATAAAAAATTTTTTCCTCTTTCGTTTGCAGCAAATATATCAGTTTTTCCTGATAAAATATTTCCTGCAACTACAGCTCTTCCGCCAGTTATTTTATCAATTTTGAGCTGCTCTGCTAAATCTAGTATTTGTCCAGAACTTTGTTCATAAAACCTAGTTGGACCCCCATAGTTAGCAACATATATGCCATATTTTCCATCACCATTTCTATCCACACAAACAACAGACCTACCAGCAGTTAGGTTTAAATTTTTTTTATTAATTCCTTTTTCAAATAAATCAATAAAACCATCACTAGTAGTATCAATCAATCTATCTGAATATTTTTTTTCTCCACTATAAGTATCAGTATTTAAAAAATAAATTTCTTCATAACCGTCTTGGTCAATATCGCAAGCAGCAACTCCGATAGTTTTTCTTTTGGCGTCATCAAAGATTTCATTTTTATTTATATTTACAAGTTTCCCATTTTGGTAAGATAACGCTAAGTTTGAAAAACCAAAACCAGTAACGACAAATTCATATTTATTATCTTGATTTATGTCTGCAACAGACACACCGTAACTTAGTCTAAAATCATTATTTTCAATCAAAGATGTAATATCTTTAAAAAAGTCAGCTTTAGATTGATTGATAGACACGAAAAAAATAAAAACCAAAAATAATTTTAAAAGGTATTTAATAACCATAATTGTTGTATATTGTTAAAAAAATATATTAAAAAAATTTAATGAGCAAAGTAAATTTAGCGATATCTGGTTGCATGGGACGAATGGGCCAACAACTGGTAAAATCTTCAAGAGTTGATAAAAATTTTAAACTAACAACTCTTACAGAAAATAGATTAATAAAAAAAAAAATTTCTGGAATTAAACCTAGTTTAAATAATGAAGATTCCTTCAAAAATGTTGATTTAATTATCGATTTTACTGTCCCTAAATGTACTTTTGAAATTCTTAAAATTGCATCAAAGCTTAAAAAAAGAGTTGTTATTGGTACAACTGGATTTACCAAAAAAGAAGAAAGTCTTATTAAAAAATTTTCAAAGAAAATTCCAATACTGAAAGCTGGAAACATGAGTTTAGGGATAAATTTGTTAATGTATTTAACTGAAATAGCGTCTAAATCATTAGGATATAATTTTTTAAGTAAAGTATATGAGGTTCATCATAAACATAAGATGGACTATCCATCAGGAACAGCGTTAATGTTGGGTAAAGGAATTGCTGTTGGCAAAAATAAAGATTTTTATAATTTATTTGGAAAAAAATATCTTAATAAAAAAAGTTTTCCTTATGGAAAAAAAATAAATTTTAACTCAATACGAAAAGGCAAAACAGTTGGTGAACATGAAGTTAAATTTTCAAGTGGAAAAGAAATTATTACATTAAATCACGAAGCATTTGATAGAGCTTTATACAGTGAAGGAGCTTTAACGGCTGGAAAATGGTTAATGAAAAAAAAACCAGGTTTATATTCGATGCGTGATGTTTTAAATTTTAAATGAGTGAGGAGCAAAGGGCAAAAATTGTTCTTCGAACTTTAAACAAAATATATCCAAAGACGCCAATTCCTCTTAAACACAGAAATATTTTTACTTTACTAGTTTCTGTTCTATTATCTGCGCAGTGTACAGACGTAAACGTAAATAATGTTACTAAAAATATATATCCAAAATATAACAAGCCTGAACACTTTGTTATGTTGGGAAGAAAAAAAATTGAAAAACTAATTCGAAGCATTGGTATTTTTAGAATTAAAGCAAAAAGCATTTATAATTTATCTAAAACTTTAGTCAGAAAATATAACGGGAATGTTCCAAAAACCTTTAAACAACTTGAAGAATTACCAGGAGTTGGACATAAAACAGCCAGTGTAGTGATGTCTCAAGGATTTGGATATCCTGCTTTTCCGGTAGATACTCATATTCACAGGTTAGCTCAAAGATGGGGCTTAACTAATGGTAAGAATGTGGTCCAGACAGAAGAGGATCTTAAAAGACTTTTTCCCAAAAAAAATTGGAATAAATTACATCTTCAAATAATTTATTATGGTAGAGAGTACTGTAAAGCAAGAGCATGCTATGGTTTATCTTGTAAAATCTGTACTACTTGTTATCCTAAGAGAAAAAAACCACTTATAACTAAGAAAGCATAAATAATGAAAATATTAGGAATAGGAAATGCAATTGTAGATGTAATTTGCAAAGTAGAAGATGATTTTATCACTAAAAATAGTTTAACAAAAAGCACAATGAAATTAATTTTTGATGATAAAGAGTTCAAAGAATTATTTTCTAATCTCAAAATAGAAAAAACTGTTTCTGGCGGTTCTGTTGCTAACTCAATTGTAGGATTATCTCAACTTGGAAATAATGTAGGTTTTATAGGTAAAGTAAGTGATGATGAACTTGGAAGCAAATACGAAGATGGTCTAAAACAAGAAAATGTTAAATACTTTTACTCTAAAAAAAAAGAAGAGCTTCCTACTGGCACTTGTTTAATTTTGGTTACACCTGATTCTGAGAGAACTATGTGTACTTTTCTAGGAACGGCAGGGAAGATAAATGAAAATGATGTCAGTTCGGATGCAATTAAGCAAAGTGATACAATATTTCTAGAAGGTTATCTATGGGACGAAGGGGAACCCAAAAAGGCTTTCGAAAAAGCAATTCAGAATGCAAACAAAGTTGCAATGTCATTATCTGACCAGTTTTGTGTTGATAGACACAAATCACATTTTTTAGAATTAGTTAAAAATAAGTTAGATATAACTTTTGCAAATGAGCAAGAGATAATGTCACTTATAGATGCAAAATCTTTTGATGAAGTAATAAATTTTTCTAAATCTCTTGGTAAAATAATTGTTTTAACGAGAGGTGAAAAAGGTGCTGTCGCTATTAACGGAGATGAAGTTGTTGAGTGTGGAATAAAAGATGACCTCAAAATTGTTGATTTGACTGGGGCTGGAGATCTATTTGCTGCAGGCTTTTTACATGGACATGTAAATAATATGTCTCTGAAAGAAAGTTTAGATAAAGGTACTGAAATGTCCTCTAAAGTTATCCAACAAATTGGGGCTAGACTTTAAATTATTATTTTTTTTTTCTTTTAAAGCTGCCCTTGCCTTTTTTAGGTTTAACCACTCGCGTTTTATATTTTGGAGTTAATAAATCTTTAGCTATCAAATTTTTCTTTTTCATCAAATTATATAACCAGATTTAGAACTTTTTATAAAATTATTATCCTCAAAAAAATTATTAATTTTTTTCCTTAGTCTGTAAATATGCGTTTCTACTGTGTGAGTTTCCAATTTTGAATTATGGCCCCAAACATCAGTTTGCAATTTACTAATTTTAACAGGTTTTTTTGAATTATTAAGATAAATTATTATGTTAGCCTCTCTTTCAGTCAAGCTAAGGCTCTTTTTGCTATTAAACATTTTTCTAGAATTTAAATTTAATTTATAGGAACCAAGATTTATCTCTGACTGTTGACTATATTTTTTTTTTAAAAATTTGATATTAATATTTTCAATTAATTTTGTAATATTGATCGGGAAATTACTTAGTACTATTTGATTTTCAATATGTTTTATTTTTTTATTCGATATTATCAAATAATTATCCTGAGCTTTTAAATCATGATCAGTAATTTTATTTATATAAGTTAATTTAAAGTTTATATGATCACTGATTTCATTTAATATTTCATATAAAATTTTAAAATCATAAATAACTAAATTTTCATTATTCATATATAGTAAACAATATGACAATTGTTTTAAAAAATAAAGCAACACTTCATTTTGATGATTTCATTTTCCAATGTGTTATTGGAAAGAAAGGATTGGTTAAAAATAAGATTGAAGGTGATAAAAAAACCCCAATAGGAACTTATTCGTTAGGTGATTTATACTTTAGACAGGATAGACATCCAAGACCTTTAACTAAATTAAAATGTATTCCAATAAAAAAGGATATGGGGTGGTGTGATGATATTAAAAGTAAAAATAATTACAATAAGTTAATAAAAGTTAATAAAAAACTAAGGCACGAAAAATTATTCAGAAAAGACATCAAATACGATTTTATTGTTCCAATCAATTATAATACAAAAAGACCAAAGGTTGGCAAAGGTAGTGCAATTTTTATACATTTAACAAGAGAGTTCAAACCAACATCAGGATGTATAGCACTTAAAAAAAAAGATTTTTTAATTTTATTGAAACTTATTAATAAAAAAACAAAAATTAAAATTATCTAGTCTCTTTGGCCAAATATATTAGATCCAATTCTTAAAAATGTTGATTTAAACTCAATTGCTTTTAGGTAATCTGATGACATTCCCATACTTAACTCATTTAAATTTATTTTTTGATTCAGCTGCTTCATTTGAGAAAAAAAATTGGTAGAATCTTCCTCAAATGGTGGAATACACATTGTTCCAATTATATTTAAACCTAGACTTTTAGAAAAATGATAAAACTCGATCAAATTTTCTTTAACAATTCCAGACTTTTGACTTTCCTCTCCAAGATTTATTTGGATAAAAATTTTGGGTTTAATTCCTTGCTTTTCTTGTTCCTCTGATATTTTTTTAGCTAATTTTTCACTATCAAGAGAATGTATATAATCAAATATTTTTAAAGCGTGTTTAACTTTGTTTGTTTGTAATTTTCCTATTAAATGTAATTTAATTTTATCATTCTTTTTTTTGACGTTTGTCCATTTTTCAACAGCTTCTTGAACTTTATTTTCTCCATAATCTAAATGACCATACTTAACTAATGGTAAAATATGATCAATTTTAAAAGTTTTGGAAACCGCTATTATTTTAGGTATTCTACTTTTTTCATCTAATTCTAGTAATTTGGATTTGATTGAAGCTTGAATAGATATTAGATTTTGAACAGTGTTATGCATAAAAAATTTCTCAAGAAATACTACTTTATAGATAAATTCATAAAAAGTAACATTGATAATCAGGATAAAAATACTACCATAATATATAGGAATTATAGTAAAAGTCATAAAATTGATGAAATAATTTTAATAAGAAACTACTGTAGAAAAAAAAGACTTAAGTTTATTTTATCAAATAATATAAAAGTATCTATTAAGTTAAAATTAGATGGAGCGTACTTTCCTTCTTTTAACAAAAATTTTTCTCATTTAAGTTATAAATTGAAAAGAAACTTTATTTTAATCGGCTCAGCTCATTCATTAAAAGAAATAAGAATTAAGGAAAGACAAAATATAAAAGAAATTTTTATATCTTCAATATTTAAAAAAAATAAAAACTATTTAGGTATCTATAAATTTAATTTACTATCCAACTATTCTTTAAAAAAAATTATTGCCTTGGGTGGCATATCTGCTGAAAATATTAAGTTATTGGGTATTACAAAATCTATAGGTTTTGCAGGAATATCACTTTTTAAACAAAAAAAAGGCCCCTAAAAAGGGGCCTTTTTAATAAAAAATAATTATCGTAATTAGAATGCAAACGATAAGTTTAATTCGTATCCAGTGTTATCTGCAGTTGCAGTTCCACCTACGTTATCAACTGAGTGATGTGAACCAGATAGTGTCATTCCACCAGAAGTATAAGAGAAACTTATACCAGTTGCTTCCTGATTGTTTGTTCCACCTTCGAAGTCAACTTCAGAAACGTTAAATGATACTGATAAATCATCACCTGGGAATAGGTAAGAAATACCTGCAGCAGTAAAGTCTCTGTCACCGTTAGTACCTGTTGAGTCTACTTCGTTAGTTTGATAACCAAATGTTATTGGACCTGTAGCATATTTAACACCAAAGATTGAGTTATCAATCTTGGCAGCATCACCATTATTTTCACCCATAGCAGCGTAAACTGTCAAACCTGGTACTGCATCACCTGAATACATTAAACCGTAGTCTTGTGAACTTTCAATATCAACAGTTCCATCTGAAGGAGTGTATGATGCTTTAAGTGACAAACCATCCGTAATTGTATAGTCGTATACAAAAATGTCGTTTGTACCTGCTGCGCTAACTGGTGCAGACATTGTTCCAGCTAATGTTGATCCGTGTGCTTCTTCGTTAGCAGTTGGAGTCATATCATCCCATGAACCGATTGGTCCTGAAGAACCATCGCCTGAGAATGTTAGTGATCCCATACCATCAGTTGTTATTACAATTGATCTAGAATCCATTACGTTTCCGTCTAACTCTAGAGAAACAGCAATACCTAGACCGTTGTCTAATTCACCACTTGATGAAAAAGTAACTGAGTCAGTCATTGTCCAACCGTTACCCATATTATTATTGTCTTGACCATTGAAATTCAATGAAGTACCACCAGAAACACTCCATTCTGCAGCTTGTGCAGATCCAACTGTTACTAATGCAGTACTTAATGCTGTCAATCCAACTTTTTTTAGATTGTTCATATTATTACCTTTCGTTAATTGTTTAATATTAAACAAATAATCTCTACCAATTATTTTAAAAAATTGTCTTTATTATTTAACTTTTCCTATTATTTTTGAAATAGTGTTGCATATATACATCAATAAAAATGTTGATTTTATTGGTTTTTTTAGTTATTTTGAAAAATCTATGCTAATTTTAATGATTTTAGTCTAAAACTCGATAATTAAGGAAAAATAATGCCAAATTTAAGAAATACCTCAATTTATATATTTTTAGGACTCGTTTCTCTATTTCTTATTTCATGTGAAGGACTGCCAGGTGGAGATGCAAGAAAAAATCCTCCAGAGCCCCAAAAAAGAGTTAAAAAAAATATAGAGGAAGGTCGTGGGTTTAGATTAGATAGCGCAATTAAAGGCAATAAAGGTAAAGGTGGGGATTTTATGTTTGCAAGTGCTAACGAACTTTGGCGTGCATCACTTGATACAATAGATTTTATGCCTCTTTCATCAGTTAATTATAGTGGAGGAATTATTATAACTGATTGGTATTCTGACGGAGATAATGTTGATGAGTCTGTGAAAATTTCGATTCGATTTTTATCTAATGAAGTTAGAGCAGATGCACTTAATATTAAAATATTTTATAAAGAGTGCAACCAAGATAATATTTGCAAGGTAACTCAAAAAAAAGGAGATCTTGTTGTTGAACTTAAAAAATCAATTTTGAGTAAAGCAGCCGTTTACAAAAAACAGAATAAGGATAAAAACTTCAAACCTTATGTAATGAGTACCCCTGGCGATGGGTAATTAACATTTAAATTTAATTTCATTGACTATTAAAATGGATCGTTACAACTTCAAAACTGTAGAAGATAAATGGCAGAAAAAATGGCTTGATTCTAAGGCTTTTTCATCAAAGATTGATAAAACTAAAAAAAAATTTTATTGTCTGGAAATGTTTCCATATCCATCAGGAAAAATACATATGGGTCATGTAAGGAATTATACTATTGGAGATGTTTTATCTAGGTATAAATCATTAAAAGGGTTTAATGTTCTTCATCCAATGGGTTGGGACGCTTTTGGAATGCCGGCTGAAAACGCAGCAAGAGAAAATAATTTAGATCCAAAAGACTGGACTAACAAAAATATTTCAGTAATGAAAACTCAACTTAAGAGACTTGGGTTATCTATTGACTGGGATAGAGAAATATCAACCTGTTCTGAAGAATATTATAAACATCAACAGTTATTTTTTTTAGAACTTTATGAAAAAGGTTTGGTTTATAGAAAAGAAAATTATGTAAATTGGGATCCAATAGATCAGACAGTTCTAGCAAATGAGCAAGTGATAGATGGCAAAGGCTGGAGATCTGGTGCAGTAGTTGAAAGAAAAAAATTAAATCAGTGGTTCTTTAATATTTCAAAATTTTCTCAGGAACTTCTTGATGGATTAGATAGTTTAAAACAATGGCCTAATAAAGTGAAAGTTATGCAAAAAAACTGGATAGGAAAATCTTATGGTTGCGAAATTTCATTTAAAACAGAAGGTGATCTTCCGGTAGAAGAGATAAAATGCTTTACCACAAGACCAGATACGTTATTTGGTTTCTCATTTTTGGCACTTTCAGTGGACCATGAAATTTCTAAATTTTTTTTAAAAGATGAAAAATTTCAAAAATTTAAAAATGAGTGTTCTAAAACCGGAACTACTGAAGAGGCTATAGCAATTGGAGAAAAAATAGGTTTTAAAACCAATTTAATTGCAGCAAATCCCCTTGATCCTAGTCAAAAAGTACCTGTTTTCTTTGCTAATTTCGTTCTAATGGACTATGGATTTGGAGCAGTATTTGGATGCCCCGCCCATGACCAAAGAGATTTTGACTTTGCTAAAAAATATAATCTAGAAATTAAAACTGTTGTTAAACCAAATGAAGAAAAAAATGAATATGAAGTTAAAGAGGAAGCTTACTCGGGACCAGGTGTCATAATTAATTCCCAATTTTTAAACGATTTAAAAGTTCCAGATGAGTCTGTTCAAAAAACAATTGAAATACTCGAAGAAAGAGGAATTGGAGAAAAAAAAACAAATTTCAGATTAAAAGATTGGGGTGTTTCTAGACAGCGTTACTGGGGTTGTCCAATACCTATAGCCTATGATGATAATGGAAATGTGGTAACAGTTCCTAAAAAAGATTTACCAGTAAAATTACCTGAAAATGTGAACTTAAATTCAAAGGGGAATCCTTTGGACTCAGAAGAAACTTGGAAAGTAATTACTATTGATGGAAAAAAATATAAAAGAGAAACAGATACTCTTGATACTTTTGTTTGTTCTTCTTGGTACTACTTAAGATTTTGTTCACCAGTTGAAAATAGTTATGGCTACAAAAAAGAAGATATTGATTATTGGATGCCAGTTGATCAGTATATAGGAGGTGTTGAACATGCAATTCTTCACTTGTTATATTCACGTTTTTTTATGAAAGCCTTAAGTTATAAAAATACAAATTTTAATATTAATGAACCATTTCAAGGGCTATTTACACAAGGTATGGTTTGTCATGAGACATATAAAGACAAAGATAACAACTGGCTAAGTCCTGACGAAGTTGAGTTTATAGAAAATAAGTACCAAAAAAAAGGCGATAAAAAAAACGAGGTAACAGTTGGACCTTCAGAATCAATGTCTAAGTCAAAAAAGAATGTCATTGATCCTGAGAATATTATTAATAATTATGGTGCGGATGCAGTCAGATTATTTATTCTTTCAGATAGTCCTCCTGAAAAAGATGTACAATGGTCTGAACAAGGGATGAGAGCATCATATAAATTCTTACAAAAATTGTGGATACTGCACAATAAAATAAAAGAAAAAATTTTAAATAATAATTCAAAAACTGATAAAGGAGGAAATCTAGAAAAGTTTATCAATCAAATGATTTATAAAATAACTAATAATCTTGAAAACTTTAATTACAATGTAATTATTGCAAACATATATGAAATATATAATTTTTTGAATAAGGAAATAGAAAAAGAAATTTCAAAAAGTACTCTAGAAGAGAATTATAAAAAAATTTTAGTATTATTTTGCCCAGCAATTCCACATTTTGCATCTGAATGTTTATTTGATCTAGGAGTTAAGGATGAGTTTAAATGGCCTAAAGTAAATTTTGAAACACTTGATGAAGACAAAGTAGACTATGTAATACAAATTAACGGCAAGAAAAGGCTGATTTTAAATGAAAGTAGAGATTTAAATGAAGAAAACCTTTTAGTTAAAGTAAAAAATAATAAACTCACTGACAAATATTTAAAAAATAAATCTATAAATAAAATTATTTTTGTTAAAAATAGATTAATGAATTTACTAGTAAATGAATAAAAAGTTAATCAGAAATATATTTTTTAGCCTTATACTTTTAGTTACGGCATGTTCATACGAGCCAATATTTTCAAATAAAGATTATGGTTTTAGTTTAGGAAATACAAGTTTTTTTGGAGATAAAGAAATAAACAGAAATATTAAAAATAGACTAAGTTTTATAAATAAGAAGACTTCATTAGAAAAAAATGAAAGCCTAATACCGAATAAAAAAAGCTTTGATCTAAGAATAAATACCATAAAAGAGAAAAAAATAATTTCAAAAGACAGTAAGGGTGATCCTTTAAAATTTGAATTAGTGGTTTTGACTAATCTAAAAGTTTTTAATAAAGGTAAAATCATATTAGAACGAGAAATTGAAAAAAGTTATATTTACAATAATGTTTCTGATAAATTTAAACTTGAAGAAGATGAAGGAATTATCTCAGAAAATATCTCGGAAAATATTAGTGAAACGATTATCTCCTTAATTTTAAATTTAAATGATAATTAAAAGTTTTGAAATTGATAAATTAAAATCTGCAAATTACAATTTCCATCTAATATATGGAAGTAATGATGGTGTTAAAGAGGATATAATAAATAATTTTTATATAAAAAATTTCAAAGGGGAAATTTTAAAATATGAAGAAAGTGAAATTTTAAGTAATTCTGATGAATTCATTTTAAATTTATTTAGTAAATCTCTTTTCCAGAATGATAAATTAATAATTATCTCAAGAGGAACTGATAAACTAATAAACATATTCGATAATATTTTAGAAAAAGAATTGTCTGATACCAAAATAGTTATAAAATCCTCAGTGTTAGAAAAAAAATCAAAACTTCGAATATTGTTTGAAAAAGAAAAAAAAACTATATGTACACCAGTATACAGTGATGATTCTAGGGCACTTATTTCAATTGTTTATAATTTTACAAGAGTAAGCAATTTAAAATTGTCACAAGAAATTGTTAATATTTTAGTAGAAAGATCAAAAGGAGACAGAATTTTTTTAAGAAATGAGTTGGAGAAATTAAAAAATTTGTCTCTCACTAAAAAAAAATTTAGCACTAGTGATATAATAAAACTTTCAAATCTTGCTGAAAATTTTACTGCTTTTGAATTATCAGATAATTATTTAGCAAAAAATTCAAAAAGAGTATCAAATATACTTAACGAAAATAATTACTCATCAGATGACTGCATATTAATAATAAGAACACTATTAAATAAAGCCAAAAGACTTTTAAAAATAAGGACTGAAATTGATAATCATAAGAATATTGATGAAGTTATATCTAGTTTTAAACCACCAATATTTTGGAAAGAAAAAGACATTGTTAAAAAACAAGCTCAGTCATGGACTACATCTGAAGTTAAAGAAATAATCTTTAAAATTAATGGTTTAGAGACTTTGGTGAAAAAAAATGTAGCAAATTCAGTACTTTTTATGTCTGATTTTGTTAGCAATTATTAGTAATTTTGCTTAATAATCTTCACCAATCTATCAAGCTGATCAACTCCTTTATATTCCAAACTAATAGTTCCAGAATTGTTTCTTTTATTTTTAACAAAAACTCTCATTCCAATCTTATCTGATAATTCCTTTTCAAGACTTACAATATTTGAATCTTTTTTCTTAGTATAACTAGTAGAACTAGATTTCAACATACGAACTAAACTTTCAGCTTGTCTAACTGATAATTTTTTTGAGATAATTTTTTTTGCTAAAAGAGTAGCATTTTCCAAACCAACTAATATTTTTGCATGACCTTGTGATAATTTCTCCTCAATTAATAATTCTATAACCTCTTTTGGTAAAGATAAAAGTCGTAAACAATTTGATATGTGTGTGCGGCTCTTTCCTATAAATTTAGATACTTTATCTTGATCGTATCTAAATTCATCAATTAATCTTTTATAACCCTCTGCTTCCTCAATTGGATTTAAATCTTTTCTTTGAACATTTTCTACAATAGCAAATTCTAAAGATTTTAGATTATCAGCTTTAATTATGACTACTGGTATTTCATGTAGTCCAGCGTATTGAGCTGCTTGCCATCTTCTTTCTCCAGCTATTATTTCAAATTTATCTTCTTCATCAGAAGAAGGTCTAACTAAGATTGGTTGGATGATACCTCTCTCTCTTATAGAGTTAGTTAATTCCTCTAAACTCACCTCATCAAATTTTTTCCTTGGTTGATACTTGTTTCTAACTAATGCACTTATTGAGACATTTTTTTTATCTTCAATTTTTTCACTATCTCCTATCAAAGAAGATAGCCCTCTTCCAAGACCCTTTTTTGATTTAAAAGGATTTATCATGCTGCACTCTCCACTGGTTTATCTTGATTTAAAAATTCCTCTGTGAAACTAAAATAAGCTTTGCTACCTGGGCAAGCTTTATCGTAAATTAAAACTGGTACGCCATGTGAAGGAGCTTCTGACAATCTGACATTTCTAGGTACTGCTGTAGTATAAACTTTATCCTTAAAGTAGTTTCTTGCCTCAGTCTCAACCTCACTAGATAATTTATTCCTCTTATCATACATAGTTAGAAGTATTCCTCTTATGTCAAGAGAGGGATTTAGGTTTGACTTTATCCTTTCAATTGTTTTCATAAGCTGTGTTAACCCCTCTAAAGCAAAAAATTCTGTCTGCAAAGGCACTACAAGAGCATCTGAGGCAACTAAAGCCATGATTGTTAGGAGGCTCAATGATGGAGGGCAGTCAATTATAATATAATCATAGAATGATCCAGAATTGTTTAAAATTGAGGTTAATTCGTCTTTCAATTTAAAGGCCCTTCGACTATCTCCTGCTGTCTCTACTTCTAGTCCAGATAAATCAACATTTGATGATATCAAATCTAAATTTTCAAAGCTAGTAGACTGTATTACTTCTGAAATTTTTTTATTTCCATTCAATACATTATAAATTGTTTGATCAGAACTTGTTGTGTTTGATAATCCAAGACCTGTTGTAGCATTTCCTTGAGGATCAAGATCAATTACAAGAATTTTTTTTTCTTTGATCGATAATCCGGCAGCGAGATTGATGACGGTGGTAGTCTTCCCCACACCCCCTTTTTGATTTATAACTGAAATAATTTTTTTATTCATATTTTTTTTTCAAATTTGAAATTTTTACAACTGATGACTCATTACTTGTAAGACTTTTCATTTCCTCTAAGTCAAATTTCCAATTCGTAGACACATCTTTTAAAATTTTTTTTCCACTCTTTCCTAAATACATGACTATGTATTTAAAAATTTTAAAATTCTTGGTTGCTATATCAAAAATTACTGGAAGTGGTTTGAATGCTCGACAAATTATTACATCTGTTACTAAATTTTTCTCTTCAAAAATATTTTTTTGGTAAATTTTAGCTTCCAAATTAAACTTTTTTGCCATCTCTTTTAAGAAATTGCTTTTATGATAGCTCTTTTCATAAAAAATTAGCTTAAAACCTTGCTTTTTGGATTTCATCAAAATACCCAAAACTATACTAGGAAGCCCTGCGCCAGAGCCAAGATCAGTACATACTGTAATATCATTTTTGTCAATAAAGTCAATTGTTTGTGCGCTATCATAAATATGCCTTATATTTATTGAATTTTCTGTACTTAAACTTATCAAATTTATTTTCTTGTTTGTACTTAAAATTGACTTTGAGTAGTCCTCTAACTCCTTCAGTGTTTCACGTGAAACATTTGGGAGATAAATTTTATTTGTTTTTATTATTTTCGAATCAATCAAGCTATATGCTTAATAGACTTTCTTTTGACATGAGACAACAAAATATATACTGCAGCCGGTGTTATTCCGTCTATTCTAAGTGCTTGACCAAGTGTTTTAGGCTTTATTTCCTTAAATTTTGACTTTACTTCATTTGATAGTCCAGAAAATTGATCATAATCAAGATTTTCAGGTATTTTAAGATTTTCATCCCTTTTAAATGCTAATATATCTGCGTTTTGTTTCTTCAAATAACCTTTATAATGTGCTTTTATCTCAATTTGTTCATCAATTTCACGTGAAAAATATTTAATGTCAGGCCAAATTTCCCGGATTTTACTCATATTTACTGATTTTTGGCTTAATACTTCTATTGCATTCCTTTTAACACCATCTTTAGCAATATTTATCCCAAATTTTGCAGCTTTCGATGGGGAAATAAGAGAATTTTCCATATTTTTTAAACTTTTTTCAAGTTTAGATGCTTTCTCTTTATACATAATTTTTCTTTCATCTAATATAAGACCAATTTTAACACCTTTGTGAGTTAGTCGAAGATCAGCGTTATCAGATCTCAGAGAAAGCCTATATTCAGCTCTTGATGTAAACATTCTATAAGGCTCTGCAACTCCTTTGGTCACTAAATCATCTATCATAACTCCTATGTAAGCTTCAGATCTATCAAGTATAAATGGTTCTTGTCCTTTAATGGATAGAGCAGCATTTATTCCAGCTATCAGTCCTTGTGCTGCAGCTTCTTCATAACCTGTAGTTCCATTTATTTGTCCTGCAAGATAAAGATTTTTAATTTTTTTTGTCTCTAATGTTATAAATAACTCTCTTGGGTCCACAAAATCATACTCTATGGCGTATCCAGGCCTTAAAATCTTTACATTTTCTAAACCATTGATATTATTGCATATTTCTTGCTGTATTTTAGCAGGAAGCGAAGTTGAAATTCCATTAGGGTAAATAGTTTTATCATTTAGACCTTCTGGCTCCAAAAATATTTGATGTTTTTGTTTATCAGAAAACTTTACGATTTTATCTTCTATTGAGGGACAATATCTAGGACCGACGCCTTGGATACTTCCTGAGTATATGGCACTACTTTTTATGTTTTTAGATATGATCTCATGAACTGCTTGATTGGTATAAGTCATTCTACATGAGATTTGTCTATTGATATTTTTTTTTGTAAGGAAAGAAAAAAAATATGGATCTTCATCTGCATGCTGCTCTTCAAGATTTTCAAAATTAATTGTCGTTGCATCCAATCTTGGTGGTGTTCCTGTTTTTAATCTTCCAATTTTAAAATTATATTTTTCTAATTGTTCACTTAAACCTGTTGAGGGTTTTTCATTAAATCTTCCTGCAGGTGTTTTTTCTTCACCAATGTGAATTAAACCATTTAAAAAAGTTCCAGTTGTTAGGATTACTTTAGATGATAATACTTTTTTACCTTCTTGTGTAATAAAACCAATTATATTGTTTTTTTCAAAAATAAACTCAATTACAGGATCAGAAAAAATGCTTAAATTACAATAATTTACAAGTTTTTTTTGCATATATTTCTTATATAGTGATCTATCACTTTGAGTGCGGGGCCCGCGCACTGCAGGGCCTCTGCTTCTATTTAATAATCTAAATTGTATCCCCGATTTATCTGCAACTTCACCCATTATGCCATCTAGTGCATCTATCTCTCTAACAAGGTGCCCTTTGCCTAATCCTCCAATTGCTGGGTTGCATGACATTTCACCAATTGTATCAAATTTATGAGTGAATAAGGCAGTATTTACTCCTAATCTAGCAGATGCTGCTGCTGCTTCACAACCAGCATGACCTCCACCAATTACAACAACATCAAATGATATCTCATTTTTCATAGCTGTAATTTATTATTGATCTTAAAATTTACAAGAAAACAGTTAAAAGTATGAAAAAAGTTAGATAAATCAACACTTATTTACCTATACAAAAATCACTAAAAATGGAACCTAGTATTTCTTCAACATCTACTTTTCCGACAATCATACCTAGGTGTCTAGTTGCCAACCTTAAATCCTCTGCGGCTTTATCAAAATCTTCTTTAGAATTTTTTTCCTCAAAATTTTTTAAATTTTGAACGCAAGCTTCTAAGCTTTGTCTATGTCTTTCTCTAGTGATGAAAGTTTCGTTTGAATTTACAAATTTATTTTTTAATTTATCTTTTATTCGATTTATCAATTCATCTAAATTGGTTTCATTTTTAATTGATAAAAAAATTGGATTAAATTTTGAAAATTTTTGGTTAATATTTTTATAACCAAGATCTATTTTATTAATTACAATTATTGATTTTTCACTCACTAAATCATTCAAAAATCCAGTAAAATCAACACTTTTTGGCTCTATTACTATTATGTTTAAATCGGCATCCTCCGCACGTTTAAGGGCTAATTTAATTCCTTTTTTTTCTATCTCATCTTTAGACTCTCTAATCCCAGCAGTATCAGAAATAACAACTGGGTAACCATCTAAATTTAAATGAGCTTCAATAACATCTCTAGTTGTTCCAGCAATTTCTGAAACGATAGCTACATCTCTATTAGATAGATAATTTAACAAAGAGGATTTTCCTGCATTGGCTGGTCCAATAATTGCAATCTTAAAACCTTCTCTAATTCTTTCTCCAACTTTTTGATCACTTAAAATTTTTTCAATTTCATTTCTTATTTTTTCAGCATCTATTTTTATATTTGTAATCACATCTTCTGGAAGATCATCTTCAGGAAAATCAATTTTAGCCTCAACGTTTGATAAAATTTTTAAAAGTTTTTCTCTAAGAGAATTAAATTTTTCAGAACTTCTTCCACTCATTATTTTAACAGCTTGTTGTCTTTGAATTTCTGTTTCAGCGGAAATTAAATCTGAAATGCTTTCAGCTTTTAAAAGATTTATTTTTCCATTTTGAAAAGCAATTTTTGTAAATTCTCCAGGCTCAGCTAGTCGACAATTTTCAATTTTTGAAAATTCGTCTAAAATTGATCTCACAACAGCAATACTTCCATGGACGTGTATTTCAGCCATATCTTCACCTGTGTAGCTCTCAGGTCCAGGAAACCATATCAATAGACCTTCATCAATTAGTTCAGAAGTATTGATTTTATTGAATTTTTTGATTGTAGCCACTCGAGCTTTTGGTTGTCCCCCGTCAGATATCTGATTAATTATTTTTGAAGTATCTTTTCCAGATATTCGAATGACAGCAATTCCTGATACTCCTGCTCCAGAAGAAAGTGCATATATAGTCATTTAATTATTATAGTTTTATATTCATCATAATTATATAATTTTCTTAATGATTATTTGGTTGGCTTCTTACCCAAAAAGTGGAAACACATGGATAAGATTTTTTATTTTGTCTCTTTTAACGGGAAAAAAAACTGATCTTAATTTAAATCATTTAAGAGCTATAGCTAACTACCCAGATAAATCTCATTTTAATGGTTTAATATCGGATTATTTAAATTTAGATGAGGTTGCTAAAAATTGGATTAATTCCCAAAACAAAATTAATATAGATAAAAATCTAAGATTTTTTAAAACTCACAACATGTTAGGAAAATTTAAAAACTATCCATTTACAGATAAAAATAATACCATAGCAACAATTCATATTGTGCGTGACCCAAGGAATGTCATCACATCTTTAAAAAATCATTACAATTTATCTAATTACAATGATGCGAAAAGATTCTTATTTTTTAAAAATCAGATATTAAGTTTATCTAATCAAGAAAAAGAAAAATATTTAAACAAAGAAAAACATCCTTTGCCGCAATTTATTGGCTCTTGGCAAACTCATTATTTGTCATGGAAAAATATGAAAATGAATTATCTTCTTGTTAAGTATGAAGATTTGCTAAATAAACCTATTCAGGAATTTACAAAAATTTCAAACTTTATTGGAAAAATAGTTAAAAATAAATTTACAGATGAAAATATAAATAATGCAATAAATTTAAGTTCTTTTGAAAATTTAAAAAAGATGGAAGACAAGCATGGTTTTACAGAAAGTCCCATTAACAAAGATGGAGAAAAAAATAAGTTTTTTTTTCTTGGTCCAAAAAATAATTGGAAGAAGATTCTTGATCAAAGAACAATAAACGAGATAAACATTGAATTTGCTGAAGAAATGAAAGAACTGGGTTATTTATAGAGACTTAGTTGGTAATTTTCTATTGTAAATTTTCAAAAGATTATTTTGTAAATCTAAAGAAAACTTTTCAGAATTAAACAATGGAGTGTTTAATATATTTTCGAAAATTTGCTTTCTTTCCTCAACTAACTTTTCAAGATTATTACTAAAGTAGATTGCTTTTTTTATATAATCATCCTGATTTGATGCAATTAAATTTTTTATATTACCATTTATTAATATGCTTTCGCCAGCTCTTGAATTCATATTATGACCTTTCATAACAAGAACGGGAACTCCTGACCATAGCGCTTCAAATGTAGTTGTGACACCATTATATGGAAATGTATCAAGCGCCAGATCAATTTTTTTATAGAGTTTTATGTGGTCTTCTAATTTTAGAAAATTGTTTCTATTATAGAATTCTAACGAATCTTGAACACCATATTTTGAGAATTTTTTTAGAATAAATTTTTCATTATGATTTAATGAAGATTTTAAAAGTAATTTAGAATTTTTGATACTACTTAATATCTTGCTCCATACTTTAACAACATCATCAGAAATTTTTAAATAATTATTAAAGGATCCAAAAGTAATACTTTTATTTTTTTTAAAAGGAGATTCGCTATACTTTCTTGGGAATTTAAAACCTGAATGACAACTCCAAACATTAGGTAATTTAAGAATTTTTTCAGAATATAAATTCTCTTCATCATTTTTAATCAAGTATTTATCTGCAATTATATAATCTATGTTAGAAAAACCCACAGTATTTAAAAAAGCTAACCAAGAAATTTGGACTGGTGAACATCTAGCATTAAATATTTCAATTCTATCTGCATGAGTTAAACCCATAATATCAATTAAAATTTCAATTTGCTCCTCTTGGATTTTATTTACGATTTCTTGATTGTTAGAATCGCTAAGATCAAACCATTTGTCAAAATTACTTTTTAATTCTAACGATGAACCGTTTAAAAAACTATCACTACTTAAAGAAAATGAATATAATTCAAATTTATCCTTATCAAAATATTTCAAAGTATCTTTTAGAAAGTAGGTTATAGAATGATTGACTATAAAATCTTTTGCTACGAAACCAACTTTAATTTTTTTATTTTTTTTAAATTCGATTTCCTGAATATTTTTGGATATGAGAGAAGGAAAATAATTAACAAATTTTTTTGAATATTCATAATAATCATTTTGAATCCAATTATAATTATAATTTTTCATGAAACTATAAGAACAAGCAATAATCTTTGAATTTGTTTTATTTTTAATTAATTCACTTAAATATTTATCAACATTTTTATGTTCAAGTAATTGTTTATAAATATCTACCCCATGCGTATATAATTTTTCATTATATCCAATTTTATTTTTATGTTCTTCAAACAATAATTTTGCTTTTTCAAAATAATTACTAATTTCTAAAAAAATTTTTGAATTATTTACGCATGCGGTAATATAATTGCATAGAGCTTCCGTCTTTTGAGGAATTAAGTTAGAGTTATAATAACAATCCTCAAAATCTTTTAGGGCAGACATAATATCAGTTTTTGTTCTATTTTTGATAAGAACTTTACAAACTCCAGATAAATTGGAGAGACCCGGAGGTTTACTCTTTGATTTAAAACTCTTTTCTATATTCGAAACTATTTCCTTATATTTTTTTTTTAAAAAAAGTCCTTTAAGTTTTACTTGGAAAGATTTTTCTACCATCACAAATTAAAATTTTTAATTTTAGATATTATAAATTCTAAATTTAAATATTTAAAAACTAAATTATGAGGGTTTATTCATTGAATTAAAGAATTCAGCATTATTTTTAGTTGTCTTCAATTTAGAATTAATGAAATCAATTGCATCCATGGATCCCATTGGAGCAATTATTCTTCTTAAAACGTTCATTTTTTGAAGATCATTTTTATCAAATATAAGCTCTTCTCGTCTTGTTCCAGACTTAGTTATATCTATTGCTGGAAAAATTCTTTTCTCAGAAATTTTTCTATCTAATATTGTTTCACTATTTCCTGTCCCTTTGAATTCTTCAAAAATTACCTCATCCATTCTACTTCCAGTATCAATTAAGGCTGTTGCAATTATTGTTAAAGATCCACCTTCCTCAATATTTCTAGCTGCTCCAAAAAATCTTTTTGGTCTTTGAAGAGCGTTTGCATCAACTCCGCCAGTTAAGACTTTACCTGAACTTGGAACAACAGCATTATAAGCTCTTCCAAGTCTTGTGATTGAATCTAATAAAATAACAACATCCTTTTTATGTTCTGTTAGCCTTTTTGCTTTTTCAATTACCATCTCAGCAACAGCTACATGCCTTTGAGCAGGCTCATCAAATGTAGAACTTATAACTTCACCTTTTACAGTTCTCTGCATATCAGTCACTTCCTCAGGCCTTTCATCTATCAGTAATACCATCAGATAACACTCGGGATGGTTAGCAGTTATAGAGTTTGCTATACTTTGTAAAATCATTGTTTTTCCAGCCTTTGGAGGTGATATTATTAAGGATCTCTGTCCTTTTCCAATTGGGCTTACAAGATCAATTAACCTTGGAGTTAGATCAGGTTTTTTTTCAATCTTATTGCTTTCAACTTCCATCCCCAATTGTTTATTTGGATATAAAGGAGTCAAATTATCAAAAGCGATTTTATGTTTAAATTTATCTGGTTCTTCAAAATTTATTTTACTAACTTGCAATAAAGCAAAATATCTTTCACCATCCTTTGGGGATCTGATGGGTCCTTCTACCGTGTCACCAGTTCTTAAACCAAATCTTCTTATTTGACTCGGACTTACATATATATCATCTGCACCTGGTAAATAATTTGATTCCATTGCTCTTAGGAAACCAAAACCATCTTGGAGTAATTGTAAAACACCTCCGCCAGTAATCTCTTCTCCTTTTTCTGCAAGTTTTTTTAAAATTGCAAAATAAATTTCTTGTCTTCGTAAGGTGCTAGCATTTTCTATACCAAGCTTTTCGGCTTCAGTTATTAATTTTTCGGAACTTTTTTCTTTTAATTCTTGAATATTCATTTGTTAAGGGGGTTTGATTTAAGATATTTTAAATATATATAGTGTTAAAAAAATTTCAACCCTAGATAGGTTTAAAAACTACAATAAAAGCAATAAAAATAAGCAAAACTGTGGGTATTTCATTGATAATTCTATAAAATTTTGAAGATTTTTTGTTTTCCTTCAATTTTAGTAAGCGCATACATTTGCCAAGATATTCGTGATAGACAGTCAATATTACAACAAAAATAATTTTAAGTTGAACCCATAAAAAAGCAAAACTTTCAATACCATTAATCCAAATTAAAATTATTCCAAAAAGCCATGATAAAATCATAGCTGGTCTCATTATGTAATTGTAGAGCTTTCTTTCCATAGTCTCAAAAATTTCTGTAGCTTGTTCTTTTTCAAAGTTTTCTACATGATAAACAAATATTCTTGGTAAATATAATAGTCCAGCCATCCAAGAAATAACAGCGATTAAGTGAAGAGATTTAAATAAAAGATATCCACTCATAAATTATAAATTTTTTGTAACTAGATGTTTTAACAGTGAAATATGATCTTCACTATCATTTAGACATGGCACCATTTCAAAATTTTCACCACCTGATTTCATAAAACTTTCTTTACCTTGAATTGATATTTCCTCTAAAGTTTCTACACAATCAGATGCGAATCCAGGGCAAATAACCAAAATATTTTTTTTACCTTCTTTGGGTAGAGTCTCAAAAGTTTTATCTGTATAAGGTTGCAGCCACTCTTGTGGACCAAATCTAGATTGAAAGGTAGTCTTGATTTCAATATCTGAATACAGTTCTGAAATTAATCTGGTAGTTTTATGACAATAACAATGGTAAGGATCACCTTTATCAAAATATTTTTTTGGAATTCCATGATAAGATGCAATTATTAAATCGGGCTTCCAATTAATTTCACTTGTCTTTTTTAAAATACTACTTTTAATCGCCTCAATATACAATGGTTCGGATTCATAATGAGGTATTATTTTAAGATTTGGTTGCCACCTCATTTTCATTAAAGTTCTATAAACTTCATCACAAACTGTTGCGGTTGTTGCAGCAGCATACTGGGGATATAGGGGAAGTATGATTAGATTTTCACATCCTTTTTTTTGAAGACTATGAATTTTACTTTTAATACTTGGATTTCCATATCTCATAGCAAAATCAACAATTAAATCTTCATTGCCAATTTGATTAGATAATTTTTCTGCTTGCCTTTCTGTAAAATATCTTAAAGGAGACATATTTTTATCTTCCATCCATATTTCTTTGTAAGCTTTTGCTGTTTTAGAAGGTCTAAAGGTAAGTATAAATAAGTTAAGTATTATCTGCCAAATTAAGGGATTAACTTCAATTACTCTTCTGTCTGATAGAAATTCTTTTAAATATTTTCTAATATCTAACCAACTCGTTGAGTCAGGCGTACCAAGATTAACAATTAATATACCTGTTTTGCCATAATTAATTTTTGGATGATCTGGTGTCATTTAAAATTTCTTACAATCTTAATTAGTTCCTCAACCATTTCAATTTTAGTCTCAGGAAGTATTCCGTGACCTAAATTAAATATGTATGGGTGGTCTTTAAAAACATTTAAATATTTTTCAACTTCTATTTTAAGAGTTTTTTGATCAGTTAATAATATTTTTGGGTCAAGACCGCCTTGTATTGGTATTTTGATTTCATTGAGTATTTTCTTTGGGTCAATATCGTAATCTATATTTACAGCGTCAGGTTTAACAATTTCACAAAAGTTTTTATAATCTTTAATACCTCTTGGAAAACAAATAACAGGAACTCCTAGTTTTTTTACATACTCTACAATATTTAAAGTAGGTATATAAATATATTCCGGAATTTTATCTTCTAATAATCCAGCCCAACTATCAAAAATTTGAATAACCTGAGCTCCAGCCTCAATTTGATTTTTTATATGTAGTTTTAAGAATTTCTCTATTACTACTAGTAATCTATTAATTAAGAAATCATCTTTAAAAAATTCATCCGATAGACCTTTTTTAGGAGAGGATTTATTAATCATGTAAACTAGTATTGTCCAAGGAGCTCCAACAAATCCAATCATATCCCTATTGGTCATTAAAGGGTCTTTGGATGTCTTTTCGATTGCCTTATAAACTTTATAGATTTTTTCAGTAAAACTTATTTCATCGACATTTTTTATTATTTCTAAATCTATATCTCCTAATTTAGGTCCAAAATTTTTTTCAAATTGTACTTTTTGACCAAGTCCATAAGGTAACATTAAAATATCTGAAAATATTACAGCTCCATCAAATCCAAACCTTCTAATAGGTTGTAGAGTAATCTCAGACGCCAAATCATTATTCAAGCAAAGCTTTATAAAGTCTTGGTTTTCTTTTCTAATTTCTCTAAACTCTGGAAGATACCTTCCTGCTTGTCTCATTAGCCATATAGGATTAAATTTAGTATCTTCATTTTTAATACACTTAGTTATGGGACTCATATAAATAGATATATATTATTTAATTTATTAGTATTATGTATTGTGAATAACGTAAATTAGTCAATTTCCACATTTAGTTAATTTTTTATTAACAATTTTGATCTTAAATTAATAAGGTTTTTTAAGGATAAATTAGAGTTTCCAACATTTTTATGTATTTTGTATAACTATAATCACATTTTATAATTCAGTTAATCTTATTAGAAAAAAACAAACTTCTATACATTTAAAGAATAAATCTAAGTTTTTCTTATTTTACTTATAAGTTATAAACATTTTATACATGAGAAACTTATACCAAATTTACCTAATATCAGATTCTACTGGTGAGACACTGGATAGGATTTTTTTGGCTTTAAAAGCTCAATTTCCTAATTTTGAGTATGAGACTAATCATTTTTCCTTTACCCGTACTGAAAGCCAAACTTTAAGCATTTTAAAACAAGCTAAGAAAGATAAAAATTCTATTATTTTGTATACAATAGTGAACAGTAAACTTGCAAAGTATCTTACAGAAAAAGCTTATGAAAGAGAAATACCATGTTTTGGTGTTCTTGGAGATTTAATATTAAATTTTTCAAAAATACTTAATCAGAAAGCTTCACATCAACCAAGTGGTCAACACATTCTTAATGAAGAATACTATGATAGAATTGAAGCTATTCAATTTACTATGAATCATGATGATGGTAATCAAACGGATGATATAGAGAAATCTGATATCATTCTTTTAGGTGTAAGTAGGACAAGCAAAACCCCAACAGCAATTTATCTAGCTAATAGAGGTTTTAAAACTTCAAATATCCCTTTAGTAAATAAAAATTCAATTCCATCAAAAGTTACAGAAAAAAATTTTTCTCCCTGTGTTGTTGGTTTAGTAACTGAAGCTGAGAGACTTTATGACTTAAGAAAAAATAGATTAAATTCTCTTAAAGAAGATCAAAATAGTGAGTACGTAAATTTAGATAAAATTAGGGATGAATTAAATAGTTCTAAAAAAATATTTAAAGAAAATAATTGGCCTACAATAGATGTAACTAGAAAATCTGTTGAAGAAACGGCAGCATCTGTAATTAAAATTTATGAAATAAAGAATAAAAAAAATGCCTAACATTATTTTAGCCTCAAAAAGCAAGGTAAGAAAAGAAATATTAGATAATCATAAAATTAATAACAGAGTTGAAGTATCAAATATTGACGAAGACCCAATAAAAAAGAGTTTATTAAGAGAGGGAGCATCACCTGAAATCATTTCTAAAAATCTTGCAGAATTAAAAGCAAATAAAGTAAGTCAAAAAATTAATAATGTTTTAGTTTTAGGAGCAGATAGCGTCATAGATTTGACTGGGGAGTTATTATCAAAACCAGAAAGTAGGGAAGAGGCTTTAAATATTTTAAAGAAACTAAACGGAAAAAAACATTCTCTGATAAGCTCAGTTTGTATATCTAAAAATGGATCGATGCTTTGGAACTATACTGACAAAGCTTATTTGACCATGAAGGATTTTTCTGAAAATGAATTAACCACTTATCTAAATAAAATAAGCGATGAAGCTTTATATGCTTATAATGTCTATCAAATTGAAGGAGAAGGAAGAGCTTTATTTTCAAAAATTGATGGTGATGAAGACACGATAATGGGCTTGCCTATTAAAAAAATTAAGGAATATTTAGAACTTCAAAAATGAAAAAAATTTTACTGATTTTAGTCTTAGGATTTTTATCTGTAAGTTTTTCGTACGCAAAATCTATATCGCATAAAAAAGAAGAGAGATTTTGTCTACCAAAAGATATATCAAATGGATTTGGATGTGCTTGGAAGGTTGGTCACAGAACTAAAGGAAATAAACATCAAATTCAAATAGTTTCAAAAAAAGATGGTCACCCAGTTAGGGACGGAAAACAAAGTATAAGATTTGAGGTTAGGCCCGGTGAGTGTGGAGGAACTTTTGATGGCTCTAAAGTAAAAGGCGAAGGTGGATCCCAACCTAGCAATGATTGTGAAAGAGATCATAAGTCGGAAAGAGCAGAATTATATTCCAAGTATTTTAAATTAGGTGAAAAATGGTATTCATGGTCAATTTATGTACCAGAAGGTCAAGAAAAATTTAAACCTGCGAGTTTAAAAATGGCACAGTTTCACTCAAAATTGCATAAGAAATATATTCAACAAGCTCACTTTGAGCATAGTGACGGAAAGTATACATTCAACAATGTGGTGTGTGGATCTGAATGTAAGAGCAGAAGCATTGATCCGGTTGGTAAATGGACTGACATACTTATTAATGTAAATTGGTCAGATAAAGAAGATGGATTTTATAGAGTTTGGGCAAATGGAAAATTTATTTATGATGTAAAAGGACCAACTGTTTATGAAAAAAAAAATAATGCCTATTTAAAGATTGGAATATATAGAAATGCTGTAAATAGACTGTGGAACATGGGTAGAGACGGTGGTACCACAGTTGTTTACTATGATAACATTAATACAGGAGAAACAATGGAAAGTGTTTTAGGCAAATTAAACTATCCAATTGAATTAGAGTATAAAAAAAGTGAAAAAGAATTGTTACAAGAGGAATTAGCAATACTTAAAATAAAGATTAAAGAAAATAATGATCCAGAAATTACTAGAAAAATACATAAGTTAAAAAGAAAATTAAAAAGACTAGATTTAAATTAAAAAAATGAAAAAATTTTTTGTTATAGGAAACCCAATTGAACATTCTTTATCTCCAAAGTTGCATAATTATTGGATTAAATCTAATAAATTAAAAGCAGTTTACGATAAAAAAAAATTAGATATATCAGAATTAGAAAGTTTAATTATAGAAGT
>CACPQM010000003.1 GCA_902636075.1 uncultured Pelagibacteraceae bacterium | reverse complement strand
TAAAAAATAAATATGAAGATAATTGGAAATCTATTAATAAAATGAATCCATCTACATCTGTACCAATCCGATTATCAATAGAATCTTATAATATAGATAAAACATTGAAATTGGAAAATGCTCTGGGTAATTTAGATTTTGTTAATAGTTTTAGAATTGAAAAGTTTGATAGTAATAAGATTATTTATAAAGTTTATTACAGCAGCAGTCCAAAACGATTTATAAAAGATATTTTATCATATGATATAAAAATTGACACTACCTCAACTAACTGGAAAATTAAATGAGTGAATTAAATCAATTACTATTAGAATTAGATTATAAAACTAATTTTAATGAACATGATTTTTATTTATCAAAGAGTAATTCTAACGCATATAATTTGATTAATTGTTGGCCTAACTGGGATAAAAAAATATTAAATATAGCAGGTGAAAAATTTTCTGGAAAAAGTCACCTAGCAAATATATTTAGATCAAAATCTAAAGCATTTTTAATTAAGGGAGATAAAATTGATAATTCAATTTTTAAAAGTCTTAAATTGCATGAAAGTATAATTATTGATGATTTTGAAGAGTGTAAAGAAGAAGAAATACTTTACTCAATTTTTAATCTAATAGATCAAGATAGTAAGTATTTGTTGATAAATTCTTTAAAACCAATAAACGAAATTGAATTCAAATTACCTGACTTAGTGTCAAGATCAAAAAATTGTCTATACGCTGAAATTGAAAATCCAGATGATGAATTACTTTTTGCTATAATATTAAAGAATTTTTCTGACCGTCAAATTAAAATCGAAAAAAAAATTATAAATTTTATAATTAATAGAATTGACAGATCTTATAGAAAAATTGATGAATTTATATATAAGATTGACGAGTTAAGTTTAAAAAAAAAAAAACCAATTAATTTAAAAACAATAAAAGAGATTTTGTAAATTGAATAAATATAGAACGCATACTTGTGGAGAATTAACTAAGTCGCACAAAGCAGAAGAAATTTCCTTATCTGGTTGGATTAATAAAAAGAGAGATCATGGAAATCTTTTATTTATAGATTTAAGAGATAACTTTGGAATTACACAATGTGTCATAGACAAAAATAATGAAATTTTTAAGAAAATTGAAAAACTTTCTTTAGAAACTGTAATTAAAGTTACAGGAATAGTTATTGAAAGATCAGATGAAACGATAAATAAAAATATTTCTACTGGAGAAATAGAAGTCAAAATTGATAATATAGATATTTTAGGTGAAACAAAAGAACTGCCATTGCCAGTATTTTCAGATCAAGAATATGCTGAAGAAATAAGACTTAAATATAGATTTCTAGATTTAAGAAGAAAAAAAATACATCAAAATATTATTTTAAGATCAAAAGTAATTTCTTTTATAAGAAATGAAATGCAAAAACTTGGTTTTTTAGAATTTCAAACTCCTATATTAACTTCGTCAAGTCCAGAAGGTGCAAGAGACTTTCTTGTCCCTAGTAGATTAAATCCTGGCAAATTTTATGCTTTACCACAAGCACCACAACAATTTAAGCAACTCATCATGGTATCTGGATTTGACAAATATTTTCAAATAGCGCCATGTTTTAGAGATGAGGACGCAAGATCAGACAGAAGTCCTGGAGAATTTTATCAATTAGATGTTGAAATGTCGTTCGTTGAACAAGAAGATGTTTTTGAGGTAATTGAAACTTTATTTTTAAAATTATTTAAATCTTTCAGTAATAAGAAAATCCTTCATGAAAAATTTCCTAGAATTACATATGAAGATGCAATGCTTAAATATGGATCGGATAAACCTGATTTAAGAAATCCATTAGAAATTTCAGATTTAACAAACATTTTTGAAAGGGAGGATGTTAAATTTGAAATATTTAAGAAATTAGTAAAAAATGGCTCAATAGTTAGAGCAATAGTCACCAAAAATACAAAAGATAAACCTAGAAGTTTCTTTGATGGAATTGATAAATGGGCTAAAGATCAAGGTTCATCTGGTCTTGCATATTTTACGTTAGAAAAAGAGTATAAAATTAGTGCGAAAGGACCAATTGGGAAATTTTTTTCAGAAAATTCATTATTAGAAATTATAAAACAATCAAATGCAAATATTGGAGATACTGTTTTTCTTTCCTGTGGAAAAAAAGATGATGTAGAAAAATTATTAAGTGTTGCAAGAAACAAAATAGCTGAAGATTTAGATCTAATTGACAATGAAACTTTTTCATTTTGTTGGATTGTTGACTATCCAATGTATGAAATTGATGAAACAACAAAAAAAATAAAATTTAGTCACAATCCATTTTCTATGCCGCAAGGAGAAATAAGTAAGTTAGACTTATCTAATCCTTTAAATGTTAAAGCTTATCAATATGATATTGTTTGTAATGGGGTTGAGTTATCATCAGGGGCTATAAGAAACCATATTCCTGAATTAATGTACAAATTATTTGAAATTGCTGGGTATACAAAAAATGACGTTAATAATAAGTTTAGTGGAATGATTAATGCTTTAAACTATGGAGCACCCCCTCATGGAGGAATTGCTCCAGGTATCGATAGAATTGTAATGTTATTAGCAAATGAAAAAAATATTAGAGAAGTTACTATGTTTCCAATGAATCAAAATGCACAAGATTTGATGATGAGTGCACCATCTGTGGTTTCTGAAGATCAGTTAAAAGAACTTAGTCTAATTATAAAAAAGAAAAATTAATTATTTTTTTCCTTTAAGATTTATTTTTATATCTGACAGATCTACTAATTTCTTTTTGTAATTACTTCTAACAAAACCTTTACTTGTTATGTCTTTTACTAATTTTAAGAATTGAGTTTTATCTTCGCTATTTTCACCTGTTACAGCTTCATCCAAGTTTTCAGATCCTCCTATAGAAGGAGTATGGGCAAGATCTTCTCTATTTAGATATGATATTGCTAATTCCCGAAATATATAATCAAGAATTGATGTTGCGCTTAATATTCTGTCATTTCCAAACACTTTACCTGATGGTTCAAATTTTGTATTAACAAAGGCGTTTACAAATTCATCCAAGGGGACTCCGTATTGCAATCCAAGTGAAACAGCTATAGCAAAATTATTCATTGTTGCTTTTACTAGTTCACCTTCTTTACTTGTATCAATAAATATTTCCCCTATTTTGCCATCTTCATACTCACCAGTATGTAGGTATACTTTATGATCCCCAATCGATGCCTTTTGGATATATCCTTTTCTTCTGTCTGGCATGCTAAATCTTCTACCATTAGTATCTTTGATATTTTTAGTTAAGATTTCTTGGTTAATCTTAAGGTTATTTTTTTGCTCAGGCTGAGGAAGTTCTTTTTCAAACACGTTTATGTTGTTTTTCTTAATTTTTTCTAAATTTTTAGTTTTTCTGTTATCTAGTTTTACATCTAATATTTCAAATTTTCCGTCATCCCTTTTCTCTAAATTTTGTATATTTTTCTCATCAATATCGTCGAGATAATGACTTACTTTGAAACTACAAGTATAGTAAGTCTCTACTAAGTATTTTGCCATTTAATTTCCTTATTTATTTATAAAATTGAATCTTAAAGGTATAATATATATAGAAATTTAAAATTTTAGTCTAATTTAATTTTTACAATTTTAAATTGAAAAAAAATAAATTTTTTATGTTGACAGTATTTAAACAAATTTTTACCTGGTGGAATCAACAGACCTTTGGAACAAGATTGCAAATATTTTTTTCAGGAAAATTAGTGGGCGAAGATAAAAATGGAAATAAATACTATGAAAACAAATCAGGTAGAAGATGGATAATCTATAATGGCGAAGTTGAGGCATCAAAAATACCGAATGAATGGTATTCATGGATGCATTATATGAATAATAAAATAGAAAATGATCATAATTTAAAAAAATATGATTGGCAGAAAGAACATTTGCCTAATCAAACTGGATCAGAAAATTCTTACCATCCAAAAAAATACAATAATGCTGCTAAAAAAAAATATAAAAGCTGGAAAACTTAATTTTTTAGTAACAGTTTTAATTATTTTTATAACAAATAATGTATTAGCTGATATCCTTCCAAAAAATGAGACAACTGCAGAACTAAGTGTTCTTGACAAAGTAAGTTCAAAAAATTCGAATGTTAAGATTAAAGTTGGAGAGGAATTTTTCTTTCAAAATTTAAGTATAAAAGTTCTAAAATGTTACAATTCAGAATTTGATGATGACCCCGAGGTTATTGCATATATGCAAGTAAAGGATACTACAATGAATAATAATAACAAAGTATTTGTTTTTAATGATTGGACATTTGCATCAAGTCCATCAATTAGACCATTTGACCATCCAGTTTATGATGTATGGTTAAAAAAGTGTTATAGTTAAATGACTTTTTCTTTATCTAGCCAACTTACATTAAAGTCTGATGTTATAAATTTTTTATTATTTAGTAAAACTTTATGAAGTTTTATTGTAGTAGTTATTCCATCAATCACAAACTCATCAAGAGATCTTAGCATTCTTTGTATTGCTTCTTCTCTATTTCTTCCATGAGTTATGACTTTACAAATCATACTATCATAATATGGTGTTATTTTGTATCCCTGATAAATAGATCCATCAACCCTAGTTCTAAAGCCAGATGGTTGATGGCACATGCCTATTTTACCTGGCGAAGGTTGAAAATTATTGCTTGGATCTTCAGCATTAATTCTACACTCTATTGCATGACCTCTTGGGTTTACATCGCTCTGTTCTAAAGCAGTATCACCTGAGAAAGCTATCCATATTTGCTCTTTTATAATATCAATTCCTGTAACCATCTCAGTTACCGGATGTTCAACCTGTACTCTTGTATTCATCTCCAAAAAATAAAATTTTCCATCTTCGTATATAAATTCAACCGTTCCTGCTCCTTCATATCCAATTTTACTAACCATATTAACAGTCTTTTTAAACAGATCTTCTCTAGTACTATCATCTAAAACTGGACTAGGAGTTTCTTCTATAAGCTTTTGATGTCTTCGTTGAACTGAACAATCTCTCTCATGCAAATGAACAGTTCTATTCTTACCCGATAAAACCTGAACTTCTATATGTCTTGGGTTTTGAAAGAATTTTTCAATATAAACCTCATCATTTCCAAAAAATTTTTTCGCCTCTTGCTTAGCTGTTAAAAAAAGATTTTCAAATTCCTCTAACTTATTAACAATTTTCATTCCCTTTCCTCCGCCTCCACCTGAGGCTTTTATAAGAACAGGAAAACCTACTTTCTCACATATTTTTTTTGCTTCATTAATATCTTTAATACCACCATCTGATCCTTCTATTACTGGAAGCCCATATTTTTTTGCAACTTTTTTAGCTTCAATTTTGTCTCCCATCATTTTTATTAAATTAGATGATGGACCTATAAATTTTATATCATTTTCTTCTAATATTTTTGCAAACTCAAAATTTTCTGATAAAAAACCATAACCAGGATGAACAGCTTCAGCTCCTGTAAGTTCAATAGCTGACATTATGGCTGGAATATTTAAATAACTAAATGTTGGTTGATATGGACCTACACAAATACTCTCATCAGCCAGCCTTACGTGCATACTATCTTTATCCACATCTGAATGAATAGCCACTGTAGCAATACCCCATTCTTTACAAGCTCTAATGATACGTACTGCTATTTCCCCTCTGTTAGCTATAAGTATTTTTTTAAACATGAAATTAATCTATTGTCGCAATAGTCTGACCAAATTCTACAGGCTGACCATCTTCAACACTAATTTCTCTAACAACACCATCTATTGGGCTTGGCACATGATTCATAGTTTTCATTGCCTCAACAATCATAACTGTATCACCTTTTTTAATTTTTTGACCTATCTCTATAAATTTTTTACCTCCTGGTTCTGGAGCCAGATAAGCAGTGCCAATTATAGGTGAAGTAATTTTTTTGGTATTATCAATTGATACATCTTCTTTTAAAATTTTTTTTTCATTAACAGTTTTGGAAGTTTCAATATTTTTTGATATCCTAGACTTAGAGACTTTAACTTTAATATCTTTTTCAGTGTACTCTATTTCTGTAAGATTAAATTCGTCTAAATAATCACTTAACTCTTTAATAATATTTTTATTAATTTTCATTTTTTAACATTTCATGCATAGAGTTTATGGCTAAAATATAGCCATTTATTCCTAGTCCACAAATTATACCAGTAACAACTGCACTTATAAGCGACTTATGCCTAAAATTTTCTCTTTTATAAATATTTGATATATGAAGTTCTATAATTGGTTTCTTAAAAATACTTAAGGCATCTCTTATCGCAACTGAAGTGTGGCTATATCCAGCTGCATTTATTATGATTCCATCATGTGTTTTGCGGGCGTTTTGAATAATATTTACAATATCTCCCTCAATATTTGATTGTTTGATTTCCAGGCCAATATTTAAATCCCTTGCTTTAGTTAGACAAATTTCTTCAAGATATTTATAGTCCTTGCTACCATATTGAGTTTGTTCTCTTTCACCTAATAGATTAAGATTAGGTCCATTAATTATTATTAATTTACTCATTAAAACTTTATATTATATGAATAAAAGAAATAAAATAAAAATTGTAGTCAACGGTAACCTTTTGACTGTAAATTCAAAATTTTCTTTAAAAAATCTTATCGAAAAGTTAAAAACACCAATTAATAAAGTAGCGATAGAATTAAACGAAGAAATAGTTGATAAAAAAAAACTGAACAAAATTTTTTTAAAAAGTAGAGATAAAATAGAAATTGTTCATTTTATAGGTGGAGGATAATGAGATTAGATATATTGAAGATTGCAAACAAGAAATTTAAATCTAGACTTATAGTTGGAACAGGAAAGTATAAAAGTATGCAAGAGTGCGCAGAAGCAATTAAAATTTCAGGTGCTGAAATTGTTACTGTTGCCGTAAGAAGAGTTAATATATCAAATAAATCAAAACCATTACTTATGGATTATATTAACCCAAAAAAAATAATGTATTTGCCAAATACAGCAGGATGTTTTACTTCTAAAGATGCGTTAAGAACATTAAGACTTGCAAGAGAAATAGGAGGTTGGAAAATAGTGAAATTAGAAGTTTTGGGAGACAAAAAAAACTTATTTCCAGACATGATTGAAACTCTTAAATCCACAGAAATTTTAACGAAAGAAGGATTTAAAGTAATGGTCTATTGTAATGACGATCCACTAATGTGTAAGAGACTAGAGAATTCTGGTGCTTCAGCTATCATGCCATTAGCTGCTCCAATTGGTTCAGGACTTGGAATTCAAAATAAAACAAACATTAAAATTTTAAGACATCAAACAAAAGTTCCTTTAATAATCGATGCCGGAATAGGGAGGGCTTCTGATGCTGTTGAAGCTATGGAAATGGGATGTGATGCAGTCCTAATTAATACAGCAATTGCAAAAGCTAGAAAACCTTTACAAATGGCAGAGTCAATGAAATATGCGGTAATATCAGGAAGAAAGTCTTTTCTAGCAGGAGGCATTAATCCTAATTTTCAAGGGTCTCCTTCATCTCCAAAAACAGGATTAATCTAATTTCTTTTTCTTAAAATTTTTTCTCTTTTTAAATTTTGTTTTTTTAAAATTTGATTTTTTTTCTTTCTTTAGCTCTTTATTTAAATCAGTCTTTTCATCAACTATTTTTTGCAAGATTTCAACTTTTTCAATTTTATCTAATACTTTTGATTGTTTTGATTTAAATTCTATTTTGTAATCATGTAGACCTAATCCTTCTCCGATACTAAAGTTAATTTTAATCTTATTTTTTTTTTTAAAATAATTTAAATCTTCAGAAAAATAATTTTCTATAAAATTTAGTATTTTTTCATTAACATTAACCTCTACAATTTTAGCATTTGTTTCAAATATCTTAATTTCAATTAATTTAATTACTTTTAATGCTAAAGTTTCATTAGTTAACTTAATTGACCATTTAATATTACTTTCTCTTAGTCTTTGTCTAGACATCTCTAGTAATCCAAAATTGCTAATTCTTCCTATTTGAATTCTTGCTCTGTCACTTCTACATCTCTCCTTTAACCTTCTTTCAACTTGTTTACGATTATTAAAACTAAGCATATCTATGAAATCAATTATTATTAAACCAGATAAATCTCTAATTTTAATTTGTCTCGCTATCTCTTCCGCAGCCTCAAGGTTAGTATCTAATGCTGTGCTTTCAACATTTTTCTGTTTTATTGATTTGCCTGAATTAATATCAATAGAAACTAAAGCTTCTGTGGGATTTATTACAAGATATCCTCCAGAGCTTAGTTTTACCTCTGATTTAAAAATTTCAAAAAGTTTTTTTTCTATATTTTCTTTAAAAAATAATGGAATTTTTTCTCTGAATTTTTTTACCTTTTTTAATTGCTTTGGCATCATAAGTTTCATGTAATTTTTAGCTTTTTGATAGCCTTCGTTACCCTCTACTATAATACTTAGTGTTTCGTCATCATACATATCTCTAATACTTCTTTTAATAATATCGCTTTCTTGATGAATTAAAGATGGAGCAATGGAATTTAGAGCATTATCTTTAATTGAATTCCATACAGTAATTAAATTTTTTAGATCGCCATCTATTTCATTTTTTGTTTTATTTGACCCAGCTGTCCTTACTATGATCCCCATTTCTTTTGGAATATTAATTTCATTTAATATTTTTCTTATCTTTTTTCTGTCTCCTGGGTTAAATATTTTTCTTGAAATACCTCCACCTTTAGCTGTATTCGGCATTAAAACAATATATTTGCCAGCAATACTTATAAATGTACTTAACGCTGCTCCTTTAAATCCTCTTTCATCTTTTAAAACTTGTACTAATATAACCTGATTTGGCTTTATTACTTCTTGTATTTTATATCTTTTAGATGGAAATTTTCTTTCATTGTTAGCTTTATCCTTATTTTCATCATCTAATTTTTCAACTGGATCATTGATTTTTATTTCTTCGTTTCCTTCCAAAATTTGATTTTCATTATTTTCACTTTCTTTAGATAACTCCTCTCTTACTTTTTCTTCTTCCTCTTTTATTTTTTCTAAATCGCTCTGTGGAAGTTGATAATAATCAGACTGAATATCGTTGAAAGATAAAAACCCATGCCTTTCTCTTCCAAAATCAACAAATGCGGCTTGAAGTGAAGGTTCTATTCTGCTTACTTTTCCTAAATAAATATTATTTTTTATTAAAGTATTGTTTACACTTTCATATTCATAGTCTTCAATATGATTATCTTTTTTAAGTACGACTCTTGTTTCATTAGGATGCGATGCATCAATGTATAAATTTTTAGACATAAATTTTGATTATTTTTCATTAGTTAAGTTTTTTTAAATTCGGTGCCTTAACTTTAACAAATTCGATCAATAATTTAAACTAAAATGAATAATTTAATAAAAAAACTTATAATAGCTTTGACTTTATTATTTTTTCTAAGTTTTATAGCAATTTTCTCAATACTTTGGTCTTATTCAAACAAATTACCAGACTATAAATTTCTAAAAAATTATAAACCGCCGGTATCTAGTAAAGTATATTCCGGACAAGGAGTATTGATTAGTGATTTTTCTGCCCAAAAAAGAATATTCGTTCCCTTCAACGCAATTCCAAAAAAAATAATCTATTCGTTTTTATCCTCAGAGGATAAGAATTTTTTTAAACATCCCGGTGTGGATGCTAAAGGAGTCTTAAGAGCAATAAAAAATAACATTTTTAATTTAATTAAATCTAATAGATTAGAAGGAGCGTCTACGATTACACAACAAGTAGCTAAAAATTTCCTTTTATCAAATGAAGTAAGTCTAGATAGAAAAATAAAAGAGGCAATTTTAGCTTTTAGAATTGAAAGAGCATTATCAAAAGAAAGAATATTAGAGCTTTATTTGAACCAGATTTATCTTGGAGAAGGATCATATGGTATAGCCTCAGCAAGTTTAAGATATTTTGATAAACCAATTGGTGAATTAAATTATTCAGAGTCAGCTTTGCTAGCTGCATTGCCAAAAGCACCGAGCAAATATAACCCATATAAAGATACAAAATTGGCAAAATATAGAAGGAATTTAGTAATTAAAAACCTTTATGAAAATTCATATATTTCAAAAGAAAAGTATGATGAATTAATTAAATCAAAAATTATTTTAAAAAAAAGAAAAAGAATATTTCTTGAGGATACAAGATACTTTGTTGAAGACGTAAGAAAAAAAGTAATCCAAGAGTATGGATATGACAAAATTCACAAAGAAGGTTTTAATATTAAAACACCAATTAATTTAGAACTTCAAAGCTTAGCTTCTGCATCATTAAGAAAAGGATTATTAGATTATGATAGAAGAAATGGTTGGCGTGGGTCTTTAGATAATCGAAAAATAAAAGATTGGAATAAAAACTTAGATAAATTTACTTTAGAGAATACAATTGGTTGGGATGTAGCAATTGTTAAAAGAATCGATAAATTTGAAACCGTTATTCAAACATCAAAAAACGAGAATGGAATTATAAATTACGAGGATATCAATTGGACGAGAAAAAATTTCAACCAAATTTTTAAAGTTAATGACTTAATATATGTTAAAAAAATATCTGATGGAATATTTAGTTTAAGACAATTACCGAGTGTTAATGGTGCAATCGTAGTAATGGATCCCTATAGCGGAAGAATACTAGCAATGTCGGGAGGTTTTAGTTTTAAAAAAAGTGAATTTAATAGAGTATCACAAGCTAAAAGACAGCCAGGATCTGCTTTTAAACCATTTATATATGCTCTAGCATTAGAAAATAACTACACACCATCTTCTTTAATTCTTGATGCGCCGATTGTTCTTGATCAAGGAGAAGATCTCAAAATGTGGAAACCTGAAAATTATGGTAAAAAATTTTATGGTCTTTCAACTTTAAGAACCGGTGTGGAAAAGTCTAGGAATCTGATGACAGTTAGAATTTCGCAAGACTTAGGAATAGATAAGATTATAAACTTTTCAAAAAAACTAAATATTTATGAAAACCCAGATGAATTATTGTCAGTTTCACTTGGATCTGCTGAAACTACATTGTTAAATATCACAAGTGCATATTGTTCTTTTGTAAACGGTGGAAAACTAATTTCGCCGATAATAATAGACAGAATTCAAGATAGCCAAGGAAAAACAATATTTAATAATGAAAAAAGATTTTGTGAAAATTGTAATACGATATCTTTTGAAGGTAATAAAGTACCAATAATAAAAAATAATTATAAACAAATATTTTCTTCCCAAACTGCATATCAAATGACATCTATATTAGAAGGGGCTATTCAAAGAGGAACTGGAAAAAGATTAAAAGATCTAAACTTACAACTTGCTGGTAAAACTGGCACTACAAATAATAATACTGATACCTGGTTCATTGGGTTTACATCAAATTTGGTTGTTGGGGTTTACGTAGGGTATGATAACCCCAAAAGATTAGGAAAATATGAAACCGGTTCTAAAACAGCCCTACCAATATTTAAAGATTTTATCAAAAAAGCAGTCAGTAAATATGAGGCTAGACCTTTTAAAATTGCAAAAGGAATTAAAATGATGGTTATTGATGCTGATACTGGAAAAAAAGCAGATTTTGGATCAAAACAGACTATAATAGAATCCTATAAAAAAGAAAAAATTGAAAAAAATGTGTATATTAGTAATGATGAAAATAATTCTAATAAATTAAAAAAAAACATTTTAAAATTTTATTAATGGAACAAGAAATAGAAAAATTCAAATCTGAAGTGATCAAAATCAATCAAAGAATTAAGGAGTTTCTTTGAAACTCAATATATTGAGTCAAAAAGAAATAAACTAAACAACCTTATTGAAGATCCAAAATTTTGGGATAACAGAAAACAGGCTGAAAAAATATTAAAAGAAAAAAAAAATTATGATACCTTATTATATTCTCATAAAAAGTCTGAGAGTGAGATTAATGAATTATATGAGATTTTTAAATTAGCTTTAGAAGAGAATGATAAGCAATTAATACAAGAAACAATTGATAAATTTATTAATCTTAAAAAAGAATTTAAGAAACTCGAAATTAAATGTTTCTTATCAAATGAAAATGATACTTTAGATAGTTATCTAGAATTTCATGCTGGTGCTGGTGGTACTGAAAGTCAAGATTGGGCTCAAATGCTTAGAAGGATGTATATGAAATGGGCAATAGATAGAGGAAATCATGCAGAGCTGATTAGTGAACACAGAGGAGATGAAGCGGGAATTAAATCTTCTGTTATTAAAATTTCAGGAGAATATATATATGGACTTTTAAAGTCAGAGTCAGGGATCCATAGATTAGTAAGGATATCTCCTTTTGATTCAGGAGCTAGAAGACACACTAGTTTTGCAAGTGTTTGGGTTTATCCAGTGATTAGCGAGGATATAGAGGTAGAGATATTAGATAAAGATTTAAGGATTGATACTTATAGATCAAGCGGAGCAGGAGGACAGCACGTTAATACAACTGATAGTGCAGTTAGAATTACACACCTTCCAAGTAAGATTGTTGTTCAATGTCAAAATGAAAGATCTCAGCATAAGAATAAAGAGACTTGCATGAACATGCTTAAAGCTAGACTTTATGAACGTGAAATACAGAAAAGAAAAAAAGAGACCGACAATATTGAAAGTTCAAAGTCTGAAATTGGTTGGGGTCATCAAATTAGATCTTATGTATTACATCCTTATAGGATGGTCAAAGATAATAGAACGAATTATGAGAACTCAAATCCTGATAAAGTCTTAGATGGTGAAATAGATGATTTTTTAGAAAACTCTTTATATAAAATAAATGCGTAAGTTAATACTAATTTCAATCTCATCAATTTTTTTAATTTTAATATTTTCTTTAATTTATTTGAGTATTTATGGAGTAAAAACCGATAATTTTAATACTTTCATAAAAAGTAAAGCCAAAGAATATAATTCAAATCTAATAATTGAACTTAATGATGTTTTTATTAAATTAAATCTTACACAAGCTTCAATAAATATTAATACTAAAGATTCAATATTAATTGCTGAAAAGAACGTAGTAAAAATTTTAAATACAGATATCAACTTAAATATTTTACAATTTTTAAAAAAAGAAAATTTAATTAAAAATATTAAAATAGAGTCATCAGAAAATTATATAAAAGATATAACAGCTTTATTAAATTTAATAGATTACGACTTGTCTAGATATATATTTTATAGTCAAATTAAAAAAGGATTGATTAAATTTAAACTAGATGCAGAATTTGACAAAGTTGAACAAAAGACTAGTTCGTATTTCCTATCTGGCTTTGTTAAAGATGCTAAATTTAATTTAGTAGGCAATGGTAATCTTGATGATATTAATTTCAATTTCAATTCCAAAGATAAATTATCTTTAATTTCAGATTTAAAATTTAATTATCAAAATTTAAATTTATCATCAGAAAGAATTGAAATTAAAAATGAAAAATTAGGTGGTTACTTAATTAATGGAGACGTTGAAAATAATAAAGCGCTAATAGATCCAAATATATTATTTAGGTTATCAAATATTAAACAAAATTTTTTATCGAATAAAAAGACTCAACTTCAAACAAAAAATTTTTTCTCTTTGAGATATAGTAAACAAAAAGAATTAAAATATTTCAAAGTTGACTCAATTATAAACTTTGAAGAAATATATTTTAGTAATAGGTACAAAAATTTAATTTTTCTGAAAGATGGCATAATTAATTCAAAATATGAAAATAACATATTTACTGCAGATCTAGTATCAAATTTTGATCTTTCAGATGATTTAAAAATAAATAATGATTATAAAAATAATAAATTAGAACTATCTTTAAAAGGCAATAAAAATCAAAGTATCAAGATTAATGGTAATATAAGCAATGAAAAAACACTCATTAATCCTAAAATTCTTTTAAATTTTCTAAAATTAGAACCCAAAATAATATCTGATGAAAATATTAACATCGGAACTGAAAGTCAATTTAAGTTTGAGTTTAATAATAGCAAAATAGGAAATTATTTTGTAAATACAACTATTGATTTAGACAAACTTGAGTTTAATAAAAAAATTCAAGACACATTGTATCTCAAAAATATTAAAACCAAATTAATTTTTGGCGATAATCTTTTAAAATTAGATTTAATGAGTAATTATTCATTTATAAATCAAAATTACAATAATGAATTAGATAATAATATTTTTAATTTAAAATTAGATAAAAAAACCCTAAAAACTTCTGATGTAGAAATTTTTTTACAGGCATACAATAATAATATTAATACAAAAGAATTTAAAAAATATTTTAAAACAAAAGAATTTAAAAAATATTTTAAAACAAAAGAATTTAAAAAATATTTTAATATAAAAGAAAAAATAGTAGAAGATCAAATAATCAACTTAAATACTAATTTTTTAATTAATTTTTCTATTGATGACAAATCTAATATAAAAAAACTTTATGTAAGTTCTGATTTAAATTTTGATAATCTAGATATTACTCATAAATCAAATTTTATAAAAAAATATTTAGAAAATTACGAAAATCAAATAGTTATTAAGAATCCAAATCTTTCGTTTAAATACTCAAATGATTTAATTAATTTTAAAATAGATGGAAAATATGTTTTAAATAATAAAGAGGATAAGTTTTTAATTAAATTTGAAGGTAATGAGAGTAGTTTTGAACTGTATTCTTTATTGAACTTAGACAAAAGTATTTTAAACATTAATGATATTCAGTATTATAAAAAAAAAAATATACCTTCAAAATTAGAAATTTTATTAAATAAATCTAAAGAAGGTTTAAACTTAAAAAAAATCAGTTTTAATGAAAATCAAAATTATATTTCAGCTAAAAATCTTAACATTTCGTCTGACTTAAAAATAAAGAGTGTAGATGAGATAGATGTAAATTATTTAAATTCAAATGATGTTTTAAACAACTTTAAAATAAAAAAAAGTTTAAATAACTATATTTTTTCAGGATACCAAATAGATGGAGAACAATTAGTTGAAAAATTATTGAAGACAAATAAAGAAAACAAATTTTCCAAATTATTTGATAATATAAGTACTTCATTAATATTGAACTTAAATAAAATATATTTAGAAAAAAATACGTACCTTGAAAAATTTATGGGTGAATTTGATTTTAAAAAAAATGAATTATTTCTAGCTAAGGCTGATGCAATTTTAGAAAATAAAAAAAAATTCTCCTATTCCTATAGAACAACAGCCAAAAACGAAAAAATTACAAATATATTTATTGATGGGCCAAAACCATTCATTAATAATTATAAATTTATAAAGGGTTTTGAAGAAGGTGAATTAAAACTAAATACAATGAAAATTGATAATACATCAAGATCAAATCTAAAAATTACAAATTTTAAAGTAAAGGAGGTTCCAATTTTAGCAAAAATACTGACACTCGCTTCTTTGCAGGGTATTGCAGATCTACTAACTGGAGAAGGAATAAGATTTGATGAATTTGAAATGGATTTTAAGACAAAAAATAATCTTACAAAAATTGATGAACTTTATGCGCTTGGACCTGCTATTTCAATAATGATGGAAGGTTACATTCAGAAAGACAGCATGACCAGTTTGAGAGGGACTTTGGTCCCAGCAACAACAATTAATAAAACAATATCCAAAATTCCTTTGTTAGGTAAAATTTTAGTAGGTAGTAAAACTGGCGAAGGTGTGTTTGGTGTTAGTTTTAAGATAAAGGGACCACCAAGCAATTTAAAAAGTTCAGTGAATCCAATAAAAACTTTAACACCGAGATTCATTACCCGGACTCTAAAAAATATTAAAGGTAACTAAACAGTAATTTTAAAGTGCTTTTTCTTTCCTATAGACAACTTTAAAAAACCTTTGTTTGAGAATAATGTAGAGTCAATAAGATATTTTTCATCCTTTATATTTTTGTTATCTATTTTAACTGCATTAGATCTAATCAATCTTCTTATTTCAGATTTTGAAATATCTCTACTTACAAATGAAATTAGCTCAACAATATTTTTAGATAGAATCTCATTGGTTACTTTTATTCCAGGAAGATTTTCACCTGTTGAATTTTCTTTAAAGGTTTTTTTTGCAAGATCCTCAGATTTTTTTGATTCTTTTTTCCCATGTAACATCGCTGTTGCATTATTTGCTAATAAAATTTTTAATTCATTTATATTTTTATTTTTTATTTTATCTATCTTTTCCAAAGATAAATCAGTAAACATTTTTAAAAAATTTAATACATCACGATCATCCGTATTTCTCCAAAATTGCCAATAATCATATGGTGATAACATTTCTTTGTTAAGCCATATTGCACCTTTCTCGGTTTTACCCATTTTGACACCAGATGCTAAAGTTATGAGTGGTGTTGTTAAACCATATGCATAATTTCCAGTTTCTCTTTTAATAAGCTCAACTCCATTTACTATGTTACCCCATTGATCAGATCCACCAATCTGTAGTTTACATTTGTTTGATTTATTAAGTTCATAAAAATCATATGCTTGTAAAATCATATAATTAAATTCCATATAACTTAATGATTGTTCTCTTTCTAACCTTAATTTTACACTGTCGAATGTTAACATTTTATTTATTGTAAAATGCCTACCAATGTCTCTTAAAAAATTTATATAATTTAGTTTACTTAACCATTTATAATTATTTACAAATATAGGTTTTAATTTCGGATTATTAGTTTTAAGAAAAATCTTAAAAACTTTTTTTATATTGTTAATATTACTCTCTATTTGTTTTTCAGATAATATTTTTCTAGTTTCTTCTTTTCCAGATGGATCTCCTATTCTCGTCGTTCCACCACCTAAAAGAACAATAGGTCTATGTCCATATTTTTGCAAAAGTCTAAGGCACATTATTTGCAATAAACTTCCAACGTGAAGACTAGGAGCTGTACTGTCAAATCCAATATAAGCGTTAGTGCTTTCTCTGTTCAATAAATTTGATAATTCTAATTCATTGGTACATTGATAATAGTAACCTCTGTCTTTAAATTCTTTTAAAAAATTATTCATAAGTCTATAATCTTACAATATACATATTTTAATAAAAAAAAATAATAATGGAAAAAAATATATCAGCACTTGGATTTATGAGCGGCACATCTGGTGATGGTGTAGATACGTCTGTAATAAATTCTAATGGTAAAGACACTATATCTATCAAATATAATAGATTTGATCCTTATCCATCAAACATCTCGGATAAAATTCATAAAGTAAAAGAAAATATTTTAGAAATGCAAGATTTGTTAAAATATTCCTCAGATATTGAGCAATTAGAGAGAGAAATTACTGATTTCCATACTGATATAGCAACTAAAATATATAAAAAAATTGATTATGATCTTATAGGTTTTCATGGTCATACAATTTATCATAATACAGATGAAAAGATTTCTAAACAAATTGGCCTTGGTTGTAATTTATCTAGCACTACAAATAAAACTGTAGTGTATGATTTCAGACAAAATGACATCAAGAATGGAGGAGAGGGAGCACCGTTAACGCCAATTTACCATCTTGCTCTTATAAAAGCTTTGTTTAGAGAAAATAAGGTAAAAATTCCAATTTCAATATTAAACATTGGTGGAATTGCAAACATTACTGAAATTGATAAAGATTTTAAAATTAAAAGTAAGGATATAGGACCAGGAAATTGCTTAATTGACAAGTGGATAAGAAAAAATTCCAACAAATTTTTTGATGAGGATGGAAATTTAGCAATGAAAGGAAAAACAGATAAATTTATTTTTGATCAATATTTGGATAACTATTATTATAGTAGAATTAATTCCAAGAAATCCTTAGATACAAATGATTTTGATATCTCCTTTGCAAAAGGTCTTTCTTTAGAAAATGGAACAACTACAATTACTGATTTAACAACTGAATTATTATCAAAAAAAATAGGAAATAATAATATTTATGTTTGTGGTGGTGGCAGAAAAAATAAATTCTTAATTAATTCATTAAAAAAAAAAATTAATAATAAACTATTTAATATAGATGATTTAAATATTGATGGCGATTATGTAGAATCTCAAGCATTTGCATTCCTAGCAATTAGGTCCTTTTTAGGACTGCCCACTTCATTTCCATCTACTACTAATTGTAAAGTACCAAATGTTGGAGGTACTATAATTAAGAGTTCTTAATTAATATAAAGCTGTTTCTTTTTTTATATATTTATTTAAAGATTTTATTAAGGCTACATCATTTTTAGAAAAAAAATGATTTGCATCAGGAATAGAATCAAATTCAACTTTAATACCCTTTTGTTCGCTAAGTCTTTTGTTTAAATCATTTATATGTTCTATTGGGACTAATTCATCTTTTTTTCCATAAATCATTGTACCTGAGGTAGGACATGGTGATAAAAAAGAAAAATCATAAACATTTGGCTGAGGCGAAACTACAACAAATCTGTTTATTTCTGGTCTTCTCATCAATAATTGCATTGCTATTAGAGATCCAAAAGAAAAGCCAGAAATCCAACATTGAGAGTTATCAAAGTTTTCTCTTTCAAGCCAATCAAGTGCTGCTGCAGCATCAGCCAGCTCTCCTTGTCCATTATCGAACTCTCCATCACTTTTTCCAACACCTCTAAAATTTACTCTACAAACTGAAAAATCATTATCGACAAAAGTTTGAAAAATATCTACAACAACTTTGTTGTTCATTGTTCCACCATATTGCGGGTGTGGATGCAAAATCAAAGCAATTGGTGAGGTATTTTTTTTACTTTTAAAATATTTAGCTTCCAGTCGACCAGCTGGACCTGGTATAAATATTTCTACAATTTTATTATCTACTGATGCCATTGATTATTAATCTCAAAAAAAATAAGGGTTTTTCTATCAAAATTGAGTGACAAATTGCAAGTTTTAAAATAGCATTTAATCTTGACTAAAATAGTCGGGTATATATAAGTCCCGTCTATTGCGGAAAATATGAAATTATCAAGTAAAGGTAGATATGCTGTAATGGCTTTAGCGGATATTGCTAAATTTAATTTAAGTGAGCCAGTATCATTAAGAGACATTTCTCTAAGACAAGGTATATCCCTTGTTTACCTAGAACAATTATTTTCAAAGTTAAAAAAGAATAAAATAGTGACTAGCGTTAGAGGCAATAAAGGAGGCTATATTTTATCAAAGCTGGCCTCAGAGATAAAAATTTCAGATGTATTTATTGCAGTAGATGAAAAAGTAAAAACAATTGGATGTGAAAAAAATTCTGTGAGTGGCTGTAATGGAAAATTATCAAAGTGTATAACACATGATTTGTGGGATGAACTAGAAGATTATATTAATATTTTTTTCCAAAAAAAAACATTAAGTGATTTAATTAATAAGAAAAATTTAAATGGATTATAGACAAAAAGAAATTGATAATTTAAAAGATTATAAGTACGGTTTTACAACTGATATTGAAAATACGAGAGCCCCTAAAGGCTTAAATGAGGGTGTAATAAAATTTATTTCTAATATTAAAAAAGAACCTGAATGGATGCTTGATTTCAGATTAAAAGCTTACGAGAGATTTAAGCAGCTAAAAGAACCTGATTGGCAAAAACCAAAGTATCCAAAAATTGATTACCAGAACTTGTATTATTATTCAGCTCCTAAAAGCATGGAAGATAAACCAAAAAATTTAGAAGACTTAGATCCAAAACTTTTGGAAACTTATAAAAAATTAGGTATTCCACTTCAAGAGCAAAAAAGACTTAATGGTATTGCAGTTGATGCAGTATTTGACTCTGTCTCTGTTGCGACTACATTTAGAGAAGAGCTCACAAAACAGGGTATTATTTTTTGTCCAATATCAGAAGCAATACAAAATCATCCTGAATTAGTTAAGAAATATTTAGGTTCAGTCATCCCAGTAACAGATCATTTTTTTGCAACTTTAAACTCTGCAGTTTTTACCGATGGCTCATTTGCTTACATACCTCAAGGTGTACGTTGTCCAATGGAACTATCAACATACTTTAGGATAAACGCATCTAATACAGGACAATTTGAAAGAACATTAATTGTTGCAGATAAAGGAAGTTATGTAAGTTATTTAGAGGGTTGCACCGCTCCCATGAGAGATGAAAACCAGTTACATGCTGCTAATGTTGAATTAGTTGCGCTAGATGACGCAGAAATAAAATATTCAACAGTTCAGAATTGGTATCCTGGTGATAAAGATGGAAAAGGTGGAATTTATAATTTTGTTACAAAACGTGGTTTGTGTAAAGGAAAGAATTCAAAAATTTCTTGGACACAAGTCGAAACTGGTTCTGCCATTACCTGGAAATATCCAAGCTGTATTTTGAAAGGTGATAATTCTGTTGGAGAATTTTACTCTATAGCCATTACCAATAATCATCAAAAAGCAGATACAGGAACTAAAATGATACATTTGGGAAAAAATACTAAAAGTAAAATAATATCAAAAGGTATTAGTGCTGGTTCATCAGATATGACTTATCGGGGTTTAGTTGATATTTCTTCAAAAGCCACAAATTCCAATAATTATACTCAATGTGACTCTTTATTAATGGGCAACAAATGTGGGGCGCATACAGTTCCATATATCAAAAATAAAAATTCAGAATCAAATATTGCTCATGAAGCAACAACATCAAAGATTAGTGAAGAGCAGCTACATTACTGTCAACAGAGGGGTTTGAGTGCCGAGGAGGCAGTAGGGTTAATTGTTAATGGATTTTGTAAAGAGGTATTACAACAATTACCAATGGAATTTGCCGTAGAGGCTCAAAAATTAGTTGGTATCAGCTTAGAAGGTAGTGTTGGTTAATGTTAAAAATAAATAAATTAAATGCGAAAATTGATAGTAAAGAAATTTTAAAAGAATTTTCTTTAAATATAAATCCTGGAGAGGTCCACGCTATCATGGGTCCAAATGGATCTGGTAAAAGTACATTATCAAATATTTTATCAGGTAAAAAAGGATATGAAGTTTCTGGGGAAGTACTTTTTGAGGAAAAAGATTTGTTTGAGCTTGAAACAGAGGAAAGAGCTCATAAAGGTATTTTTCTTGCCTTTCAATATCCATTAGAAATTCCAGGTGTAAATACAAATATATTCTTAAAAACTTCATTAAATGCAGTAAGGAAAGCACGAGGTGAGAAAGAGCTTGATGCAATAGAATTTTTAAAATTAGTAAAGAAAAAATCTAAAGAACTTAAATTTGATGAAGAAAAATTGAATAGACAACTAAATGTTGGTTTTTCAGGTGGAGAGAAAAAGAAAAATGAAATTTTGCAAATGTCATTATTAGATCCTAAATTATCAATTTTAGATGAAACAGACTCAGGTCTAGATATTGATGCACTTAGAATTGTAGCTGATGGAGTTAATACGTTAAGAGATAATAAAAATTCGTTTTTAATAATTACACATTACCAAAGATTACTTGATTATATCAAACCAGATTTTGTACATGTTTTAATGGATGGAAAAATTGTAAAATCTGGTGGCGCAGAATTAGCTTTGGAATTAGAAAAAAAGGGGTATGAAAATTTTCATTAGATGAAAGAGCAATTACAAAAAGATTTTGATAATACTATTAAAAATTTAACTTTATCTCAGAAAGATATTGAAATAAAAAAATTTTATTTAGATAATTTTATTAATAGAGGTTTTCCAAATAGAAATGAAGAAGACTGGAAATTTTCTGATCTTAACCAAATAATAAAAAAAAATATTGGCGAGCTAACCTTTTATAGTGACTATACATCTACAAATAAAGTTGATACTTCTGCATTCGTAGATGGGCTAGAGCATAATAAAATAGTATTTATTAATGGAAGAATAGAAAAAATTGATTTTGATTATGAAAAAAAAGACCAAATAGAAATAATTGATCAGTCGGAAACTATTAATAAATTTAATAATAATAGCTCTTTATCTGACTTAAATAGTGCTTTTACCAATAAGTCTTTTAAAATAGTGGTTAAAGAGGGTTATCAATTAACAAAGCCTCTTATTATCTATCATACAACCAACTCTAAAATCTGGTCTAAAAATATTAATTTAAGATTAAATTTTGAATTATACGAGAATAGTTCATTAAGATTAATTGATTTATTCAGGGACACATCGGAAAAAAATTTCTTAAATATTTTTTACAACTTTGATTTAAAAGAAAATTCTATTTTAAAAAATTACAAAGTAGATAAATTTGAAAATAAAAATATTAAGTATTCCTTCAATAATATTGAGCAAGATAAAAATAGTATTTCAGAAACATTTATTTTATCCTCAGGATCAAATTTTTGTAAGAATGAAATTAATTGCAACTTAAATGGAGAATATTCATCAGCTTTTGTAAATGGTATTTTCTCTATAAACAACAACCAACATCATGAAATTAGAACAATCATAAATCACTTAACTGAAAATACAAAAAGCTATCAACTTATAAAAAGTGTTTTAGAAGATAGTTCTAGAGCAGTATATCAAGGAAAAATATTTGTTAACTCAAAAGCACAAAAAGCAGATGGTTATCAACTTAGTAAAGCAATTTTGTTAAATAAAGACTCTGAGTTTAATGCTAAACCAGAGTTAGAAATTTATGCAGATGACGTAAAATGCTCGCACGGTTCTGCATCAGGTAGTCTTAATGAGGACTCGATATTTTATTTAATGTCTAGAGGATTAAATTATCAACAGTCAAGAGAACTTTTGATAAATGGTTTTCTGTTAGATGTTGTTGAAAAAATTACTGATGCTGAAGTAAAAAATTTAATTAAAAATATGATTGGAATTAAGGAATGAAAATAGAGAACATAAAAGATGAGTTTCCAATATTTGATGAAAAAATTCAAAATAATGATTTAGTCTATTTAGATAGCGCTAACTCATCACAAAAACCAAAAGTTGTAGCTGATAAAATAAATGAATTTTATACTAAACAATTTTCAAATGTTGGAAGAAGTGTTCATTATTTAGCAGTTGCAGCCACAAATTTATATGAAAATACAAGATCATCTGTCCAAAAATACATAAATGCAAAAGACAAAAATGAAATAGTATTTACTAAAGGAGCAACTGAGGCATTAAATTTAGTAGCTAATACTCTAGGGCAAAAATATCTTAACGAGGGTGATGAAATTTTAATTACAGAACTTGAACATCATTCAAATTATGTACCTTGGCATTTCTTAAGAAAATCAAAAAATATTAAAATCAATTTTGCAGAGGTAAATGATAACGGTGATATTTCTCTTGAGGATATTGAAAAAAAAATAACTTCTAAGACTAAAGTAATAGCAATTACTCATTTATCTAACGTTACGGGAGCAATATTGCCTGTTAAAGAAATAACAGATTTAGCTCATTCAAAAGGAATAATAGTTGTAATTGATGGTTGTCAGGGAGCTCCTCATCTTAAATTAGATATGCAAGACTTAGATTGTGATTTTTATGCAATATCATGCCATAAAATGTATGGACCTACTGGACTAGGTGTTTTGTACGGTAAAAAGAAATGGTTAGAAGAACTGCCACCCTATCAAGGTGGAGGTGGAATGATCAGAGAAGTAAAAAAAGATAAAATATCTTATGGTGATTTACCAAATAAATATGAGGCTGGAACCATGGCTACAGCTCAAGTTATTGCATTTGATCAGTCAATAAAGTTTATGGAGAGTATTGGTATAGAGAATATCATGAAACATGAAGCTGATTTAGTTGAGTATGGTCAAGAGCTATTAAAAAAAAATAATTCAGTTAAATTAATTGGTAGTCCAAAAAACAAAGGTGGAGTTTTATCCTTCACATTGGAGGGTGTTCATCCACATGACATTGCAACAATACTTGATGAAGACGGAGTTGCAATAAGAGCAGGCCATCATTGTTGTCAAATATTACATGATAAATTAAAAATACCTGCTAGTGCAAGAGCGTCAGTTGGAATTTATAATACTAAAGATGATTTAGACAAGTTAAACGATTCTATTAATAACTGTAAAAAAATATTTAATTTAAAATGAACTTAAAAGAACTTTATCAAGAAATTATTTTAGAACACGGAAAAAATCCAAGGAATCTTGGTAAAACACATGAATTTAATAAGGACGCCAAAGGTCATAATCCATTATGTGGAGACAATGTCCATGTTTATCTGAAATTAAATGGACAAAAAATAGTCGAGGATATTTCATTTGAGGGAAGTGGATGCGCTATTTCAATGGCATCAGCTTCGATTATGACTGATTTAATTAAAGGCAAAAATGAACATGAAGCTAAAGAAATTGTAGAAGATTTTTTAGGAATGATAAAAGAAAATCCAGAATTAAAATCAGAATCTTTAAAAGAAGATGAAAAAACTAAATTAATGTGCCTATCTGGTGTTAAACAATATCCAATGAGAGTAAAGTGCGCAACATTATCATGGCATACTCTTATTTCTGCAATGGACAATTCAGAGGAAATAACTAATACCGAGTAGTAACTTTATGGAATTAAAAGAAAAAGTAATTGAGGAAATTAAAAAAATTTATGATCCTGAGATACCGGTAAATATTTATGAACTTGGGTTAATATATGATATTGCCGTAGATAAAAAAAATATTAGTGTAAAAATGACACTTACTACTCCAAATTGCCCAGTAGCCGAAAGTTTGCCTAAAGAAGTTAAAGAAAGTATTATGCAATTAGAGGAAGTTGATAAAGTAGATTTAGATTTAGTTTGGGAGCCACCATGGGATAAGTCTATGATGTCAGAGGCAGCAAAATTAGAATTAAACTTATGACGAAACAAGTTATATCATTAAGTGACCAAGCAGCAGATAGGATAAAGGAAATTATGTCTTCTGCTGATAATGAATCTATTGGTGTTAGAATTGGAGTAAAATCAGGTGGATGCGCAGGAATGTCCTATATCATGGAATACACTAAGGAAATAAACCCTAACGATGAAGTTATTGAGGACAAAGGAGTAAAAGTATTCATTGATCCAGCAGCAGTAATGTATCTTTTTGGAACTGAAATGGATTACAAAAAAGAAGAATTTTCATCACAATTTGTTTTTAACAATCCAAATGAAACTGAAAGATGCGGTTGTGGAGAATCTTTTAAAATTTAGTTAGTTATTGGTAATAAGAAATAAACCAATATTGGCCTCTCTTATTCATAGAATAAGTTTTATTTTTTCTACGCCTAGGTTTCCTAATTTCAGTTCTTTTATAACCTATTATATTTTTTAAAGTTGATATGAATTTAGTCATATCTTTAAATAACAAAACTGAATAAAATTAGAATTCTAATATGGGAATACCTGCTATAACTGCAGGTAATCCCATAAAATATGCTTTTTAACAGCTATAATACATGTCGAATTCAATAGGGTGCGGCGTATGTTCAAAATTATGAATTTCCTCATATTTAAGTTCAATGTACGCATCTATTTGATCATCAGTAAATACATTACCTTGAGTTAAGAAACTTCTATCTTTATCCAAAGCTTCCATTGCTTCTCTCAAAGAACCGCAAACAGTTGGTACCTTCTTAACTTGCTTTTCAGATAAAGCATAAAGGTCCTTGTCAAACGATTTACCTGGATCTATTTTATTTTTTATTCCATCAATTCCAGCCATAAGCATAGAAGCAAATGTTAAATATGGATTTCCTGATGCATCTGGAAACCTTATTTCACATCTTGCACCTTTTTTACTTAATGTGATTGGAATTCTGCATGAAGCGGATCTATTTCTTGCAGAGTATGCAAGTAAAACAGGAGCTTCAAATCCTGGTATTAATCTTTTGTAACTATTTGTAGTAGCATTAGCAAATGCATTAATAGCTTTTGCGTGCTTTAGTACTCCACCGATATAGTAAAGAGCAGTCTGTGATAATCCAGCATATTTATTTCCAGAAAATACAGGAGTTTTTCCTTTCCAAATTGATTGGTGAGTATGCATACCTGAACCATTATCACCTTTAACAGGTTTAGGCATAAATGTTGCAGTTTTTCCAAAAGAGTGAGAAACCATTTGAACTACATATTTATATAGTTGAACGTTGTCTGCTTGATTAACCAAAGTTCCAAATAACATTCCAAGTTCATGTTGACTAGGAGCTACTTCATGGTGGTGTTTTTCTACGGTAATTCCAACATCTCTTAATCCTTTAAGATATTCACCTCTCATGTCTTGCGCACTATCTACTGGTGGTACAGGAAAATATCCTCCTTTTACTCCAGGTCTATGACCCATGTTACCATTATCATAAGATTTTCCAGAATTATATGGACCCTCTGAGCTATCAATTGAAAAACTTGTTTCATTCATATCATTTTTAATTCTGACGTCATCAAAAACAAAAAACTCAGGCTCTGGACCAAAGTATGCTGTGTCACCAATTCCTGTTTTCTTTAAATATGCTTCAGCTTTTTTTGCAATTCCTCTTGGATCTCTTTCATAGGGATCTCTCTTAACTGCATCTAAAATATCACAAAATAAAATCAAAGTATTATGAGATGTATAAGGATCTATTACTTTTCTACTTAAATCAGGCTTTAATATCATGTCAGATTCATTAATTGCTTTCCATCCTGCAATTGACGATCCATCAAAAAATACACCGTCATTTAACATTCCTTCATCTACAATAGTTGTATCCATTGTTAAATGTTGAAGTTTACCCCTTGGGTCTGTAAATCTAAGATCTACAAACTCAATATTCTTAGACTTCATTAATTTTAGTACGTCCTTAGCGCTCATATTATCTCCTATAATTTTTTAATTTTCTTATCAGTTAAGAAAAGATAAATAATGCCTATTAAATAGATATCACTTATGCTTTTTTTACATGTATATTAACCCTAAAAAATTGAAATTTTCAATCAATCCTAAGTTGCAATAATGAGTTTATTAAATAAAGAACCAGTTAAAAGAGCTGAAAAAGCATTAAAAGAATTCGATGAAACTTTATCAGTCACAGAATTAGAAAATACAGCAAGAACTGCTCTTGACGCAGCAAAATCTTTAAATTGTGAAGTAGGAGCAATTGTAAAAAGTTTACTTTTTAAAAATGGTGATAATTATTTTTTATGTTTGGTCTCTGGTGACAAAAGATGTTCATTAAACAAATTAAAAAATTTTTTTAATAGTAAAGATTTAAGTATGGCATCACCTAATGATGTGAAAGAACAAACTGGATATACAATAGGAGGAGTTTCACCTATAGGTCATAAAAAAAGTTTAGAGATATTAGTTGATAGATCCTTAAATAGGTTTAAGGATTTATATGCAGCAGCAGGACATCCAAACTGTATTTTTAAAATTAATTTTGATGATCTTATTAAAATAACAAATGGATCAATAGAAGACGTAATTGAATGAAATCTCCAAACTCTACTGATTATTTCATTCTTACTTTTTTAGCTTTACTTTGGGCTTCAGCTTTTTTTAATATTAAAATTGCAACATATTCCTATGGACCAATAACAATAGCTTTTCTAAGAATTTTTTTTGGAATGATACCATTATTATTACTATGTTATTTCAAAAAAATAAAAATTGAAGCGTTTTCTAAAGACTGGAAATGGTTTGCAGCAATTGGTATCATTAATTTAGTTATACCTTTTTTCCTAATAGCATACGGGGTTCAGAAAGTTCAAAGTAACTTAGCAGCAATTTTAATGTCAACTACACCTATAAGTGCAACAATACTCGCACATTTCTTTGCAGAAGGAGAGAAAATAAACATAATAAAAATATTCGGAATAGTATTAGGTTTTTCAGGAATTGTTTATTTATTCTCAGAAAATTTACTTATAAATAGTGAAAATTTATTTTCTGCTCTAATGATTCTTTTGGGATCCACTTTTTATGTTATTGGAGGAATTTTAACATTAAAAATTAGTAATAAGAAAAATGAAAATGTAACTGCATCAATTCTTATTTGGGGTGCTATAATCGTTTGTCCAATATCACTAATAATTGAGCAACCTTGGAATTTAAATCCATCATTTGAGTCTACATTATCTCTAATTTATCTTGGTATTTTTCCAACTGGGATAGCATGGTTATTAAGATTTATGATTTTAAAGAAAAATGGTTTAGTTTTTCAAAGTCAGGTCGCTTATCTAATTCCAATTTTTGGAGTTATTTTAGGATATATTTTCTTAAATGAATTAGTGACACCTAAAATTTTATTAGCTTTATGTGCTGTTGTCTTAGGAATTTATTTTGTAAAAAAGGCAGGAGATAAAAAAATTCATAGTATATAAAAATAAATAATTTTAATTTGCTTTTAATTTTTCAAATTTTTTTGATTTGACTGACTTTTGTGCAGCTTCTGCTAATATTATAGACTTTCTTCCATCTTCAAAAACAGCTCTAGGTTTTATATTTTTTTTGCAAAAGTTTGCAAGGTCAGATAGTTGCAATCTAAAAGCTTCTGCATATCTCTCTATAAAAAAATGGAGGAGTGGGGATTTATTATTTGTTGAATTTTTTAAAAAGAGATTAGTTTCAGTATCTCTTTTATTATCAGATATCATCATTCCTTTTGTTCCAAAAAGCTCAACTCTTTGGTCATAACCAAAACTACAATGTCTTGAATTAGTTATAATGCATTGCACTCCTTTTTTCGACTTAAGCACTGTTGTTGCAAGCTCATAGTCTTTTAATTTATTAAATCTTTGGTCTGATATATTACTTCCAGTAGCAAATACTGATATAAATTCATCTGAACCCAAGTAATACCTTGCTAAATCAAAATCATGTATCATCATATCTTTAAAAATACCTCCAGAACCTTTTAAATAAGATAATGAAGGAGGAGCAGGGTCCCGACTAGTTATAATAATTTTTTCAAGTTTGCCTATTTTATTTTTTAATAAATTCTTTTTAAGTAAATTATGTCCAGGATCATATCTTCTATTAAAGCCTATTTGAACTTTTGGATTAAGTTTTTTAATTTTTGTTAATGATGAATTAATTTTTTTTAAATTTAAATCTAGTGGTTTTTCGCAAAAGATTACTTTTTTGTATTTTGCGCCCTTTTCAATAAATTTTAAATGTGTAGAAGTAGAGGAGGCTATAAAAATACATCTAATTTCATTATCTTTAAAAGCTATATCTGGATTGTTTATAGAAATAGAATTAAATTTTTTTGAAGCTTTGTTTGATATATTTTTATTTAAATCAAAAACATATTTCAATTCAAATTCACTATTTTTTCTTAAATTATTAGCGTGCATCTGGCCAATTCTACCAAGGCCAAACAAAGCAGTTTTTATTTTATTTTTACCCATCTTTTTTTTCTATTTGAAACTTTGCATGCTTCAATAAATTTTGCAGTTTCCAGTCCTTCGTCTTCATTAGGGTAAAAATACCTTTTTTTAACGTTATTTTTCAAAGAATCTGCAAATTCACGATAAATATTTGCAAATGCATCTAAATAACCTTCAGGATGTCCAAATTTTAATCTGGAAAATTTTTTAGACAATTCAGCATTAAAAAAACCTCTTTCAATAAATTTAACAGCACCATTTGATGGATTAAGTTTTAAATAGTTTGGATCATTTTGAACCCATTCCAAACTTCCTTTCGTTCCAAATATTCTTATTCGTAATCCGTAAACACCGCCTCTAGCCATTACACTTGTCCAAAACATTCCTTTAGCTCCATTATTAAAATTAATCATTACTTGAGCATTGTTGTCCATTTTAACTTTATTTGAAACTTGTTTAATATCTGCAAAAATAGTTTCACCTTTTAAACCTGATATATAAGTAGCCATATGATATGCATGGGATCCAATTTCATTCAGCACCGCTGAAGCTCCAACGATATTTTTATCTATTTTCCATTTAAACTTTTTCTTTGCACTTTTTTGAGAGATGTTTTCTCCATCTGACCAATCTTGAACATATTCAACATTTATATATTCAACTTTTCCAATTTTACCTTTTTCAACCAATACTTTTGCTTCTCTAACCATAGGATAAGCAGAATAATTATGTGTCAAAGCATACTTTATTTTTTTATTTGATTTTATTTTTTTAAATAATTTCTTAGCTTGAGTAAGATTTCCAGCAAATGGTTTATCAGAAATCACATTAATATTTTTATCAATAAATTTTTCAGCAATAATTTGGTGACTTGAAGGAGGTGTCATTATTGCCACAACATTTATACCATCTTTTCTTTTCGCTTCTCTTTCAGCCATTTCTCTAAAATTTGAATAACATCTCTCTTTTAAAATACCTAGGCTTTGACCAAAGGTTTTAGATAGTTTTGAATTTCTTGAAAAAACACCAGCAACTATCTCATATTGATTATCAAATCTTGATGAAATTCTATGAACGTGACCAATCCAGGATTTTGGGCCACCTCCAACTACACCTAGCTGGATTTTTTTTCCTTTAATTAATCTCATGATTAAATATATCTTAACAAATAAAAAATTTATGTCAGTAAAATTAGGTATAGCACCAATTGCTTGGAGTAATGATGACATGCCTGAATTAGGTGGAGATACTCCTTTAGAGCAATGTTTGTCAGAAGCAAGTAAGGCTGGATATGTTGGCATTGAATCAGGCGGTAAATTCCCAAAAACATCAAACGAATTATTACCAAAGTTAGATAAGTATAACTTAAAATTATGTTCTGGTTGGTATAGCGGAAATCTTAGAAAAAATTCTGTTGAACAAGAAAAAAATTTAATTCAAGACCAACTGAAATTATTTAAAGATTGTGAGGCTCCATGTATCGTTTTTGCTGAAGTATTTGGTTCAATACAGAGTGATCCAACAAAAAAACTTTCCAATAGACCAAAGATGACGGACCAAGAATGGAAAGATTATTGTACAAAAATTTCTGAACTTGCAAAGTATCTTGAAGATGAAGGTATGCCTTTAGCTTATCACCATCATATGGGTACAGTAATAGAAACAGAAGAAGAAACTATTAGATTACTAGAAAACACAGATGATAGTGTAAAATTAACTTTAGATACTGGTCATATGTTATTTGCTAAGGGAAACTCAATTAATATAATTAATAAATTTAAAGAAAGAGTAATCCACATACACTGCAAAGATATTAGAGAAAAAGTATTAAAAAAAGCCCTTTCTGAAGATTTGAGTTTTAGGGACGCTTTTTTAGAAGGTGCTTTTACGGTACCTGGCGATGGGTGTATCGACTACAAACCTCTGTTTGATATTCTAAAAAAAAATAATTATCAAGGTTGGCTTGTGGTAGAGGCTGAACAAGATCCTAAAAAAGCTAATCCACTTGAATACGCTATCAAGGGTTACAAATATATTACTGATACTTTAAAGAAATCAAATTTAGAGATTAATAATCTATAATTTTACTTTTTTACTGTCTTCAAGTTTACCTTCGAAAAAATCAAAAATATTTTGAATAGTTTCTTTTGCCATTCTTGTCATGCATTCCTCAGTGAATGCTGCAGCATGAGGACTAAGGAAAACTTTGTCATTTTTTAATAAAGGATTATCAGCCTCTGGAGGCTCTACGTCAAATACATCAATTCCTGCTCCAAAAATCAAATTTTCATTCAATGCCCTATCTAAATCTTTTTCATTTATAATACCGCCTCTTGCAGCATTTATGATGATGCAGTTTTTTTTCATCGTTTTTAGAAGTTCGTAATTTATAATATTTTTAGTTTGATCAGTTAAAGGTATATGGAGTGAGACAGCGTCCATATATTTAATAGCCTCTGATAAATCTTCAACTTTTTTACCACCCATTTTGCTTATTGTTTCTGAATCTACAAATGGATCGTAAACAAAAACGTTCATTTCAAATCCTAAACATCTTCTAATCAACGCTTTTCCTATTCTTCCAAATCCAGCAATAAGAATGTTTTTATCCCAAATCTCTATAGTTTTTGGTAATTTATTTCGTTCGGTAAATTTTCCACTTTTGACTGAATGGTCATACATGCTCGTTCTTTTTGAGATGCTTAAAAGCATGAAAAGAACATGTTCTGCAACTGCCACAGCATTTGCTGTTGCGGTTATTGCTACGTCGATGTTTCTTTTTTTACAGCTATTTAAATCAATATTATCGTAACCAACTCCATGTCTTGAAATTATTTTAAGGTTTTTTGCATTTTCAATTGCCTCAGCAGGTAATATCGAAGTTCTTAAAGAAACTGCATCTGCATCTACAATTTTTTGTTTCACATTTTTAACACTTAAATCTTCAACAACCTCGTAACTATAGTCGCTATTACTTTTTAATAATTCCATACCTTTTTCATGAATAGGTTGGACAATGAGAATTTTTTTCATAATTTTATAAAAAAATTATATTAGTCTAGCAAGATCTCTTTTACTATTTCTAAATGTTGGAAGTGGATATTTAAATGCATACTTTCTTGGAATGCATTTATTCTTTGCCTTTTCCCACAAAGCAATCCATTGCTTATAGTTGTGGACGGTAATATTTTTTTTATTTTTACTTCTTACATAAAAATTGGGCAAAGGTTTCCTACCAGATGGGGTTCCTGCTCTATTGTATCTTAAATCAGCGCTAATTCTAAAATCATTAGATCTATTAGGCAATGAACAGTGAATGGAGTGTTTGTGCAAAATAATAATATCGCCAACATTAGCCTCCAGAAAAACTGGCTTGTAATTATCAAGTAGTTTACTATCTTTTATTTCGACCTGACCTCTATATCCTGATATATGATTCAATAGTCCCAATTTATTAATTTTTTTTACTGTAATCATACATCCATTTTTTTTAGTAGTTTTAGTAAATGGAATCCAAACAGTTACCATATCAGTTAATCTTTGTCCCAAAGATGATAATACTGCTGCATCCTGATGCCATGGCGTTCTACCTGAGAGACCATCGTGAACAGAATGTTTAGGTAATTTATTTTCAGGTTGTTTAATTCTTGTATTTTGAACTGGATTTGAAAGTATTTCTGGCCCTAATAATTTTTCAACCACATCCAAGATTTTTTTGTGATTAATTAAATTCCATAAAGATTGAGATGCAAAATAATCACTGTCTTTCTTCACGTGATCTCTTGGAAGTCTAGTATTAAAATATTGATCAAGATCAGTAATTTTTAATTTTGAAATGTATGTGTATTTTTTTCTAAAGTTATATTTAAAAATTTTTTCTTTCATATGCTCAGGAGCAAATTTATGAACTAAATTATCCATTATATATTCCATGTCATTTAAAATTGGTTTTAAATCTTTATTGAAGTTAAGAACATTTCTTACTCTTAGGAAACCATCTCTATCTAAAATACTCTTTAATTTAGTCATAATTTGCATAATTTATAATATTTTAGCAAATAATTTGAATCATGAAAAGATGTAAGCATTCTTTTTTTCGTCGCAACAATATGTGGATGATATTCAAAATTTTTATATTTCCATATCACTGGCTTATTAAGAGCATAACTTCCATAAATAAAAAATCTTTTTGGACAGTTTTTTTCCTTAAATCTATTTACTCCGTGATAAGAATTTGGAGTAGATTTAAAGAAAATTACACTTCCCTGTTTTGGTGTGAATTCCTTTAATTTATCAAGTTCATTAATCTTAGGAAACCTTTTAAAGCTTTTTCTAAGGTTTTTGTTTGCTTTTTTCTTATATAAAGTAAGTGATCCTCCATTTTTTTTTGGTATATCGCTTAAATAGATCAAAAAATTATATAGTCTATTCACATCATCTCTATGTGGTCTCAATCTATATCCTCCTTTAGATACTGAGAAATCAATATCTAAATTTAAATTTGGGTTTTTATAATTTTTACCTAGTAGTTTTTTTAGCTCTTTGGAATTTACTTTTCTTTTAAGTGTATATTTTTTTTTATTAAATTTTTTTGGTTTAAACAAACTTTCCCAAGTATTTGCCTTAAATTCTGTTTTAAATTTTTTATCAATTTTTTTATAAAAGGATTGTGAATTGAAAGTAGAAAAAAGTTTTTTTGAGATTTTAGAACTTGAGATATATTTGTTGAAATTTTTTGATCCTTTGTTAATTCTACTTCTACCACCCATAATCATATCGTCAAAACTTTTTGAATTAGTTATTTCTTTAATTAAAGAATTGCAGACTTTTTTACTGATTATTTGTTCTCCAACAATGACTGGGAAGTTTGATTTAATTTTCTTTAGTTTGCTAATTTTCAGCATTTAGCTGTACATGCCCTCTTTTACTTTAATCATTTTGTACATAAGGTCATTTAATGGTGTGGCTATTCCATGTTTTTTTCCTATTTTAGATACGGCGCCACTTATGAAATCAATTTCAGTTTTTCTTTTATAAAGTACATCAAAAGCCATTGAAGACTTGTTAGTTTGTTTTGAGTCAACAATTTTATTAAACATAAATAAACACTCATCTTCAGAAACATTAACACCATCTGCTAAAGCAACGTCTCTTGTTTCTAATATTATCTCTTTTCCTAAACCTCTAGAAATGTCGTTGGCATTATTTTTTATGTAAAGATCAGTATGATGTAGATCAAAAATAGCAGAAAGTGGGCCTATCGCGGTTAATGCAAAAAGTTTCATCCATTTTCTTTTTTTTACATCCTCAGCCGCAATCATTTCTAAATTATGAGCAGTAAAGGTGTCTGCAATTTCGGTTATTCTATCTGAAATCCCACCATCATATTCTCCAATCCAAGAGGGTAGAGCAGCATGATTCATAATATGACCAGGGCCTAAGATATTTGATGCTTGAGTTGTTGTCCCTCCGATTACTTTTTCATCGCCAACATTACTTTTAATTATAGCTTCGTGTCCAATTCCATTTTGAAAAGACATAAAAACTGTTTTATCGTAAATAATGTTTTTAATACTTTTTAAAGCAGGTTCTAGAGCTGTTGCTTTACACATCACTATCACAGCATCAACTTTTCCAATTGTAGATGGATCTGATGTTGCTGGTACTTTTATAAATCTATCACCACCATGACCATCCATTTTTAGACCATTTTTATTTATTTCATCAACATGCTCTTTCCAAACGTCAATGAGCGTTACATTTAGACCTTTTTCTGCTAGTAGGCCTCCAAATAGACAACCCATTGCCCCTGCACCAAGAACTGCAACTTTTAAATCTTTATTATTCATTTTTAAAATTGAAATATATTTATGTAAAAAAATTATGCAATATATTATGTAACTAATTTATATATGGAATTAAAAATAGAAAAAGGAATTTTCAAAAAATTTAAGTTAGAAGAAATATCAAACGCATTAGAAAAAGGTCTGTCAAAGAATTATGACAGTGTAAAAGCAGAAGTAATTGATTGTCCAAATTTAAGAAACTGGGATTGTCCGTCTGAAGGCATGAGTGGTAACCAAAGGATAATCGATGTTGGAGGAGAGCCTTACATGCATGATCCTAAATATCTTGGAACTGAATTTGATTATTCAGAAATCTCTAAAATGATTGGATCAGAAAGTTCGTATGCACTTGGTGCAGGATCTGGAGCAATGTCTTGCCTGGATGGACACTGTGGAGAATTGGTTATAAATGAAAACTTTATTACAAAAGAAAATAAATCTTTAATTGCTAGGGTAGGAAAAGATAAAGAATGTATAGTAGAGGACTATACTGCAAGCAAACATGGTGGGCTGGGTAATGTTTATTATTCAGATGGTGTTAAAGGAAAAGTTATATATTTAAAGATAAAAAAAAGAATTGGAAAACAAGGTTCATTACCTCAATCAATAAGAGCAGTACTTTCAGAAAATCTTAAAATTGGGAATAAAGATCATATTGCTCTTGCTGGTGTATTTAGAGTTTTGAATGGAAAAATAAGATCACATGTACAACCAGATTATAAGGATATAAAACATGAATATTATGACCCACAATTAATGAAATGCACAAAAGATTTTCTACAATTTTATGAGCCTGTTGGACCAAAATTACAATGCTATACTGTTTTATGGACTGGTGATCCAACGGGAGGAGACTTAAATTTAAGAGAGTCCGGTGAGCATACTCACTTTCACTCATATGAGCACAAAAATGATGCTGGACATTATCATTTTGACGTTTCACCTGATGAAATTGAATATGAAGGGTACTTTAATATTGCACAAGAAGTACATAGAGTGAATAATATCTATAAAGAATTAAAAAATATAAAATGAAAAAGATTTATACTTGGGCCGCACAACCTGCTAACAGAACTCTTACAGTTGATGATCTTAAAAAAGCAAAAGGAAAAAAAAAATTTACTCAAGTCACAGCTAATACAATAGATGAAGCTGAGGCCGCAGAGAAGGCTGGGTTTGACATGATAATATGCAATGCTTTTAATGTGAAACAGGTTAGAGAGGGATCAAAAAATCTATTTTTAACTGCTGCGCTAGTATTAAATAAGTTTGTCACTTCGGAAGATATCATGAGAGGAGCGTTTGAAGCCCTAGAAAATGGAGCTGATGCTGTAATGACACCTAGAAGTATGAAGATCATAGAAATGCTGGCTAATGAGGATGTTCCAGTTATGGGACATCTTGGTTTAGTTCCAAGAAAATCTACGTGGATTGGTGGTTTAAGAGCAGTAGGAAAAAATAGTGAAGAGGCACATGAACTTTTTTTAAAATTTAAAAGATTAGAGGATGCAGGAGCTTTTTCTGCCGAATGTGAGGTTATCCCAGAAAATGTAATGGGAGAAATCTCTAAAAGAACGAATATAGTTACAGTATCTTTAGGTTCGGGAAAGAAAGCTGACGTAATGTATCTGTTCATGGAAGACATATGTGGAGATACTTTAAATCCTCCAAGACATTCAAAAGCTTATGGAAATTTATTAAAATTAAAAAATGAAATAAAAGTTGAGAGAGTTCGAGCTCTTAAGGCATTCAAAAAAGATTCAATAGCAGGAAAATTTCCAGGAAAAAAACAATCTTCAAATTTAAATAAAAAAGAGTTCGAGTCTTTTCTTGATAAGCTTGATTAATAAGTTTCAGATTCTTTTTTGCTTATCGAGCCTTTCATTTTTTCAACAATTGCTTTAGCACCTGCGCTCATTGCTCTTCCATCTGATCCAATTGTTACAAAATTAAATCCTTTATCAATCATTTTCTGAGCGTACTCAGCTGTTCCATTATGTATTCCTGCAAAGATATTATGTTTCTTCGTGTGTTCCAAGATTCTAAGAATTTCAGAATATGCTTTTGTATCTTCTGGTCTGTCAAATCCTGGTTTTTCCCCTATAGCTAAACTTAAGTCTGCTGGACCTATGTAAATTCCATCCAAACCTTCGACTGACATAATTTCATCTAATTTTTCCAATGACTCCTTAGTTTCAATCATTGCCAATTTTAAAATTTCATCGTTTGCATGATCAGCATAATCTGACCCACCATAAATTAATCCCCTTATTGGTCCAAAACTTCTGTATCCTTTAGGTGGATACATACAAGCTTGAACAAATCTTTCTGCCTCTTCTTTGTTACTTACCATTGGACATATAATTCCATAACAACCAGCGTCTAAAATCTTCATTATTTGACCAGGCTCATTCCAGTTAACCCTAGATAATGGAGTTACATCAGTTGATGAAATTGTTTGAAGCATTGGAAGTGCATTTGTGTAATCAACAAGTCCATGTTGCATATCTACTGTAAGAGAATCCCACCCTTGATGAGCCATCATTTCTGCTGAAACTGTAGTAGGTATTTGTAACCAACCATTTACAACTGGCTTACCGTCAGCCATCATCTGTTTGACTTTATTTTTTCTCATTAATAATTGAGACCGAAATGTGTATACTTGACGTTCAAATAATCTTTGATAGCCATAGAACCACCTTCTCTTCCATAACCTGTTTGTTTTATTCCTCCAAACGGTACTTCAGCAAATGCAATTGTTGGATGGTTCACTGCGCATGTTCCAGTTTCCATTTTTTCTGAGACTTTGTGGGCTTTTTCTAAAGAATTTGTGTAGATATAACTTGCTAAACCAAGGTCATTGTCATTTGCTCTTTCCACAACTTCATCTGTGTCTTTAAAAGTAAGCAATGGAACCAAAGGTCCAAATGGTTCCTCTTTAGCAATTGTAAAATTATCTTTAACATTATCAAAAATTGTTGGTTCATAAAAATACCCTTTATTAAAACCAGCTGGTCTTTTTCCACCACATAAAACTGTTGCTCCCTCACTTTTAGTTTTTTCTACTAATTCTTCTATTTCATTTAATCTTTTTTCTGTTGTCAAAGGTCCGAGAATTGTATCTTCATCCATTCCGTTACCAACTTTAAGCTTGGTAACTTTTTCAACTAATGTTTTAGCAAATTCATCTTTTTTACTCTCATGAATGTAAAATCTTGCTGGTGATATACAAACTTGACCATTATTCCTAAATTTAGCAGTGATTGCCATGTCAGTTACTTTGTTAATGTCCACGTCGTCAAAAACTATGAAAGGTGAATGGCCACTTAACTCCATTGTAACTCTTTGAACTTTTTCAGCAGCTTGCTTTAAAATTAGTTTTCCAACTCTTGTTGAACCAGTAATAGAAACTTTTTTAACTATATCAGATGATATTAATTGAGATGAGATTTTAGCTGGATCACCAGATAACAAATTTACTACTCCTGGAGGAACGCCCGCATCATTTATAATATTCATAAGTTCCATTACACTTCCTGGAGTAATGACATCTGGCTTGCATATAACTGAGCACCCAGCTGCTAAAGCAGTAGAAATTTTTCTTGAAGATAGAACTATTGGAAAATTCCAGGGTATTAATCCAGCAACAACTCCAACAGGTTCATATTTTACATACATTCTTGTATGTTCAAATCTACTTTCAACTATCTGACCATAAATTCTTTTTGTCTCTTCAGAGTTCCATTCAAAAATATCTGCAGCGCCTCCAACTTCCCCTTTTGCTTCTGATAAAGGCTTTCCAACTTCTAATGTTAACCACTTAGCCAAAACATCAGTTCTCTCTCTCATAAGGTCGGCAATTTTTCTTATAATTTTTGATCTTTGCCAAGGTGGAGTATTTCTCCAAACTTCAAGACCTTTTTCTGCAGACTTAAGTGCTTTGTTTACGTCTTCTTCACCTGCTTTAGATGCCTTACCTAAAACTTCTTCTGTTGCAGGATTTAAAACATCATAAGTTTCATTATTTTGTGATGCTTGCCATTTGCCATCAATGAATTGTCCAAATTTGCTATACATAATTTTTATTTTGTGGTTTATTAGTTGAATATTTGAGGAGAATATAACTAGAAAAATGAAAAAAATAAAGCTTACTTGCGCACATGCCTTAGTTAAACACTTAATTGTACAGAAAATCTATATAGATGGTAAGGTTGAACCTTTATTCCCAGGAGCTTTTGGTATTTTTGGGCATGGAAATGTAGCATGTATTGGGCAAGCTTTAGAGGAAAATAAAGATAAACTTCCAACATTTAGAGGTCATCATGAACAAAATATGGCATTAACAGGTGTTGCTTTTTCAAGAGCAAAAAGAAGAAAGCAAATTTTTATTGCAACAAGTTCGGTTGGACCAGGATCTACAAATCTAGTTACAGCATCAGCAGTAGCGATGAGTAATAGATTACCAATTTTATTTTTACCTGGAGATACTTATGCAAATAGAATGCCAGATCCAGTTTTGCAACAGGTTGAACACTTTTCAAATCCAGGAATGACAGCTAACGACTCATTTAAACCAGTTACAAAATATTTTGATAGAATTACAAGACCAGAGCAAATATTACAGTCACTTCCTCAAGCAATTCAAACCATGTTAGATCCAGCAGATTGTGGTCCTGCGTGTTTATCTTTATGCCAAGATGTACAAGGAGAAACATTTGAATATCCCGAAGAATTCTTTAAAGAAAGAGTTCACAATATTAGAAGACCCAAGCCAGATGATTTTCAAATCAAACAAGCAGTAGAAAAAATTAAAAATTCTAAAAAACCTATAATAATTTCTGGAGGTGGAGTATTTTATTCTGACGCTATGGAAGAGTTAAGCAATTTTGCAGTTAAACATAATATACCAGTAACCCAAACAGTTATGGGATACTCAACTATGAAAAGAGATCATTCTCATTTTGTAGGACCAATAGGAGGACTTGGAGGAAAGGCTGCAAATAATTTAGCTAAAGAAACTGATTTAGCAATTTGTGTTGGTACAAAATTAGCTGACTTTACAACTGGATCATGGGCGAATTTTGAAAATCCTCAATTTAAACTAGTTTCAATTAATATTGCTAGACACGATGCAAATAAACATTTAGCAGAGGCAGTCATTGGAGATGCAAAAGTATCATTAATAGAATTATCAAATGCACTTGGAGATTGGAGATCATCTGATAATTGGCATAAAAAATCACAAGATGAGCTTAAGTCCTGGAATGAATATGTAGATAAAGAGAGTGGTCCAACTAATCAAGATTTACCAAGTTATGCTCACGCTGTTGGAGCAATTTATAGGAATTCAGATCCAACTGATATAGCTGTTACAGCAGCAGGAGGTTTGGTTGGAGAAGTTGTTCAAGTTTGGCGGCCAAAAGAGTTAAATACACATGAGACAGAGTGGGGATTTAGTTGCATGAGTTATGAAATTTCCGGTGCTCTTGGAATTAAAATGGCAAACCCAGATAAAGATGTCATTGCATTTGTAGGAGATGGTTCATATTTATTAAACAATTCTGACATATATTCTTCAGTATTAACGAATAACAAATTAATAATTATCGTGTGTGATAATGGAGGTCATGCTGTTATAAATAGACTTCAATTGTTCAAGGGTGGAAAAGAATTTAATTGTTTATTTAATTCATCAAATGTTCAAGATTTAAAAGAAGTTAATTTTGCTCAACATGCTGCAAGTATGGGTGCAAAATCAGAACATGTTTCTAGTATTTCAGAATTAGAAGAGGCATTTAAAAGAGCTAAGCAGTCAGATATCACTTATGTCATTTCAATCAAAACACATAGTTATGAATGGCTTGAGGGATCTGCTTTTTGGGAAAGTCCTACGCTTGAAATACCAACATCAAAAGAAAATGAAGAAGCATTAAAACTCCATAAAGAAGGAAAATCAAAACAGAGACAAGGTGTTTAAAAACTTTTTATGAATAAGGTTTTTAACATTGGTTTAATAGGTTGTGGACATATCGCTGAAACATATTTTAGAGCTGAAAAATATTTCAATAATATTAAAATTGTTAAATGTGCAGATATTAATGTGAAAGCTGCAAAACGTTGTGCATTCAACTATGGAATAAAATTTTTAACTGTAAATGAACTGCTAAAAGATAAAGAGGTTGAAATTATTTTAAACCTTACAATTCCAAAAGCGCATTATTCAATATCTAAAAAAGCTTTAACAAATGGAAAACATGTATACTCTGAAAAGCCATTAGCAATAAATTTAAAAGATGGAAAAGATTTAATAAAATTTTCAAAGAAAAAAAAATTATATTTAGGTAATGCTCCCGATACATTTTTGGGCGGTGGAATTCAAAAATCAAAAGAACTAGTTGAAAAAAACATAATTGGAAAAATTAAATTAGGAAATGCAGTTTTTGCTTTTCCTGGAATTGAATCTTATCATCCTAACCCTGAACCTTGGTTTGCAAAAAATGAGGGAGGTCCTGTTATTGATATGGGACCGTATTATATTACCGCTTTAGTAAATCTGTTAGGCCCTGCAAAAAAAGTAACAAGCACCATCATTCAAGGTCAAAAATATAGAACTATTGGTATAGGACCCAAAAAAGGAAAAAAATTTAAGGTAGAATGTCCAACTACTTATTTATCTACAATCACTTTTAAAAATAACTCCGTTATAAGATTAACATTATCATTTGATGTAATAGCTCATCAAAGAAATCACATTGAATTATATGGAGAAAAGGGCTCAATGATTGTTCCTGACCCAAATATGTTTGGTGGATCAGTATTAACTTGTAATAAATTAGGGGAAAATTGGAGAGAATTTAAGACCACAAAAATGTCTTTGGGACGTATTAACATAAGAACACAAAGTTCTAGAGCTAACGAAGCACCAACTAATGCAAACTATCGAGGAGCTGGATTATCTGAAATGGCATATTCAATTGAGAATAAAAGAAAACATTTATGTAATGGTGAGATATCTTTACATGTATTAGAAATTATTACTTCTATTATGAAAGCAGCTAAATTTGGAACATCTGTGTCAATTAATTCTAATTGTGTAAAACCAAAAAAGTTTTTAGAAATAGATGTAAAGAAATTACTTAAATAAATAGACCGTGAAGAAACATATAGTTATTTCTGATCCACATCCAAGAAGATTAGATTTAATCTTTTCAAAAAAAAAACTTAATGAATTAAAATCAAAATATAAATTAATAACTGCTCCTAAGTTAAATAAAAAAGATTTTTATGAAAAAAATATTCATAAAGCTACTTTTATAATGGGTCAACCAGATCTTGATAAAAATCTTTTATCAAAAGCTTCTAAGTTGAAATGTATTATAAATGTCGAAAGTAATTTTATGGATAATATTGACTATGATTATTGCTTTAAAAAAAAAATTGATGTAATCGCTACATCACCTGTTTTTTCAAAGCCTGTTGCTGAAATAGCCTTAGGTATGACTTTGTCTTTATTAAGAAATATACATAATGCTCATTTTGATTTTGTAAAAGGTAAAGAAAAATATGGTTTAAAGAGTAATTTGAATGCTTCCCTTTTGGCAAATAAAAAAATTGGTTTACTTGGTTTTGGAGATTTAGCTAAGGCGCTTTATCCATTGCTGTTACCATTTACAAAAAATATAAATGTTTATGACCCCTGGGTCCCAAATAAAAAAATAAAAAAAGCTGGTTTTAAGTCTATTAATTTAAATAAAATGTTTAGTGATTGTGAGATTATTTATGTTCTAGCAACTGTCACAACTAAAAACAAAAATTTAATAAGCAAAAAATTATTAAATAAAATGAAGCCTAAATCAGTTTTTGTTTTAATGAGTAGAGCAGCAATCGTTAATTTTGTGGACCTAAAAAAAAGAGTTAAAAAGGGAGATATATATGTCGCAACAGATGTATTTCCTGAAGAACCTGTAAAAAAAAATGATCCAATTAGAAAGCTTAAAAATATATTGTTTTCAGCTCATAGAGCCGGAGCTTTAGAACAGACTTTTTTTGAAATGGGTGATATTGTTCTAAAAGATATGAACTTAATTTTAAAAAAAATGCCTCCAAAATTCTGCAAAAGGGCTCAAAGAAAAACGGTATATCTGTTAGCCTCAAAACCTGTTGCAATTAACTGATTTTTTTATATTTTCTTCACTTATGTCATCAATTAATCAATTACTTCTAGAAGCAAAAAGTGTAACAAAATACTTTGGAACCATAACAGCTCTTGAGAATGTAGATTTAAAGATACATGCAGGAGAATGTCTTGGTGTTGTGGGCGATAATGGAGCTGGAAAATCGACTTTAATGAAGGTTTTATCAGGGCTATACAAACCAAGTGCAGGCTCATTATTCTTTGATGGTAAAGAGAAGATTTTAGAAAGCCCTAAAGATTCTCAAAATTTAGGTCTAGAAATGGTTTATCAAGACTTGGCATTAGCTGGCAATCTTCCAATAGGTGAAAATATTTTTTTAGGGCGTGAACCAACTAAAAATCTTGGACTACTTAAATTTCTAGATTATAAAAAAATTAAAGAACTTACCGATGCGCATCTTGGTAAATTAAAAATTAATGTCAAAAGCGCTGATCAAAAAGTAGAAGAACTTTCAGGTGGTCAAAGGCAAGCAGTTGCAATTGCAAGATCAACAGCATTTAATGCTAAAGTTGTAATAATGGATGAACCAACTGCTGCACTTGCAATTAAAGAAGTTGGTAAAGTTCTAGATCTTATAAACAGTTTAAAACAAACAGGTGTTGGAGTAATAGTTATCAGTCATAGAATGGACGATATTTTTGCCGTGTGTGATCGTGTGATGGCCTTATTCCAAGGAACAAATTTTGCAGAGTCTGAATTATCTAAAACTTCAAGAGATGAAGTAATAGGTTGGATTATGGGTAAAAAATAATTATGGAAAATAAAGATCAAGAAAAAAATTCGCTGTATTTAAAAATAATGCCATACCTTGAAAAGTATGGAATATTATTACTACTAGTAATAATGATTGTAGTAATGCACTTCCTTCAGCCAGATGTTTTCTTATCCTGGAGAAATGTTACCAATGTATTCAAGCAAATTTCCTGGCAATCGATGTTAGCATTAGGTGTGTTTATGGTGATAGTTACAGCAGGGATTGATCTATCGGTTGGATCAATAATGATGTTGTCGTTAATGATACTTGCAATAGTTGCTAAAGCAGGAGCGCCTTGGTACATAGTAGTAATAACGCCTTTGATAGCAGGATTTCTATGTGGTCTATTTAATGGATTAGGAATAACCCTTCTAAGGATGCCTCATCCTTTCATAATGACTTTAGGAACATTGTATATCTTTAGAGGTACAGGAAATTTAATTTCAGGTGGAACGCCAATAAGTGGTTTTACAGACGAAGTTAGATATCTTGGTCATGGACGAATTGATTTAACTTGGCTTGGTTTAGAAAAATCACAATATTTACCAGTCAGTTTAGTTCTTATTGCAATTGTTTACATAATTTTTTGGATATTTATGAATAAAACTCGAACAGGAAAATGGATTTATGCAATTGGAGGAAATCCTAATGCTGCAAGAGCCTCTGGTATTAACGTCAATAAAATTCTAGTAATAGTTTACTCACTTTGTGGATTTCTGTCTGGAATTGGAGCACTTATTTTAGCTGGACGAACAGACTCGGGATATCCTAATGCTGGATTACAATCTGAGTTAGATGCAATAGCAGCATGCATCATTGGCGGAGCGAGCTTTTTTGGAGGAAGGGGTACGGTGCTTGGAGTATTTGCAGGCGTTATGATCATGGGTATTTTAAGAAATGGTCTTAATTTGATGGATGTAAGTTCATTTTGGCAACAGGTTCTAATAGGATCTATTATAGTATTAGCCGTATATATCGACGTTCTTAGAAGAGATCTTGGTACACGAAAATAGCACACCTCAAAGTTGTAACTGTATATCTGACTGTCTTTTATAAACAGTTGAATTTTTTTTAAAAATTTTATTAAATTAATTTTTAATAATTATTAAAGGGGTAAAAATATGAGAGAACTAAACAGAAAAATTGTTGTTTTTATTTCAGCAATTTTTTTATTGATTAGCATGGGGTCAGTTTCTTTTGCTGACGGGCATGGTAAAAAAATCTTATTCAGTATTAAAGGACCTGGTTCTGGAAACCCATTCTGGGCTTCTGTAACAAAAGGTGCTGAAGAAGAGGCAAAAAAATTGGGAGTAAAATTAATTTTAATTGCTCCCCCACAAGAAGGTGATGTACAAGCTCAGATTAACCAAGTTGAGGACCAACTTGCAAAAGGTGTTGATGCACTAGCGCTAGCACCAGGAGATCCAAACGCTTTTGCACCGATTGTAGATGATGCGATTAAAAGTGGTGTTCCAGTTGTATTTGTTGATACAAAAGGAATCAATGAAGGCGTAACTTTCATTGGGACAAATAATATGAATGGTGCAGAATTAGCTGCAAAATTTATTTGTGATAAAACTCCGAAAGGATCTGATGTTGCAATTCTTACTGGAATAGAGTCTCAATCAACTGCATTACTAAGAAGAGATGGTGCAATTAAAGGATTTAAAAACTGTGGTTTAAATCTTGTAGCTACTCAAACAGCCGAGTGGGATACTGCAAAAGGTAGATCAGTTACTGAGTCTATCATTTTGAAAAATCCTAATATCAAAGCAATTTTTGCTTCTAATGACAATATGGGATTAGGTGCGATGCAAGCACTAAAAGATGCTGATATGAATGATGTGATCGTTGTTGGTTTTGATGCTACTCCAGATGCTGCTACTAGCATCCTAAAAGGAGAGATGACTGCAACAATAGCTCAGTTCTCATACAACATGGGTGCGTATGGAGTTAAATATGCTCTTGAGCTAGCTAACGGCGGAAGTATTGATCCTAATATTGATACAGGAACACAATTAGTAACTAAGGAAAACGCTAACGATTTTAAATAATCTTTAGAAAAAACAAAATTAAAAGGGTGGAATTTCATTTCACCCTTTTTTTATGTAATATAGTATTCTAATGCTTATTAAAATTAATCCAATTTTAAGCCCTGAACTCCTATATAATTTAAGAGCTATGGGTCATGGCGATAAACTGGTTTTAACAGATGCTAATTTCCCAGCATATTCTCATTCTTTAAATAATAAAGTAATTAGACTAGATGGAGTAAATATTTATGAAGCGACAAAGGCTATTCTTTCTGTTTTTCCATTAGATAGTTTCATTGATTCAGCTGCAAACAGAATGCAGGTTGATAACAAACCTGATGAATTAACTGATTGTCATAAAGATTTTATTAAAGCTGTAAAAGAAACCTCTGGAGAAAATTGGAAGGTTGGCTCAATTGAAAGACAAGAATTTTATAAAGAGGCAAAAAAATCTCAATTAATAGTATCTACCTCTGAAATGAGACCCTATGGGTGTTTTATATTAACAAAGGGAGTAATTAAACCAGATGGTAGTGTTTGGGTTCTTGATAAATAATGAGCTCAATATGTGTCTTTGGAGTATTTGTAGCTGATCTTTGTTTTTTTGCTGACAAAATTCCAATCAAAGGTGAAACAGTATTAGGTAAAAATCATATAGTTGGCCCAGGTGGAAAAGGGTCAAACCAAGCTATCGCTGCTGCAAGACTTGGTGGAAATGTAAATTTTATAACTAAGATAGGAGATGATCAAAATGCCAAGATGGCTCTTAAGTTATATGAGGAGGCTGGAATTAATACAGATTCAATAATTCAAGATCCAAATAAGTCAACTGGTGTTGCAGGTATAATGATAAATGAAAAAACAGGGGATAATGCAATTAATATTGTACCTGGAGCAGCTGGTTCTATATCTAATGAAGATATTGATAACAATATTGAGTTTATAAAAAAATCAGAAATTTTTTTAACTCAACTAGAAACACCTAATGAAGTAACTAGTTATGCCCTCAATAGAGCAAAAGAGACAGGATCTATTACAATTTTTAATCCGGCACCTGCATCAGATATAAAAGAAAGTGATTTTGAATGTATTGATTATTTTACTCCTAATGAAACTGAAGCAAGTTTTTATTTAGGTAAAAAGGTTGAAAGTAAAACAGAAATTGAAGAGTCTGCTAAAATTTTTTTAAAAAAAGGAGTAAAAAATATTATCATTACATTAGGTCCAAAAGGCCTCTACTTTGCAAACTCTGAGGAGAGTTTTTTTATAGATGTTTATAGTTTAAAGGATAAAGTTATAGATACCACTGGGGCAGGTGATGCTTTTAACGGAGCGTTTGCATATGCTTTATCTAATAAATTAAAAATTAAAGATGCTCTAGAATTTTCAAATAAAGTAGCTGCAATTTCCACAACAAAAGCAGGCGCAGCTAATGCAATGCCTAAATTAGATGAAGTAGAAGTTTATTAGTTACTCTATTATTTTAAAATCAGACTTAAATCTATCAGTAATTGTTAAACCTAGACCAGGTTTGTTATCATCTAAATTTATATATCCATTTTCAGGGGCAGGATCTCCTTCAAAAATGTAATAAAATAATTCATTGCCAATTTCTACATCATGGACTGGAAAAAATTCAGATATTGGACAATTAAAATTTGACATTGTTAAATGATAATTATGCATTTGACCAGCATGAGGAATAACTGGAACTTGATAAGCTTCTGCCAATGCATTTATTTTATTCGCAATTGTAAATCCACCAACTCTATTATTATCATATTGAATATAACTGACAGCTTTAACATCCAACAATTGTTTAAATCCAAATAAGTTGAATTCATGTTCTCCACCAGAAATTGGAATTGCATTCATATTATTTAATTCTGCATAGCCATTAATATCATCTGCTATTACAGGTTCCTCCAACCATCTAGGGTTAAATTTTACTAATTTAGGAATCATCCTTTTTGCATAATCTAAGTTCCAACCCATATAACATTCCATCATTAGGTCGGTATCATATCCAATAACTTCTCTAACTGCTTCAGCTAGCTCAATATTTTTTTTCATACCATCAGGTCCATCTTTTGGCCCCCATCCAAATCTCATTTTAAACATTTTAAAACCTTGCTTAACATAGTTTTCAGCTTCTTTTTGCAAATCCTTGATTGGTTGGCTGTATAGTTTAGATGCGTAGACTGGTATCTTCTCCTTTGTTCGTCCACCTAATAGTTTAAAAACAGGTTTGTTTGTAATTTTTCCCATTATATCCCAGAGCGCAATATCAATTGCAGAAATAGCTACCATCCCCAATCCTCTTCTTCCCCACGCATGAGTTCTTCTATACATTTTTTCCCAGATATAAGAATAATCAAAAGGATCTTCACCTATTACTAAAGGAGTTAAATAAGTATCAATTGTTTTTTTTACCAATTGAGGTGCTAGTGCCGCATTACCAATTCCAATAATACCATCGTCTGTTTCGATTTCACATATTAACCATTCATGAAATCTAAATGAACCCATAGCATCTGATTTTTCAAACAAAAGGTCTGAAGCATTTGTGCAAAAATTATTTTGTGGAGGAACTGTTTTACCATTCCATTGATATACTTTGGTACGAATACTTTCTATTTTAGACATTTAAATGTTTTTATTTTCTGCCATTGTTAATGCAATTTTGAATGAATTCAAAGTAGGTTCTAAATTTGCTTTATTTTTACCTGCAATATCAAATGCCGTTCCATGAGCAGGAGTGGTAATAGGGATAGGCAAACCACCTTGTACGGTTACACCTCTATCAAATCCAAATGCTTTTAATCCAGATTGAAGTGCATCATGATACATACCAACAATACAATCATGATTTCCATCTTTATAAGCAGTAATAAAAGAAGTGTCACACGGCAAAGGTCCATCAGCATTAATACCTAGTTTTTTTGCCTCTTCTATTGCCGGTATAATCTCCTCTTTTTCCTCATTTCCAAATTCAGCATGAGGATTTAGTGCTTGAACCGCAACTCTTGGACTTTTAATACCATTCAATTTCATAGCTTCATTTATAAGTTTAATGGGCTTAATAATTTTTTCCTTTTTTACATGTTCTGGAACTTCTTTTATTGGAATATGTGATGATACCCTTGCTGTCCAAAAATTATCAATAACATTAAATTCACAAAAAAAATTTTTAACCTCTAACTTTTCAGCCATTAAATGTAATTCATCAGAATATTTATTTCCTCCAAGTTTAAGGCTTGTTTTATTAAAAGGTCCAAAGTTTATTGCATGAATTTTGTTTTCTTTAGCAAGGTCTAAAGCTAAATTGAGCGAAGCTAAGACGCTTTCTCCCGCCTCTTTAGAGCACTCAGATAGTTTATACTTATGATTTTTACCTTTAGATATATCTAGAAAAAATTTACTACCCTTTGCAAAATCAATATTATCGAAATGTTCTACGAAATTTAGTTTATGTGATTTGCCTGAAATTTTATTTCCACTTTCTAATATATTCTTTTCACCTATGATAACTAAATTAGCTTTGTTAGTGATTTCCTCTGACAATAGTTTTGAGACCAATTCGGGGCCTATGCCAGAAGGGTCCCCTAAAAGAACTGCTATGTTAATTTTATTTTGAGCCATTTTTTACTTTACGCTATGTATCAGATTATGTTTAAATATTTAAATATAAATTAACTTAAAAAGAGGGAAATAATGAAAAAAAGTTTTAAATTATTTTTAGCTGCCGCATTTTTGGTAACTGAATTTTTTGTTGTTGCGCTTCCACTTATGATTACCTCTGCAAAAGCAGATGGTCACCCAATTCAAGCTATTACACACGCTGGTTTTGGTGGTGGTACTGACGTAACTACTAGAATGATGTTGTTAAGAACTAGAAGGTATCTAAAACAAGATATGCAATTAGTTAATAAAAAAGGTGGTGGTGGAGCTGCATCAATGGATTACATGATGACTTTACCAGCAGACGGTCAACATACTTTAACTTGGACTACAGGTCATGCTGTATCAATGGCATTGGGTAAAACTAAAGTTAAATTAAGTGATATGCAACCACTTGCTAGAGGAACTGATGATCCTCAATTATTTGTCGTAAATTGTAAAAATGATATTAAAGATGCTAAAAAATTTATTAGCGCTCAAAAATCAAAATCATTAAAATATGGTACTACTCATGTTGGTGGTATTGATGATGTAAGTGCGATTGCTTTTACAAAAAAAGGAAAATTAACAGATCCAACAATTGTTCCTTATAAAGGTGTTGGCCCTATTAAAACTAACCTTATCAAAGGAGATATTGATGTAGGTGTTCTAAACTTAGGCGAAGCTGTAACAGAAATTGAAGATGGTACATTGTGTGTTTCAGTTGTACTTGCAAGTAACAGAATGGAAAAATTAAGTAATGTTCCTACTGCTACAGAACTTGGAATACCAGTTGTGTTATCAACTGTTAGAGGATTTGTAACTAGAAAAGGTGTTCCTGCTGACAGAAAGAAACAATTGGAAGATGCAATGATTAAAGCTATGGAACATAAATATTTCCAAAGCTTTTTAACTGACATTGGACTTGATTCAACTAGTGTTGTTGGAGCTGATGAGTGGGGTAAGCAAATGGAAGTAATGCTTGCAGAAATGACTGCTCAACTTAAAGCTTTGGGTTACATCAATTAGTCATAAGAAAGTACATTTTTTTTATGAATAATGTACAAAATAAAAAAAGGGCAAACAAAAGTTTGCCCTTTTTTTTTAAAGATGAATTTAAAGTATTTTTTGTAATAATTTTTTTTTCTACAATATTATTAATTTCTACTTTTACCTTTGATAAGGTCCCACCAATTTTAAACAGAGGCATTCAGCCAGCAACGTTCCCAAAAGGATTGTTAATATTGATAATGTTTTTAACAACAATTGTTTATTATATATCATTCAAAAATCCGTGGAAAAAAGAAAAAAAACTTCCAAAACCATTTTTTTTAACAATCTTAAGTTTTATTTTATTTGTTATAATCTCTAAAATATTAGATTTTTTCTTAGCTATTTCAGTACTTTCAATATTTGTTTCTTACAATTGGGGTGAAAAGAGAGTTTTTTATTTACTACTAGTTGGAATTATATTTCCACTAATAGTTTTTATATTTTTCGAAATGATACTGGGCCTTAGATTTCCTCCAGGGATAATTACAAACCTTTATTATTACTAGTATGGATAATCTTTTATTAATGATGGCACCTTTGTTTAGTTCCAAGTTGTTAATTGTTTTACTTTTTGGAACTTTATTTGGACTAATTTTAGGTGTTTTACCAGGGTTAGGTCCCACAACAGGTGGAGCATTAATTTTACCATTTACTATGACTTTAGACCCTCTTTCAGCAATAGTATTATTAACATCAATTTATTGTGCTGGAACATACGGTGGTGCAATCACTGCGGTTTTAATTAATACCCCTGGAACCCCAGCAGCAGCAGCCACTTGTCTAGATGGTTATCCTTTAGCTCAAAAAGGAGAAGCAGGAAGAGCTTTAGGTATGGCAACAGTTTCAAGTACAGTGGGTGGAATTTTTAGTGTTATAGTTTTGGTATTTTTTGCACCTGTTTTAGCTAAACTTGCCTATGAATTTGGCCAACCTGAATATTTTGCATTAGCTATTTTTGGTTTAACAATGCTCGCATCGATTGGTGAAGGCAGTCCAATTAAAAATTTAATCGCTGGAGCGTTTGGAATTTTAATTTCTACTATTGGAAAAGATTTTATGACTTCAATTGATAGATTTACTTATGGAATTAATGAACTTTCGGTTGGTATTGGATTTATTCCTGTAGTAGTAGGCTTATTTGCTATAAGCGAAATGTTAACCCAGTCTACACTGCTCGATCAAGTTTTTAAAAGAGTTGCACTAAAAGCAGTAAAATTACCATCTATATATGATTATAAAAAAACATGGAAAACAATTCTAAGATCAAGCGGCATAGGTTCTTTCATTGGTGTTTTACCAGCTGAGGGAGGAACAGTCGCATCTTTAATTGGTTATTCAGAAGCAAAAAGATTTTCTAAAGAACCAGAGGAATTTGGAAAAGGATCAATAGAAGGAATTGCTGGAGCGGAGGCTGCTAATAATGCTGCTACTGGAGGCGCAATGGTTCCAACTTTAGCTCTAGGAATTCCTGGAAGTGCTACAACGGCAGTAATATTAACTGGTTTAATTATTCATGGTGTTAGGCCTGGTCCAGATTTGTTTAGAGAACAGCCAGACTTTTTATATGGAATTTTTGGGGCCATGTTAATAGCAAATGTTTTATTTTTTATATTTGGATTTTTTGGTGCAAAATTATTTGCAAGAATAACTCTTGTTCCTAACAAAATTTTATGGCCTATGATATTTGCTGTATCTGTTTGTGGAACTTATTCTTTAAGTCAGTCAATAATTGATGTTTGGATTATGTTATTTTTTGGTGTGCTTGGATTTTTCATGAGAAGATTTAGATTTTCGGTTGTACCAGTAATTATAGGATTAATTTTAGGAGAATTAGTGGAGGGAACTTTAAGACAATCTTTAGTTATATTTGATGGAAATTGGCTCATGTTCTTAACAAGACCAATTGCTTTAACATTTTTTATTTTATCTTTAATTGCATTAGCTTTTCCTTTATTAAGATCAAAAAAACAAAAAAATTAACATGATTAATTTCGACTTAAAAAATAGGAATGCAATAGTAACTGGAGGAGCCCAAGGTTTTGGATTAGCTATAACTGAAAGATTTATAGAATCTGGAGCAAGTGTAGTAATTTGGGATATAGATGAAGTTGCGATTAAAACGGCAATAAGCAAAATTAATTCCGATAAAGTCTCATATCAGATTGTTGATGTTGGAAATTATGAAAGTATTGAAAAAAACTTAGCAGAAATTGAAAAAACACACAAAAAAATCGATATTTTTATTAACAATGCAGGAGTTGCAGGAAAAAATACTACATTAGTTGATTACCCACTTGAGGATTGGAAAAAGGTAATAGATTTAAATTTAAATGCAGTATTTTATTGTTGTAAAGCAGTAACCCCATACATGATAAAGAATAATTATGGAAGAATTGTAAATATTGCCTCGATTGCTGGAAAAGAAGGTAATCCTAATGCTAGTGCTTACAGTACGTCAAAAGCAGGAGTGATTGGATTGACTAAATCATTAGGAAAAGAATTAGCGCTAAAAAATATTGCAGTAAATTGTGTTACACCAGCAGCTGCAAAAACAAGAATTTTTGATCAAATGACAGAAGAGCATATAAATTATATGTTATCAAAAATTCCAAGAAATAAATTTGCTAAAGTAGATGAGTTGGCATCTTTAGTTACTTGGTTATCAAGTGAGGAAAACTCTTTTTCAACAGCTGCTGTCTTTGATTTGAGCGGTGGGAGAGCAACTTACTAATTTATGCAAATTGGAATTGATGTTGGGGCTACAAAAATTGAAAGTGTAGTCTTAGACGAAAAAGGTAATGAGAGTAATCGTGAAAGAACAGATTGCCCAAAAGATTACAATCAAATCATCAAAACTATCAAGGAAATTAATAAGAAGTTAGAAAAAGAATTTAATAAAAATTTACCGATTGGTGTTTGTCATCCTGGAATTCATTCTCCTCAAACAGGACTAGTAAAGAATGCTCCAAATTGTTATTGGTTAGAAAAAAAACCATTTCAAAAAGATCTAAGAAAAGAATTAGGTAAAGAAGTTTTTTGCGAAAATGATGCTAATTGCTTTGCGTTATCAGAAGCATTGGATGGTGCAGGAAAACATTATAAAATTGTTTATGGAATTATAATCGGATCAGGAGTGGGTGGTGGTTTAGTGATAGATAAAAAAATTGTCACTGGACCAAATGGAGTTGCTGGTGAATGGGGTCACAACCAAATTTCACATATGATAGCGAAAAAAGAAAATTTTCAGTCGACAAATTTAAGAGAAGGAGAAATTGAGAGTTTTATGTCAGGTTTAAGCTTGGCTAAAAAATTTAATAAACAGTTTAAAAATAATTTAAAGACAAATCAGATATTTGATTTGTTCAGGAAACACGATTTAGAGGCAGAAAATTTAATTGATAATTTTAAAGTAAATTTAGCGATGTCTTTAGCAAATATAATTAATATTCTTGATCCTGATTGCTTTGTATTTGGTGGTGGGGTGTCAAATGAAATCGATTTTTTAAGTGAAATAGAAACTATTATCAGAAAGTTTGTTACTGGAAGGGAGTACGAAGGAGTATTACTCAAACCTAAATATGGTGATGCAAGCGGTGTAAGAGGTGCTGCAAGACTAGGCAGAAGGTCGCTATATTGATCTAAAATAGTTAAATAATGTAAAAATTATAAATTTTAAAAATCAATTAAAAGTTGTATTTTTTTTTATTGTAGATTGCTCGCAAATCAATCTATAATTAATTTTTTTAAGTTAACTTAATTTAATAAATAGAGGGAAATATATGAAAAAAATGTTAATTGCATTAATAGCATTTGCATTCACATCCACTTCTTCTTTTGCTGGACCAAAAATTGAGGTTCTGCATTGGTGGACATCTGGTGGTGAAGCTGCTGCTCTTAAGGTATTAAAAGATGATTTCGCTGCTAACGGCGGTGAATGGCTAGATATGCCAGTAACAGGTGGTGGTGGAGATGCTGCTAATGTTGCTTTAAAAGCAAGAATTGTTGCAGGAGATCCTCCGTCAGCTTCTCAAATTAAAGGACCAACAATTCAAGAATATGATCAAGAGGGAGTAGTTGCTCCATACAACATTGATCCTATAGCTCAATCAGAGGGTTGGGATGGATTATTAGATCCAATGATTGCTGCAGTTCATAAATGCCAAAACAATAGTGGTCCATACTGTGCTGCACCAGTTAACATTCATAGAATTGATTGGATGTGGGCTAACAAAGCAGTATTTGATGCTAATGGAATTTCAGTTCCAACAACTTGGGATGAGGTAAATGCAGCAGCAGAGAAACTTCAAGCTGCAGGAATAATACCTTTCGCACATGGTGGTCAAGCTTGGCAAGATGCAACAGTATTCGAAGCAGTAGCTATGGGTATTGGTGGAAATAACTATTATAAAAACTGTTATGTAGATCTTAAAGAAACTTGTTTAAGAAGTGAGACAACTGTAAAAGTTTTTGATCAAATGAGAAAACTTCAAGGTTTTACTGACGAAGGTAGCCCAGGAAGAGACTGGAACGTTGCAACTGGAATGGTAATTGAAGGAAAAGCAGGTTTCCAAATTATGGGTGACTGGGCAAAAGGTGAATTTACAGCTGCTGGAAAAGTTCCAGGAGTTGATTACTATTGTTCCCCAACACCTTCAAACAATGGTTACTTGTACAATGTTGACAGCTTTATATTCTATAAAACAAGTGATCCTGATAAACAAGAAGGTCAAAAGTTATTAGCTAAATTAATGATGGGTAAAAACTTCCAAAAAGTTTTCAATCTATACAAAGGATCAATTCCAGCACGTTTAGATGTTTCCATGGACGAATTTGATAAATGTGCAAAAACTTCGAATTCTGACATCAAAACTGCAGGTTCAGGCGGTGGATTAGTTCCGAGTTTTGCTCATGGAATGGCTCAAGGTAATACTATGAAGGCTGCTTTACAAGATGTGATCACAGAACACTTTAATTCTGACATGTCTTCTGTTGATGCAGCAAACGCTTTGGCTGATTCAGTTTTAGATAACATGTAAAATACAAAAATTAAGGCCACCTAATTCTTAGGTGGCCTTTTTTTTTTAATCAAAATTAGAAAATATTTATAATGTTCAAGTGGTTAGAAAAAAACCTACCAAAAATCGTAATGGCTCCAGCTGTTGGATTAATTGGTTGGTTTGTTTATGGTTTTGTTCTTTGGACCTTATATATATCTTTTACGAATTCTAAAATCTTACCCAAGTATGAACTTTGGGGAGTAGGTCAATATATTAAACTTTGGGGTTCTAGAAAATGGCTTATTGCAGTTGATAATCTTCTTATTTTCACAGCGTTATTCTTGATTTTTTGTGTTGTGATTGGAATTATTCTTGCAATATTTCTAGATCAAAAAATTAGGGCAGAGGGTGTTCTAAGAACTATTTATTTATATCCCATGGCTTTGTCTTTCATAGTCACTGGAACAGCATGGAAATGGATTTTAAACCCGACCCTTGGCATCCAAAAAATGTTTATCGATTGGGGATTTGAAAACTTTACGTTTGATTGGTTGGTCAATCGAGAAATGGCCATCTACACTATTGTCATTGCAGGTGTCTGGCAATCTGCTGGATTTGTGATGGCGTTATTTTTAGCTGGTTTGAGATCAGTTGAAGATGAAATCGTTAAAGCAGCTAAAATAGATGGTGCAAATTTATTTACAGTTTATTGGAAAATTCTACTTCCAATGATGAGACCAGTTTTTTTTACAAGCTTTGTAATTTTAGTTCATATTTCAATTAAAAGTTATGATCTTATAGTTGCGTTAACCCAAGGTGGTCCAGGTATATCTACAACTATGCCTGCACTATATATGACACAAACTGCATTCCACAAAAGTCAAGTTGGCTTGTCAGCAGCAAGTGCGATGATGATGTTTATGGCAGTAGCGGCTGTGATTATACCTTATTTATATTCTGAACTTAGGAGAGAAAATGCAAGATAAAATACACTCTTCATATAAACAGCTTGAACAAAAGTCTAAGTATACAAATTTGTTTCTTAGATGGTTTTTATATTTTGTTTTAGTTGTTTTTGCTTTTTATTTTATTTTTCCATTGTATGTGATGGTTGTTACTTCATTAAAAACAATGGAAGAAATCCGACAGGGAACACTTCTAACTTGGCCAAGTGGATTAAATTTTGACTCATGGTTAGTTGCATGGGGAGGTAGAGGATATGGTGCAGGTGATACTTTTTTAAAACCATATTTTTGGAATTCAATAAAAATGGTTGTTCCAGCAGTATTTTTTTCTACTTTTATTGGTGCGATGGCTGGATATGTTTTAACAAAATGGAGGTTTAAGGGAGACAAATGGGTTTTCCTTTTCCTATTATTTGGATGTTTTATTCCTTATCAAGCAATCTTATTACCAATGGCTAGAACTCTTGGAGTTCTAGGAATATCTAATTCTGTAATTGGACTTGTTTTGGTCCATACAGTTTATGGAATTCCATTTACAACTTTATTTTTTAGAAATTTTTATGTTTCTATTCCTTCTGAATTAGTAAAAGCTGCTAGAATAGATGGAGCAGGATTTTTTAAAATATTTTTTAAAATTTTACTTCCGGTATCAACTCCAATTATAGTAGTAACAATTATCTGGCAATTCACACAAATTTGGAACGACTTTTTGTTTGGCTCAACATTTTCATTTGGAGAGGCAGCTCCAATACAAGTTGCTTTAAACAATATGGTTTTATCAAGCACTAGTGTTAAAGAATATAATGTAGATATGGCATCTGCTATTATTGCAGGAATTCCAACACTTATTGTATATGTCTTAGCAGGTAAATATTTTATTAGAGGATTAACTTCAGGAGCAGTAAAAGGTTAAAAATGAAAACATTAAAAATTGAAGAATTATCAAAGAACTTTGGATCAACTGAGGTTTTAAGGAAAATTAATTTAGAGATAGATGAAGGTAATTTCTTAGTTCTTTTAGGTCCTTCTGGATGTGGAAAATCTACACTATTAAATATTATTGCAGGATTAGAAACTATTAATGAGGGAAATGTTCACATAGATGATTACAATGTAAGTAAAGTAGAGCCAAAAGACAGAAATATTGCAATGGTATTTCAATCTTATGCTTTGTACCCATCAATGAATGTGCGTGAAAATATGATCTTTGGTCTTAAACAAGCTAAAGTTTCAAAAGAGAAAATAGAAGAACAATTAGAAAAAGTATCAAAATTTTTACAAGTAGATGCTTTGTTAGAGAGAAAGCCATCACAATTATCAGGCGGACAAAGACAGCGTGTTGCAATAGGAAGAGCACTAGTTAGAGAACCAAGAATATTTTTATTCGACGAACCTTTATCAAATTTAGATGCAAAGTTAAGAGTTGAGATGAGACGGGAAATTAAAAAACTTCATCAGCAACTTAAAACAACAGTAGTTTATGTAACGCACGATCAAACAGAAGCTATGAGTTTAGGTACAAATATTGCAATTATGAATCATGGGGTAATTCAGCAAAATGATACACCTGAAAATATTTATAATAAACCTAGTAATACTTTTGTGGCAGACTTCATAGGCTCTCCATCAATGAATTTAATAAAAGGTAATCTAAAAGAGAGTTCAAATAAAGTTTCATTCGTTACCCATGGATCAAATATTGAAATACCGATAAATGGATATGATTTCAAAGAAAAATCTAATTTAGATAATAAAGAGGTTTTTTTTGGAATAAGACCAGAACATATATTTTTTAAAAAATCTAATGAAGAGGATTTTGAGATTAATTTAAGAGCAGATTTAAGTGAATATATCGGACATGAACAGATAATGACCTTTAATTTTGAAAATCAAGAGGTGTTAGCTAAGTTTCCATCAACAGTAAAAATAGATCTATCAAAAAATACAAAATTATTTTTTGATTTAACTCAAATTTCATTGTTTGATGCTAAAACAGAGGAGAGAATTTAAATGAAAGTAAAATATTTTGACTTAAAAAACAAAAAAGTTTTTATTACTGGAGGTGGATCAGGAATTGGAGCTTCAATAGTTGAACATTTTTGTGAACAGGAATGTGATGTTTATTTTGTTGATATCAATAAGAAAGACTCAAATAAATTAATTAAAGATCTTAAAAAAAAAGGTCTTAAAGTACCTCATTTTATTGAATGTAATCTTATTAATATTAAAAAATTACAAACTATCATTCAAAAAATAATTAAATCAAAAGGTCCTATCGATATTTTAATAAATAATGCTGCTAATGATGACAGACACTCCACAGATCAAGTAGATGAAAAATATTGGAATAATAGAATGGATGTGAATTTAAAACATTTTTTCTTTACAATTAAAGCAGTTTTAAAAGGAATGATTAAAAATAAAGGTGGAGCTATCGTAAATTTAAGTTCAGTTTCATGGATGTTGGGTGAGGGTGATAAAGTTGCTTACGAGACAGCAAAGTCTGCTGTTATTGGTCTGACTAGATCTTTTGCGAGAGAATTTGGTAAATATAATATTAGATGTAACTCAGTTACTCCTGGATCAATTGCTACTGAGAGACAAATAAAGCATTGGCTAACTCCAAAGTATAAAAAATTTATTCTTGATAAACAGTGCTTGAAGAGACAGCTTAAACCTGATGATGTGGCAAGTTTAGTTGTTCATCTTTCATCTGATGTATCGTCAGGATGTACGAAACAAAACTTTATTATAGACGCTGGTATCACTTAAAATTTATATAAGTGTCTAAGAAAATTAAAATATCTGTTGTTGGAATAGGTTTAATGGGACTACAGCATATTAAAGCTATTCAAAAATCAAAATTAGCATCACTTCACTCAATTGTCGAAATAAAAAAAACTGGGATAGAATTATCTAAAAAATTAAATGTACCACTTTATAAAAATATCAAAATTTTATTAGCAAAAGATAAACCCGATGCAGTGATAATTGCAACACCAAATGTTTTACACGAAACTGATACTGTTCGATTATTGAAATCTAAAATTCCTGTATTATTAGAAAAGCCGATTTCAGATAATATTAAATCTGCAAAAAAAATTATTAATAGTGCACGCTCAAATAAAACTTCATTACTTATAGGATATCATAGACGCCATAATTCAATTGTTAATAATGTTAAAAAAATAATAGATAATAAAAAACTTGGAAAAATTGTATCGGCAAATATTTTATGCTGGCTTTATAAACACAAAAAATATTTTAATGAAAAATGGAGAGTAAGAGAAGGTGGTGGCCCATTAGGTATTAATTTAGTTCATGATATTGATATGATTTGTTATTTACTTGGTCCTGTTAAGTATGTTCAGGCATTTAAATCAAATAATATTAGGAAATATAAAGTTGAGGATACAGCTTCAGTAAATTTATTTTTTAAATCTGGAACTTTATGTACTCTAAATGTATCTGATACAATAACTTCACCATGGAGCTATGAATTAACAGCTGGAGAAAACCCTGCTTATCCAATAACTGACCAATCTTCCTATTTTATTGGAGGAACAAGAGGCTCTGTTCAATTTCCAAATTTAAAGTTATGGTACTATAAAAAAGAAAGAAGTTGGTGGAATAATATTTTTAATAATAAAATTAAAGTTCAAAAAAGCAATGAAACTTTAATTAATCAGATAGATCACTTTTCTAGGGTAGTTTTAAAAAAAGAAAAACCAAAAGTGACTGGTAAGGATGGGTTAAATTCTTTAATAATTTTTGATGCAATAAACAAAAGTTCTCAATCAGGAAAAAAAATAAGAATTAAATAATTTTTTTAACTTTCTTCGTTCCTTCAACTCTAATAAACAAAACTCCAAAAATTATAATTCCAATAAGACCAATTATTTTGCTTATATCTGCCGGAACTCCAAAAATTAAAAAATTAATTATTGTTGACCAAAGCAACTGAGAATACTGAAAATTAGTTACAAATGACAAATTAGATAATTGAATTGCATAAATAATTATAAAATGACTTATAAAGCCAAAAATTCCCATAGCAACTAAGCCAATCCAATAAATATTATTTTCAATTGGTACCCAATTAAATGAAATATAAATTGTAAAAATTAAAGCACCAGTAACAGCAGTATAAAAAACTGCAGAGAAAGGTTCATTATTCCCGGAAATAAGTTTGGTAAAGAATTGGTAAAGTGCCCAACATAATGGTGGAACTATTGGAAATATTAGTTCAGGTGATAATATTTTCATACTAGGGCCTAAAGCGTAAATAATTGACCCAAAACTTAATAGCATTAAAATTATACCTTTGGGAGATAAAATATCTTTTAAAAAGTATGCTGATAAAAGTGACACAATTAGAGGTGCACTAAAAAAAACTACGTATATATCAACTAAATCAAATCTTTGTAATGAGTTAAACATAAAGAATGTTGCAGTTACCATTAATAATGATCTGATAATTTGAATTTTAAAGTTTCTTGTTAAATTTAGCTTTGGCTTAAACAGTAAAAAATAAACACAAAGTGCAACAAAATGGAAAAAAAATCTGCCCCATACTGCTTGAGTAACAGGCATAACACTTCCTAAATATTTTGCAGTAGAGTCCATACAAACAAATAAAAAAAACCCTGAAGCTGATAGAAAAATAACCTTAATTAAAGAAGCTTTTTGATTTTTTGACATGATAATTTATGAAAAATTTATCAAAAATTACATCACCACGCCTACTTGCCAAGGATTAAACTCCTCGTCACCGTAGCCATTAATTTCACTTTTTGATTTATTTCCTGAGGCAGTATTTACAACTAGATCAAATATTTTTTTACCAACTTTTTCAACATCTTCTTTACCTTCTGCAATAGTCCCACAATTTATATCCATATCTTCTTCCATTTTTTCATACATAGCGGTATTTGTTGATAATTTTAAACTTGGAACAGGTTTACATCCAAAACATGAACCTCTACCTGTTGTAAAACAAATTATATTTGCACCTGAAGCAACTTGACCTGTTACAGACACTGGGTCATATCCTGGAGAGTCCATAAAATTAAAACCTTTATTTTTTAATGGTTCTGCATATTCAAGCACATCTTCTAAAATTGATTTACCACCTTTAGCAACTGCACCTAGTGACTTTTCAAGTATGGTAGTTAAACCACCTCGTTTATTCCCAGGAGCAGGATTATTATCCATTGTGCTATTATTAATTGAAGTGTAATTCTTCCACCATTTTAATCTTTCAATTAATTTATCTGCTGTTTTTTGACTGTTTGCTCTGTTAATTAGAAGATGCTCAGCCCCATAAATTTCAGGAGTTTCAGATAATATTGAACTTCCACCTTTTTTAACTAACAAATCAGCCGCAACACCTAAAGCTGGATTTGCAGTAATACCAGAGTACCCATCTGATCCTCCACATTGAAGAGCTAAAGTTAAATGACTTACAGACTGAGGAGTTCTTTTAATATTGTTAGCTTCAGGTAATAAATTTTTTATTTGCGATAGAACTTTTTCGACAATTTTTTTAGTTCCACCTTCGTCCTGAATTGTTAAAAAATGAATTCTATTATGTTTTTTTAAAGACTCGTCAAATAAACTCACTTGAGCACATTCACAACCTAAGCCAATAACAAATACATGAGAAAAATTTGGATGGTTCTTAAAACCGTCAATTGTTCTTTGAAACATTTGCATTCCTTCGCTTACTGTATTCATTCCACATCCAGTTGAGTGAGTAATCGGAACTATGCCATCAATATTAGGATAATCATTTAGAATGTTAGAATATTTTATTTTTTCAACAATCATTTTAGTAACAGTTGCTGAACAGTTAACTGTACTAACGATACCTATATAATTTCTAGTAGCTACTTGGCCGTTATCTCTTAATATTCCATTGAAAAAGGTATCAACTTTTTCATCAATAATTGTTTTTTTATTTTTTACTTGAAATTCTCTATTAAATTCTTTGAATTCTAAATTATGAGAATGAACATGTTCACCAGCGGTAATATTTTTTGACGCAAATCCAATTATCTGATCATACTTAATTATAGGATCACCTTTGTTTATCGGTTTTAAACAAACTTTGTGTCCAAATGGTATAGGATCAATAGTGCTTATCTCTTGACCATTAATTTTCGTTTTTTCTGGTATAATAAATTGACTTACGCCTACATTATCATTTTTATTGAGTACAATTAGACTATTCATTTTTTAATTTAGGTTTTATATATCATTATAATATATTTTATTATTTTATGAAAAAGAAGAATTTAAGAAGTAAACAATGGTTTGACGACCCAAAAGATCCAGGCATGACAGCCATGTATTTAGAAAGATATCTAAATTATGGTCTTACAAGAAAAGAACTTCAATCAGGAAATCCAATAATTGGAATAGCCCAATCAGGGAGTGATTTATCTCCATGTAACAGACATTTTTTAGATTTAAGTAAAAGAATTAAAGATGGAATTAGAAGAGCAGGTGGTATTCCGATGGAATTTCCTACTCACCCAATTCAAGAAACTGGAAAAAAGCCTACTGCAATGTTGGACAGAAACTTATCATATTTATCTTTGGTTGAGATACTTTATGGATACCCACTTGATGGAGTTATACTTACAACTGGATGTGATAAAACTACCCCAGCAGCGTTAATGGCAGCTGCAACAGTTAATATCCCTGCAATTGTTTTATCTGGTGGTCCAATGCTTGATGGAAACTATAAAGGTAAGAAAGCTGGAGCAGGAACCATTATTTGGGAAGCAAGAAGATTGCATGCTAAGGGAGAAATTAATTACGAAGAATTTATGGATATGGCAGCAGCATCTTCACCAAGTCCTGGTCACTGTAATACAATGGGAACAGCTTCATCAATGAATTCTGTTGCTGAGGCATTGGGAATGTCTTTACCAGGATGTGCAGTAATACCAGCTCCCTATAGAGAAAGAGAACAAATTTCTTTTGAGACTGGATCTAGAATTGTAAAAATGGTTCACGAAGATTTAACTCCTTCAAAAATTATGACAAAGAAAGCTTTCGAAAATGCAGTAATAGTTGCAAGTGCTATAGGAGCTTCTAGTAATTGTACAACACATTTAATTGCTATCGCAAAACATATGGGTGTAAAATTTGATTTATCGAATTGGCAAAAGCTTGGACACAAAATACCTTTATTAGCAAACTGCCAACCTGCAGGTGAACATTTAATGGAAGGTTTTTACAGAGCTGGAGGTATACCAGCAATCATGAAAGAATTAATGAAAAATAACAAAATTCACCAAAACTTAATTACTGTAACTGGTAAAACAGTTGCACAAAATTTAAGAAAAAAAATCGATGTAGATAGAGATGTGATTAAAACATTTAAAAATAATTTAACTGATAAGGCTGGGTTTTTAGTTATGAAAGGAAATTTCTTTTCATCAGCAATTATGAAAACCTCAGTAATTAGTAAAGAGTTTAGAGAAAGATATTTATCAAATCCTGAGCACCCTAATGTTTTTAAAGGTAAAGCAGTAGTTTTTGAGGGCCCAGAGGATTATCACCATAGGATTAATAGCAAGAAGTTAAATATTGATGAAAATTCAATTTTAATAATAAGAGGTTGTGGACCTGTTGGATACCCTGGTTCTGCTGAGGTGGTTAATATGCAACCACCTGATAGACTACTTAAAAAAGGCATTAATGCACTTCCAACTCTTGGAGATGGAAGACAGAGTGGTACCTCTGAAAGCCCATCTATTCTTCATGTATCACCAGAATCCGCAGTTGGCGGTGATTTAGCTATTGTTAAGACAGGAGATAAAATGACAATAGATCTCAATAAAAGAAGAGTTGATCTTCAAATATCAAAGTCTGAATTTATTAAAAGAAGAAAAAAGAAAAAGATAAAGAAACTTACAAATCAAACACCGTGGCAAGAAATATCTAGATCAAATGTTGGTCAACTTGAAGATGGTGCATGTATTATGTCAAGAGATCAGTATTTAGATATCACTAAAACAAAAGGAGTTCTAAGAAACTCTCATTAGATGAAACCAAAAATTTTAGTTTCTCGAAAAATTTCTGATGACGCTGAAGAAATATTAAAAAAAGAATTTGATGTAACTCTTAATTTAGAAGACAAACCTTACAACTATGAGGAATTAATAAAACTTGCTAATGAGTATGATGGTTTAATCTCAACAAGTTTTGACAAATTAGATAAAAATTTTTTTGATAATTTAAACGGAAAATTAAAAATTATTGGTCATGTTGGGGTTGGATATGACAATATTCATACACAATCAGCTAAAGAAAAAAATATTAAGGTTTCAAATACACCAAATGTATTAAATGATGCTGTAGCAGAAATAACTATCCTTTTAATTTTAGCATCATCTAGAAGAATTGGTGAGGCTTATAATCTTGTTAAGTCAAATGTTTGGAAAGATCATAGACCAGATATTACTAAATTAATGGTAGGTAACGAAATTACAGGAAAAACTTTAGGCATAATAGGTATGGGAAGGATTGGCCAAATAGTTGCAGATAGGGCTAGAGCGTTTAAAATGAAAATAGTTTATTACAATAGAAATAAGTTAGCTAATGATTTAGAAAAAGATGCAACTTATTACCCAGATTTAAAATCAATGCTTCCAAATTGTGATTATGTAAGTTTGCATACTCCTGCTACCTCAGAAACTAAAAATATAATTAATTCAGAAAGTTTAAAATTATTTCCAAAACATTCAGTCTTTATAAATACTTCGAGAGGATCAACTGTAGATGATGATGCTCTGATTAAAGCTTTACAAAATAAAAAAATCTATGGAGCTGGATTAGATGTTTTCAATAATGAACCTAATCTTGATAAAAGATATTTAGAGTTAGAAAATTGTTTTGTTCTTCCTCATGTAGGTAGTGCGACACATGAAACTAGATTAGCTATGAGTATGTTAGCCGTAAATAATATAAAATGTTTTTTCTCTAAAAAACCTCTATTATCAGAAGTTGTTTAAATGATGCAACTTTTAGTTGCAATTTCATAAACTAATTATCTTTAAAATTTATTTCTGTCTTTTGTTTGAATTTTTTTTCTCTTTATGTTTAAATTTAAAAAAACATAACCGAGAGGGGAAAAATGTTAAAATTAATAACAAAAATAACTGCTGCGATTGCTGTAGTCTCTATTGCTTTATTTAGTTCTGCTAATGCAAAAACTCTAAAAATAGAAACTCACTTTACAGCTAGCTCACCAAATGGTGAAGTTGCAGCTCAATTCGCTAAAAACGTAGAAAAGTTTTCTGGCGGAAGCTTAAAAGTACAAATGTTCTACTCATCATCAGTTACAGGAAAGTCTGCTGAGGTTTTTAACTCTGCACAAACTGGAATTATTGACTGTGATATGACAGGTGCTGGATACCAAACTGGTAAAAACGCAGCTTTTCAATTTGCAGGTGATGTAATGGGTGGATATGACAACCCGTATCAACAATATGAATTCTTGAATTTCCCAGGAGCTCAAGAAGCTGTTGATGCACTATACAACAAATATGGAATGACTTTAATCGGTTGGTGGATACCAGGACATGAGTCTTTAATATCTAGCAAACCAATTCCAGATGTTGCGTCTATCAAAGACTTTAAATTTAGATCGCCTCCAGGAATGGAAAGTATGATCTTTACAGCATTAGGTGCTAAGCCGATAGTGATGGATTTTGGTGAAGTTCCAACTGCTTTACAAACTGGTCTAATTGATGGTGCCGACTATTCATCTTTAGCTACAAACTATGCAGGTGGACACTATGAGCAAAATAAATATGCTACATATCCAGGTTTCCACTCTATGCCAGCTGACCATTTAGCTTGTAATACAAAAGTTTGGAACAAGTTAAAACCCCATGAAAAAGGTGCAATGCTAGCAGCAATTGAAATCTGCGGTAGAACAATCACTAGTTTAGTTGAGAGAAAAAATGCTGAAGCAGTTAAAGCTTTAACTGCTATGGGTGTTACTCTTCATGACTGGTCTAGAGAAGATAGACTTAAGTTCAGAAATGCTGCACTTGGAGCTTGGGAAGAATGGAAGAAAAAATCTCCTGAAGCTGCTGCTCTTATTGAGATACACAAAGCTTACATGAAAGCTAACGGTATCCTATAATTATTAGCAACATAAAAAAATATTGAAGGGCCTGAATGGGCCCTTCTAATTAGACAATTTTTTTGCCAATGAACGATAAAGAGCTTCAAGATAAACAATTAAAAGAGCAAAGTGAAAAAGTTGCAAGTAAAGACGATTTTCCAATATTTTGGATAGATAGAATTTCTCTATTTTTAAGCCATACAATAAAATATTTAATTCCTGTAATAGTACTTGTGATGATGTACGAAATTTTCATGAGATATGTATTATTTAAACCTACCTTATGGGCTAATGAACTATGCTTATGGTTGGCTGGTGTTTGTTATTTAGTTGGCGGTATATATGCAACAAGATTAAGAAGCCATATAAGAATAGTATTATTATATGACTATGTCAGTAGACCTACACAGCGAATTTTTGATCTAATTAGCACTATAGTTATTGTTCTTTTTGCAGGGGCTGTAATTTATGGTGGTATGGAGGATGCTTACAGATCATTTGTAAATTGGGAGAGATTTGCAACTTATTGGGACCCACCTATACCTGCTACTATGAAACCACTTACACTAATATGTGTATTTCTTATTGCACTTCAGTCTATTAACAATTTAATAATCGATTGGAGAAATCCTAAGGAAAGACAATACGATCCAGCAAAAGATTTAGAATAATATGGAATTTGAAATAGGAACACTCTCGATAATACTTATTGTTGGATTATTAGCTCTTATAGCAATTGGTGTACCAATGGGTTTTGCTTCAGGTTTTATGGGAGCGGTGCTTGTATTTCTATACATTGGAGAGCATGCATTAGGAATTCTACTTTCAAGATATTATTCACTTGTTGTAACCTATTCTTTTTTATCTGTACCCTTATTTATATTCATGGCCTCCTTACTTGAACGCTCAAATATAGCGAGAGATTTATATGATGCATTAAATGCTTGGTTAAGAAAAACTAGAGGAGGAGTTGGAGTGGTAACTGCAATCATGGCTACAATTATGGCTGCGATGAGTGGAATTATTGGAGGAGAAATAGTTTTATTAGGGCTGATTGCGCTACCTCAGATGTTGAGATTGAAATATGATCAAGATATGTCGATTGGTATTATTTGTGCATCAGGTTCCCTAGGCACTATGATACCCCCGTCTATCGTTTTAATTATTTACGGATTGACAACAGAAACATCAATTACAATGTTATTCCAAGAAGCTATTGTTCCAGGTCTTATGATTTCAGGTTTAATTATTACTTACATTCTTATACGAACAAGGTTACAACCACATCTTGCACCATTAAGTGATGAACCAGCCTTAACTTTAAAAGAAAAAATGTCTTATCTTCCAGGACTACTACCACCAATTGGTATTGTAATAATTGTTTTAGGTTCAATTTATTCTGGAATAACAGGTATCACAGAAGCAGCTGGTATGGGTGTAGTTGCAACATTAATTATAATAGGTGCAAGAAAAGAGCTGACATGGTTTTTATTTAAAGATGCGCTTGTTCGAACTTTTAAAGCATCAGGTACGATTTTAACTATTACATTTGGAGCTACGGTTTTAGCTGGAGCTTATTCTTTAGCGGGTGGACCAACTTATGTAGCCGAAACTATTTTAGCTTATGATTTAAAACCAATGTACTTAATCTTTATGATGCAAGTAATGTTTTTGATAATGGGTGCTTTTATGGATTGGGTTGGAATTGTCCTACTGGCTATGCCTGTATTTTTACCAATAGTTCTTGCACTTGGTTTTGATCCTATATGGTTTGGGATTTTATTTTGTGTAAATATGCAAGTCTCATTTTTAAGCCCACCTTTTGGTCCAGCAGCTTTTTATTTAAAATCGGTAGCACCTCCACATATTTCATTAACAGATATTTTCAGAGGATTTGCTCCATTCGTAGTAATTCAATTAATTGTTTTAGCATGTGTTATGTACTTTCCAGAAGCAATGACACAAAATTTCCACGAATTCGTACCTAAAAAATAAATGACAAAAAAAATAGGTTTTATAGGCATAGGCCTGATGGGTCTGCCAATGTCTAAAAATATAGTAAAAGCTGGATATAATTTAACAGTATTCAATAGATCAAAGAATAAAGCAGAACCACTTAAAAAATTTGGAGCAAAAATTTCAAATACGTTAAAAGATGCTGTGGATGGAAGTGATATTGTTATCACAATGTTAACAGATGATATTGCTGTGGATGCAGTGATGAACAATACTGATTTTTTAGAAAACTTAAAATCTGGTTCAATAGTTATTGATATGAGTTCAGTTAAACCAACTACTGCAACAAAACATGGTAATAATTTAAAATTAAAAAATATAAATTATTTGGATGCACCTGTATCTGGAGGAACAATTGGTGCAGAGGAAGCATCATTGGCTATAATGGTCGGGGGAGAGCAAAATATTTTTGATGATGCTTTTGATATTTTAAAAACTATGGGTAATCCAACATTAGTTGGTCCAATTGGAAGTGGACAAGTGTCCAAATTAGCAAATCAAATCATTGTTGGTTTAGCAATAGGCGCTGTAGCAGAGGCTGTAACTCTTTGTGAAAAAGCAGGAGCTGATCCAAATAAAATGATTAAAGCTTTGTCAGGTGGTTGGGCAGACAGTAAAGTTTTACAAACGCATGGAAAAAGAATGATCGAGAAAGATTTTACTCCAAAAGGTAAAACATCTGGTCAATTAAAAGATATGAATAATATCTTAGAATGTGCCAGTAATTATAATACTCATTTACCTATTTCAAATTTGGTTAAAGAAATGTATAAATCTCTTGTTGATAATGGACATGGTGAAACAGATCATAGTTCACTTTATAAAGAAATTGAAAGGATAAATAATAAATGAGTGGAAGATTAGAGGGTAAAAAAATTGTAGTTACAGCAGCAGGCCAAGGTATCGGAAAAGCAACAGCAATCGCTTTTCATAATGAAGGGGCCCATGTAATAGCAACAGATTTGAATGAAAAAACTTTAGCTGATTTAAATAAAGAATATCCTAATATTAAAATTAAAACTTTAGACTCTACAGACAACAAAGCAATTTTAGATTTTGTTAAAACACTCGATGAAGTAAATGTTCTATTTAATGCAGTAGGATTTGTTCATCATGGAACAATTTTAGATTGTGAGGAAAAAGATTGGGATTTTTCTTTTGATGTAAACATTAAATCAATGTATTTCATGTGCAGAGCAATTTTACCGTTAATGGTGAAGCAAAATGGTGGAAGTATAATCAATGTTTCGTCTATTGCCTCCAGTTTAAAAGGTTTACCAAATAGATTTGTTTATGGCGCTTCAAAAGCTGCAATTATTGGGTTAACAAAGTCTATAGCTTCAGACTTTGTAAAACAAAATATTAGATGTAATTCAATAGCACCAGGAACAGTTTTCTCTCCTTCTTGGCAAGATAGAGTGAACCAGAGTCCTGACCCTGTTCAAGCTAAGAAAGATTTTATAGCAAGACAACCTATGGGAAGACTAGGAACAGCTGAAGAAATTGCCTCTATGGCTATTTATTTAGCTGGCGATGAATCAACATTTACAACAGGGAATACATTTTCTGTTGATGGTGGAATGACAATTTAAATATAAAGGAGAAACAATGAAATTATTAAGAGTAGGTGAAAAAGGAAAAGAAAAGCCAGCAATTTTAGACGCTGATGGAAAAATAAGAGACATAAGTTCTCACATAAACGATTTAAACCCAGAAAATTTAAATTTTGAAACAATATCAAAAATTCAAAGTGCAGACACATCAAGTCTTCCTGAACTTTCATCTAATCAAAGAGTAGGTTCATGCATTATAAGTCCTGGAAAATTTGTAGCAATAGGACTTAATTATTCAGATCATGCAGCTGAAGTCGGTGCTGATATTCCCAAAGAACCAATAATGTTTATGAAAGCTACTAGCTCAATGTGCGGTCCTAATGATGATGTAGAAATAGTTTCTGGATCAAAAAAACTAGATTGGGAAGTTGAACTTGGAATTGTAATTGGAAAAGAAGCAAAACATATTTCAGAAAGTCAATCACAAGATCATATTTTAGGGTATTGTTTAGTAAACGATGTCAGTGAACGAGAATGGCAAATTGAAAAAATGGGACAATGGGTTAAAGGAAAGTCTCATGACACTTATGGACCTACTGGGCCCTACTTAGTAACTAAAGATGAAATTAAAGATATTAATAATTTAAAGATGATGTTGGATGTAAATGGTGAAAGAATGCAAACAGGGAATACAAGTACTATGATTTTTAATGTAGATATCATTGTATCTTATGTGAGTAAATTCATGTCATTACAACCAGGGGATATAATTACAACAGGAACACCTCCAGGAGTTGGAATGGGCAGAAAACCACAAGTATTTCTGAAAGCAGGTGATCAAATGAAACTATCAATAGATAACTTAGGAGAACAGAACTCTAAAGTAGTTGCTGTTTAAAATTTGTGAAGATAACCTCAATCAAAAGTCATGTACTTAGATATGAGTTAGACAAAGAACTAGGATACTCACAACAATATTACAAACATAGAACTGCCCACTTAGTTGAAGTAGAGACTGATGAAGGCATCACAGGCTGGGGAGAGTGTTTTGGACCTGGAAATATAGCTCTTGCAAACAAATATGTTGTAGAAAAAGTTATTCAACCTTTAATAAAAGGAGATAATCCACTTAATAAAGAATATATTTGGCACAAAGTATATAATTTATTGAGAGACAGTGGTCAAAAAGGAATGCCAATTCAAGCATTGTCAGGAATTGATATAGCACTATGGGATATATTGGCAAAAAAAGCTAATTTACCTCTTTATCAACTACTAGGAGGTAAAACTAACAATAAAATACCAGTTTATGGTTACGGCATGATGTTACAAAAAAAACCAGTCGAAGAACTTTGTGAATTATTCAAAAATGAGGCTAATCAAATAAAAGAGAAAAACTTTAAAGCAATGAAAATGAAAATAGGTATGGGTCCCAAAAAAGATTTAAAACTAGTTAGTGCTGTAAGAGATGCAATTGGATCTGAATTTAAACTCATGGTAGATGCAAATCATGCCTATAATAAAAATGATGCCTTGTATGTTGGAAGAGGGTTGGATGAAATGAATATTTACTGGTTTGAGGAACCTGTGGCTCCAGAGGATTATGATGGTTACAAAGAACTTAAAAAAAAATTAAACACAAATATTGCTGGTGGTGAAGCAGAGTTCACAAAATATGGTTGGAACCAATTAATTAAAAATAATTGCATTGATATAGCCCAACCAGAGGTTTGTGGTTTAGGTGGTATAACGGAATATTTAAAAGTATCAGCATTAGCTCAGTCGAATTTCATCCCAATTGTTAATCATGTATGGGGTTCAGCTTTAAGTGTAGCAGTAAATCTGCATTTACTTACTTCTTTACCAGATATGCCAGGTGGACTATTTCCAACAAAATCAATGTTAGAATTCGATACCACTGAAAAAAATATTTTTATTACAGATCTTGCTGAGGAAAAATTTTCAATTTTAGATCAAGTTAAAAATAAAAATGGCTATGCATCTTCGTTAGAAAATATAGGGATTGGTGTAAATCCAAATAAAGATTTTATAAAAGAATATGGATACAATGGTTGAAATAAAAACTTCAAAACCTGAAGTTTTATGGAATACCAAGTGTACATTGGGTGAGGGAACATTGTGGGTGAAGGAACATAACTCGATATATTTTACTGACATAAAAAAAAAAAGAATTCATATTTTTAATACTAAAAATTATAAAAAAAAAATAATTAAAATTAATAAAGAAATAGGTTTTCTAGCACATATTAAAAATAACATTTTTATATTAGGTCTTCAAAGTGAATTAAGAATTTTAAATTTGAAAACAAAAAAAACCTTAAAATCAATTCATATTGAAAAAGACATTAAAACCAATCGTATCAATGATGGTAAGACAGACCCATCAGGTAGATTATGGTTCGGCACCATGGACAATCCTGAAAGAAGTTTGAAAAATGGATCATTATATTGCTTTGATAAAAAATTAAATTTAAAAAAAGTTGATACTAGCTATTTCATAACTAATGGTCCAGCATTTATAGATAGCAATAATTTTTACCATACCGATAGTAGGAGAAGAACTATTTACAAAATAAAAGTAAACAAAAATTTAAACATAATAAAAAAAAAAATATTTAAAAAGTTTACAAAGAATCAAGGGGTACCAGATGGAATGACTTTAGACAAAAATAAAAATCTTTGGGTTTGCCATTATCATGGAGCATGTATATCAGTATTTAATAGGTTAGGAAAAATATTACACAAAGTCAAATTACCCGCAAAAAATATAACCAACTGTGCATTTGGAGGCAAGAATAACTCAGAATTATTTGTAACTTCAGCCTTAAAGGGTATGAAAAAAAGTGAAATTAAAAAATTTAAATTCTCAGGAAGTTTATTTAAAATAGAAACAAATACGAAAGGTATAAATCAAAAAAAATTTAATTTTAATCATGTTAAAACGAGATCTTTATTACGAAAGAATTCCCACCAAATCACTTAGGGATGACGTTAGACATTTAGGTAATATTCTTGGTAAAGTAATAAAAAAACAGGAAGGCTCTAACTTTTTTAATTTAGTTGAAAAAATTAGACTTTTGTCAAAGGCAAATGTAGCAAATAAAAGTAGAAAAGAACCATTTAAGAAAATTCTAAGAGAAATTAATAAACTTAGTCCACAGTCTTTATTTAAATTAACTAGAGCATTTAATCATTTCATGAATTTTTATAATTTAGCAGAGTCAATAGATGCATCTAGAACTTTAGATCAATATGAAAATATAAAATCAAATAAAAAATTCCAAAATATATTTATAGAAGAAATTTTTGAAAATTTTTTTAAAAACAAAAAAATTTCAAATAATAAAATTTATAATATTGCAAAAAGTTTAAATATTGGAATAGTTTTAACAGCTCATCCTACTGAAGTTAAAAGAAGAACTTTGATTCAAAAATATCATGCATTGACAGAAATTCTCGAACAAAGAATTCTCTTAACTAATTATCCATCTAAATTAAAAATTTTAGATAAGAAATTATATGATGAAATTACAATCATTTGGAACACAGATGAAATTAAAAGATCTAGACCTACTCCTGCAGAGGAGGCTAGATGGGGATTAGCAATTATTGAGGATAGTTTATGGGATACAATCCCAAAAGTTTACAGAAGATTAAATCAAATTTTTGAACAAAATATGAGCAAGGGACTTCCAAAAAATTTCAACCCAATAGAGTTTGGGTCTTGGATGGGAGGTGACAGGGATGGGAATCCATTTGTAACTTCAGAGGTGACTAAAAGAGTTATTCTTTTATCAAGGTGGGAAGCTGCTAAACTTTATGAAAAGTCTTTGACTAAATTAATTAGATCTTACTCTATGGAAAAATGCTCAAATAAAATATTAAAAACCACTGGAAAAACCTTTGAACCATATAGAGTTTATTTAAGACCATTAAGAGATAAACTTAGAAGAACCCACAGTGAAATAGAACAATATCTTAATTATGGTAAACCATTAAATGAAAAGATATTACTTTCTGAAAGAGAAGAAATTTTAAAACCTTTAAGAGTTGTTAGAGAGTCTTTAGAGCAGAACCAGAACGAAAATATTGCTAGTGGAGATTTGCTTGATTTAATGAGAAGAGCAAAATGTTTTGGAATTAATCTTGCAAGACTGGATATAAGGCAAGAGTCATCCAGACATTCTCAATTACTGAATGAGTTTATAAAAAAAAAATTTAGTCAAAATTATAGTACTTGGAGTGAGACAAAAAAAATAAAGTATCTATCTGACAAAATTATAGGCAAAAATTCAATTAACAAATTTATTTTTAAAAATAAGGAAAACAAAGAAGTTTGGTCAACTTTTAAAGTTTTGTCTAGTCAACCAAAAGAGTGTTTAGGAGCATATGTAATATCAATGACATCATCTGCCTCAGACATCTTAGCTGTAATGCTTTTGCAAAAAGAGGCAAATATAAAAAGTAAGTTAAGAGTGGTTCCTTTATTTGAGACTCTAGATGATTTGATAAATGGTAAAGAAATTATGGAAAAATTATTTTCATTAAAATGGTACCGAAAATACATAAAGAATAAACAAGAAATTATGATTGGATATTCTGACTCTAGTAAAGATGCAGGTAAATTATCAGCTAGTTGGCATCAGTATAAATTACAAGAAGATATAATAAAATTAGCAAAAAAATATAAAATTAACGTTACATTTTTTCATGGCAGAGGTGGTTCTGCTGGTAGAGGAGGAGGGCCTATACAAGCAACTTTAAGATCACAGCCGCCTTATTCTGTTAATGGAAAAATAAGAATTACAGACCAAGGTGAAGTAATACAACAAAAATATGGATATGAGCCATTAGCAAAATATAACCTGTGTAGTTATATTGGCTCTGTAATGGAAGCAACTTTAAATCCACCTCCAAATCCAAAAAAAGAATGGAGAAATCTTATTCAAAACATGTCAAATATCTCAACTAGTTCTTATAGAAAAAATATAAATCAAACCTCTGATTTCATAAGATATTTTAAAACTGTTACACCACATATGGCTTTGGGTAAGTTATCGATAGGATCGAGACCATCCAAAAGAAAGAATGTAGATAATATTAATAGTTTAAGAGCCATACCATGGGTTTTTGCTTGGACACAAATAAGATTAATGTTGCCTGCTTGGTTGGGAACTGCTGAGGCCTTAAGATATTCGTCAATAAAAAAATTTAAAAAAACTTTAACTGATATGGAAAAAAACTGGCCATATTTTAATTCTACAATGGACTTATTAGATATGGTCTTATCAAAAGTTGATCCTGAAATTTCAAAAATTTATGAAAAATATTTGGCTGACCAAAAATTAGTTAGAGTAGGTGATAAACTAAGATTCCAATTTAATGCAGTGAAAAAATTAAATCATGATATTACTCCTAGAGAAATACTTAAACAAAGAAAAGCTTTCCGGGGACCTGCAATTATAAGAAATATTTACTCAGAAATACTCAATGTTTTACAAGTAACTGTGATGAAAAAACAAAAACATAAGAAATTAGATAAAAAAAGCAAAAAGTTACTTGATGATGCGATGATGACATCTATTGCAGGAATTTCTGCAGCGATTAAAAATACAGGATAATGATCGAAATATTTCTTGCATTTAGCGCAGGTTTGATAAGTTTTTTATCCCCATGCGTATTACCACTTATTCCAGGATACATTTCATATATATCTGGCTCAACTCTTAACGAACTTCTTGAAAAAAAGAGTATAAATTTATTTCCAATAGTTCTTTTTACTGTTGGATTTTCAATTGTTTTTATTAGTTTTGGAGCAACAGCAACATTTTTAGGATCATTAGTCTTAGATAACTCAAACACTCTCAGAATTGTAGCTGGTACAATAATAATAATTTTCTCACTCCAAATAATAGGCTTGATTAATTTAAAGTTTTTAAATTATGAGAAAAGGTTCCAAGCAGATAAAAAATCAGGTGTATTTAGCTCAATTTTAGTTGGTATGGCATTTGGTTTTGGTTGGACACCTTGCATTGGACCTATTCTTGGATCAATATTGGCAATCGCATCTACAGAGGAAAGCATAAATAAAGGAATTTTACTTTTATCATTTTATTCATTAGGTCTTGCGTTACCATTTATTTTATCAGGATATTTAATTCAGAAATTTATGATTTTTTCTAAAAATTTAAAAACAAAAATGAATATTATTAATAAAACAGGTGGTTCTCTCCTTTTAATTACTGGAGTATTAATGATTACAAATCAACTTCAAGCTTTAGGATATTACCTTCTAGAATATATTCCATTCATGCAAAATCTTGGATAAGTTAGATATTAAATTTTCTTTTAAGATGTCTAATTTTTCCTTCTGTACTATCATAATCAATGTAGCACCCCTGAAGGAATCTATTTCCTTCATTTGAGTCGAAACTAGTTCTACCGTGAAGTAATCTATAATTATCCATTATTAATAAGTCTCCAGGATTCAATTTAAATTCTATTCTATATTTATCTGAATTATAAAATTCTGAAAGTTTGTTCCTTGCTTTATAATATAAATCTAAATCTTCTTTATTTAATATTGGCACATAATCTAATCTAGGACTAAATCTTACTTGCTTAAACTCTTTTTTTTCATCTAACTTAATAAGTTCAGACCAATCTTCTAGTATGACTTCCTTATCAATAAATTTAAATTTTACTTTTATCTTTGTAAGAATTTCATAGTAATCTTTAAATTCATTTTTTAAATCTTCGGTAACGGTGTAACCGTCTACAAGAGTTGACAGTCCACCAGATACTTCATTTTCAATACAATGAAGAAGTTGAATGCATGGCACTGGTATTCTGTAAGGATTATCTGTATGAGGAGCCAAATTATAAGATGTGTATGCTAAATCATTAGGATTAGGTATTGATCTTACATTAAAAAACTCTCCAAAATTTGTTCTTCTAACGCTTCCGATAGAATTAGCAAAATTTATGATGAAATTATCTTGAGTTGGAACATTTTTAATAATCACAAATCCATATTGATAAAAAGAAACAAGCAAATCGTACATTTCCTTAGATTCACTAATATCATCTTTGTAAATGAAGTTTTTAAAATTCTTTAAGTTAGAATCCCATTTAACTTTTTCTATGGAGTTCATAACCATTTTTTGATCGGAATACTCATCAATAATATTGCTTATTTTTAGATATGATTTGACACCATCATTGAAATTAATTTCTAATTCATTATTTTCTAATTTTACTGTCTCTATTAAAATATTGGTCTGCAAATTGCTGGGATCGAATAATCTTTGTTGTGTGATTTCATCTAAGAATTCTTTATTTTCAACTCTTTCTCTAAGCCAGAAAGGGTGAATTTCTTGCCTAATATTACCATCGTTAAAGAATATTCTATTTTTTTTAATTTCTATATTCATAAGGCAACTTATAAAAATAATTTAAATTTATCTTTAATCAAGATAAATAAAATAGTAATTCCTTTTAATGAAAAAAAAAATTATTCCAAATAATAATGAATTTCCTAGATTTCTAAACCAGTTAGCCAAAGATCTTTCCAAGTTTTATTTCAACAAGTTAAGTAAAAAATTTAAAGTCCAAAATAAAATTAAGGGCAAGGGATATGATCCTGTTACTACAGCGGATAGAGCATTTGAGAAATTCATTAGGTTTAAAATAAATAAAAAGTTTCCAGATCATGAAATTATTGGAGAAGAATATGGATATAAAAAATCAAAAAGTGACTTTTCATGGGTTATTGATCCAATCGATGGAACTCGATCTTTCGTTATTGGAAGTCCAACTTGGAGCAATTTAATTTCATTAAATTATAAAGGAAATCCAATATTTGGTTTGGCTAATTTTCCAATTCTAAAAAAATATTATTACAACCAATCTGATAAAGATGCATATGTAGTTGAAAATAACATAAGAAAAAAAATTATTGTAAATAAAAATGTTAAATATAAAGATTTGAAATTAGCAGCAGGTTTACATGGAGCAATTTCTTTAAATAAACAAAAAAAAATTAGAAAATTTTTAAATTTAATGCAATTTCCTTGTTCTGATGCTTTGTCTTACGCACAGGTTTGTGAAGGTAAGCTTGATGTTGTATTTCAATGCAGTAATAAAATTTGGGATATTCATCCTTTAATACCAATTATAAAAGCATCAGGTGGAACTGTTTCAACAATTGATAATAGAGATGCAAAATATGCTGGCAATATTCTTGCATCATCAAATAAAAGTATTCATATCAAAATTCAGAGTTTGCTAAAACCAATAGCTTAATAATGGAAATTATTGTTCTTCAACATATTAAAATTGAAGATCCTGGTTATATAAAAGATTTGATGATAAAAGACGGAGTAAATTTAACGACTATTGAATTAGATGAAGGAGAAAAAATACCTAATGATCTAAATAAATTTGATGCAATGTTTTGTATGGGAGGCCCAATGGATACGTGGATGGAACAAAAATACCCATGGTTAGTTGAAGAAAAAAAAAAAATAAGAGAATTTGTTGTTAATTTAGAAAAACCTTACTTAGGCTTTTGTCTTGGTTGTCAATTACTAGGAGAAGTAATAGGGGGAAGTGTTGTTAGAACAAAAAACCCTGAAATAGGTATGATGAATATAAATTTCTCACAAGGAAAAGAAAACGATACTCTTTTTTCACAATTTCCAGAGAAGCTAACCTCATTACAATGGCATTCTTATGAGGTTCAAAGTTTAGAAAATAATAAGGATGTTACACATATTGCGTCATCGGAGGAAACAAAATACCAAATATTTAGGTACAAAAATCATGCTTATGGTATCCAATTTCATATTGAAATTAAGGATAAAACTGTAAATGATTGGGGGTGTGTGCCAGAATATAAAATGGCTTTGGAAAAGCAATTAGGACAAGGTGCTCTGGAAAAATTTGATAAAGAGGCCAAAGAAAATATGAAAAATATGAATAATTATTCAAAAATTTTATATACCAAGTTCAAAAATGATATCATTCTTAATAATTAAGTTACCTATTTTACCCTTGTAGTTAACCCATTAATCAGGTTTAATTTTATTTGTAATAATTAGGAGGAAAAATGAAATTTAAAAATTTTGTTAAAATTTTCTTTGCAATTTTATTTGTTTTTGTATCAACACACTCATACGCGAAAACAATTAAATGGTCTATGCAAGGTGATAGTTTAACCTTGGATCCTCATGCACAAAATGAAGGTCCAACAACACAAGTTTCAAGACAGGTCTATGAAGCACTTGTAACAAGAGGTCTAGATATGAGTATTGAACCTCAGCTTGCTACTGATTGGAAAACAACAGATCCAAATACTTGGGTCTTTAATTTAAGAAAAGATGTAAAATTTTCTGATGGTACAGATATGACTGCAAAAGATGTTGTATTTAGTATTTTGAGAGCAAAACAACCTACATCAGATTTTAAAGAATACATAAGTACAATTTCTGATGTTAAAGAAATTGATAACTACACTGTTCAAGTGACTACAAGTAAACCAAATCCAATTCTTTTAAACCAATTATCAAATATATTTATAATGTCTAAAAAATGGTCTATTGATTTTGGAGCAACAGTTTCACAAAATTGGGATGGTGGAGAAGAAACATTCTCAGCAACTAATGCAATGGGAACTGGACCATTCAAAATTACCCTAAGAGAGCCAAATACTAAGACAGTATTTGAGAGAAATAGTAATTGGTGGGGTTCAATGAAAGATAATAGTGTTAGTGAAATACAACTATTACCAATTAAAAACTCAGCTACAAGAGTTGCAGCATTACTATCTGGTGAGGTTGATTTAGTCACTGACGCACCAGTTCAAGACTTAGCTAGAATTGGAAATTCTGCAGATCATAATGTAGTGAGTACTGCTCAAATGCGTACAATCTTTTTAGGTATGGACCAAGCAGCAGATAAATTAAGATCTGGAAATACTGGTGATAATCCATTTAAGAAAAAAGAAGTAAGACAAGCCCTTTATCAAGCAATAGATATAGAAGCAATAAAGAAAAAAGTAATGAGAGGTCTCAGTGAGCCTGCGGGTATCATAACTTTTCCTGGTGTAAATGGATACACAAAAGATCTTGATAAAAGATTACCTTATGATGTTGATGCAGCTAAAAAATTATTAGCAGATGCAGGATATCCTAAAGGTTTTGATGTTGAGTTAAGATGCCCTAATGATAGATACGTCAATGATGAAGCAATTTGTACTGCAGTAGTTGGAATGTTAGGCAAAATCGGCGTAAATGTTAATCTATTCGCTCAGACCAAAAGTAAGCATTTTAAGGAATTAAAAGAAGATAAAGGTGATTTCTATATGCTAGGATGGGGAGTTCCAACACTAGATAGTCATTATGTTTTCCATTATCTGTACGAGTCAGGTGCTAGCTGGAATAAAGTAAACTTTAGCAACAGCGAAGTTGATGCTGCTATAAGAGTTATGGAAGGTGAAGTTGACTTAGACAAAAGAAATGCAGCTATTGCAAATGCTTGGAAAATTGTAAAAGATGATATTTCATATCTTCCTCTACATCACCAAGTAATTTCTTGGGCAACTAAAAATAATGTAGATGTTCCAATAAGACCGAATAATGAACCATTATTCCGTTTTGCAAGTTTTAAATAAATAACTTTTTTTATAAGCCCTTTGTTAAACAAAGGGCTTATAAGTATAAATATTTCTTAAATTGATAAAGTATTTTTTCAAACGTCTGATTCAGTCAGTAATAGTGATGCTTGTTGTGTCATTTGTTTCATTTTCTTTATTTAACTTTGTGGGTGATCCAATTAACAATATGGTTGGCGAAGAAACTTCAGACGAAGAAAGAGCTGAATTAAGACAAACTCTTGGATTAACAGATCCAATACACATTCAATTTTCAAGATTTGTGGTAAACGCATCCAAAGGTGAGTTTGGAATTTCATACCAACTTAGGAGACCAGTTTCTGAATTAATTATTGAAAGACTGCCAGCAACTATTGAACTAGTATTAATTTCTGCATTAATTGCATTAGTTTCAGGTACTTTATTGGGAGTTTATACAGGTATTAATAGAAAAGGCTTTTTGAGTGATTTTATACTAGCAGTATCTCTTTTAGGTGTATCACTTCCAACATTTGTGATTGGAATATTATTTATTTACCTATTTGCAGTAATATTAGGTGTTCTCCCATCCTTTGGGAGAGGAGAAGTTATTGACATAGGCATTTGGACTACTGGACTTTTAACTGTTTCAGGGTTGAAAGCAATTATACTTCCATCTGTAACACTCAGCCTTTTTCAAATGACTTATATAATTAGGCTAGTAAGAGCTGAGATGATGGAAATCTTACAAACGGATTATATAAAATTTGCTAGAGCAAGAGGGATAAGTGAAAAAAGTATAAATTATAAACATGCATTAAAAAATGGATTAATTCCTGTCATAACCATTGCGGGAATAAACATAGGTACATTAGTTGCTTTCTCAATTATTACCGAAACAGTATTTCAATGGCCCGGCATGGGTTTTCTTTTTATTCAAGCAGTTCAATTTGTAGATATTCCAATCATGTCAGCTTATTTGGTTTTTATAGCTTTTGTTTTTGTGATGATAAATTTTATAGTAGATATTTTGTATTATTTTATAGATCCAAGAATAAGAGTTAAAGGAGACGTTACTAGTGGATAACAGAGCATTAAATTCTTGGGAAAAATTTAAAGATAGTGATATTTATTTCAGTTTTATAAAATCTCCAACTGCAATCGTATCTTCTATAATATTATTAATAATTTTCTTTTGCTCTTTTTTTGTTGAATTTGTGACACCACATAATCCATTTGACCCAGCATCCCTATCATTAATGGAAGCATTTACACCCCCATCATGGACAGAGGATGGTATGGCAAAATTTATCTTAGGTACAGATGGACAAGGAAGAGATATGCTTTCAACAATTCTTTATGGTTCACGAATTTCATTAATAGTTGGATTTTCAGCAATTATTTTTAGTTTAATTTTAGGTGTCTCCCTAGGTTTAACAGCAGGTTACTTTGGTGGAAAATATGAAATGATAGTGATGAGATTAACAGACGTTCAGCTAACAGTCCCAAGTATATTAATGGCTCTATTAGTTGATGGTATTGCAAGAGGTATCATTTCTAGAGAAATGCATGATGAGATGGCAATATATGTTTTAATTTTTGCTATAGGAATTTCAGAGTGGCCTCAATTTGCAAGAGTTTCTCGTGCAGCAACTTTGGTAGAAAAAAATAAAGATTATGTTTCAGCTTCATCAATTATAGGTGTTTCAAATTTACTTATTATGTTTAAGCATATACTGCCAAATATAATGAGACCTGTTTTGGTAATAGGCACAATTGGTCTAGCTCTTGCTATTATTGCAGAGTCAACATTGAGCTTTTTAGGTGTGGGAGTTCCTCCAACAACACCTTCATTAGGCACTTTAATTAGATTAGGAAACGATTTTTTATTTTCAGGCGAATGGTGGATAACATTCTTTCCTGCAATATTCTTAGTTATTCTTGCTTTCTCAATTAATTTATTAGGAGATTGGATGAGAGATACGCTTAACCCAAGGTTAAAAAAATGACTTTTCTAAAAATAAGTAATTTGAGTGTCGACTATAAAATGAGAAAAGAAACCGTAAATGCTGCAAAAAATGTAAATATAGAAATCAAAAAAGGTGAAATAGTTGGATTAGTCGGAGAGTCTGGATCTGGAAAAAGCACTGTAGCTAATGCGATTGTAAATTTAATTGATGAACCAGGTAAAGTTTCAAGTGGATCAATATTGATGGGAGAAACAAATATCAGCGAAAATCCAGAAACAATAGTTCAGTATCGAGGAAAAAAAATTGGATTAATATTTCAAGATCCTCAGACCTCTTTAAATCCAATTTTAACAATTGGTGAACAACTAATAGAAACAATACAAACTCATTTAAACTTAAGTTCAGAAGATGCAAAAAATAAAGCAATTAATTTATTAAAAGAAGTTGGGATCAAGGATGCCGAAAAAAGGTTTTATAATTACCCTCATCAATTTTCTGGTGGTATGAGACAAAGAGTTGTTATTTCTCTTGCTTTATGTTGTGAGCCCGAATTATTAATTGCAGATGAACCAACAACAGCACTAGACGTTTCTATTCAGTCTCAAATTCTAGAATTAATTAAAAGATTAACCAAAGAGAGAAATTTAGCTGTAATACTTATTACTCACGATATGGGAGTTATCGCTGAAACTACAGATAGAGTGGCTGTAATGAAAAATGGAGACTTAGTTGAAATAGGTTTAACCAAACAGATATTGGTTGAGCCTAAGGAAAAATACACAAAAAGTTTAGTTAACTCTGTACCACCGACTAATAAAAAAATATCTAGATTTACAATAATTGAAAAAGAGAATTTTAATAATCAAAATAATAACGTTAAAATATTAAATAGATGGTCCAAAAAGATAATTGTTGATCAAAATTTAATAGAAATAAAAAACTTGAGTAAATCTTTTGATGATAGTTTTTTCACAGAGAATGCAAAGAATTCTGTAATGGCTGTAGATGATGTCTCGCTAAATATAAAAGAAGGACAGTCTTTTGGTCTAGTTGGTGAGAGTGGAAGTGGTAAAACAACAATAGCAAAAATGGTTGTTAATTTGTTTAAACCTACTTCTGGAGATATTTATTTTGACAGTGTTAATATTACCAAAATTAAAAATAACAAAGATCTACTTAAATTTAGAAAACAAATTCAAATGATCTTTCAGGATCCATTTTCTTCTTTAAATGGAAGACTAAAAGTAAAGGAAATTATTGCAGAACCTATTAAACTTCATAATCCGGATATAAAATCTAGTGATTTAGATAGTTATATCCATGATTTGTTAGAATCTGTTGAATTAACTCAACAGTCTGCAATTAGATATCCTCATGAATTTTCAGGGGGCCAAAGGCAAAGAATATCAATAGCAAGAGCATTGGCTACACAACCAAGACTTCTTGTTTGTGACGAACCTACATCAGCATTAGACGTGAGCATACAAGCTCAAATATTAAATTTATTAAAAGATCTTCAAGAACAGTTAAATCTCACTATCCTATTTATAAGCCATGATTTACCCGTTGTTAGACAAATGTGTGATAAAATAGCTGTGCTTAAAGATGGAAAATTATGTGAAGTGTCAGAAACAGAAGAGTTGTTTAAAAATCCTAAACATAATTATACTAAGGAACTACTAAAATTAATGCCAAAAATTGAGTCAATTTATAACTAAAAGGAGAAAACTATGACAATATTTAAAAAAATTTCTGAAAATGAAGCTACTGGCAAAGTAAAAGAAATTTTTGAAGAAATAAAAGAAGCACGACAAATAACTGAAATTCCGAATTTTTGGAAAACAATGGCTAATAGTCCTGAAACATTAGAAAGAACCTGGAGATCATTACAACAAGTAATGGGAAAAGGTGAATTAGATCCTGCTGTAAAGGAGCTTATTTATGTTGCAGTTTCAATTACTAACAATTGTGAATATTGTATTAAATCTCATTCTTTAGCTGCCAGAAAAAAAGGTGCCACAGATGGAATGATAAACGAAATGATCGCAATTGTCGGAATGGCAAATGAAACAAATCGTTTAGTTGAAGGTTATCAAGTAGAAGTAGACGACTTTTTAAAATAAAATGAATTTTGATTTTGTTTACAAGATATGTACAAAATCTGAGTGGAGTGAGGCAAAACAAAATAATATTTTTAAAGGCACTGCATTAGATTTAAAAGATGGTTATATCCATTTTTCAGATAAAGATCAGGTCAAGCAAACACTAAATAAGTATTATATTAATCAAACTAATTTAATAATTCTTAAAGTGGATGCTCTAAAATTAAAAAATCTAGTTTGGGAACAATCAACTGATGGCAACATGTTTCCACATTTATACTCAGATCTAGATTTAGATTTTGTAGTTAAAGAATATATGATTGATTTAAAAGATGACGGTAAGCATGATCTGCCAAATGAACTTTAATATTAATTTGATTTTCCAATTAAATTAACAATTAATACTCCAGATATAATTAATATTAGACCTATAATTGTAAAAAAGTCAGGAATTTGGTTAAATTTATAAATACCAACAACTGAAGTAGCTATTATACATAAGCCTGCAAATGAAGCATAAGTTACGCCAACAGGAATAGTTTTCATAACTAAAGAAAGCGTATACATGCAAGCAACTATTGTTATTGCCGTAAAGATACTTGGTAAAAATATTGTAAAACCATTTGCAGCTTTGGCGAAACCATTTGATGCTGTACCAAGGGCAACTGCAATAATTAAAATTATATAAGCAGTTAAATTACTCATAACTAAAGAATAATATATCCTTAATTAATATCCACAAACTTTTCTAATTTATTTAAATGTTATAGGACCGACCATTCCACTTTCGTAGTGACCAGGAATGTTACATGCCATTTCTAAAGAAATATCTTTTGAAAATTTCCAAATAATTTCTCCTGTTTTATTTGGCTCTAGCATTACACTATTGGCGTGTTTATGGCCCAATGAGTGATCTTTTTTAGACATTTCTTTCATTTTTTTATGATCAATTCGGTCGCCTAAAAGAATATCGTGTTCAATTAATCTTGCCATTTCCGGTTGGTGATCAATATGCATCTTTTTAGTCCCAATATTATACTCATGTACCAGTTCACCTAAATTTTTAACAATTATTTTTACTGTTTCACCTTTTTTAACTTGAATTGAACTTGGCTCATAATAATTGTCATACATCTTTACTTCTATTACTCTTGTAACATCATTTGGATCACCCTTAGACCCAATCATCTTCATTGAAGCTGCATTAGAATTAAAGGCGATAAAAATAAATAAAAGTATAAGTTTTTTCATTATTTAGGCATAGGTGTTGCGCCAGTCTCTAAACTCATGATTTTTCCATTATCATATTTGTAGACTGCCATTACTGCTTCTGTATTTCCGTCATCAAATGTTACAAATGCGTGGTGTACACCAACTTCATCATTTTCATATACAACTCGTGTATCTCTTTGATTAATATCACCGCTCATCGCCCATTTGATCACCTCAGATTTACCTAAAGTATTTCCTGATTTATGCATTGTAAATTTGAAATCGTCATGCAAAAGTTCATTCATAGCTGCTTCATCTTTATTTTTTAATGCAGCACTATATTTTTCTAATATTGACATTTTATCTCCTTTATACTCCTTCAATTATCATTCCATTAGTATCTGCGTTATCTAATCGAATTTGTTTTATTGGTTTATATTCTTCAGAATTATACCATTCCTTTGCTTTCTCGTAACTTGGAAATTTTATCACAACTGTCCTTGGATGCTGCCATGACCCTTCAATAGTCTCGCTGTTACCACCTCTTACAAGATACTCCCCACCAAATTTTTCTGCAGTGGGTTTAACTTTGTCTATGTATTCCTTATAATTTTCAGGATTGTTTACATTAAGGTTAAATATCGCATAACCACTCATAATTATTCTCCTGGTTTAATAACTGACTTTGTGGCATCTGCAGCATTTTGAAAGGCTTTATTGTAGTCAATAACTTCATGTACCATCAAATCATCCATAAGACCTGAATTTTTGAATGCAATCTTTAAGGAAAGTGCTTGTTCATAATCTCCTTCTACACATGAGATAACATCAAATCTACCTCTTACCCATTCATAGCTGATCAATTTTAAACCAGCTGCCTCCGTAACTTTCTTAGTCGATGCATATCTATCAGCAGATGGATCATTTTGCATTCTTTTCATTAACTCTGCACTTATTTTGCCAATCAAATAAAATCTTGCCATATTACATTTCAACTTTTGTTAAATCCCAAGCAGTCATTTTGATAACACATTCATCGTAAATTTCCTTTCCAACTGGATGTGTACCAGATATTAGTTCTTTCATTTTTTCCATATTATGAACAAATACCTTAAACATTACGCCACTTTTATCTGGCTTTACTGCTCCTATAGTTTTTTCTGGATGAGCTGCAGATTTTCTCACACTCATACCTTCATCTGATTGCATCCATCCCATAAATTTTTCAAGCTTTCCTTCTTTCAAATCTACGATTACTAACACTTCTTTTTCCATATTTTTCTCCTTTTTTTTGTTTAATATTTTAATTCAATTAAATGATTATTCAATTGTTTCAATGGTTGTTCCAGGAAAAGCATATCCAACTTGATATGTGAATAAAATCGTCTGAAATTCTTGTATTTCAGACCATTGTGAACCAAGTTGTTGATGATTTGCAAATCCAGCAGGATTTTCATAAAATTCATTTAATACATAGAAAATATTACCAGTTGTCCCTTGTGATGGGTCACCAGGATTTTTCCACTCAGGACCTTTCATGATCGAATATGAATTTAGTTTTTTTTCACCTGTTAATGGATGTGTTTCTTTCATCCATTTTGCATGTTTCATAAGCATTTCCTCAACTTTTGCTGTATCGGCCATAGGAACTTTAAGAGTTATTGAAAAACCATTTGCATTTGCATGACCATCAGCAAAAGAGTTTGTTGTGAACAGACTTAATATTAGAATTAAAAAAATTTTTTTCATTTATTTACCTTTCTTTAAATTTATCATTTCATTAATGCATATTCACCCATGAAATAAATTGAAGAGGCAAATTTATTTTCTTGGGCTGAGTTAATTGGTGTGTACCCTGTTGAGCCACTACATTCTATTCCTTTATATTTTCCTGTTCCCCCTAAACATTTAAATGTACCATTCATTGAGTCTCCAAGTGGAATTTCGTAGTATGTAAAAACAGCATCCCCATCCATTAGATTTATTTTACAGTGTCCCATTTCAAATCCCTTTCCTGGGATTGTGCCTGCGCCAAGACAATATTGTGATGCATTATCCATGAATGTTGTACCCTCGACTGCCATTAATCCTCCAACTCCATCGTAAGTAAAAGTTAAAAAGTTACCCTCGTTATCAGTAAGAAATTTGTTTTCTCCAACAATAAAACCTTTAAGATCAATTTTTCCTTTATGGCCGTCTGCAAAACTTGATGTTGTAAATATTATAAACATCATAATTAAATATATTTTTTTCACCATTACCTTTCTGTTATTATTTTTAATCTGAACAAACACTCATTACTGTTGTCTCTTGTTTATGGCCAGATTCCGCAATTACCTTAGCATTCTCTGGATTCTGCATAAATTTTTGCATAGTGTCTGCTGCTGGTGTTTCCATCACAATATGTACTTTATTTGGATTTTCTATTTCATTACCTACGTAAATAGTTTTAATACCTGCTGCTTCTCTTGGGCCAGAATGTTCATCAAACAATTTTTTCCAGTGAGTCCAGTCTTTTACTTCAAAGTTACCAACCATTTTTACCATTTTATTCCCCCCAAACCCCAGCAAATTCAAATGCTTCAACAGGTTCGTTGCCAATTACCCAAGCGTCATGTCCAGGTGTTACAGAGTAAGAGTCTCCTGCTTTATACGTAACCTCTGTTCCATCATCGTGTTTAGCACATACAGAACCTTTTGTGATAATTCCAATATGGTTTGCCTGACAACTATCAGTTCCAATATGTGGCTTAACATCTGTAGACCATTTCCATCCTGGTTTTAAATGCAATCTTACTACTCTTTGACCACCTACCTTAACTGCTTCAATTTTAGCATTATTAAATTTATCAACTATTTCGTCTGCTTTATCAAAAGTTTTAACTTCTATACTAGCCACATTAACTCCTTTATTAGTTCATAGTTATTTGGGTATTTTTGTTGCCCCGGTTTCTAATTCAATGATTTTACCATCTTTAAATTTCCAACAACACATTAAGGCTTCTGTATTTCCATCTTGATAAGTAACATATGAATGATCAAAACCAATTTCATCATTTTCAAAAAGGATCCTGTATTTTGCAGGACTCATCATACCTTTACTCACGGCTTCGACCATGCCTGCTTTACCCATGTGTACATATTCACCTTTTAGATGAGAAAACATTTTGTAGTCATCGTGCACCAGCTCACCAGCTGCTGCACCATCTTTTTCCATGATTGCTTTGTTTAGTTTTTCTAAAATTGACATTCTGTTCCTTACTTCTTCATTGCATTGAACATGCTTAATGTATCGTCAAACGCAATAAACATTGTCAGTTTACCATCATCGCCTACTTCAAAGTAATGACCAAAAATAGTATCCATGCCATCTGCCTTTGCAGTTGCCTTAACAAACACTTTGTTTCCCTCACTAATCATCATATCTGGAGTTACTGAAAAATTATTCCAAAGTTGTGGAACTTGCATCATTATTTTCATATATGCTTCTTTGCCTTTATGAGTTCCTGACATTGGATGTTTATCTCCAGGATAAATCCAAGTGATATCATCATGTACCATATCCATAAATGCCTCCATTTCTCCTTTCCCAAAAAGTTCATATCCTTTTTTAACTACTTCTTTTGCGTCCATAAAATCTCCTTTGATTTATTTATATTAAATTTTATTTTAAGTTAGAAATGTAATGAATTTATTACAGTGCTGCTATGCGTGATTATATCCAATGAGGATAGGGAAGACCTTTTTCTTGTAAAAAAGATTTATTGAACATCTTTGAGTTGTATTTATCAGATTTATCACAAAGTATTGTTACGATCGTTTTACCTGGGCCTAAAAGTTTACCCAATCTTATTGCTCCAGCAATGTTTACACCACAACTAGTACCTAAACTTAAACCTTCTTTTTCAATTAAATCAAATAGAACGGGTAACGACTCATGGTCACTTATTGAAAATGCTCCATCTATATTTGCTTTTGCAAAGTTTGCAGTAACTCTACTAGATCCAATACCTTCTGTAATTGAACCTCCCTCACTTTTTAATTCACCATTTTCAATGTAATTATAAAGAGATGAGCCAGTTGGATCTGATAAATATATTTTAATATCTTTATTCTTTTCTTTTAAAAAACTACTAACGCCAGCGATTGTACCACCAGTACCAGACGAACATACAAATCCATCAATTTTGCCATCAGTCTGTTCCCATATTTCTGGCCCAGTTGTTTCATAATGACCTTTAGAATTAGCAGTATTGTCAAATTGATTAGCCCAAACTACACCGTGATTGTTACTACTTTTCAATTCATCAGCCAATCTTCCTGCGTATTTAACAAAGTTATTTTCATCTTTATAAGGTTTTGGTGGAACCAGCCTTAAATCAGCTCCAATATTTCTTAATAAATCTTTTTTTTCTTGTGTTTGATTATCGTTCATTACGATAATAGTTTTATAACCAATAGAATTTCCTAAAAGACATAATCCAATTCCAGTATTACCAGCAGTTCCCTCAACAATTGTTCCACCTTTTGAAATTAATTTTTTTTCCTCAGCATCTCTTATTAATGCTAAAGCTGCTCTATCTTTTACAGAGCCACCTGGATTAAGGTACTCTGCTTTTCCATAAATATTACAACCAGTAATTTCTGATGCGGCTTTTAATTTAAATAGAGGAGTATTTCCTATTGCTTCGACAAAATTATTTTGTAAAGTTTTCATACATCAAGCTTTGTATCACCCCCCGGTGCAACACCATAGGGTTTAAATTCTTCAGATGCAGTTCCAACATTTTTTGCAGGAATACCAACCATTACTGCATTTTCTGGAACATCTTTTGTAACAACAGCGTTGGCTCCAATTTTTGCATTTTTACCAACAACAACTGGTCCAAGGATTTGTGCACCAGATCCTACAACTACATTTTCTTTTAATGTTGGGTGTCTTTTAACATTTCTTTGATTGTCTGAATTTATACTTGGAGCAATTCCACCTAATGTTGCCATGTGATAGATGGTAACGTTATCTCCAATATCAGATGTTTCTCCAATAACTACTCCCATGCCATGATCTATAAAAAGATTTTTTCCAATTTTAGCATTTGGATGGATTTCTATACCTGTTAAAAATCTTGAGAACTGAGAAATTATTCTTGCAACGAGATGAAATTTTGCAATTGAAAAAAAATTTGCAATTCTATGAAAAAATACAGCTTTAACACCAGGATAAGTTAGTATTAAACTTAACTTTGATCTTGCAGCAGGATCTCTTTTAACTATCGACTCTAAAAAATCATTCATGTTTGTTTAAGATTAGTTATTAAAATTTAACTACTTATTGCAACAGCAGTTTTCTGATGATGGTTTGCAATCACAATTTTTACAAACGCATCTGTCACAAGAACAGTTCTTACATTTACAGTGTGTATTATTGCATACCATAAGAGTTATATAATTGTATATTTTTTAAAAACAATACTAATAATATCGCTGATTTTAGAGTTCTTTTAGTGTTAATCCCTTTAGATTTGCTGGTACTGCGATATCCATCATTTTTGGATTGGCAAGATTAAGATTATCCATTATTTCAGCATATTCCTCTTTTGAGCTAACTTGTAATCGAGGATTATTGCTTTTTTCGTTACCAATTGTTGAATTTTTTTTCCCATTATAATCATGAGCAGGATAAACAAGTGTTTCTTCTGGAAGCCTTAAAAGTTTACCAAATAATGAGTCATAAGCTTCGTGGGCGCTACCATTTTGAAAGTCAGTTCTACCTGTTCCATTTATTAAAAGAGTATCTCCTGTAAAAACTCTATCATTCATTAAGTAACTATATGAACAATCTGTATGACCTGGAGTATAAATAGCTTTAAGTTCAATATTTTCGATATTTATATTTTCTTCATCTTTTAACTTTATATCAATGACCTCCGACTTAGAATTTTCACCCATAATACGAATGCAATTTGTTCTTTTATTTAACTCGTTTAGACCAGTCACATGATCAGCATGAATATGAGTGTCTATTACCTTCACTAGTTTTAAATCTAAATCTTTTAAAACTCTTATATATTGATCAGTATGCTCAATAACTGGATCTATGATCAAAGCCTCTCTGCCTTTTCCACTAGAAATAATGTAGGTATAAGTTGAGGATTTTTCATCAAACAATTGGTTAAATATCATATTAAAAGACTATTAAAATTTGCATACCAAATCAATCTTCATTATAATTATTCTAAATAATAACTAAGGAGAGACTAAATGTTAAAAATAAACAGCATGTGTCCTGATTTTCAATGCAAAACTACAGAGGGAGATATTTCTTTTCATGAGTGGCTTGGAGATAGTTGGGGCGTATTATTTTCTCACCCAAAAGATTTTACACCAGTTTGTACTACAGAATTAGGTTCATTAGGACAAATGAAAGCTGAGTTTGATGCGCGAAATGTAAAAGTAATCGGACTAAGTGTAGATGGAGTTGAGGATCACAAAAAATGGTTAGAAGATATCAAAGATGTATCTGGAACGATGCCTGATTATCCTATTATCGCTGATGAAGATTTAAAAGTTGCAAAACTTTTCAATATGTTAGAAGCCGATGCAGGAACAACTTCAATGGGAAGAACAGCAGTTGATAATGAGACTGTTAGAACTATTTTTGTTGTAAGACCAGATAAAAGAATTGGTCTTTATTTAACTTACCCAATGGCTACAGGTAGAAATTTCCATGAAATTTTGAGAGCCATAGACTCAATGCAACTTACTGCAAAACATAGAGTTGCTACTCCAGCTAATTGGAAAAAAGGTGAAGATGTTGTAATTCTTCCTGCTGTAAAAGACGACGAGGCTAAAAAAATATATCCAGATGGATGGGAAACAGTTAAGCCTTATTTAAGAAAAGTTCCAGATCCTACAAAGTAATAAGGATTTCGGATTAATTTATTATCTCAGTTCTAGTTTAATAATTAGAACTGAGATTAAATTAAAATCTTTTATATTTTTTCATAGAAATATTTGCCAACAGAAGGTTTGGATCAACAAATACTTTTGATTGTTTAATTTTCTTAAAAGATTTATAAGCAAATATTGCAATTGGCAGCTCAGTACAGCCTAGAATAATTTTTTTACATTTAATTTTCATTAAGTAACTTACTGCTGGTCTAATTGCTTTTTCTGCTTCTTTAATTTTTCCCATTTTAACTAGCTTTATTGATTTATTTACTGAATTTTTTTGTAAACTTTTGTTAGGACTTACTAAATTAAAATTTTTATCAAAATATTTATTATAAACTTTAGTACTTAATGTAGCCTCAGTAGATAAAATACCAATCTTAGAGTTTTTTTTACAGTTTTTTGATGTATCTAAGTAAACTTCTTTAGGCATACTAAGTATTGGTATTTTAACTTTTTTTCTTAAATCATCGTACCAATAATGAGCTGTGTTGCATGGCATTACTATGAATTTACAATTATTTTTTTGTAACATTTTACACCCTTCAACAAGTGAATCTAAAACGTTGTAATATTTTTTTAAATTTTCTGGTCGTTTTGGAATGTTAGACTTGTTATATAAAACAAACATTGGATATTGTTGATCAAGTTTTCCAGCATTTATTTTCGCAAGTTTATTACAAAAATCTAATCCAGCCTGTGTTCCCATTCCTCCAAGAATACCAATCATAAATTTACTTTGAATTTTGTTTTAAAAATAACAATATACAACTATATTTTATAAACAATTATGCAAGATATTTATATTGATGATAGAGGTTCAGGATATCCGCTAGTTTTAGTTCATGGATATCTAGGATCATCAGAAATGTGGAAACTCCAAAAAGATTATCTGCATAAAAAATTTAGAATTATTGCACCATCCTTACCAGGGTTTGGAGAAAGCTTTAATGCAAAATCTTTAAATAGTATTAGTTTAATGGCTAAATTCATTATCCAACAAATTGATTTAAAAAATATAGATAAGTTTAATTTAATGGGTCACTCGATGGGTGGAATGATAGTACAAGAAATTGCAAATATATCTGGAGATAGAATTAATAAATTGATTTGTTTCGCTACTGGACCTATAGGTGACATCCCAGGAAGATTTGAACCAATAAATACATCGATAAAAAAGCTGGGTGAGGAAGGAATTAAGGAACAAGTAAAAAGAATACCACCAAAGTGGTTTGTTGAAGGAGATCAAGCCAAAAATTATTATTTATGTGAAAATGCAGTTAAAAATATATCTGAAGAAACAGCGCGTAACGCCCTAATAGCCATGAGAGACTGGAACGGATTAGAAAATTTAAAAAAAATAAAAAACAAAACCTTGATAATTTGGGGAGATAAAGACAAATCTTATAATTTTGAACAAGTCTCAATACTTAACAATAATATTCCTGATAGTGATTTAAAAATATTTAAGAACTGCTGTCACAATGTACATCTTGAGCAGCCTCAGAAATTTAACCAAGTTGTTGAGGACTTTCTTATTTAAATCGGCCATTTTAGGCTTTTGCATAGCAGATTTTACTATTTAGCTTATTAGAAATGTTGACTCTAAATTTAAAACCAAGTTAGATTTTATTTATAAAAAATAACTTAAATGGGGAAAATATGAATATAATCAAAAAAATTCTTGTGGCTGGAGTAATCTCATTATTTGTACCAGCCTCAAGTTTTGCTGAAAAAGTAAAGATTGGTGATCCTGGTTGGACGGGTGCAACTGCAATTGCAAATTTACTTGCTGCTGTTGTCATTGATAAAATGGGTGGTGAAGCCGAGTTAGTTCCAGGTAACAATACTGCAATCTATGGAGCGATTGATAGAAGTAAAGGTGAAATCGAAGTTCACCCTGATATTTGGCTACCGAATCAAGAAGCTTATACAAAAGATTTAGTACCAAAAGGAACATTAAAATTAAGCAAAAATCCTTATGAGGGAAATCAAGGCTATTGTGTTTCTCAACAATTTGCAAAAAAAATGAATATTACTGCAATAGAAGATTTGGGGAGACCAGAAGTTGTTAAAGCAATGGATAGTGATGGAAATGGAAAAGGTGAGTTTTGGATTGGTGCTGACGGATGGGCTTCTGCAAATGTAAACCAAGTAAAACTTAGAGACTATAAACTTTACGATGCTGGTATAGAGCCAATAAGAGCTGCTGAAGCTGTAAAAAATGCTAGAGTTTTAGACTCGATCAAAAAGGGTGAGGGATACGCATTTTATTGTTACAAACCTCATGCTATTTGGGGAATGGCTGATGTAGTTATGTTGGAAGAACCAAAGTATGATCCAGCTAAATATAAAATGATTCAACCAAAAGCAGATGCAGATTGGTATCAAAAATCATATGTAGCTTCAAAGGATGCTTTGAAAAAAATTCAAATCGGATGGGGAACTTCTTTAGAAAGTAAATCACCAGCGATTGTTGAATTTTTTAAAAATTTCCAAATCACAGCAGATGATGTTTCTTGGATGGCATACGAAGTATCAGTTCAAAAAAGAGATCCAGGAGAAGTTGCAAGAGACTGGATGGCTAAAAATAAATCAACAGTTGATGGTTGGTTAGGTCTTTAATTTAGTCAATTTAAATTTAATTTACCTGGCGACTTATAGTTGCCAGGTATCATTTTCAATAATATTAAGCTAAAATCCTTTTATGGAAGCTGCTATACAGATCCAAAACGTTTGGAAAATATTCGGAAATACATCCAATGATGCATTGGACGCCATACAAAATAAAAAAATATCAAAACAAGAAGCTTTAGAAAAGTATAATTCAGTAATTGGAGTTTCTGATGTTTCGTTTGATGTAAATAAAGGTGAAATCTTTTGTGTTATGGGATTATCCGGAAGTGGGAAATCAACACTTGTAAGACATATCAATAGATTATTAGAACCAACATCTGGAAAAATTTTAATAAATAATCAAGATGTAATGCAGTTTAATAAAGAAAATTTACAAGAACTTAGAAATAAAAAAATTGGTATGGTTTTTCAAAATTTTGCACTTATGCCCCACAGATCTGTTTTAGATAATATTGCAATGCCCTTAGAAATAAGAGGAGTAAGTAAAAACGATAGGTTAGATGCAGCAAATAACATTTTAAATATTGTTGAATTACAAGGTTGGGGTAATAAATACGCACATGAATTATCTGGAGGAATGCAACAAAGAGTAGGGTTGGCTAGAGCATTAGCTGCTGATCCTGAATTTTTACTCATGGATGAGCCTTTTAGTGCACTTGATCCGCTTATAAGACGCCAACTTCAAACAGAGTTTATTAAACTTTCAAAACAAATGAAAAAGACAACTGTATTTATAACTCATGATCTTGATGAAGCTGTAAGGGTTGGACATAGAATAGCAATAATGCGAGATGGAAGAGTGGTTCAAATCGGAACCCCTGAAGAAATAGTTGTAAATCCATCTGACGAGTATGTTGCAGATTTTGTAAAAGGAATTTCAAGATTAAAAGTTGTTCAGGCTAAAACTATTATGCAACCTTTAGAGCAATATAAAAAAAACTTCGGGGAAAATTTTAGTAATAATGAAAAAGTAAATGAAAACGATATATTAAGCAAACTTATTGAAACTTCTGTTTCTAAAGAAAAACCAATTCTAGTTGTAAATGACCATAACACGGAAGTTGGAATTATTACTCAATCAGACCTATTAAAGGCAGTTGTTGAAGGAAATGAGAATGAGTAACAAAATTAAAAATTTATCAAGATCTGAACTTATTAAAAATTTTGTAATTTCAAATCCAGATTATTATATCAAAGAGTTTAAAAAAATTGGTAGCAAGCCATCATACTCTTACTCTTTTAATCTTTTTGCAGCCTTGTTTGGACCAGTATGGTTTGGACTAAGAAATGTATGGAATTATGCTCTGGCATTTCTAATTGTGGAAACATTTGCTGTTGTTCAAATTGTTAGAGGATTATTCGGTAACATCACTAAAGATGCAATTGAAAAAATTGATAAAATTCAATCAACTATCGATTTTAGATATAAACAATTAGAGGCTGCAAAAGAAAACAACCCAGATAAAGTTGAAGTCTATGAGAGGGCAATTAAATCACTTGAAGAGGCAATGAAGGAATATGTAGTTGATGTTCAGCAAATTGAAGCTTCGGCAATATGGATTACCATTTCAGGAATTTTGTTATTAATTTTTGTAAAATTTATTCAAGGAATATTAGCCAATACCGTTTTAGAAAAAAGATACTCAGAGTGGTTATCTAATAAATCAATAAGTCCTGGTATGAAACCAAAAAATTACTTACTTAGTATTGGTTTTACAATAGTGATAATGTTTTTTTCAGTAATACATTATAGCTTCCCAGGTTTCTTCTCAATAATGAATGATTTTCCTACTCATCCAGAAATAAGACTTACTTCAATTAAATGGGTAGAAACAATTTTTGATTATGCTGTTATAAAAGGAGACGCAGTATTTACTGCAATTACAATTGGAATTAGATCTGTTCTAGATTTTTTAGAACTTTTATTTGTTAGAACACCTTGGATTGTGATTATAACTACCATTGTAGTTTTAACTGCTTTGTCAGCAGGAATAAGAACCGCAATATACTCTGCAGGATTTTTAGCATACATGGGTTTTTTAGGATTTTGGGTTAAGGCAATGACAACACTTGCTTTATTAGGTACAGCTGCAATTCTAAGTATTGTTATTGGAATTCCCTTAGGAATTTATTGTGCAAGACGTCAAAGATTTTATTCGATGATAAGACCAATAATGGACTTTATGCAAACAATGCCTGCATTTGTATTTATGATTCCTGTCATTGCGTTTTTTGGAACAGGGAAGGTTGCAGCAGTAATTATTACAATGATTTTTGGGGGAACACCTGTTGTAAGACTTACAGTGTTAGGATTAAGAGGAGTTCCTGAAACTATCAGAGAGGCAGCAATAGCTTACGGAGCATCTAAATGGTATTTACTAAGAAAAGTTGATTTACCATTAGCAACTCCATCAATACTCGCTGGTGTAAACCAAACTGTGATGTTAAGCTTAGCAATGGTTGTAGTAGCATCATTAATAGGAGCCAAAGGATTAGGACAAGATGTTCTAGAAGCTTTACAATATGCAAATGTAGGCCAAGGTATTTTAGCTGGTATTGCAATATTATTTGTTGCTTTAATATTGGACAGAGTCGTTCAAGGTAAGAAAAGAGTTTAATTCTCTAATGAATAAAAATGTCTGGTTGCTATTCGCTAGCAATGCATGTGCATTTTCAGTTGCACCTGTAACAGTTTTTTTAAGCGGAATAATTGGATCTAGTATAAGCCCAATTAAATCTTTGTCGACTTTGCCAATGTCATTATCAATTGTTGGTACAGCCATTTTTATAATAGCTGCTTCCAAAATAATGAGTATTACTGGTAGAAAAAAAGGATTTATATTATCATCCATCACAACCTCATTATTTGCTTTACTGGCAGCTTATGCAGTGATGAGACAAAACTTTATTCTTTATTCATTTTCTTGCTTTTCACTTGGATTTGGGATGGCATTTGCTCATCAATATCGTTTTGCAGCAGCTGAAAGTGTAGAAAAAAAACAGGCTCCAAAAGCCATTTCTTTGTTACTTTTTGCAGGAATTTTATCAGCTTTATTAGGCCCTAATCTAGCAAATTTTGGAAAGAATATTGTTCCAGAGGGTTTATATGTCGGCTCTTATCTATGTTTGTCATTATTAACTTTATCATCAATTATTTTTTTAGTTTTTTATAATGAAAAGAAAATTATTGAAAAAAAAAAAATTTCAAAAGGAAGGTCAATTTCAGAGTTAATTTCTCAACCAAGGTTCCTTCAGGCATTAGTCTCCTCATCATTTGCTTATGCAGTTATGTCGTTTTTGATGACAGCTACTCCAATAAGTATGCATATTCATGACAAAATGTCTTTAAATAGCACTAGTTTTGTAATTCAATTGCACATTATAAGTATGTTCCTACCAGCATTAGTTACTGGAAATCTAATTAAAAAATTTGGACACAGCAAAATCATGTATTCTGGGGTATTATTTTTTATAATCACAATATTTCTTAGTTATCTTAATCAAACAGTTACAAACTATCTTTTTTCATTAATATTTTTAGGCCTTGGATGGAATTTTCTATTTATATCAGGGACAAGCTTACTTGTATTAAATTATAGAGAAGAAGAAAGGTTTAGAGCTCAAGGATTTAATGACTTTATAGTTTTCTCAATTCAGGCTACTGCAAGCTTAACAGCAGGTGTTGTATTAAGTTATACAAGCTGGAAAACTATGAACATATTGTGCATACCCTTTTTGATTATAATAATTTTTACAATCCTAAGAGCTGACAGATCGTATAAAAAAATTTAAGCTAAAGACGTGTCAACTTGTTGCACCAATCAAATATTGTTTATCTAATTTTAGATAATATATGCAAAACATGATAAAAAATAATAAACTTATAATTTCATTTATAATTTTAATCAGTACATTTTTTACGAATATAGCATTAGGTGCGGATGTTACAGTGGAAATGTTGAATAGGCTTGATAAAGAGTCAAATGTCTTTGAGCCTAAAATTGTTAGAGTAAACACTGGAGATACAGTTCTTTGGAAAGCAAATGACAAAGGACATAACGTTGAATTCATAAAAAAGGGTGTGCCAGAAGCAGTAGGCAAATTCAAATCAAAATATAACAAGGATGTTGAATACAAGTTCGATGTCCCGGGGATATATGCTTACTGGTGTACACCACACAAAAATATGGGAATGATTGGTTTTGTGGTGGTTGGAGATGATAAATCTAACCTAGATGCTATTAAAAAACTTAGATTTTCGTCAAAATCTAAGAAAATTGCACCAGGTTTAATAGACCAACTATAAATCAAACAATATTTTTGGATTAAGTCTTCTGACTTTTATAAGTGAATCTTTGTACTTCCCGGTAAGATGAAAGTCTCCCGGGAAGGCAATACACCTTATTTTTGCTTTTCTTGCGTAACTTAGACTTATTTCTGTATCTTCGACAGCTACACATTTACTTGATTTAAGATTTAATTTTTTCAGGCAATGTTTATAAATATCTGATTTATCTTTGAAGGTTTTAGTAATTTTATCATGACCTATGTAATCAAAATCATTTTTTTTTAAATGGTATTTTAAAGATTTAAACACTCCATCAACGTTATTCTTAGTTGTAGAAGTAACAAACCCAATTTTTATTTTATTTTTTTTACAGAATTTAATAATATTTTTTACTCCAGCACGTGGTTTTAATTTATTCTTTTTTAAATATTGATTGAATATAAATGTTTTTAAATTCCTTATTTGTTTTGCGTTCACTAAAGTTTTTTTTGATATACCATATTTTTTAACTCTAATTTCACCACCTGGTTTTTGTAACATTGATTGATACATTTTTTTCGTCCAATACCAATTGAGACCGTTTTTTTTAAATGCTTTGTTAAATGATTGTCTTTGAATATTTGAAGTTTCAACAATTGTGCCAATTGAACCGAATAAAACTGCTTTAATCGTCATTAGCCTTTGACTGCACCAGTTGTTAATCCACTTATTACTTGTCTTTGGAAAAACATAACTAACATAAACAGAGGGGCAGTAGCAGAAACAACAGCAGATACTGCCCACATCAAATTACCTTCATGTTGATTTGTTCCAAGATAACTTTGAATTTTGGGTACCATTGTATGATTTTCTTGGTTTAGAAGTAGCGCTGTTACAGTAAAATCATTATATGCTAACATTAGACTAAACAAACCAGCAGTAATAACGCCAGGCCACATTACAGGCATAATTATATATCTAAATGCTTGAAAGTATGAACAACCATCTATTAATGCACTTTCATCTAATTCTTTTGGCACTGTTTTAAAAAAAGAATAGAGTAACCACAAAGTAAAAGGTTGATTAATTGCTACTAAAACTACAATTGTAGTCGGTAAAATTCCCCAAATCTGCAATTCAAAAAAGGGAAAAAGGTAACCTGATACCAATGTTATGTGTGGCATTGCTCTAAAAATTAATGCAGCAATTAGTATCCAAAACGCATACCTCTCTGTGGATCTAGATAAAGCATAAGCTCCTAATGTTCCTAAGAACAGTGATATTGTAACTACAAAGACTGTTACTATTATAGTATTTCTTGAAGCTTTCCAAAACTCACCTTCAGTCCAAGCCTCAGAGTAAGCATTTGATGTAAATTGTCCCCCAGTTTCTATTAGGGTATTAAATGCAGAAATTGCGTACCACCAATCTGCTCTTGAAAAAAAATCTGCTCTTACCTTAAAAGATCCCCAAAAAGTCCAAATAAATGGGAAGCATGCAATTAACAACCAAATGATTATAAAAGTTGTATTAAATGTTTTTAACGCATTTGATCTTTTGTCTAATCCATATTCCATTATCTTGCAGTCCTAAACTCTTTCCATGTTCTGATTAATACTGGTGCAAGCAAAATAGCAATTCCAATTATAGTCATCATTGAGGTTGCCGCTGCTGATCCAAATAAAATTACTTCCTCATTAACTAAATTATCGTAAATTAACCAAGATAAAGACTGTGCACTTCCTTCAGCACTAAAACCAATTATTGGTTCAAAGACTCTAAAATTATCCATTAACGATATTAAAGCTACAAAAGTAACAACTGGATAAATATGTGGTAGAACAATGTGTCTAATTCTTTGGTATCTTGATGCTCCATCAATTATTGCTGCTTCAACTGGTTCTTGAGGTACTGTTTGTAAAGCTGCATAAAAAACCACAAAAGCAAAAGGTGAATGATGCCAGACTCCATAAATTATTATTGTTATCCAAGTAAGTGTTCTAGAAGATTTCAATGATAGGTATGGATCTTCCATAATTAATTGTAAATTTGCACCAATAATACCCTCTGCATCAATCATCCAGAATAGAACAAGTGATCCAACTAAAGGGGTAACTATCATTGGCAATATTGTACCAAATATTAGTGGGCCTCTTATTTTTCTTGATATTGCATTTAAACTTAATGCTATGATGAAACCTAATAATAAAACATTTGGAGTTACAAACAAACAGTAAGTTAAAGTAAACAAAAGTGCTTTGTAAAAAGGTAAATTTGTAACTTGGTCAATAAAATCTCCAAAGGTGTCAGTCTCATCCCAAAATTCTGATATTTGTTCAATTGCTAAATGGTTTCTATCAACATATGTTCCGAGTCCATTAAATTTTCCCAATGGCCTCTCATCTCTTATTACGGATGTTGCTTCTTGGTCAACAACAATTGAAACAGTACAGCCAAAAGGATCACATTTTTTTACCTCTTTTACTACTTGATCATGTTGAGCATAAAAAGATTGAATACCAGTAGATATTATCGGGAGCCCAATAAATAGTATCATTGCCAAACCAGTTGGCAAAAAAAACCAGAAAAAAGTTTTATTTGGCATTTACTATTAAGTGGGGATAAAATCCCCACTTAAATATTTATTTTATAGAAAGCCTTGTTCTTTAGCTTTACTTATGTAAGCAGCCTCGACATCTTTTAGTGCTTGTTCCGCAGACTCTTTACCCTGCAAGAATTCAACTATTTCACTTCCTAATGCACCATGCATTAAACCCATTTGAGGTAACATTGGATAAGGTTTCGCCCCCATTTTAACAGCTTCAATCACACCAATAGATTTTGGTCCTGGCACAAAGCCTTCAACCAACCAAACAGCTTGGTCGGCTGCATCTGCAACCATTTTCTTGTTTGAAGCAGCATGAGCTAGAGCAATAAAAGATGCTTCTGCATCACTGTCAGATCTATTTTTTGCTAAAGTAAATCCATCCCACCATAATGTTGCAGCTGGAATATTTCCTCCACCAACAGTTGCTGGTCCAGTTAATTTGGTGGCTGCGGTAATTTTTGCATCTCCTTCATCATCTAATAAAGTTCCTGATCTTGATGCCCATAATGTCATAAGCGCAACTTTTCCAGATTCCCATTCAACTTTAATAGCTTCACTGTCATGAGTGAGATAATCAGGGTTACTCAAACTAGCTAATTTTTTTAGCATGTTTAATGTAGCTACACCTTTTGCATTATTTATATTTGGCTCAGCAGTACCAGCTTTAAAAAATTCACCACCATGACCTATGAACATATTTACAAATTCCTCAGCTAAATTCCATCCAGCTTTATATGCAGCTGCATAAGGATGTTGCATTTTACCTGATGCTCTTATTTTTTCAGATGCAGCAACAACTTCTTCGTAAGTTTTAGGTACAGGTATACCTAATTCTTTTAGAACATCTTCTCTATAATATAGATGTTGAGTATTGGCCATAAAAGCAACAGCCATTACTTTTCCATCTATTGTAATTAATTGTGAGTCTTGAATTCCTTTTCCATATTTTTTAACTAGATCATCCATAGGTCTAATTAAATCCTGGTTCATCAAAGGCACTATAGAACTATTAGCTGCAATTCTTGCTGAAAACTCAGAAGGGTTTGCAGTCAAAGCAGGAACAGCTATTTTGTTATGCTCAGATGAGTGAGTAACCTTAAAATCTGCACTACCCTTACATCCTTTAGCTGTTTCTACAAAAGTTCTTAATGCTGGAAAATCATTTGCTAAAATATTTATTGAACCACTTGGTTTACTGCAATGCCCATCAGCATATGTAGTTGTTCCAAAAAGTATGAACAATAAAGTTAATAGTATTTTTTTCATATTATCTCTCTTTTTTGGTTGTTTATAATTATTCTAAACAAAAACTATATATTTAAGGATTGTTTAATAAAAGTGATTTTTAAATCACTTTTGACGCAAGTCCAGATCCGACCACAAGTGACTCTAGTTTTTTATAAACTATGTTTTCATCAACATTTCCAAAACCAGCAAAAGTGCTAAATCCACAATCAGTTCCAGCCATTAATTGGTCAGGGTCTACTACTCTGGAAAAGGCAAGAATTCTATGTTTTACAACATCTGGATGTTCAATAAAATTACTTGTGGACTCTATGACGCCAGGGATAATGATTTTGTCTTTTGGTAGTTTTATGTTCTCAAATACCTCCCATTCATGAGCATGCCTAGGGTTAGCAGACTCTATCAAATATTTGCTCACATTGGCCTTAAAAGCTATATCGATAATTTTATTCAATCCAATATCGTGAGTATGAGGTCCTTCATAATTTCCCCAACAAATGTGCATTCTTACTTTAGATGGATCAATATTTTCTAATGATTTATTTAAAACCTCAACATGTTTATTTGCTCTCTTTAAAAAATCTTGTTCTGAAATATTTTTGTAAATCATATGTCTAGATAGAGCGAGATCAGGACAATCAATTTGTAGAGACAGTCCACTATCAATGATTTTTTTATATTCAAATTTCATAATATCTGAGAGCTTTTCTAAATATTCATCATCATTTTTATAAAATTTATTAGGCAGAAAATTACAAATTACCCCTGGTGATGGAGAATTTATAAATCCCTCACTATGAGAACTTTTTTTTAATGCTTCTTTAAAATTAATAATATCTTTGTTAATTGAAACATTATCTTTTATTTTTAATTCACTTGTGCAACAAGGTCTTTGATAAGTTGGAGTTCCACCAGATAGAATAAGTTTTTTTTTAAAAGATGGAAAATCATCTAAATCTTTTGGAGCTCTTCTTTCACTTTCACCTGAAAAACCATCAACTCTATCTTTAATGTATGTAGCATAACTTATTTTTGACATTTCTCCGTCGCTTACTATATCTATGCCGGTATTAATTTGTTTTTTTACAACATCTAAAACATTATTTCTCACAACTTTATCAAATTTTTTTATGCTTATTTTTTCCCTATTATCTTTTAAAGCTAAAAGGCTTGAGAGTTCATTTGATCTAGGCAAACTCCCAACATGTGTGGTTTTTATTTTAACCATGATTTAGTAAAATTTGTTTCCAAATAGCAATTTCATCAAACAATACCCATTCTCTTATAATTGAGTTTGAATAAAATTCTGCATGATTAATTCCCATTATAAATACTTTTTTATTTGATGCTTTACCATAATCCTTACTTTCATTACTGTGTATACCTTCTAAAAACCACCTAATCGATATTCTTGAGTTTTGGCCTTTTTCCTCTAAAAAACCTACATGTTCCACACTAAACTTAATATTAGAAAACATTTTTTTTAGAGAGTTCCATTTTTCCCTAATATCCTCTCTTCCATGGCCAATTTTATTCCCAGGCCAGAAAATATTGGCTGCTCTATTATATCCTTCATATTTATAGTTATTATTAAATATATTTCTTAGTACCTCTGAGTATTTTTCAGCTTTCGATCCATTTTTATATTTCTCAGCTTCATAATTCGAATGCTCATCAGTTTCAAAGTCAAATAACTTGGATGCACTTGAAAGTCCCCCCTCACTTTCAATAATTATCTTTGCGAATTCTCTTGGTGAGTATCCAATCTGCCTTACCATTGCACCTTGATCTCTGACAATCCACTCGTCATAAACTTGATTATCTTTACATGCACAATCAGCAATCACTCTATAATAAATATCTTTTCCACTAGGTTTTCCATAAAAACCTTCGCCTAGATGAGTACCTTTACTTAATATTCTATGAGATGAGTGATATCCGATTTCATCATTTCCGTTCCAAATAACATCTTCACCTAACAACTGCCTGTTTGGAAATTCCTTCAAAGTTGCATAAGTTGCATCGATCACTGGTTTGTTTCCATAAGTAACCCCAAATGGTGATCTCACGGGTATATCTTTTGTATAAAACTCACCAATGGACTCAACATCTTTACGTTCCCATATCTGCTCTGTAATTTTTAAAATGAAGTCAGGGAAATCTTTATATTTCTTATCAAAACCTTTCATTATACTTTTGATACACAATTGAGAAGAGAATCATGTTTTCCGTCTGTCTGAATACTAACATGTGATCCAACCGGAACTGAAAATGTATCTTTATAATTTATTTCGTAATACGAATTTTCTATTTCAATTTTCCATTTTCCTTTTTGTGAGAAAAAAATTGTAGGCTGATCAAATTTTAAATTATCTACTATTCCTTTTTTAGATCTAAAAGTGGTTAAATTAAATCCTGTATCTTGTTGTATTAATGGTGTTATTGATTTGTTTTGAAATTTTTCACCTAAAATATGTGAAATTTTTATATTATTTCCAATATTATTTTCATTCTTAATTCTTTTGCTGGCCTCGCATATATTTTTTTGTAATTGTTGAAGGTTATAATTATCAAATTTTATAATTTCATCGTTTGATATTGGGTCGAGCAACTTTCTACCAATTGGAATTTCTTCACTATTTAAATCAATTAAAGAATTGTCATCTAGGAGCGCCATACCAGTTTGTTTTGCTCTTTCAAGAACTTCAGGCATCCATGTTACAATTCCAGGATCATTGCCTCCAAGAACAACAAAAATAAAACCTTCTTCATCTCCTACATTTTCAAATGCTCTAAACATATTTGTTGGCATAGATATTATATCTCCTGCACTTAATATTGTTTCATCCTTGCCTTTTGATCCCCAATAAAACCTCCATTTACCTGAATAAATTATAAATACTTCAGCAGTTAAATGGCTATGAAGACCAGAACCATTTAAGGGTTTTGCAGAAACAGCACCCAGGTTAAATCCATGAGGTTCTGATATTTTTATAGATTGATTTGCATCCTCTGCAACACCTGGTCCCAATATTGAGTAATTTTTTCTCTCTTTGTGTCCTTCTAATTTACCTTCAACAAATGGCAAAGTACTTGGAGTTAAATCTTGAAATTTAGCAAGTCTAATATTCATATTTTTTTAATTATAATATTGTGATACACGAATATTTCCAATAAATAAATATATATGCAAATAGAGCAATTTGATACAGGGCTTAAAACCAAAACAAATGTAAAGGATATTATTCTTTCACCAGAGCAAAATTTACAAAATAAAAATTTAATTAGAAAATATTTAAATCAAATTATCAGTCTAGGCATAAAAGAAATTGATAAAAGTTTAGAAGAGGCTTTTGTTAGCGACGTAAAAGTGAATTGTTTTTATCCGTTAAATGAATTCACAGGATTAAAAAATTTAAAGGAGAAACTTTGGATACCTCTGCTAGAGGCTTTTCCGGATTTAGAGAGAAGAGAACATATTGTCTTGGGAGGCGCTTTTAGAGATAAAATATTAGTAGGAGCATACTCTATGTTGTCAGGTTATTTTAAGAAATCTTGGTTAGGCATAAAACCAAATTTTAAAATGATAAATCTTAGATGTTGTGAAATTCATGAATTAAAAGAAGATAAGATAATCGAAAGCTATATATTATTAGATGTTTTAGATTTCTTAAGACAATGTAGTGATTTAAAAATTAACCCATCAAGAGGACCAGAAGGTGCTTGGATGCCTCCAATTAATACTGATGGGGTAAATTTTTTTGAAAAGGATATTGAAGTCTCAAATTCAAATTTAAAACAATCTTTGTCAATGAATAGAAGCTTAAACTTTAAGCCAGAAAAAGAAAATATTTCAAATGATGAACTAAAACAAAGATTGCTAGACCATCCACAGAAAGAATTCTGGCATGATAAAATGATTTGGTATGGACCATGTGGGATAGGTACTTCTAGATCTTTAGAGGGTTTTATTGATATGCATCAATTACCATTTAGAAGATCATTTACTGATAGAGACTATTATAAGCTCGGACATTATTGTGAAATAGGGGATGGAAAATTCTCTTTGTGTGCTGGTTGGCATAGTTTAGAGGGTGTTTATGGGTCAAATGATTGGCTAGGATTTAATGCAAGTAAACAAAAAATAACAATGAGAGTGATGGATTTTTATCATCATGATCAAGGGAAAATCCGTGAAAATTGGGTGCCAATTGATATACTTCATATATTAAAACAAATAGGTGTAGACGTTTTAGAAAAAATTAAGATTTAGTATGGCTAATATAAAATTTACTGGTGTTCATAAATCATTTGGATCAAATAAAATAATTACAGACTTTAATTTAATGGGCAAGGATGACGAATTTCTTGTGCTAGTTGGACCATCTGGTTGCGGAAAATCTACCTTATTAAGAATGATAGCAGGTTTAGAAAAAATCGACGAAGGAGAAATTTTCATTAATGACCAGAAAATAAATGATCTCCACCCTTCGAAAAGACAAACGGCAATGGTTTTTCAGTCTTATGCTTTGTACCCTCATATGAATGTGTATGAGAATATGTCATTTGGTTTAAAAATTGAAAAAAAATCTAAAGAAGAAATTGAGACAAAAGTAACGCAAGCTGCAAAAATTTTAAAAATTGAAGAGCTTTTAGAGAGAAAACCCAAACAACTTTCAGGAGGACAGAGACAAAGGGTTGCAATCGGCAGAGCAATTACAAGAAATCCAAAAATATTTTTATTTGATGAACCTCTTTCAAATTTAGATGCAGCATTGAGAGCTGAAATGAGAGTAGAAATTTCAAAATTACACAATCAAATTAAAACAAATATGATATATGTAACTCATGATCAAGTTGAGGCTATGACTCTCGCTGATAGGATCGTAATATTAAATCTTGGAAATATAGAACAAGTAGGAACTCCAGATGAAATTTATAATAATCCATCTAATATTTTTGTAGCACAGTTTATTGGAACACCAAAAATGAATATTCTACCATTAAACTCAGAGAGTATAGTTTCAGATAATAAAATAAATTTTTTGGGAAATGAAATTACTTTTGCACAAACTAAATTCGACAAAAAAAATTATTTCTTAGGGATAAGACCAGAACATTTTAATGTTTCAAATGGCTCAGAATTTAAATTTAAACCTAAAATTGATCTAGTAGAAAATTTAGGAAATGAGAAAATTGTTTACATGAGTAATGATAACTTAGAACTCAGCGCAAAAATATCTAGCCAAGTTGATTTTCAAAGCGAGCTTAATTTTGATTCCAAAGATATTTTTATATTTGATGAACACGGAAGTAGAATTTAAATCACTTTTTGAGCTTGACCGTTGTTAAATTAAGATGAACTGGATAGTTGTTACAATTATAGCTGCATTTTTTCAGAACCTAAGATCTTCATTTCAAAAAAAAATTAATAAAGATGTCTCCACTATTGCATCGACTTATGTAAGATTTTCTTTCGCATTACCCTTAGCATTAATTTTTTTCTTTATATATTTTAGAGATTTTTCTGTTCTAGCAGAAGTTATTAACCAGCCTGGTTTTTTAATTGATGTTACAATGGCATCAATTTTTCAAGTAATATTTACATTTGTCCTTTTGTATCTTTTTAAGTTTTCAAACTTTGTTGTTGGAACTTCTTTAAGTAAAACTGAGGTTGTGCAAGTTGCAATATTTGAATATTTAATACTTAATGAAAAGCTAAGTAAATTAGGAATAAGTGGAATTTTAATTTCAACTTTAGGAGTAATAATTTTATCAATTAAAGATTTAAAGTTATTTTTACAAAATATATTTTCAAAAACTACATTGATAGGGTTAATATCAGGTTTATTTTTAGCTTTAAGTATTGTTTATTTTAGATCTGCAGCTTTATCTTTGGAGAACTTCAACTCAAACTTTGAAAAAGTAATATCAACTTTATTATTTGGACTTTTGATACCAACTATAATTTTAACTATTTATCTTTTATTATTTGAAAAAAAAGAATTAAAAAAACTTTATGATGACAAATACGATTGTATGTTAATAGGGATTGCTGGATTTTTGGCTTCTTTATCTTGGTTTTATGCATTTACATTAATACAAGCCTCTTTCGTTAGAGCAGTTGGGCAAATCGAATTATTATTCAGTTACTTTTCCTCAAGATATTTCTTTAAAGAAAAAGTAAGAGTTACAGAAATAATTGGTATAATAATATTTGTTTTTGGGGTTACAATTTTACTATTTTCTAGAATCTGACTTAATTAATTTTGAAATCCATATTTTCTAAGTCTAACATCCCCTGTTCTCGCATGAGCCTCCATTCCTTCATATCTTGAAATTCTAGCACAAGCTGCACCCACTTCTTTAGTAGACTCTTTAGTCATTCTTTGAAAACTCAATGTTTTAATGAATTTTCCTACAAATAAACCACCTGTATATTTTCCTGCACCTTTTGTTGGTAAAATATGATTGGTCCCTGAGCATTTATCTCCATAAGCAACTGTAGTTTCCTCTCCAATAAATAATGATCCATAGTTCTTTAATCGGTCATGAAACCATTGAAGGTTTTTAGTTTGAATTTCAAGATGTTCAGGTGCGTATTCATCACTAATTTTTGCCAATTCTTCATCTGTGTCGCATAAAATAACTTCACCATAGTCTCTCCAAGCAGCTCCTGAATTTTCTCTTGGTAAATCTGGTAAATCTGCAATTAATTCTGGAACTCTTTGAATTACATACTCTGCTAATTTTTTACTTTTTGTAAATAACCAGGCTGGAGAATTATAACCATGCTCTGCTTGTCCAACTAAATCGAAAGCAACTAATTCTGGGTCTGCTGTTTCATCTGCTATAACTGCAATCTCTGTTGGACCAGCAAATAAATCTATACCTACTTTGCCAAATAAAATTCTTTTTGATTCTGCAACAAATTGATTTCCAGGACCAACAAGCATATCAGCAGGTGCATTACCAAAAAGACCATAAGTCATTGCAGCAATAGCCTGAACTCCACCTAAATTCATTATTACATCTGCTCCACATAAGTCAGCGGTGTAAACAATAGCAGGATGAACTCCAACACCAGGTTTTGGTGAGCTGCAAACAATAATATTTTTAACACCAGCAACTTTAGCAGTGGTGACACTCATTACTGCAGATGCAATATGAGCATATCTTCCTGCCGGCACGTAACATCCAGCTGTATTGACAGGAATTAATTTTTGACCAGCGAACAAACCATCAGATAACTCTACTTCAAAATCTTGACCATAATTTTTTAATTGTGCTTCAGCAAACTTTCTAACTCTTTCATGAGAAAATTGAATATCATCTTTAGTTTTAGGATCTAAATTCTTTTTAATTTGTTCAATTTTTTCTCTTGTAACGATTACTTCACCTTCATATCCATCAAATTTTTTTGATAACTCGATACATCCCTTTTCTTTTGTTTTCTCTATATCCTTTAAAATATTTTCTACAATTTCTCTAGTTTTTGTGTCATCTGTTGATGAAGTTTTTGGTGATTTTTTTAAATATGTTGTTGCCATCTTTAAATCCTAATTTAATTATTATTTTTTTTCAATATTCATTTAGTCTAAAGCTACCACAGCTGCCGCAATAGATGCTAGCCTTGCTGTCGCATCATCCGATCTACTAGTAATTACCACAGGTACTTTCCCTCCTATAACCACTCCTGCCGCACATGCACCCATAAAATAAATCATCATTTTAACAAGGGCATTTCCTGTTTCAACGTTTGGAACTAGTAATACATCGGCGTCTCCAGCTACTATATTTTTTATGCCTTTTATCTCTGCTGATTTTTTTGATACACTATTATCAAAGGCAAGAGGGCCGAATATATCTGCATTTAAATTTTCTTTCTCAGCTAATTTACATATTTCTTTAGCATCAATTGAGCTTTGCATGCTGTCCAAAACTTCCTCTGTTGCAGACAAAATAGAAATTTTTGGTTTTGCGATTTTAATTCTATGGCAAAAATCAACTACATTTTTCAGAATATGCATTTTTGTTTTAACATTTGGATTAACATTTAAAGCTCCATCAGTTATTATTAACGGCTTATCCTCTTTATCTAACGTCATATGCCAAATATGACTCAATCTTTTTTTACCGATTAAATTATATTTTCTTAATAAAACTTCTTTCATTAAAATATCTGTATGTATGTGACCTTTAACAATTATTTTTACTTGTCCATCACCAGCAAGCTTCGCAGCAACTTTAGCTGTGTTATTTTCAATTGGCTCATTTATTATTTCAAAATCAGAAATATCAAATTTTAATTCCTCAGCATTTTTTTTTATTTCTATTTCATCACCTATTAAAACGGGAATTATTAATTTTTCTTTCACGGAGTCCATTACAGACAGCATGGGAAGTCTTTTGCCTGCATTTACAATTGCCGCTTTAGCTCCTCTTTTTTGGTGAGCAATATCAAGCAAATTGATAGGACAAACTGTTGATTTATCTGAAAGCATTGGATTTATATATACTAAATTAATAAAAAAACTAATATACTATTATTGATATAAGGATAAATAGTGGAAGTAGTTACTAAAATAGCTCCGATCGCTTTAGCTCTTATAATGTTAGGTCTTGGTCTAGGATTGACAGGGCGTGATTTCTTAAGAGTGATCAATTATCCAAAAGATTTCTTAGTCGGCTTCATTTGTCAGTTAATACTATTACCAGTGGTTGCATTCATAATTGTATTAATATTAGATTTACCTATAGAGATAGCTTTAGGTGTAATGATTATTGCTGCTGCACCAGGTGGTGTCACATCAAATGTAATGACTAAATTTGCAAACGGTGATGTTGCTTTGTCTATTTCATTAACGGCAATCATAAGTTTGATCAGTATAATTTCTGTACCATTTATAATATTCAAATCTGCAGATCTGTTAGGTATTTCAAATATATCAACAAATATAACAATGACCGGAATTGCATTTAAAATGGCATTAGTTGTGACTGTTCCAGTTATTTTAGGAATGATTATAAGAAAATTTGCCGAAAATTTTATTACCTCTAACATTTCAACTATTGAAAGGATAACAACTTTATTATTTATAATCGTTTTTGCCTCAATATGGATTGAAGAGAGAGAAAATATATTTTCTTACCTCAAACAAGCTGGGTTAGCAGTTCTTCTACTAAATATATCAATGATGCTAATTGCATATTATGTAGCAAAATTAATTGCAACAGGCATTAAACAAAGAAAGTGCATTGCAATTGAGTGTGGCCTACAAAACGGAACATTGGCGATATTTGTGGCTACTCAAATATTTAGTGATATTAGCTATATCATTCCTACAGCAGCTTACGCATTAATAATGTATATAACTGGTTTTATTTTAATTTTTATTTTACGGAGATCTAATTAATATAAATCTGATTTAAAATTTTATTAAAAAGAATAGATAAAAATAAAATATTTTTTTCTTGGAATTTTATCGTATCTTTCAATGCTTTATCTTCAAGATTTAAATTATAAAGTTTTTTTTTATTTACACTAATATACTTATTTTTTTTCAAATAATTTAATTTTCTAACTACAGTGGGTCTTGGGATATTGGTAATATCAGAAATTGACATTGCATTGACTCCAACCATTTCTATAATTGATTTATTTTTTTTCCACTTAGAAAAATTCCACCCGTTTATTAAATATGAATTAGAAACTGTTGAGTTAAGCATTATAACCATTGATACGGATAATTTTTCTAAATCACCAACTTGATTTTTCCATCTATTAGTTAGACTAAATATAAAATTATAAAAATAATACCAGCAGTACGTAAAATTTTGTTTTATTCGATTAGAAATTTCATCAACATTCATTGACCTAATTAGCAATTCTTTTTTTTTACAAATTTCAATAATTTTAGCAAAAAGGGATGATAAATTTTGCAAAGTTTTTTTAGGTTGCATTAATTTGTATGCAGATCTTTCTATATATATTTTTTTACCTATTTTTTGTAGCACACCAAATTTTTCAAGATTTAAGATCTTTCGTCTTACACTTTCTTTTGGAATATTTAAATTTTTTGAAATTTCAATTATATTAATTTGATCAAGCTCTAAAGACTTATCGTATAAAAAGAAGGTATCGTAGTTCTCAACAATTTTATTATTTATATAAAATTCAAAGTCCTTATTTATCAAATAAAGAATAATCATATATTTTTCTATATCTTGAAATTTCTCATAAGACGAATTCATCCATTCGGATAAAAATTTAAAATAAACAGGAGCGAGTTCATCAAAATTTTGAGACAAAATTTTATGAATTTCTAATTCATTCAATTTTGAGTTGTTGTAGATCATTTTTAAAGGACCCATTTTAAACTTTTGACCCAAAATTAGACACTAATTAAAATTTTCATGACCCATTTCGGACACTCATAAAATAGCATGTATTAGAATATGTGTTTTAATGGTTTTTTATGAGATTAAAAAGACGAAAAAGAGCACCAAATATTAACATTTCTTCTCAATTAACGGATAAATTTAATATTGATACCCCTCAAAAAGTTAATGTTGGTGCTCTTAAACTCAGAATTAAGAAAGAAGAAAAAAAAGAAAGCTTAAAGAATAAAGCTTTAGTATTTACTATTTTTTTCACTTTAGGAACAGTTGGTTATTTTATGTCAAATTAATTCACATTAAACACTTAATTAAAAAAAAATTGGGTGTAATTAGTACATATCAGTTATTGTAAAAAATATTAATTAGTTAATAATGTTCTTATGAAACCATTTGCAGGGTATTTAATTTTAGCATTAGGAATAACTACTGGTATAGCTGCAAACAGTTTTGCAAAAATTTCTGATGGTTTTACAAAAATAACACCAACTATAGCTTGTCTTCTTTTAATGACTGTGACAATGATTTCTTTGGCAAAATCAATGACTGTAATTCCTGTAGCATTTAGCTATTCAACCTATAGCGGTTTAACAGTTGCAGGTGTTGTACTATTTGGAATGCTAAAATATAATCAGATACCCAATATTTATGGATTAATTGGAATTTGTTTAATTGTTATTGGTGTAATAATGGTAAATTATTTAGGACGTGCAGATTAAAAATACTATCTATTTGAGCAGAGTACGAATATCCTCCGTTATACTTTCAGGAATTTTAATATCAGATTTGTAGTTCTTATTATATCTTCTGAATTTGTTTTCTCCTGGATATAATATTTCTTTTAGTCCTTTTAATTTAGGAAGTTTTTTAATTCTTTTTATATTTTCTTTAATTCTTTTTTTATAATTTGGTTGAAATAAGTTTGCTTTCATCACAATAAATAAATGACCAATATTTTGTGGGCCAGAAAAATCATCAAAAGGATCTTTAACTTTTCCTCCATGATTACCTCCTGTATAAACACCACTTAATATATCAACCATCCACGCAAGTCCTGATCCTCTAAATCCTGCTATGGGTAGTTGAACACCCTCAAGTGCTTTTTTTGCATCAGTGGTTGGATTGCCATATTTATCCAAAGCAACCCCTTCAGGAATTTTAGAATTTGATCTTGATGCAACTCTTATTTTTCCTCTATTAATCATTGAGACAGATGTATCCAATATAAATGGAACTTTAGATCCAGTTGGTGATCCAAAGCAAATAGGGTTTGTGCCAAATAAAGATTTTATAGCTCCATGTGGAGCAATAGCAGGCGGTGCATTAGTGAATACTAAGGCTATCATATTTTTTTTTACAGCTTGTTCAGCGTAGTATCCTGACATGCCATAATGCCCACTATTTTTAACTGCCACAAGTCCTATACCTGTTTTCTTAGCATTTTTTATGGCTTTTTTTATAGCTGTATCTGCAGCAACGAAACCAATGCTGTTATCAGCATTAATATGAGTGACAGATTGGGAAATATTTTTTAGTTTGATTCTAGGTCTTGGATTAATCAGTTTTTTTTCAATACGATCACAGTACATTTTTAATCTAGATAATCCATGAGTTGGAGCGCCTACTAATTCAGCATTAATTATTGCATCAGCACAAATATCTGCGTGTTTTTTTGGAAGTTTTAACTTATGAAATATTTTAATAATAGTCTTTTTAAGTTTGTTTTTTTCCATCTTAAATATTTAAATCTTTATTAAAAAATGACCTTATATCATTAACTAATAAATCTGGCTCCTCAAGAGCCGCAAAGTGTCCACCTTTTTTCATTTTTGTCCATCTTTTAACATTAAAAATTCTTTTAACATACGATTTAGGCGGCCAGCTCAACATTTCTTTTGGAAATTCTGCAATTGCAGTAGGTATTCTAATTTTTTTAAAATTTTTTGGGAAAGGTCTCCCACCTTCTTCTCTTCTGCCAAAATAAATCCAAGATGCAGAATTAAAAGTTTTTGTTAATATATAAATCATAATATTAGTTAGTAACAAATCTCTTGAGTAAACATTTTCAATACTACCTTTTTTTAAGTCTGACCATGAGTAAAACTTTTCTAATATCCACGCAGCAGTACCAACAGGGCTATCTATCATTGCATAACTTAATGACTGTGGTTTGGTTGCTTGTTGTGTCCTATATCCCTCTTGCATAATTTGCTCTTTAGCAAATCTTTTTTCCCATTTTTTTTCTTTTGTAGTTATTGCTCCTTTTGGATGTCTCATATTTAAACAATTTACATGAATAGCTTTACAATTATTATAATGATCATGTCCTAACCAGTTACAAACAGCTGAACCCCAGTCTCCACCCTGAGCAAAATAATTTTTATATCCCAGTTTTTTAGTCATTAATTTATTCATAATTTTTGCAATTTTTTTTGGACCGATTGGTTTTTTTGGTGTTCCAGAAAATCCAAATCCAGGTAGAGAAGGAACTATTACATCAAAACTCTCTTCTTTATTCCCTCCAAATTTTTCAGGATGAGTTAGTTTTTCCACGATATGTAAAAATTCAATAAAACTTCCAGGCCATCCATGAAGAATAAGCAGTGGATTTGGTTTGTTCCCACTGCCATTTTGTTTAATAAAATGAATACTGATCCCATCTATATTAGTAGTGTAATTGTTAAATTTATTGATTTTTTTTTCTTGTAACTTCCAAGTAAATTTAGAGGTCCAGTATTTCGAAATTTTTTTTAAATAAGCATGATTTGTTCCATGTAACCATCCATTCATCTGTTGAATGTCATTAAATGGAAATTTCCTAACTTTTTTATAGATATTATTTAAGGTTTTTTTAGAAACATTTACCTTAAATTTTTTTATCATAAATTATTATATTAACCCTTTCCTCGCCAAGGAATAGTTCTGTCAATTATTTTTCTTAGAGTTATATCGAACAATAACCCCAACATTCCCATTATAAAAATTGTTATCCAAATTACTTCATATTGAAAATATTTTTTTGCAACATTCTCAACAAATCCAATACCAGTTGTTCCAGCTAAAAATTCCGCAGCGACCAGAGTTCCCCAACACATTCCAACTGCAACTCTAATGCCCGTGAGTATTTCGGGTAAAGAATTTGGAAATATTACATGTCGAAGTATTTGTCTTTTTGAGGCACCTAATGAGTGAGCAGCATGAATTTTTGACAGTTGTGTTCCTGATGCACCGGCTCTTGCTGAAATAATCATAATTGATAGCGAAACCATGAATAACAAAAATATTTTTCCTGTATTATCAATTCCTAGTACCGATATTATAAGTGGAGCCCAAGCCAGCGGAGGCACTGGTCTATATAATTCAATCAAAGGATCAAAAAATCCTTTAGCAAATCGGTTTAGACCCATAAATAAACCTAAAGGCACACCTATAATTATTCCAAAGACTAATCCTAAAAATACTCTTAAGAATGAGTCCCAGATATGGCCATAAGGTACAGGAATCTTAAATAATTTAAAATCACCAGTTACTACTTTTAACACTTTGCCTTTAAAATTTTCTTTAACAATTCCCTCACTTGTGTGAACAGGGTAGTCGCCAGGTAAAATATCTGCAATCCAATCAGGTAAAATAAATCCTACAATTGAACTAACATCGATCATTTCAATCCATAGAAGAGGTATATTTTTGTATCCAACACTTGGTTTAGACATTAGGATAAATTTGTTTAATGTATCTGAAGGTTTAGGTAACCATCTACCAGAACCCTGTTCTGAGCAACTAGGCCCGCTAGCAACAATTGTTCCAGCAGGAAATAGCAGAATATCAATTAATCTAAGACCTGCCTGTTCATTTTGCTGTAAATCGTCAAATTCAATTATTGCACTTTGCATTTCATCAAGTGCTTTAGGTGGATAAATACTTGCAAATTCAATTCTTCTTGCAATTTTTACTATATTTTTTGCATAATCTGAGGCAATCTCCTCAGTATCATCTAAGCTTTTTCTGTAAGCTTTAATTTCATCTTTTAGTTGTTTAATTAAATTTTTGAACTGGGGATTATGATTTCTTAATTTAAAAAATTTGTCATTAATTTTTTTCAGTTCCTCTGCTGCTGCTTGAAATTTTAATCCTTTTGAAGTTTCTGCAATAAACGGCACTTCAATAGTATTTTCTATGGTGCCAGTTCCAGATCTGACAGTCATGATACCCCACTCACCTTGTTCAGTTATTCCTTTTAGCCTTTCATTTTTTTGAACTTCAGTCTCAAATGGATAATCTTCTTTTTTAAAATTTGAACTTAACTGCTTTATCTCATTGGTCATTTCACTTATTTTAATTTTAGTGTCCATTTCAATTAAATCCTCATTAGTTAATAAAGGAATTAACTGCTTAGTTTTATTTATATAACCAACTAAAATTGTTTTTTGTTGATTGTTAAGATCATTTGAATTTTTAATCTCGTTAGTAATTTTTTGAAGATTTTTATTTTCAATTTTAATTATAGAGGTGCTTTTAAATTCACGTTCCTCTATTGGAAATTGATATTTCAATCCTAGTAAAGATTCATTTATTTTAGCAACCTGACATAATTCGTTTGCTGATTTTGGATAAAAACCTTTTGCTATGTCCCAAGAGTAATAAAGCCATACTAGTAGTATTGCAGCACTTCCAACAATAACCCAATGAGTTCCACCTTTAGCTCTTTCAGGATTTCCAAATACAGCATCAACTTTTTCAGTTTGGATTAGTCTTCTGCCATACATAATACATCCGATTATGGATACAAAAATTAGTATGGTTATTAATTGGGTTAACATTTAATTTTCTTTTCCCATAATTTCTTCCTCCATATTCCAAATCATGGACAAAATTTCTTCACGCTTAGATGAAAAGTCTTTATTTTTTTTTATTTCTCTTAAATCTTCCTTTAAACCCATTTCTGCAAAAGGTAGATTGTATTCTTTATGTATTCTGCCTGGTCTTGGTGCCATTACATATAATCTTTCACCAAGTAACAACGCTTCTTCAACTGAGTGAGTAATTAAGATGATAGTTTTTCCTGTCTCTTTCCAAATTTTAAGAACCAAAGATTGCATCTTCTCCCTAGTTAATGCATCCAGCGCGCCTAAGGGTTCATCCATTAATATTAAATCAGGATCATTAATAAGACATCTAGCAAGAGCCACTCTCTGTTGCATTCCTCCTGATAGTTGATAAGTAGGAGTATTACCAAAACCTTTTAAACCTACAATTTCTAACCATTCTTCAACTCTTTTAGCAGTTTTTATTGGATCTTCTTTTTTCATTCTAAGTCCAAAATCAACATTTTCAGAAACTGTTAACCACTCAAATAAAGCCCCTTGTTGAAAAACCATCCCTCTTTCAACTCCTGGACCATTAATTTCATTGCCAGCCAAAACAATAGAGCCTGAGGTGGGTCTCAAAAAGCCTGCAGCAATATTTAAAAGAGTAGTTTTCCCACATCCTGAAGGACCAAGAACAGTGAGAAGTTCTCCTTTTTTTAAAGTAAAATTTACATCTTTTAATGCGTGAACAGTTTCTCCTTTTGGAGTTTTAAAAATCATATTTAGATTTTTGGAAACTAAGTCACTCATAGAAATAACTTTATATAAAACTAATGTTAAAAAAAATAGGCGCTAAATAATTAGCGCCTATTAAATTTGTTTTACTCTTTAATATTATAAAGGTAAAAAACTAGTATCAACGGCACCGCCTGGAGTTCCCATACCTTTTAGGAAACCATCAAGATTACCGCTCTCCATTGACTGTTTAGTCTCTTCTGGAGTAAGAAATTTAAATCCACTTAAAGTTTCTTTCATATCAGCAACTTTCATTTCTGAAGCTTTTGACATTGCGTTCATATCGCTTTTACCAGCTCTGTATCTGTCATTTGCTTCATGAGTTACTTCTATAAAAGTTCTAAGCATACCCGGATTTTCTTTCATAAATTTGTCAGTTACAGATGTAATATCTATACCTAAGATACCTGCATCTCTTGCTTCTTGGACTGTTAAAAGTCTTGAACCAACTGCAACTGCAGCTTTGATAGAATTTCCACCGAATAAACATGCCATTACAACATCACCACTTACTAATGCAGCAGCACCTTCCTCAGGATCCATTTGAATTATATCCATTTTACTTCTGTCAGCTCCAACAACTTTCATACTTTCGTCAAAGACATACTCAGCCATAGTTCCAAGTGGAACAGCAACTTTTTTACCTTCTAATTCAGAACCGTTTGCTTTTGTAATTCCAGAAGCGTTAGATGTAACACAAGTTGTTCCGCCCATCCCATATTCCATTGCAATATCAACTAATTTGATAGGTGCATTAGATTTTACAGCATTAATAAACGGCACTAAACCTTGAGAGTATGAAATATCAATATCTCCAGCTAGCATTGCATCAGTCATAGCCCCACCATTAGTGAAGTTTGTCCATTTTACTGGAACACCTAGTGCTTTGGCAAAATTCTTTTTTTGCATGTCCTCTAAATTTGGACTTGGCCATTCTAGAAAGTAAGCAACTCTCACTTCATTTGCAGCAGCATTTGCAGCTGAAATTGATAAGTTAAGAGCAAATATACTTCCTAAAATAAAGCTAATTAGTTTCTTCATTTTATCTCCTTAATTAAATTTAATTACACTCATTTAAATTCAATTTTAGTTATATGTAAACGTATTTTGTAAGCACATTAATCATAGGTGAATTGAAAATGTCTAAAATGGGTTCAACTTTTAGTTGTATTTAATATTACCTAATGACATACTCAAAATGCACAGAAATTATTTTCTATTTTTTTATTTTAGTCTATGAATGAGTATTAAAAACATTAATAAAAATATATGAGTTCAGAAAAGCCTCAAATACCAAATTCTTTAAATGAGCATTGGATGCCATTTTCATCCAACAGAGATTTTAAAGCAAACCCTAGATTAATTGTTGAAGCAAAAGGTGTTTATTTAAAAAATCATCAAGGTAAGACTCAGATCGATGCAAGTTCTGGATTATTTTGTAATCCACTAGGGCATGGGAGAGAAGAAATAATTGAGGCAATTACAAAACAATTAAGAACAGTAGACTACGCTCAACCATTTCAACAAGGCTTTGGTGGATCTTTTGAATTAGCAACAAGAATTTCAAAACATACACCAGGAAATTTAAATAGAATTTTTTATACTATTTGTGGGTCAACTGCAGTTGAAACAGCAATAAAAATTTCGGTAGCTTATCATAAAGCTAGAGGTGAAGGTGAACGATTTAGATTTGTGGGAAGAGAAAGAGCTTACCACGGGATGAATATCGGAGCAACCTCAGTAGGAGGTATGATCAATAATGTTAAAACATTTGCTAGTGTATTAATGCCGGGTGTTGTTCATATGAGACATACGCATTTGCCAGAACATAAGTTTGTATCAGGTCAACCAGAAACAGGGGCTGAAATTGCAGAAGACCTGGAGAGAATTTGTACAAACTTTGGATCAGAAAATATTGCGGCATGTATTGTAGAACCAATTGCAGGATCTACAGGAACTCTAGTCCCACCAAAAGGATATTTACAAAGACTAAGAGAAATTTGTGATAAGCACGGCATATTATTAATTTTTGATGAAGTTATAACTGGATGGGGAAGAACAGGCTCTCCATTTGCATCACAAGAATATGGTGTTACACCAGATATTATAACTATGGCAAAAGCAACAACAAATGGAATAAGTCCTTTGGGTGCAGTTGCATGCAAAGAAGAAATCTATGATACTGTAATGGATGGGTCACCAAAAGGTTCTATAGAATTATTTCATGGTTACACATATTCAGGAATACCTGTTTCTGTTGCAGCAGGATTAGCTGTTCAAGATATATTTGAAAAAGAGGATATATTTAATAGAGCTAAAAATTTAGCACCATATTTCCAAGAAGGTTTGATGTCGTTAAAAGATATAGATGTTGTGGATAATATAAGAGGCTATGGAATGATGGGCGGAATTGATATTAAAATGGATAAAAAACCAGGAGCTGCAGGATTTACATGCTTTAAACATTGTTATGATGCTGGAGTGAATTTTAAAGCGACAGGAGATTGTTTAATTATTGCGCCAATGTTTATTTGTGAGAAGAAACACATCGATGAAATAATAGATAAATTAAGAACAGGGATTACAAACTACTCAAAAAGCAAAAAAAACTAATTCACTTATATGAAAATAGGTGTTCCAAAAGAAATAAAGTCTCAAGAAAATAGAATTGGCCTCACTCCTGAAAGTGTTAAAATATTAACCTCAAACGGTAATGAGGTAATGGTAGAAAATAATGGTGGTTTTGAAGCGGGATTTTATAATGAACAATATAAATCTGCTGGTGCAAAAATTGTGAACAAAGCAGAAGACATTTTTAATGATTCTGAAATAATTGTAAAAGTTAAAGAACCTCAACCAAGCGAAGTAAAAATGATTAAAGAAAACCAAATTGTTTTTACATATTTACACTTAGCGGCCGCAAAGGAACTCACGAAAGGTTTGGTAGACTCTAAATCAGTTTGTATTGCTTATGAAACTGTAACGGACAACAATGGTAGATTACCTTTGTTAGCCCCAATGAGTGCAGTTGCTGGGAGAATGTCAGTTCAAGCAGGTGCACATTGCCTTGAAAAAAACCAAAAGGGAAGAGGACTTTTATTAGGTGGTGCGCCTGGTGTTGATCCTGGAAATGTTGTTATTTTGGGTGGAGGAGTTGTAGGTGAAAATGCAGCAATTATTGCTACAGGTATGAAAGCTAAAGTTCACATAGTAGACAAATCCGAAAAAAGACTAGACGAATTATCAAAAAAATTTGGTGATCTTATAATACCAAAATTAAGCGATGAAATCGATTTAGAAAAATTAATTTCAGAATGTGATTTGTTGGTTGGAGGTGTTTTGATCCCAGGTGCAGAAGCACCAAAACTTGTCACAAAAAAAATGTTAAAAAATATGAAAAGAGGATCTGTAATTGTAGATGTAGCAATTGATCAAGGTGGATGTGTTGAAACAAGTAAACCGACCACATTCGCTGAACCAACATACATTGTAGATGATATTGTTCATTATTGTGTAGCCAATATGCCAGGAGGTGTTCCAAGAACATCAACAATTGCTTTAAATAAAGCAACCCTCCCTTTCTTATCTAAATTAGCAACAGATGGATATTTAAAAGCTTTAGGAGATGATCCAAATTTTTTAGCAGGTTTGAATGTTCATAAAGGTCAAATTACATATAAGGCAGTTGCAGATGTCTTTGGATATGATTATTTAACTGCAAAAGATGCATTAAATTAATTAAGAATTTTTAGTAGTTTTTTTTCAATATTACCACTTATAATTATAATTCCTTTTTCATTAGGGTGCATTCCATCGTCTAAATTTAATTCAGGATTTAAAGCAACTCCATCAAGCAAAAAGGGAATTAAATTTAAGTCATATTTATCAGATAGTTTTTTATAAATTTTATCAAATTTATTTTTATAATCTTTTCCGTGACTATCTGGTGCTACCATTCCTGCTAAAATTATTTGAATTTTTTTGTTTAATATCTTTTTTATTGTTTTCTCCAAATTTTTTTCAGTTTCATTTGGACTAATACCACGCAACATATCATTTGCACCAAGACCAATTAAGATTAAATCGATATTCTTTTCTGCAATTGTCCATTCTATTCTGTTTAAACCACCTGCAGATGTATCACCTGATACACTTGCATTGATTACCTTAACTTTTAAACCATTTTTATTTAAATTGTTCTCAAGCACTGAAGATAGATGATATTTTTTATCTAAACCATATCCTGCCATTAGACTATCACCGAATAAGACAACTTTGTAATCGGCTTTAGCTACAAATCCTGGTATTAATAAAATAATTATTTTAATTATTAATTTTTTAATCATGAATAAACTTTTAAAATTATCTAATGTTAGTTTGAATTATACCATAGATAACAACTCTATAAATATTTTAAAAAATATTAGCTTTGAAGTAGACTATAAAGAGACTATTTCAATAGTTGGAGAAAGCGGTTCAGGTAAAACAAGTTTAATTATGTTAATTGGAGGTCTCGAAAAGATTTCAGCAGGAAATATTTTTTTTAAGGACTCAGAAATATCCAATATGACTGAGGATGAAATTTCTGAAATCAGAAGAAAAAATATTGGAATAGTATTTCAATCATTTTATTTGATACCAAATTACACCGCACTGGAAAATGTAAGCCTATCTCTAGAAATAAATAAACTTGATAATGCAACACAAAAAGCAAAAGAAATTTTAGATAGATTTGGATTAAGCAATAGATTTAACAATCTTCCTAGTCAGCTATCAGGAGGTGAACAACAGAGAGTAGCTATTGCAAGATCTGTTGTAATGAAACCAGAGCTTATTTTGGCTGATGAGCCAACTGGTAATTTAGATAGTGAAAATACAGAGAATATTTCTAGTTTACTTTTTAATTATATAAAAGATGAAAACGCTAGCTTAATTATGGTCACTCACGACAATAATTTAGCTAATTTAACTAAAAGAAAAATAACTATTAAAGATGGAGTGATTAGTGAAAATCAATGATTTAAGTCTTTATTCTAAATATGCATTTCGTGATTTAATCAGAAGTTATTCGAAAATTTTAAGTATAATAATTACATTATTAATTAGCCTATTTATACTTAGCACTATCTTAACCATCGAAGACAGTTTAGAGAATGAACTTAATGAAAATTCAAAAGTTCTTTTAGGAGGAGATTTAGAAATTGATTATAATAAGAGAGAAGGAGATAGTAATTTAATAAAACAGATTGAAAATATTTCAACAGTATCTCAAGTAGTTGAATTTAGCACGATGATTTCAACTATTGAAAAAAAACCTAATAAAACATCATTTACAAGAATAAAAGCTATAGATCAAAATTATCCTTTATATGGAGATGTAATTTTTGAACCAGTTGGGTCATTAAAAAAATTAAACGAAATCGATAATACTATTCTAGTAAATGAAAACATTTTTAAGAATTTGAATCTTAAAATTAATGATATTGTAAAAGTTCAAAATAAAAAATTTAAAGTTATTGGTGTTGTAAAAGTTCTTCCCGATATTGGTGGAGCATTCGTATTTGGTGATTTTGCATTAACAGGAAAAAAAACATTAGATAAACTAGAATTAAACACATTAGGAAGTTTCTTAAATTATGAATACAAAATTAAATTTGATGATTATAAAAATAAAGATAAAAAAATAAATGAAATTAAAAAAATTTTTAAAAATAATGATAAGGTAAAAATTCGATATCCAGAAAATTCTGCAGGAGGCATAAAAAGAATAAAAAGAATTATTGACAATTTTTCACAATTTTTGTCACTAGTTTCAATAAGTGCTATGTTAATTGCTGGTATAGGAATTGCTAATACTCTTCTTTCTTTTATCAATCAAAAGAATTCATCAATCGCTGTTCAAAAAGCAATTGGAATTAATTCAGGAAATATTAAAACTATTTATTATTTGCAGCTGCTAATTAGTTTAATATTTATTTCTTTAGTTGCTTATGGACTAAGTTTTTTCTTGGTTCCAGTTGTAGATAAATATATATCAGATGGGCTTGGATTAAATATTGAGGCATCATTTTCTTTAACAAATTTATTTATTGTTTTTGTGGTTGGATTGTTAGTTATAATAATTTTTTCAATCCCAACTGTTAATTCAATTGACCAAATTAAAGCCTCTAGTTTATTTAGAAATGTTTTTCAAAGTTTGCAGTTTAAATATTCAAAATTATCAATTAGCTTAAGTTTGTTACTTCTTACCATTTTAGTCAGCTTGTTTGCTTCCAGGTCTTCGATTCCTACTTATAGTTTGATATATTTTGCCTCATTCTTTATATGTCTAGCCGTCTTTTTTTATGTTTCCCGTTTTATAATATTATTGTTGAGAAAAAATCTACTTAATCTTGGTATTTCATCAAAAATAGCAATTAAAAATATTACACAATCAAAAAGTATTACACCTATAACTGTGATGTCGCTTGGACTAGGTATGACATTGTTACTTACGCTAGCATTCGTAGGCTCTAATTTTAAAAGAGAAATAGCAAAATCAATTCCAGAAATTGCTCCAGACTATTTTTTTTTAGGGATCCAAAATAATCAAAAAAATTTGTTTAAAAAAATAATTATTGATGCTGATAAAGAGGCAATCATGGAAATTGTTCCTATGGTATCAGCTGGTCTTGTAAAAATTAATGGAATAGATCCAAATACATATATTTCAAATTCAAATGATAGTTATTGGGTAATCATGAATGATAGAAGAGTTTCATGGGTTAATACAATTCCAAAAGACAATCCTATTTTAGAAGGCAGTTGGTGGGATACTTCAAAACCAAATAAGTTGCAAATATCACTGGATAGTAAAGTTGCAAAAGACTTTGGAGTAAATATAGGTGACAAATTTACACTTAGAATTTATGGAAGAGAAATTGAGGGAGAAGTAGTAAATTTTAGATTAGTTAACTATCAAGATTTAAGTATCAATTTTGCAATGTTACTAAATCCACAATTCGCAGAAAATATTCCACACGAATATCTCTCTACAATAAAATTTAAAAATATTAAAAGCTTTAATGAAGTTAATTTCTTAGATAAATTTCCAAGTGTATCTATAATAAAAATTTCAGATTATTTATCAAAAGTTACCGATGTTCTAAATAAAGTTTTTATAGCAGTCAGCATAATATCAGCTGTAACAGTTATTATTGGCTTAGTTGTAATCTCAAGCGCGATAATTGTTCAAGGAAAAATTAAAATTTTTCAAAATCTAGTTTTTAAAATTTTAGGTTTTTCTAAGAAGGAAATTATAATGTCTTCAATTATCGAATTTATAATTTCTTTTTTATCTATTATATTTTTTTCAACTATTTTTTCAGTATTAGCATCAAAATTTATCATAGAAAATATTTTTCAACTTAAATGGTTATTTGAAATAAATATGTTTTTCTATGTTACTATTGGAGTTGGTGTAGCAACACTTGCTCTAATTATAATTACAAACTTTAGGTATTTAAGTCCAAAAGTATATCCACTTGTAAGAAATGAGTAAGTTTAAATAATTTTATTAACTTTTTATTGAAGTTTTTAAAGCTTCGTAAATTAAATCTTCTGTAGTTTCCCCTATACTTCTATAAACTTCTTTATCACCCTTAAAAATCAATAGAGTGGTTTGATATAGTACATTAAATGAGTCAGCTATATCTCTATTTGTTACATCAAACGAAAAATATTCAATGTTATCAAATTTAATATCAGATAACTCACCTTCTTTCTTTGCTGTTTGTAAAACTTTCATCTGATTTGCACATGATCCACAGTACTCTATCCAAGAACTAATAACTATTAACTTGCCTTCAGACTGTGCTTTCTCAAATAGTGCTTTATCAAATGTAGTCTTCTTTTCCATTGCATTTGCATTAAATGCAAACAAACAAAGTATAAAGACAATTAAATTTTTCATAGTCCATTTAATTCTACATGATTAAATCAATAGATGAACATTGATTATAGTGACACATGTAAGCTTAAATTTATTTAGTAAAGGAAAATTTGTTTTTTCTAGGCTTCTAGTGAGCGAAGCCTAGTATTATAATTAACTTATAATAAGAGAGAGAAAATCATTTAAAATCAATATATTGATTTGATACAGCGTTACTTATGAATATTAGCTATGTGTAATCTGTATATATGTTCAAAAATGGCACTTTACTTATTTAGACTATGGCTTAAATTACTTAAAGGGGTGCCATATAGGCTGAGATATACCCGATGAACCTGTCCGGTAATTCAGAAAGGGAAGAATGGATAACATAAATATATTAAATCAATTATCTGCAATATTATTAACCTTAGGCATAAGTATAATTTTTGTCATTATCGGACTTGTATATTCAAAAAAATATCAAGGACTTAACAATTATTTAGTCGCAAGTAGATCAGTAGGTACTTTTTCTTTAACAACTAGTTTAGTTGCATCTGCATTAGGAGCATGGATATTATTTGGGCCTGCATCAGCGGCAACATGGGGAGGAATAGGGGCTGTTATTGGATATTCTCTAGGAACTGCATTCCCTCTTTTTATCTTAACTTATTTGGGAAAAAAATTTAGAGATAATTATCCAAGAGGGAAATCTTTAATTGAGGTTGTAAGATCTAGATTTGGCTCACAATTATTTAAACTGATTTTGTTTTTATCTATTTTTTATATGTCGATTTTTTTAATAGCAGAGGTTACTGCAGTGTCAATTTTAATAAACTATATTTCAGGAACAGACTTATGGATTACAGCATCAATCGTAATCATAAGTTCACTCATATATACTTTGTACGGAGGATTAAGAGCTTCAATTTTTACAGATAATATTCAATTCATAGTATTTGGTCTGTTATTGTTGATATCATTTTCATATTTAATCTCCTTTAACTCAAATGAGTTTAGTTTCGAATTTATAAAACAAAACAAACCAAATTTACTAAGCCCAGGTTACTTGCCAAATTTCACTGCTGGCTTAACTTTTTTTATAGCTGTAGCAGCAACTAATCTTTTTCATCAAGGTAATTGGCAAAGAGTTTATGCTGCTAAAGATAATAGAGTTTTAAAGAATAGTTTAATTGTCTCATTTTTAATAATCATACCAATAGTATTTATGATGGGTTTTTCAGGGTTAATTGCAACTTCTCAAAATTCAAATGTTATTCCTGATCTTGCTTTTTTTTCTTTATTGCTGAAAGATAATGTTATTTCTCTATCAATTATAATAATCGTTTTAGCAATTTCTTTAACAGTAAGCAGTATAGATACTTTAGTAAATGCTATTTCAAGCCTAATTATTGTCGATGGGAATAAAGTCTTAAAATTTAAGGGTGATTACTTAAAACTTTCAAAGCAAATAATAATATTAATCTCTATAATTTCATTTTTTGTAGCATCAAAAGGGTTGAGTATTTTATATTTATTTTTATTGGCTGATTTATTTTGTTGCGCAGCAGTACTAAGTATATTTTTTGGTTTTTACTCAAAAAAGTTTAATGAAAAAAATGCATATGTATCAATTATAGTTGGATTGATCGGTGGAATTCTTTTATTTCCCAGTCCTGACTTTTCAAAATCAATTCTGGTTGGAATAATATTGCCAATAGATTTTTTACCGGTATTTGTCTCTCAATCCTTACTGTTTTGTTCTTTTATAGTTGCAACATTTTTGCCCATTTTAACTTGGAAACTAAGGTAAACCATTATTTACATCTTGTTAATATAAATATATTATAAATCAATTATGAGTTTTATTTTGCCATTTATAATATTAATTATTGTAGTTGTATTTATTCATGAATATGGACATTACTATTTTGCAAAAAAATATGGTGTTGGGGTAACAGATTTTTCAATTGGTTTTGGTAAAGAATTATTTGGTTGGAATGATAAATCTGGAACAAGATGGAAGATTTGTTGGATTCCCTTAGGAGGCTATGTTAAATTTTTTGGAGATAGAAATGTTTTTTCTCAGGCTGATCAAGAGGAACTATTAAAAAAATACAATAAAGAAGACCAAGAAAAGCTATTTGTAACGAAACCACTTTACCAAAGATCTTTAATCGTTGCAGGTGGTCCAATAGCAAATTTTGTTTTAGCAATATTCATTTTTTTATTTATATACATGTTTGCTGGTAAAGATTTTACTCCAGCAGTTATTGATGAGGTTCAAAAAGATAGTCCAGCAGAAGTAGCTGGTATGCAAAAAAATGATATAATTCTTGAAATTGATAACAATAAAGTTGAGAGCATTCTTGATGTTTCTAAACTTATTTTAATGTCAACCTCTGATATAGTTGATTTTAAAATTTCTAGATATGATCAAGAAGTATTATTGAAGGTTAAACCAAAAATTGTTGCTGGTGTCGATAATTTAGGAAATAAAATCAACAAAAGAATAGTTGGTATTAAACTAAGTCCATACAATAACGAAATAAATCATAAACGATTAGGACCGGCAAATGCATTAATTGAGTCTGTTAAAGAAGTCTATTTTGTAACTACCTCATCTCTTAAATATATGGGTTCAATGCTTACTGGATCTGGAGATAGTTCACAATTAGGTGGACCAATTAGAATAGCAAAGATTTCAGGCCAAGTGGCTGAATTTGGAATATTGCCATTTATTAGTATGATGGCTTACATATCGATAAGTTTAGGCTTAATTAACCTTTTTCCAATCCCACTTTTAGATGGGGGTCATTTAATGTTTTATGCATTTGAAAAGGTTTTAGGAAAGCCATTAAGTCAAAAAACGCAGGAAGGTTTTTTTCGAATCGGAATGTTTTTATTGTTAACTTTAATGTTTTTTGCAACGTTCAATGACCTTAAAGATTTAGGCTTATTTTAAAGGGATTTTCTAACGTTAAAAAAAGCTTTATAAATCAATACTTATTTACAACTATATATTGTGGTAAATTTAATTAGAGACACAAAAAAAAAGCTTGAATTATCAACGATTTTGTTAAGTATATAAATATAACCTTTTAAACCGGAGCTAAAATGAACAAAAAACAACTTATTGCAAAATTAGCAGGGTCATTAAATCAAAGTAAAGCTGATGCTGAGCGTACATTTGATACGATTACCAACACTATTTTGGACGCATTAAAAGGCGACGATAATGTGAAAATTGCTGGTTTTGGAACATATAAAGTGGCTAAAAGAAAAGCTCGAATTGGTCGAAATCCAAGAACTGGAGAACAAATCCAAATCGCTGCTTCTCAAAAGGTAAAGTTTTTGCCTGCAAAAGCGCTTAAAGAAGTTTTCAATAAATAAACTTTTAAAACAGCCTTTATTAAAAATTAGAATTTAATAAAGGCTGTTTTTTTATACAAGCATACGGTGTACTACATGCAAATACTGCATATCTCTTTTAAATAACAATCAATAGTTTTTAGTTTTATTAATTCTATAACAGCACCTTTAATTAAACGGAGGTGAAATGGTTAAACTTTTAAAAAAACTGGCTGGTCCATTAGTAAGTATATTTTTCTTACTAAATATGACTAGTGCAGGTTATGCTGAAACTACAGTTTCAGCTGAAGTTGGTTTCATATTCAATACATTTCTTTTCTTGGTTTGTGGTTTCTTAGTAATGTTTATGGCAGCAGGTTTTGCCATGCTCGAATCAGGGATGGTGACATCAAAAAGTGTATCAGTAATATGTGCCAAAAATATCGGATTATTTTCAATAGCTGGAATTATGTTCTGGATGGTTGGATATAATTTAGCATACGGAATTCCAGAAGGTGGATACATTGGAAGCTTTACTCCATGGTCTGATGCAAGTGCAGTTGATACTGGTTATGCAGATGGATCTGATTGGTATTTCCAAATGGTTTTCTGTGCAACAACAGTTTCAATTGTATCTGGAACATTAGCTGAAAGAATTAAATTATGGCCGTTCTTTTTATTTGCGGCTATTCTATCAGGAATTATCTATCCAATCGTTATGGGTTGGCAGTGGGGTGGTGGCTGGTTGGCAGCTGCTGGTTTCTCTGACTTTGCAGGTTCAACGCTTGTTCACTCAACTGGAGGTGCAGCAGCATTAGCTGGAGCAATTCTTTTAGGAGCTAGAACTGGTAGATTTGATAAATCTGGAGCAGCTAAACCTATGAAGCCATTTGCAGCATCATCAGTGCCATTAGTAACACTTGGTGTATTTATTTTATGGCTAGGTTGGTTCGGATTTAATGGTGGATCACAATTAGCGATGGGAACATTTGATGACGCAGTAGCAGTATCGAATATTTTCATTAACACAAACTTAGCAGCCTGTGGTGGTGTATTAGCAGCTGGTGCAATAACAAGATTAATGTCAGGTAAAACTGATGTTATTCAAATGCTTAACGGAGCAATTGGTGGTCTTGTTGCAATTACAGCTGAACCGTTAATGCCTTCACCGCTAGCAGCAATTCTTATAGGTGCGATTGGTGGAATAATAGTTGTCTTTGGAACTAAATTATTATTCTCACTAAAAATCGATGATGTTGTTGGAGCAGTACCTGCTCACCTATTCGCTGGAATTTGGGGAACTTTAGCAGTTCCACTAACTAACGGTGATGCATCATTCGGAGCGCAGCTTCTAGGAGTAATATCAATCAACGCATTTGTATTCGTAGTATCTCTAATAGTATGGGGAATTATGAAAGGAACAATGGGTATAAGATTGAGTAAAGAAGCAGAAAGACTTGGTACAGATGTTACAGAGTCCGGAGTTATCGCATACGCAATAAGAGACTAAAGAATAACTATCTCTCTCTCTATAGTTGATAAAAGGCCCCTTAACTGGGGCCTTTTTTTTAATAATTTTTTATGAAATCTAAAACCTCTTCAGCATGACCTGCCGCCTTCACGTTTCGCCATTCCTTAATAATTTTATTTTTCTCAATAATAAAAGTACTTCTTACTGTGCCCATAAATTCTCGACCCATGAATTTCTTTTTGGCCCAAGTTTTGTAAGCTTTTAAAGAGATTTTATTTTCGTCTGCCAGGAGTTCGAAATTTAGATTAAGTTTTTTACTCCATTTTTCGTGACTTTCTAAACTATCCTTGGATATTCCAAAAATTGTGCATCCAAGTTTTTCAAATTTACTTAAAAGTTTATTAAAATCATTTGTTTCAATTGTACATCCGCTTGTATTGTCTTTCGGATAGAAATAGATGATAATAAATTTTGATTTTACTTTACTTAATTCAACAGTTTTACCTGACGTGGATGATAATCTAAAATTTGGAGCTTTCATTTAATAACCTTTATTTGATTTATATAGTAATATTTTTAATTTCGTGTAATAAACATTTATGACAATAAAATCAGCATCAACTTTAGTCGCAGAAGCTTTAAAGGAGATTAAAACAATATCACCCGAGGAAGCTTTAGAAAAATTAAATAATGATACGTGTAACCTTATCGATATTAGGGATGTAAGAGAACTAGAACGATTAGGAAGAATTGAAAAATCTTCTCATATCCCAAGAGGAATGTTGGAATTTTGGATGGATCCAGATAGTCAATATTTTAAAGACGGTAAAATCGATATGAATAAGGAAATGGTTCTGTTTTGTGCTGGAGGTCTTAGATCTGCATTAGCAACAAAAACTTTGCAAAGTATGGGTTTTAAAAATATTTGCCATGTAGAGGGTGGCTTTGGATCAATGCAAGTTTCAGGTTTTAAAGTAGTAAAGTAATTAAGCTTTTAATCTAACAAATTAATTCTTTTAGCGTAGAACATCCTTATTATCCAATAAATAACTAAACCTAAAGGACCAATAAAGTAAGTAATTATTATTGGAACAAACACCATATATTTAGACATAAATAGTTTTTGGCTATCTTTCATTATCCACGCTCCACAAAATAAATTAATTGCTAAAAAATGTGTCCAGAACATTATCAGAAAAGCTTCAGCCTCAAAAAGATTTCTCAAGTCATACAGACCAAGATACAACGTAAAATTATAATCAAAATCATATCCAGAAATATAGAAATAATAACCTAGATAAATATAGACAGCTGTTAAAACAAAAAAAGGAAACACAGAAGTAACCAATAATCCACAAATCTTTGAATTTGGAAAAATAATCAGAATTAACCAGAAGGGTATTACACCTATATTTAGCCACAAATAAATCATCTCTATGGTAAAAAAAGCTGCTATTTGTTCAATCATATTATTTTTATATTATATTAAATAAAAAAATGATTCCCATAAAAAATAAAAAAAAGACATTAGAGGTAACGGTGGATGAGATGACGAATTTTGCACTTAATTATGTAGAAAAATTTGCACCCTCAAAACAACAATTAAGAACTTATTTATTAAAAAAATATTTAACATCAAGTAACCCTAATATAAAAAAAAACGATGTTTCTAATCTTATAGATATTGTTCTTGAGGATTTAGAGAAATCAAAGTTTATAAACGACAAATTTTATTCAGAGTCAAAAGCAAAAAGTTTAATTCAAAGAGGATCATCTATAAATAAGATAAGAAATTACTTAATGAATAAAGGAGTAGGTGAAAAATACATTAAAAACACGATTGAACAAATAAAAGATAAAAATGAAGATCAGGATTTTTTTTCAGCTATAAAAATCTGTAAAAAAAAAAGAATTGGACCGTCAAGACAAGAGGATAATCGACCTTTGTTTTATAAAAAGGATATAGGAGTCTTAGCTCGCTCAGGTTTTGATTTTGAAGTTTCAAGAAGAGTTATGGATCTTGAAAAAGATGAATATTTGAAAATAATTAATCTTCTTTAGTTTTTTTATTTTTTTCTTCTAAATAGTATTGAATTTTATTTCCTATATAATTTTTAACCATCACAAATACAATTAAACCAAATATTGATACTGATACAATTATAATTAAAATTATTCTTAATTGTTCGCTCATTATAAATTTTTACTCCTCTTTAAAATTATGCTTGGATTTTTAAAATCTTTTTTGCCATACGTAATTTCATTTCCGTTAAAATCTGTAACTATTCCACCTGCGTTTTCAAGTATAGCATGCCCGGCAGCTATATCCCATTCACAAGCTCTTGGCTCCGCCACATATCCATCAAACTCTCCAGTTGCTATAACACAAAATTTAAGAGAGCTTTTCATTCTAACGTGTTCTGTTACTCCTAAATCCTTATGTATTTTTTCAATTTCAGGCTTTAGTTTATTTGAATATGAAACTACTTTTATTGAACCTTTAGGAGTAATTTTCCTGCAATCTAATTTTATAGTTTTGTTTGATGTAATTTCAAATGATTGGTCTTTTCCAAAACTATAAAAAATTCTGTTTTTTGCAGGCACATTAATTAAACCAGCTACTGCTTTTTCATTTAAAATTAGTCCAGCATTAATTGTGAATTCCTCCCCATCATTTATGTAGTCATATGTTCCATCAATTGGATCAACTAACCAAAAGTTTTTTAAATTGGTTTTAGATTTATTGTGTGAAGTTTCCTCTGAAACAATCGGGATATTTGGTGTCAGTTCTAACAATTTTTTTGTTATAATTTTATTTACTTCAAGATCACCATTGCTTACAGGGGTGTTGTCCGATTTTATTTCTTTATTTAAACCTTCTTTTCTTAATTTTATTGAAACTTCTCCCGCAATAAGAAAAGTGTCAATTAAACCTTCAATAACACTTTTTATTTTAATTTCATTCATCATTATCAATTCTTTCGAGTTCAATATTATTTGCGTTAATTACTTTTTTACCAACATTTTCAAAATTAACAGTTACTTTATCTTTAATTATTGATTGAACTTGACCAATACCCCAACTTTTATTGGCTGGATTAATAACTTTGTCACCTGGTTCAAAATCTAAAATCATTTAATTTAACTTATAATAGAAATAAGTATAAATACCATCAAATGAATTTAGAAAATAACTCACTAGGATTTAATAAAAAGCCTTCAGAAACTACAGTAGTGGTAGCCATGTCTGGAGGCGTAGACTCATCAACTGTTGCAGGGATGATGAAACAAGAGGGCTACAAAGTAATCGGTATTACCCTAAAACTTTACAATGATGGCAAAGAAGTTGCTGCTTCAAAACAATGCTGTTCAGGCCAAGATATAATAGATGCAAAAAGAGTTGCACACAAACTAGATATTCAACATAAGATTTTATATTACCAAGACAAGTTTAAACAAGGTGTTATAGATAACTTTGTAGATAGTTATTTAAAGGGCGAAACTCCAATACCATGTGTACAATGTAATCAGACAGTTAAGTTCAAAGATTTATTTGAATTTTCTAAAGATTTAAATGCAGATGCTTTAATCACAGGTCATTATGTAAAAAGTTTAACTAAAGATAACTTAACGAATATGTACAGAGCAATTGATGAAAATAGAGATCAAAGTTATTTTTTATTTAATACTACAAGAGAGCAATTGAATTATATAAGATTTCCACTAGGTGGACTTCTTAAAGATAAAACAAGAGAAATTGCAAAAAATCTGAATCTAAATGTTGCTGATAAACCAGATAGTCAAGATATATGCTTTGTGCCCAACGGAGATTATGCTTCTGTAATAAAAAAATTCAAACCAGAATCATACAGAAAAGGAAATATTAAAAATTTAGACGGAAAAGTTGTTGGAGTACATAACGGCATAGTCAATTTTACTATTGGTCAAAGAAAAGGAATTAAAGTTTCAAATGAAGAGCCATTTTATGTAATTAAAATTGATGCTGAGAAAAATGAAATTTACATTGGTCCAAAAGAAGAGCTGGCAAGAAGTAATATAAATTTAAAAAATGTAAATTTACTTACAAATATAAATGAATTAGACAAAAATATATTGGTCAAAGTAAGATCTACTGGAAAACTTTTAGATGCAAAAGTAGATATAAAAGATAATGAAAATGTTAAAGTAAATCTTTTAAAACCAGAATACGGAATATCTCCAGGCCAAGCTTGTGTATTTTACAAAAAAGACCAATTTGGTCATAAAGTTCTAGGTGGTGGTTGGATTAAAGATTAAATTCTCTATTTCTTTTTATTTTTTTTTCTTGCTCTTCTTTTTTTAGAGCCCATTTTTCTACGGCCTCTATGTTTTTTTGGATATCCCATAATCTCCTTAGTTTTACTATTTTATTGACTTATTTGGTGGATATAGCATTGTCCTAAGTACATATCAAATTTTTTATGGATTATTCCTTCAAAACTTTTTTAAAGCATACGGCTAAAGATTTTCACAACCATTCTGTCAATCCACCAGTTGTAAGGGCATCCACAATTATTTTTAAATCAATGCAAGATTTAAGAAAAATGCAAAGAATGGCTTTAAAAAAACCATTAGGTGGACACTATGATTACGGTAGAAAAGGTACATCAACTACTTTCATATTACAAAAAATTCTTAATAAACTGGAGGAATCATACAATGTATTTTTAACTCCAACTGGATTTGGATCGGTATTTCTATCAATATTTAGTGTAACACGACCAGGAGATGAGATAATAGTTTCAGATCCACTCTACAATCCAACTAGAAATTTAAGTGAAAATTATCTTAAAGAATTTGGAATAAAAACAAAATTTTATAATCCTCATGATTTAAAGTCTCTAAAAAAAAGCATAACAAATAAAACTAAACTAATTTACGTTGAGTGCCCTGGAAGTAATACTTTTGAATTCCAAGATCTAAAAAAAGTTATTTCTATTGCAAAAAAAAATAAAATATTTACTGCAATAGATAATACCTGGGCAACACCATATTTTTTTAAACCCATTAAATTGGGTTTTGATATGTCAATAGTATCAGCAACAAAATATTATTCAGGACATTCCGATGTGATGGGTGGAAGTTTAGCTGTTAACAAAAAAGTATATAAGCACGTCAAAAAAGCAGACGATGTTTTGGGTTTAAGATTAGGTCCCGATGATGCTTATTTAATAACAAGAGGCTTAAGAACTTTAGATATTAGATTAGATAAACATGAGTCTAATGCTAAAGAAGTCTGTAAGTTTCTTTCCAAAAGCAAAAAAGTAAAACTTTTGTATCCTTATAAAAAAAACTCTTTCAATTTTAGAATGTGGAAAAAATACTACTCTGGCTCATCAGGTCTTATGGGATTAATTATAAGATCTAAAAGCAGAAAATCTGTTTTGAAATTTGTAAATTCGTTAAAATTATTTGGTCATGGTTATAGTTGGGGTGGGTTTGAAAGTTTAGCATTACTGCAAAGTGATATTGAGATGGGTGATAGAAAATTCCTAAATTTAGATAAAAATGAACACTTGGTTAGATTACATATAGGACTAGAAGACCCAAAAGATTTAATTGCAGATATTAGAAAAAACCTTATGCTCGTTAAATGAGCAAAGAAAAATTTTTCACTAGTAAAAAGGCACTAGTTACCCTTATTGCAGCTTCATTAACAGTTATTTTTGCAATGGGAATTAGGCAAACATTTGGCTTATTTTTTTTTGATTTTAATACAGATCTGAATATTTCTATTTCACATTTTGGTTTTGTAATAGGTTTGCAACTTTTAATGTGGGGAATCTTCAGTCCAGTTTTTGGTTTCATAACTGATAAATATGGAGGTGCAACAGCTATCTTTGTGGGTTTTTTATTTTTTTTATCAGGACTATTACTTTTCTACTTAGGACTTAATACTGGACACTTCTTTACTCTAACGATTGGAATATTGATTGGTATAGGATTAGGTGGTACTGCTATAAGTATCCCAGTATCAGTTGTTGCTAAACATTTTCCTGCTTCTAATAGAACAATAGCAACAGGTATTGTTACATGTGCAGGATCATTTGGTTTTTTTGTTTCACCTTTATTGGTAAGATACTCATTAATTGAAATGGGGTGGGAAATTACAATTTTATATTTTTGTTTTCTATTAGGAATTGGATTAATTGTTGCTCTATTTGTAAATACACCAAAAATTCCAGTTGGAAGTAGTAATTTAGATAACAATCAAACAGCACCAGAAGCTTTAAGAGAGGCTTTTAGAAATAAAAGTTTCATATTTTTAACTCTTGGTTTTTTTGTTTGTGGTTGGCATATTGCTTTAGTGGCTACTCATATCCCAACTTATATGATGGATAGAGGGCTACCCGATTGGACAGCAGCAATGATATTAGCTCTAGTTGGTGTTTTTAATATGATTGGTACAATTGGTGCAGGTTATTTAGCAACTAGATTTAGTAAAAAGAAAGTTTTAAGTGCAATTTATTTTTTAAGAGGTGTATCATTAATTTATTTTATATTTTTACCTCCAAGCGTATTTAATTGTATAGTATTCGGAGTAACATTTGGGCTTCTGTGGCTTTCAACGGTACCCCCAACTAATGGAATAGTGGGGCATATATTTGGAACAAAACATCTGGGTCTTTTATATGGTATTGTATTTGTCAGTCATCAGGTAGGATCCTTTCTTGGAGCATATCTAGGTGGAGTTTTCTATGAAATGCATGGTAACTTTGATTATGCTTGGTACGCATCTATCGCACTTTCTATTTTTGCTGGTGTGATACACTTACCTATAAAAGAGAAAACAATTGAACGAGTTCAGGCAGCATAAACTTAAGTTTAATCAATATTTAGAAAAACTTTATCAGTCAAACAAGCCCCTGATTATTTATAAAGTTGACGGGGGTTATAATATTTATACTGATTTTTCAAAGAAGATAACGCTTAACAAAAATAATATTGCAAAATTTTTACGTAGCTTTTCTTCGAAAAAATATAGAAAAGAAACTGACTTATATGTGGGATTTTTTGGCTATGAGATTTTATGTAGTCTTTTAAATTTATCTATAAAAAACCAAAAAAATTTAAGATTTCACAATGGTATTTTTTATAAACCTGAAACTTTAATTAAAATAAGAAAAAAAATTACTATTCATTCAAATATAAAAAGAGCTCAATTCAATGAAGTTTTCCAAAAAACCAAAATTCTAAGCCCTTTTAAGCTCAATTTAGATTTTAGCAAATATCAAAAAATATTTGATACATTTTCAAGAAAAATTAGAGAGGGTGAAACGTACCAAATTAAAATATGCACAAAGTACAAAAATAAATCTACAATTAATTCGGTAAATTTCTTTTGGAAACTAATGAAGATTAACTCTTCGCCTGAATCATTTATGATTAGAGATAAAGATTATTCAATAGTTAGTTGTTCTCCTGAGACTTTAATCAATCGAGTTGGTAATTTTATAAATACCAAACCTATTGCTGGTACCTTAAAAAAAAATAAATATACAACAAAATCTAAAGCTCTCAAATTCTTCAGAAATAACATGAAAGAAACTAAAGAACATAATATGATTGTTGATCTTGAGAGAAATGATTTATCTAAAATATGCAAACCAGGTACAGTAAAAATAAAAAAACGAAAATATGTAGAGGAATATAAGCACCTATATCATTACGTGACTAGCATTATTGGTAAATTAAATCAAAAAATATCTGTTATAGAAATAATTAAGTCAATGATGCCAGGTGGATCTGTAATTGGTTGTCCTAAAATAAGAACATTGGAATTACTTAATTCACAAGAAAAAGAAGATAGAAATATTTTTACTGGGAGTTTTGGGTATATAAAATTTAATGAAGATATGAGGTTTAATATAATTATTAGATCAATTTTAAATTTTAAAAATAGATCAGAAATATCTGCAGCATCTGGAGTTGTGTTGGATAGTAATCCAAAGAAAGAATTCAATGAAAACTTTATCAAGGCAAAATCACTTTTGGAATTATTTAAATGATTTATATTATTGATCATCAAGACTCATTTACTTGGAATGTAGTTCATCAATTTTCTGAATTTGACGAAGTATATTGCTCAAATTACTTTGATATAAATAAAAAATTATTGGATAAATCTAAAACAATAGTATTTTCTCCTGGACCAGGATCACCCAAGGATTATCCAACAACTATAAAGATTTATAATAAATACAAAGGAACAAAAAAAATTATTGGTATTTGTCTTGGTTATCAATTAATCCTACACAGTGAAAATGGAAAAATTATTCAACAAAAAAATATTTATCATGGTTTTCAATCTACTGTAAAAGTTACAAGTAATAATTCTATTTTTAAAAAAAATTCAATTTTTAAAGTTGGCAGGTATCACTCACTTAAGCTAAAAGAACCTTTTATGAAAGAAAACTTTAATATCACAATGAGATGTACTAAATCTGAAATAGCAATGGGTTTCGAAAATACTCAAGATGATGTATATGGATTTCAGTTTCACCCAGAATCTTTTTTGACAAATAATGGTAAAATACTTATTAAAAAAATCTTATCAGCGTAAAAACTTTAGAGAAATTGAGTTTGATGATCTATGGAATAAGGATGGAGTTTTTACTACAATGTGGATTTATAGTAAGCCACCCAAAATTCTTTTTTATAAATCACACATTGATAATTTAATAAAATCATTAAAGGCCTATAAGATCTATAATAAAGGAATAAAAAGTAAAATATTGAAATTAATAAATGAAAATATAGATAAAACCAAATCTTACAATCATTTGCTCAGAGTTGCTTTAAATAAAAAAACTATTTCAATATCACTTAGAGATAGAGTTAAACCTAAGCAAAAATTTGGTATTAGATTAGTCAACTATGAAAGAGTGAAACCTGAATATAAAAATTTAAAATACAAAAAAATACTTAGTTATCTATCGAAAATAAATACTTCAAAAGAAGACATAGCTTTATGCGTAAAGGATAAAATATTTGAGACCGGAACATCCAATTTATTATTTGTAAAAAATAACAAAATTTATTCACCTAAAAATCAATATTATAAAGGTGTAAATTTAAAATTTTATGAAAAAAAATTTAAAATAGTAAAAAAAAATATTTATCTGAAAGAATTAAATCAATACGATGAAATTTTGCTTGTTGGATCTGGAAAAGGTGTAGTTTCAACAAAATATATTTTAGACAATCATTGGAGGAGAAGAAAAAGTAAAGTATTTTACTCATTGCATAAAACTTTTGAAAAAGAATTTAGAAAAGAAAAATATATCTTAAATTAAAAATGAGAGACCCAAATAACCCATGTTTATTTTGTAATATATCTACAAAAGATTTTGAGTTAGAAAATGAATTAGCTTATGCAAGTTATGATAGTTACCCAGTATCCAAATATCATGCTTTAATAATACCAAAGAGACATGTTGAAAATTATTTTGAACTCTATGACGAAGAAGTATTAGCATGTGACGCTTTATTAAAAGAATTTAAAAAGAAACTTGAGTATAAAGACAATACTATTGATGGTTTTAATGTAGGATCAAACTCTGGCAAAACTGCAGGACAATCAATTAATCATTGTCATATTCATCTGATTCCACGAAGATCGGGAGATGTTGACAACCCACAAGGTGGTGTAAGAAGTGTAATAGCTTCTAAACAGCACTATGTAAGAAAAAACAAATAATATTAAGTTATAAGTCCTGTTTAAATGTCATTATATCGCGGTTGATCTCTCTAAATAAGTATACTAAAAATCTTATGCGGAAGGACAAATCATAATGATTTCAACAAACCCATTTTTAATTTTAGCAGAAAGTGTGCCACCAATACTAATGCAATCTTTTGTAATTTTGATGGGTTTATTAATTTTAGTTGGAACTGTTATGGATATAATTCACAAAAAAAATGTAAAATATTTTTTTGAAAACGCAAAAAAGGCAAAATTGTCTGCTTCAAAAACTTTATCTACAGGTGAAAGAATTTCAGTAATATCTAAAACAATTGTAAGTGACATTGCAACTACATCAGAACTAGGAGCTGGAAAAAGAAGGCTAGCTCATGTGATGGGAATGTATGGAACTATACTTTTTTGGATAGGTTCGGTTGTTATGATATTTTTTTATACATCTCCGGGTTCAGTAACACCATCTGCATGGCCAATCATTTGGCATTTAGGTGCGGCATTAACCGTGCTTGGTGGATCTTGGTTTTGGTTTTTTTTAAGAGTAGATGTTTATTCTGAAGCTCAACCTTGGTACAGAGTTATAAAAGCTGATTTATTTGTTTTAGCTTTGATTGCTTCTTCCTTATTTGGGTTAATCTGGTCTTTTCTACAATCATTAAATCTGCAAGGAAGATGGGACGATGTTGTATTCTTAGTTTTATTTATTGTTGCTAACTTAGTTTTATTTGGCGGTGTATACTGGTCAAAATTTGCACACATGTTTTATAAACCCGGTGCAGCTCTTCAAAAAAATTTAGCAGAGGCAGATGGCTCAAGAGACAATTTACCACCCGAGTCCGATGCACCTGAGCAATTTGGTCTTGGTATTAAAAGAGAGGAGCCAAAACATTATTAATATGATAAAGGTTATAAAGGAGAAAATATAAATTATGTCAACTTTTGTATATATGACCAGATGTGATGGATGTGGTCACTGTGTAGATATTTGTCCATCAGATATAATGCACATCGATGAAACAATAAGAAGAGCAAAAAATATTGAACCAAATTTTTGCTGGGAGTGCTACTCATGTGTAAAAGCATGTCCTAATCATGCCATCGATGTAAGAGGTTATGCAGATTTTGCTCCAATGGGTCATAGTGTAAGAGTTAGAAGAGAAGAAGAGAAAGGAACTATTTCTTGGAGGATAAAATTTAGAAATGGAACTGAAAAGAATTTTGTATCACCTATAACAACAAAGCCTTGGGGTGAATATATTCCAAATTTAGCTGAAGGCGACAAACCAAATCAAGGAGAAATCAATTCTCAAATTCTCTATTCAGAGCCAGAAGGACTTAATACAAACCAAGAATTACCTAAAGTTGATAAGAGTGCCTTTAAAAAAGGGGTTTATTATTAATGGCTAGAAAAACTATTGTAGAAAATTGTGATGTACTTGTAGTCGGTGGAGGTATGGCTGGTACTGGTGCAACATTTGAAGCTAGGCACTGGGGAAGAGATTTAAAAATAGTCTGCGTTGAAAAAGCTAACATAGATAGAAGTGGTGCAGTCGCGCAAGGACTTTATGCAATCAATTGTTACATGGGTATGCAGTGGGGTGAAAATCAACCCGAAGATCATGTAAGATATGCAAGAAATGATTTAATGGGATTAGTAAGGGAAGATCTTGGATATGATATGGCGCGTCACGTAGACTCAACTGTACATATGTTTGATGAATGGGGTCTTCCAATGATGAAGAATAAAGAAACAGGTCGTTACCAAAGAGAGGGTAAATGGCAAATAATGATACATGGCGAAAGCTATAAACCAATCGTAGCTGAGGCAGCAAAGAAATCAGCAGATAAAATTTATAACCGAATTATGATTACTCATCTTTTAATGGATGAAAACAAAGAGAATAGAGTTGGGGGAGCTGTTGGATTTAATATGAGAACTGGTGACTACCATGTCTTTAAAGCAAAGACAGTAATTGTAGCCGCTGGCGGAGCTTCACATATTTTTAAACCAAGAGCAGTTGGTGAAGGAATGGGTAGAACTTGGTATGCCCCTTGGAGCAACGGATCAGCATATGCATTACCTATTGCTGCTGGTGCTAAAATGACTCAAATGGAAAATAGAATTGTCCTTTGTAGATTTAAGGATGGTTATGGTCCAGTTGGTGCATATTTCTTACATCTTAAAACATACACCCAAAACGCAAATGGTGAGAATTATGAGAAGAAATGGTATGAAAAAACCAAAGAATTAGTTGGAGAGTATATTGATCATCATCCAACTCCAACATGTTTACGTAATCACGCTTTCATTCAAGAAACCATGGCAGGTGGAGGACCTATTCATATGGTTACTAAAGAAGCTTTCCAAGATCCACACTTAGAAACAGTTGGTTGGGAAAATTTCCTAGGTATGACTGTTGGACAGGCGGTAGTTTGGGCATCTCAAAATATTGATCCAAAATATACTAATCCAGAATTAACAACGTCTGAGCCATACGTTATGGGCTCACACGCAACTTGTTCTGGTGCATGGGTTAGTGGACCAGAAGACTTATCACCTCCTGAATATTTCTGGGGTTATAACAGAATGACAACAATTGAAGGCTTATTTGGAGCTGGTGATACTGTTGGAGGTAGTGCTCACAAATTTTCATCTGGATCATTTACTGAAGGGAGACTCGCAGCAAAAGCAGCTGTTAAATACATAGAAGAGCAAAAAGCAGCTGACATTAACGTTAGTGATAAGCAATGTGAGGATTTTAAAGAAGTGATTTATAAACCCCTTGAAAATTACACGGTTGGAAGAAACGAAATAACTGGAGGAACAGTGTCTCCAAGTTATATTTCTCCTATTCAAGGTTTACAAAGACTACAAAAAATTATGGACGAATATGTAGGTGGAATAAGTTATAATTATATGACTAACGAAAATACTCTCAAAAAAGGTCTTGAGTTGTTAGCATGGCTTGAAGAAGATTTAGAAAATGTAGGCGCTGAAGACTACCATCAACTTATGAGAGCTTGGGAGCTCAAACATAGAACATTAACCTCACAATGTGTAACTGAGCATACTTTATTTAGGCAGGAAACACGTTGGCCTGGATACTATTACAGAGGTGATTATATGAAACTTGATGATGAAAATTGGCATTGTTTAACATTATCTAGAAGAGATCCAAAAACAGGAAAATTTACAATGGAAAAAGCTCCTGTTTATCATATCGTAGACGAAAAAGAGAAAAAAGAAGCTTCCTAATTTTTAAGATAGGTAAATGAGTCTTTTAGAGAAATCCGACGAGGAAATAATTAAAATTGCAGATCCTATTTGGGCAAACTTAGTTAAATCGTCAAATATCAAGGATTATGGTGGTTTTACTAGAGATCTTTCATCTCAAATGATGTATGGGGCTAATGAAGTTGAGCTTGGAAAACAATGGGCAAGTAATAAATTAATCTCAAGTTTAGCAGAGGGATGTAAAGCAATTGGTTGTTTAAGACGAGGACTTTATATAACTGTATTGTATAGACAGACAAGTACTGAGATACCAGGTGACTTTTTGGGAAGGTTGGTGCTTGGAGAAGAAGGTGAGGAAGTAAAAGTTTTTGGAGCAACTATTTTTTAAAAAAACTATTTGCATTTTATATAACTTATGGTTATTTGTAGGATGCAAGTTAATTTTAAAGAAAACTTCAAAAATATTCCCTTATTTTTCCAAAATCAAATAAGTAAAATAATTAAATCTTTTTTATATCTATTTATCTTTTTTACTTGGGGCATAATTCTTCTTAGTACTGCTCAGAATTTTATCTAATAATATTCATATTTATTGACTTTGCATTCCTACAGGAATAATTAGTTTAAATGGAGTATTTTCTTCCAATCGCACAAGTCGAAATAAATTTACTTTTTATATTTGGTCTTAGTTTAGTTGTAGGAATTTTATCTGGTTTGTTTGGAGTTGGTGGTGGGTTTTTAATGACGCCTTTTTTAATTTTTTTAGGTGTGCCCCCTATTTATGCAGTTCCGAATGAAGCTAGTAATATTCTAGGAACCTCGGTTTCTGGATCCACAACACATTATCTTAAAGGAACACTTGATTATAAAATGGGTTTCATGATTGTAATTGGCGGAACTGTAGGAACAATACTTGGAATTATAACTTTTTCATATTTCAAAGATATCGGGAAAATCAATGTAGTTATCTCTTTAGCATATATGTATATTCTTGCAATTTTAGGAACCTTTATGCTTATTCAAGGAGTGTCAGAAATTGATAAAGCAAGAAAAAAAATAACTGAAAGAAAAAAGTTACATAAACATTATTGGATACATGGTCTTCCTTTAAGAATGCGTTTTAAAAAGTCACAACTTTATGAAAGTGCATTTACACCAATAATAATAGGTTTGATAGTTGGTTTCATTGCTGCAATTATGGGAATAGGTGGTGCTTTTATTTTGGTTCCAGCAATGATTTATATTATTGGGATGCCTACAAGATTAATTCCAGGAACTTCACTTTTTGTAACAATATTTATAAGTGCCATTGTAACAATTTTGCATGCTTTAAATTATGGAACTATAGATTTAATCTTAGTAGCTGTTTTAATTTTAGGTTCTATAATCGGTGTTCAGTTTGGTCAAAAAATTGGAGAAAAAATTGATAGCTCAGAATTTAAAACTATTTTAGCAATATTATTATTATTAGTTGGTATAGCAATTGCTTATGATACTTTTATTAAAGATGAAACAACGGCAAACACTATTGTCAATGGTACTAATAACTTGGGAGCATTAAGTGAATTTATATTAAACTTTTCGAGAGATTTGCCTGTGTTTTATGGTCTAACCTCCGTACTTCTTGCTGTTGTTCTGGGTTTTGGAGCTGCAATGATTAGAAGAGTTTATTCTAATTGGGATGATAAAAGACTTGCAAAATTAAAAAAATAACTAGGCGCTTCTATATAATTTAGTCATAACAAACTCTTTATGTCCAAGAGCTTCAGCACAAGTTAACCTTCCATTTGCAACTCTTAAAGTTGATTTAATTAATTCATCCCCAGCTTGACTTAAATTCATTTCTCTAGATAAAATTTTTGAGACATCTACATCAATGTGTTCACTCATTGTTTTCGCAGTAAGTGGATTTGCAGTCAATTTAATTACAGGTTCAATAGGATTTCCTATTATATTACCTTGTCCAGTGGGGAATAAATGAATATTAAAACCACCAGCTGCTTGCAAAGTAACACATTCAGCTGCTGCTGATGAAGTGTCCATAAAGTATAAACCAGCACCTTTTGTTGGTTCCTCTGCTGGTTCAAGAACATCAATAAATTGGCATCCACCTATTTTCTGGAAGTTGCCAAAAGCCTTTTCCTCAATGGTAGTTAATCCACCGGCAATATTACCTGCTGTAGGTTGACTTTCAGAAAGGTCATCAGTTGCCTCTTTAAGAATAAAATCATTGTAATCGTTCCATGTTTTTTTAAATTTTGCTTGTGCCTCAGGTGTTTTACCTCTTTTTTCACAAACCGTTTCAGCACCAGTTAATTCAGAAGTTTCCCCAAAACATAAATGAACACCTAATGGTTCCAATTTATCCATTAGATTTCCAACTGTGGGATTTGATGCTAATCCTGATGTTGTATCAGACTCACCACATTTAACAGAAATCCATAAATCACTCATCGGACACTCTTCTCTTTGTTTTTCAGATGCCCACATTGAAAATTCTTGTGCCTTTTTAGAAACTTTTGCAATTGTGTCTATATCTCCAACACCTTCAATACTAAAACCTTCAACAGGTTTACCAGTTGTTGCAATTGCATCTACAATTCTTTTAGTCCATTTGGGCTCAATACCAATAACTATAACAGCTGCAACATTTGGATTTTTTCCTGTTCCAATCATCGTTCTAAAATGAAGTTCTAAATCTGCACCAAACTGTAATCGTCCATAAGAGTGAGGAAGAGCAATAGTGCCTTTTATATTATTTGATACTGCCTCAGCACATGCGTTAGAAATATCGTCTACAGGAAGTATGATTACGTGATTACGTGTCCCAGCACGTCCATTTTCTCTTTTATACCCTAAAAAACTTTTTGGAATTTCCATTACCTACCACTTTTTTGTTTTTACGTTATGAACATGAACATGTTCACCTTTTTTAATATTTTTAACTACTTTTCCAATATCATGACCATATTTTAAAATAGTGTCTCCCTCATTAAGATCTTTCATTGCAATTTTATGACCTAAAGATATTTCGTCTTTTGATTGAATTGAAATTGACTTATCATTTTCCATTATCCAACAATTACATTCCTGATCTGGGGATATTTTTTCTATAACAACCACGCCAACATTGTCTTTTTCATCATGTATTATTATATCTGTATTTGACATTGTGACGATTTCTTTATTTGAAATTCGCTAAATCTTATATATTAATCGGGCACTTTGACAATTAAAAAAAGAATTAAGAAAGGCTGATCTATGACTAAAATGACAACAGAAGAAGCGTTTATTAAAGTTCTTCAAATGCACGGAATTGAACACTCGTTTGGAATAATAGGTTCTGCTTTTATGGCAATATCCGATTTATTTCCAAAAGCAGGAATTACTTTTTGGGATGTTGCTCATGAGACTAACGGTGGATTAATCGCTGACGGATACACAAGAGCTACTGGAAAAATGTCAATGGTGATTGCTCAAAATGGGCCAGGAATTACTGGATTAGTTACACCAATTAAAACAGCTTATTGGAATCACACACCGTTGTTATTAGTCACTCCTCAGGCAGCAAATAAAACTATGGGTCAAGGTGGTTTTCAAGAAGTAGAACAGATGAATTTATTTAAAGATATGGTTTGCTACCAAGAAGAAGTGAGAGATCCTTCAAGGATGGCAGAGGTATTAAATAGAGTAATAGAAAAAGCATTTAGAGGATCGGCACCAGCACAAATAAATGTACCAAGAGATTATTGGACTCAAGTAATAGATATTGAATTACCACCCATCGTAAGATTTGAAAGACAAGGTGGAGGAAAAGAAGCTATTGAAAAAGCTGCAAAGCTTTTATCAGATGCTAAATTTCCAGTAATATTGTCAGGGGCAGGTGTTGTAATAGGTAATGCGATTGATGAATGCAAAAACCTAGCTGAAAAGTTAGATGCCCCAGTATGTAATGGTTATCAACATAACGATAGTTTTCCAGGAAGTCATCCTTTAGCAGTAGGACCATTAGGATATAATGGATCTAAGGCTGGAATGGAATTAATTTCAAAAGCAGATGTTGTTTTAGCTTTAGGAACAAGGTTAAATCCATTTTCGACTTTACCAGGATATGGAATTGATTATTGGCCAAAAGATGCAACTATAATTCAAGTCGACATGAATCCAGACAGAATTGGACTCACAAAAAAAGTTACAGTTGGTATTTGTGGTGATGCGAAGATGGTTTCACAACAGATTTTAGAAAAACTTTCACCAACAGCAGGAGACAGTGGAAGAGATGAGAGAAAAAATTTAATTCATCAAACAAAATCTGCATGGTTACAAACTCTTACAAGTTTAGATCATGAAGATGATGATCCAGGTACAGTTTGGAATAAAGAAGCTAGAGAAAGAGACTCCGATAGAATGTCTCCAAGACAAGCTTGGAGAGCAATTCAAGCTGGAATGCCAGATGATGTTATTATATCTAGTGATATTGGAAATAATTGTGCAATAGGAAACGCTTACCCAACTTTTGAAAAACCAAGAAAATATTTAGCACCAGGTTTGTTTGGCCCGTGTGGTTATGGTTTTCCATCTATACTTGGAGCAAAAATCGGATGTCCCGATACACCTGTGATTGGTTTTGCAGGCGATGGTGCATTTGGAATAAGCATGAATGAAATGAGTTCATGTGCACGAGAGGAATGGCCAGCAATTACAATGGTTATATTTAGAAACTACCAATGGGGAGCTGAAAAGAGAAACTCTATTTTATGGTTTGACGATAATTTTATTGGAACAGAGTTAGATCCTGAATTAAGCTACGCAAAAGTTGCTAATGCTTGTGGTTTAAAAGGAGTTGCAGTTAAGACTATGGAAGAAACAACTGCAGCAATTAAACAATCATGTGAGGATCAAAAAAAAGGAATTACAACATTTATAGAAGTAATTTTGAACCAAGAATTAGGTGAACCATTTAGAAGAGATGCTATGAAGAAACCGGTTGAAGTAGCAGGAATTGAAAAAAGTGATATGAAGCCTCAAAAATCATTGGTAGGATAAATAAATACATGTATGATGTTTATTCTTACTGTAATTTATGGACGTTAAATTAGAAAAGTGGTTCAGGCCTAATATTGATAAAGAAGTCTTAAAAGAACTTACAAAAAAATCAGACATCAAAGGATTAATACATGTAAGTATTTATTTTAGTTTACTAAGCATTGTTGGATATTTTGCTTATTTAACTTGGGGTACCTGGTGGTCAGTATTATGGTTTTACATTTATGGAAATATCTTTTGTTTTTGTAATCCCATCTGGCATGAAACAGGTCATAAAACTGCGTTCAAGACTAAATTTTTAAATGAAATATTTTACTATATTTCATGTTTCATGGCATACTTTGAGCCTACAAGATGGAGATTTACCCATTTTGTTCATCATGGAAATACTTATTCAACAAAAGACCCTTATGATCATGAAATAGAATATGACAATAATTTAAAAGATACTCCTAAAAAACTAATAATTAATTTAATTCCTTTTGGTGAATTATTATTTTTTAAAAAAAGTATAGCTTTTGAAGTAATAAAACATGCTATTGGCATACAAACTAAAGTTATGATTGATAGTATTCCACAAAATGCAAGACCAAGAGCTATTTTAATTTCAAGAATTTATGTTGGTATTTGGTTATCTATAATTATCTGGTCCTTATTAATATCTTCATGGTTACCAGTGTTATATCTTTTATTACCTCATTTTTATGGGAAAGGATTACACAAGTTCGTTGCCTTTACTCAACACGCTGGTTTAGCAAGAGATGTAAAAGATCACAGATTGTCAGCAAGGGATATGAAATTGAACCCAATTCTTAGCTTTCTATATTGGAAGATGGAGTATCACTGTGTGCATCATATGTTTCCAACGGTTCCGGCTTATAATTTAGAAAAGTTACATTCTCATTTACAAGATCAATTACCTGAGATTAAAAAAGGATTATTTGATACTTATAAAGAAATAATACCTGCATTAATAAAGCAAAGAGATGAACCTGAATATCATTTAGAAATTTCCTTACCGGGACAACAAATTTCTTAATGTATAAAAATTATAAATTGTTGATATTTCTAGGAGCAGCAATTATTTTTCTTTATTTTAGTGTAGGAAAATATGAGGAATTCAGTATTGAGAAATCTATATCTGCATGCACAATTGCAAAGAGTAAACTAAAAAAAGAATTAAAACCAGAAGAAGCCAGATTAATATGTGAAAAAGAAATTAGAAAATGAGGTTATTTATTTTAATTTTTAAAATTTATTTAATATTATTTAGTCTCGGAAATTCTACAAATATTGAAATAAAAAAATTTTCAGGCAAAACATCTAAATTCGAAATTATGGAAATGACTTTCGATGATTACAGAATATACAACCATAGGCAAGGAGGTATAAAGATAAGAAGAATTTCTAATAACCAACAACTTGTGGTTTTTTCAGATAAATTTAAAGTAAAATATTATAATGATGGAAAAAAATTATTTAACTTCATTTTAGACGAAAAAAAAAATGAAGTATCAGTTCAATATCAAGGAATAGAATTATTTACTTGGATTGGTAAGCACGTCCCAAAATATCAAGCATATTTTTTCCAAATTATTTCATACGATAACCAACCATTTCATTATTATATTAAACTCAAAGGTGGCAAAGCTCCTATAGCTTTAAATATGAACAAATTTGACAGAAAAATAGCTAAAGCTATTAGCAAAGCAAAGATAAGAATTGCAGCAAATTACAATATGACACCTGAACAAATAGATTTAATATTAAAGAGAAGGCAGATTGCAATTGACAAAAAAGTTGAAAATATAATTGATGAAAAAAAGAGGGCTTTAGAAAAGTCTTTGGATGATACGGTAAAAAGTACATTAGATCAAACAATGCAGGCTTCATTGAGTCAACAAATTGAAAAAGAAATAGGAGATTCAATAGGAAGGGAAATAGCTAAAGAATTTGATGCAATAATAGTTGAAGGAATGGAGGATGAGTTTGCATCTATAGTTGATGAAGCTGTTCAAGAAGCTATAAATGATGGAATTTCTGCAGCCACAGCAGAAGCTGCAATTAGAGCAGTAATGGAGGTATTTGAGAGAGGTGGTACAGAGCAAGAAGCTATGAACGCATGCAGGGCTATTGCAGGTGATGCATGTTAAAGAAAACTAGGTAACCAAGTTGAAAATACTGGAAATAAAATCATTAATATTCCATAAATAATTCCAACAATTGTAAACAAGGGAACTTCTTTAAATGCATTTGCAGGGTTCTCTTTTATTACACCAGCAGCAGTATATATACCCACGCAAACAGGTGGAGTAATCATTCCTATTCCAGCAAAAGCAACAAATACTACATAGAGGTGTAATAAACTTTGATCAAAAGATAATGTTAATGCAGCAAAAATTGGAACAGTCAAATAAAATACTGGAACTATTTCTATAAAAGTTCCAAGTATTAAACATATTGTACCCAACATTAACCAGAACAGATTCACACTAACACCCATGTCTGTAAAATAAGTAATAATTTTTTGAGGTGCTTGAGTATAAGTAAGTACGACACTTAAAAAAGTAGCTGTTGCAATTATTGAGAATATAACTGCAGTAATTATTGCAGTATCCTTTAAACAACTTAATAAAGATGAAAAAGTTAATTCTCTATAAATTAAAAACCCTATTGCTACTGCATAAACACCTGCAACTGCTGCTGACTCCGATGGAGTTAAAAAACCAGCATAAATTCCACCTAATATTATAACCGGAGTTATCAATGCTGGAAGTGCTGCAATAAAAGAACTTAATCTTTCTTTGAATGAAGCTTTTTTATCGGCTCTTATATGTCTGCACTTAAATAAAACTAACAGAACCATTAAAATTAGAAGAATAACTCCTGGTATAACTCCTGCAGCAAATGTTTTAGAGACAGGTACGTATGTAAGTGCACTAAACAAAATAGCAGCATTTGATGGAGGAATTAAAGCTTCAAGAAGTGCTGCAGATGCAGCTAGTACTACAACAAATGGAGTAGGGTAGCCCTGTTCAATCATTTTAGGCATCATGATTGTACCTACTGCAGTAATTGCAGCTAATATAGATCCACAAAATGCTGCAAAGAAACCCATAGCAATTACCATTGCAACACCAAGACCTCCTGGCCAATGTCCAACTAAAGTTGTTGCAAATCTTACAAGTCTTAGTGCTGCACCGCCTTTAAGCATCGCCATCCCACTGAAAATAAATAATGGAACTGCTATAAGCACATGTTTTGTTAGAGCTCCAAATGATACTTGAATTAAAACAGACCAAGGAAGATTTAGTCCACCAATAGCAGCTATAGAACTACCTAATCCAAATACTAAAAAAATAGGAACAGAAATTATTAACGCTACCAAAGATAGTATAGATGCTAATGCAAACATTTAATTTCTTATTAAATTCATGATATTGTCAAATAGCAACTCTAAAGAGGTTAAAGCTAAAATTAAAAAACCTACTGGGAATGCTAAAAACATCCACCATATAGGTATACTTATTTCAATTTCCATTACTTGACCTAAATTGAAATACATTATTGTTGCATCAAGACCTGCTTTAAAGAAAATGCAAGCTGATATTAGTGCAATTGTATTTACAATTAAAAATAAAATTTCTTTATTTGTTTTTGATAACATGGGCGTTAAAAAATCTACTTTAATGTGTTGTCCTTTTTTTAACAAAGGACCTAGAAGTGGAAAAACTAACCAACTAACTAAAACGGGCGGTAATTCTATAAACCAAGCAAATCCAGTACCAGTTATGAATCTAGTGGCTGCACTCAAAAATAATGCAGCAACCATAATAAAAATGATTAACATTGCGAGAGCTAATGAAGCCGAAGCTAAAAAATTATTAACTGCTCGCAACGCTTTCATTTTATTAGATTAAGCAATTAACTTATTCTAATTACTTTTTGCATACTCTTGTGCTGCTTTCAAAGCATCAGAGTCGATCATTTTTGCCATTGCAGGCATAACCTTATCCTTCATGAGCTTATCAAATTTTGCTTTCTCAGCCCCTGAAAGAGTAGTTACAACACCACCTCTGTCTTGAAATTCTTTAAGAACAGTTTCACCATGATCCATAATTCTGTCTGTTGAAAGTGTTCCAACTTCTTTACCAACATCCATAATTATTTTTTGTAAGTCTGCTGGTAAACTATTAAACCAAGTAGAGTTAGCCATTATATATGCATCAGCATAATATTGGTATGGTTTTTGAGCGTATTTTAGAAATTCCCACCAGCTATAAGCTTTTATACTCCCTGGGGGGCTATTTATTGTATCAATCATTCCAGACTGTAAAGCATTGTATACTTCGCCAGTTTTTAAAGATACACGATTTGCACCAAGAGCATCCCACATAGGCTCTTCACTTTTAAGTAATCTTCTCGCTTTTAAACCTTTCATAGCATCAATACCAGTTAATTCTCTAGCACTTGAAATTGACATGACCGGTCCAACTGGATTGTACATCACTAAAGTTGAATTAGTTTTTTTAGTTAATTCTCCCCAAATTTCTTTTCCTTTAGACGAATTTTGGAAAAAACCTCTTTGTTGTTCCCAAGAATTAAATAGACCTGGAAAAGACGCTACATTAAAGTTTTTATTTATTGGTGGAAAACTTACTACACCAACAATTCCCCCTAACTCAACAGCACCTGAAGTTACAGCTCCCATGACTTCTCTAATCCCAAAAAGTTGCTTTGAAGGATAAACTTCAATTTTTAATTTTCCATTTGCTCTTTTATTAACTTCATCAGCAAAAATTTGAGCATGTTTTGCACTATGGTGTTTAGGACTCCAATGAACTGAAAGTCTACCTACTATTTCTGCAAATGCTGCTGTTGAAGATGCTAAAAATGAAATAACTAAAACAAAGCTCATAAAAGCTCTGCTAATCAATTTAAATTTAATCATTTTTTTCCTCTCTTTATATTTTTTAATAATAGTAGTTTATTATTTGACAAGGATAAGACAATCTAAAATTATTCTATTATCAATTGAATAAATCATATTATTAAATTAAAATAGAAATTTAAAAAATTTTATGAATCCAACAGATATATTATTGAGTATTGCAATAGTGGGAATTTACACTCTCATTTATATATATTTAAAATCAAAATATGATAATAACAAAATAATTATCAGATTGTTTGTTGTAGGCTTTGTTTATGCAACAATAATTACAGGTATACTTTATTACTTAATAAAGTTTATAGCCTCATAAATTTAAGTGACACATAAATTAGAATTAATATATTTTAAAATGAGAGCTTTAGCGGAAGCTCCACGTTTATTATTTCATTATACAAATATTAAATATGAAGATCATATGTCATGGGACTACTATGATAAGGAATGGTCAGATGTAAAACCTAATATTCCCTTTAAACAATTACCTATGTTAATTATAGATAAGAAACATGAGATTTGTCAAAGTATGGCAATAATGACATTTATAGAAAATTTAGCAGGCATTAATATTACTGAACCAATATTAAATGCTAAAGCAAATGCTATTATGCAAAGCGCACAGGAACTTTTTATGCCACTTAACCCTACGGTAAATTTTGCAACAGGTGAGAGATTTATAAAAAAAAAAGATGACATGACGCCATTTTTATTATCAAGATTTGAAGATCTTGAAAAAGCCTTAAAAGATAATGACAAAAAATTTTTTATCTTTGATGAACCAAGAGCATGTGATTTTGTTACATTTCATCATTTAGATTTATCTAAAATGCTTGATCTATCAATTATAAAAAAATTTCCGAGATTAGAAAAATTTTCAGAAGACATAATGTCTATCAAAAGTGTTAAATCTTATTTGGATAAACGTCCTGAATTGATTGATGTAAGTGTTGAACCGAAATTAATAATAGATGGGGTTCCACATCCAACTGGTGTTAAAAAAACTTAGTATTTACTAACTTAAGTTTGCCCTAACATTTTTATGTTGATATTTTAAAAATATGAAAATACTTCACGTTTTAATTTCAAAAGGATTTGCTGGGTCTGAGTTATATGCTATTAATTTGTTAAACCATCAATCACAAAGTCATCAAACTTTCTTAATAAAAAACCCAGAATCTGACACTAAAAAATACAAAAAATTTTTAAATAGCAATGTTACAACATATGATTTGAAGGGTTTTTTTAAAAAAATTAAAATAAACAAAATAATTGCAACTATAAAACCAGATGTTGTTCATACTCATTTAGGAAATGCTAGCAAAATTATTACAAAGAAAAATTTTAAGCTTGTATCTACTGTTCATATGAATTTTCAAAAAGATCATTATTTAAATCATGACGGCCTTATAATCCCTAATAAAACTCAAATTAAAAAAGCTTCTAAGTTATTTAAAGGAAAGATTAAAAATCTCTATTATTGGCCCTGTGCTCAAAATAATTTTTCAAAAAAAAATGATGAGATAAAAAAGGAATTATCTATACCTGAAAAAAGCTATATATTTGGCTCTGTGGGAAGATTTCACAAGCAAAAAGGTTTTGATATCATTTATGAAAGTTTTAAAAATCTAAGATTAGATAATGCATATTTAATTCTTATTGGGAATAGTCATAATGAGTATAAACATTATAAGAGTAAAAATATAATTACACTTGGACATAAAGACAACATTCAGGACTATTATAAACTTTTTGATTGTTATATATCCGCTTCAAGATGGGAAACCTTTGGTATTGCTATGGTGGAGGCTATGACTTTTTCACTTCCAATAATAACTACTGTGCATGAGGGTAATAAAGATTGGATATGCAACTACAATGTCGAAACTTTTGAAAACGAAAATATAGATGATTTAAAAAATAAAATGATTATAGCTTATGAGAATAGACCAAAAAAAATAGAATATAATTTAGATAGATTTAATTACGATAATACTTGTAAAGATATTTTAAATTTTTATAAAGAATTATAATATTTCTGATTTTCTTGTTTGAAAGAAAAATAGGTAGTATATAACAAAGTAAATTAAATGGCGGGGTAGCTCAGTTGGTTAGAGCGCGGGACTCATAAGCCCGAGGTCAGTGCAAAACTTCACTTAACCCATCAATTCTTAACTAAACAAGCTTGTTATTTTAACCTGTAAATTAATATTAATATTATTTATAAAATATTATTGTGACAGAGCTGTGGCGAGACTTGAAATGTAGTGAGTCAATATAACTCACAATGTTTTACAAATGTTTGGTTATGGAATTAAAACTGTATCTATATAATATATAACAAGGTCTTAAGAGAGGTCATCAGTTAAATATCTTCTAAATAATCTTTAACACAATAATGTTGTGTATTGTTTATCTACTTTTTAAATATCTTTTACATATTGTTAAATAAGTTAATTAAGGGACATATGGCTAGGTGTGTCTATTGTAGACCCCTCACTTAAACACACTAAAAACATTGATAACAAATACTAAACAATACAATTTACACCATCTTATTTATGTCTAAAAACAACAATATTATTATTAACAATGAAACTACTATTACATGTATTTCTATTGTTGTTCTTTCCCCTTGTTGCTTTAGCTGTTGAAAACAAACTTCCTTTTAAAAAAGAATACTTAGAAAAAACATACCAATTGGATAATGGTAATATCATTTACATTGAACAGTATGAAAGAGGAGATAGGATTTGGGAAAAAGATATTTCAACAGGAGAAATAAATAATATCTCATTTGTTTGGAGTTTTATTGCTTTAGCAAAGTGGTGCGAGGGTGTTGAAGAAAAAGATATCTATTTCGCAGCTAATTTAGAGTACTATTTAGGTGGTGGCAGCAAGATTGACAATCCTCAAATAAGGGTGTTTTCATTACATGACCCTAGTCCATGGGTTGACAGTTCCTTAGGTTTAGTTCCTAATATGGAGTGGACAAAGGACATATGTGTATTTTATGATTAGTTAATGAAACGATTTCTAATTATTTTAATGATGCTAGGTGTTTATTTCCCAGCACATGCATCAGCTAATGTAGAAAATTATACCTGTAAAAAAGTACTTAACTTTTGGAATTTACAAGGAGAGTACAGAACCACATTAAGCGATGAGACAGCATCATTAATTTTCAATACTACTAATGAATTTGATAAATGGAATTCAAATAAGTTTGGTAATGCATCTTTTATTTTTAGAGGGGATAAAGTAGACTTTCATATTAATGATAGATTGCCTCTTGGTGGTTTTACTGGATATTCCTATAGTCGAATAGACCAAAACGATATATCTTTGAATGATAAACTTAAAAAATACGAAGGAAGATTAGAAAAAATTACATTTTTAAGATTAGAAGTTAGTTTGAATAATGATTATTATGAACTATTTATATCTGAAACAAGCAACCTTGATACATTAGAAACAGATAGGAATAGAGCCACAATCTTTGTTAATAGATTTACCTGTAATTAATTTAATCTTCTCAGCAGGCTCGACCTCATCTAGTTTACAATCTAAATGTAACTATTTTGTATAAGTAATAGATATATCCCATACACACCCCCTATGGCTCATATGTACCCCTTAATTTAGTTTAGTAATAAGATTGTTAATCTTTAAATGAGTGTAGCTCATTAATTGTCTAACATCCTTATGACCTGATATAAGACTTACTTCTGGTATTGATAAACCTTTTTCAAAGAACCTTGATATAGCTTCATGTCTTAAGTCATGAAAATGTAAATCAACAATACCTGCTTTCTTAATCATTCTGTTCCAACTAAGTCTTACAGCATTACTACTGATAGAGTAGGGAAGTTTAGACTTATTTATTATCTCTCTTACCTTTGATGTTAATGGTATTTTTCTAGAGTTACCATTTTTAGTTTCAGCTAAGAAGATATGATTATCTTTAACATCATCATTTGTAATAGATAATATTTCACTTTTTCTCATCCCCGTTTCAATAGCAAGCTCAATGATGTTGTTCATATTATTATTTTTAAAGTTATGATTTAGAATATATTTAAGCTCGTTATCATTTAACCTTCTTTCTCTTGGGGGATTACAGTTAGGTTTTTTAATGTTAGATAATGGATTATGAGTTATTGGGAAACACCATTGTTTAATAGCAGTATTATAAATATGATGGAGTAAAGACAAATCGTACCTACAAGTTCTATTACCATCTTTAATTCTCTTATTTTTAAACTTTATAAAGTCTTTAGTATTAAGTTTATAGATTTTTTCATTAACCAAATCTTCTTTAAGCAATCTATTTAGTCTTTGCTGTTCTCTGTCTTTACCTTTTTTAAGAGGAGTTATTTCTTGTAAATATCTATCGATGAGGTTCTTTAATGAGAGGTTTTTATTTAAAGTTTGAAGATGATTTCCTAGTAAAATCTTGTTCTCATAATAAGCAGAAAATCTTCTAGCATGGCTTAGTCTATTAAATGATTTTGTTATTTTTTGTCCTTGAACTCTTACTTGAACTTGGTATTTATTACCTCGTTTTCTAATTGATGACATTTTTTCTCCTGTGTTTGTGACAGGCTTGTGACAACACTTGTGAAATGTTACAATTAATTAAGAATGGCGGGGTAGCTCAGTTGGTTAGAGCGCGGGACTCATAAGCCCGAGGTCAGTGGTTCGATCCCACTTCCCGCTACCATCAATCAAATTTTTTTAAAAATTCAGGGTCAATATGTGTTACGTAATTTTCTAATGCATTTGAAACAGTTGCTTCTTCCATCAATGATAAAAAAGCAATTTCTCCTAACATCTCAAACGCTTTTAGGAAAGCTTCATCTCCCTCGTATTTTAAAACGTTTTTTGTTTCTTTAAAACAAACTGTTCCCAAAATATATTGAACGTAATCAGCCACTGCAATTTCGTGTTTTGTAAATTTACTCTTTGGAATATTAAATTCTTCTTTCAAAGCTGAATGGTGGGCCATTGCAGAAAATGCCCATCTCACAAGAACTATTTTGTCTCTTTCCGTAGTTTTTTGCATTAGACAATTTGCAAATTTGTTAGAATATTGTCCAGCCTGTGATGTTGTTTGATATAAAACGATTAAAATTAAGATTGAAATTAATTTCTTCATATTAGATTTTACCCATTAATGACCTGGAAAGTCCATCAAATTTTCAACATTATAACCTTTTTTTAAAAGATTATCACAGCCACCTAAATCAAAAAGATTTATGACAAATATAAAAGCTGAAACATTTCCTTTAGAAAGTTCAATAAGTTTTGCTGCAGCTGCTGCAGTTCCACCTGTTGCTATCAAATCATCTATTATGAGAACAGAGTCATTTTGTGAAATTGAGTCTTTATGTACTTCTATTGTTGCTGTTCCATATTCAAGCTCAAAATCAACTGAATGTACATCAGCAGGTAGTTTATTTTTTTTTCTTAACATTATAAATGGTTTTTTTAAAATGTAAGAAACGGCGGATGCAAACACAAAACCACGTGATTCAATAGCAGCGATTTTATCTACCTTAAATTTTTTGGATCTCTCAACTATTTGATTTATTGACTCCTCAAAGGCAGTTTCATTCTTTATTAATGTGGTTATATCTCTAAATAAAATACCTTTTTTAGGATAATCTTTAATTGAGCGAATATAATCTTTTAAATCCATAATAGTTATTTATAATTCAAATATAATTACTTTTTACATGGCAAATAATAAATTAGCAATAATTGGTGGAAGTGGTCTTTACGATGTTGAGGATTTCAAAGACAGAGAATTAATAGATTTAAACACTCCTTGGGGAAAACCATCAGATCAGATTTTAAAAGCAATTTATAAAAATAAAGAAGTTTATTTTTTACCACGACACGGTAAAGGACACTTTATTTCACCATCAAAGATAAATTTTAGAGCAAACATTGACTCATTAAAACAATTGGGTGTAACAGATGTTGTATCTGTCTCTGCTGTAGGTTCTTTGAAAGAAAATTTGCCTCCCGGTAAATTTGTTATTGTTGATCAATTTATAGACAGAACATTTGCTCGAAATAAAAGCTTTTTTGATGAGGAAATAGTTGCTCATGTATCAATGGCACACCCAACCTCTAAAGGCTTAATGAATGCATGTGAGTATGCAATAAAAAAAGAAGGAATAGATTATCAAATGGGAGGAACTTATGTGGTAATGGAAGGCCCACAATTTTCAACTTTAGCTGAGTCGAATCTTTACAGATCATGGAAAGCTGATGTGATCGGAATGACAAATATGCCTGAAGCTAAATTAGCAAGAGAAGCAGAAATTAGATATGCATCTGTTTCAATGGTGACTGATTATGATTGTTGGCATCCAGATCATGAAAATGTTGATGTCCAAAAAGTAATAAAAGTATTATTAGATAATGCTGCTAAAGCAAAAAGCATGATTAAAAATCTAATTGAAAATTTTGAAACTTATATTGATCCTGATGATCCAACAAATAATTGTTTAGATGTTGCTATAATTACTGCTCCAGAAAAAAGATCACAAAAGACAAAAAATAAACTAAAAACAGTAGCTGGTAGAGTTTTAAAGAAGTGACTGCAAAATTAACTGATAAGCAAATTTTAGATTATAAAAAAGACGGTGTAATTTTAATCAAAAAAGCTTTTTCGCCTTGGATTGAAAAACTTAGTAAGGGATTTCAAAAAGTATTAAATAAACCAAGTTCACATGGCAGAGAAAATGTTTCAAAACAACATGGAGGAAGATTTTTTGAGGACTATTGTAATTGGCAAAGAATAGATGAATTTAAAGATTTTATTTTTAATTCACCAGCTGCAGAAATTGTTGCTCAATCAACTCAATCTAATAAAATTCAGATATTTCATGAGCACATTTTCTTAAAGGAACCTGGCACAAAAAAAGAAACCCCATGGCATCAAGATCTTCCATATTATTGCGTAGATGGAAATGATACAGGAAGTTTCTGGATACCATTAGACATTGTATCAAAAGATAACTCTCTAAAAGTTTTAAAGGGATCCCACAAGTTGCCAAAGTTAGTAAGACCTACTAAATGGTCAAATGACAATTTTTGGTATAAAAATAACAAGAGTTTTATGGACATTCCAAATATAGATAAAAATAAAATTTTTAGTACAGAGATGGATATGGGGGATGCAATATTATTTAATTTTAAAGCTTTACATTCATCTTCAGGAAATAGTGACAAAAAAAGTCGTAAAGCTTTTTCTGCAAGATTTATTGGAGACGATGTAAGATACATTGATAGAAATGGAGTAACCTCTCCACCTTTTGCTGGAATAGATTTAAAACCAGGAGATAAAATGAGAAAAGATTGGTTTCCTGTGGTTTGGAGTAATTAAATGAGAATAAATGGAAAAAAATATAGAACAATTTGGTATGAAAATAATGTAGTAAAAATAATTGATCAAACCAAACTTCCACATCATTTTATTATTAAAGATTTAAAGACAATAAAAGATGTAGTAAAAGCAATAAAGACTATGGAGGTAAGAGGTGCACCTCTTATTGGTGGAACTGCTGCCTACGGGATAGTATTAGCAATACAAGAAAATAAAAATTTAGATTACATTAAAAAAAGTTCAGAAGAATTAGTTAATTCAAGACCTACAGCTATAAACTTGCAATGGGCAGTTCATAGAATGAATAATAAATTATCATTTGTGAAGTCTGATGAATTATTGGATGTAGCATTAAAAGAAGCAAAATTAATATGTGATGAGGACGTAAAATTTTGTGAGAATATAGGATTTAATGGACTAAAAATAATTGAAGAAATTTATAGTAAAAATAATAAAACTGTTAATATCTTAACTCACTGTAATGCAGGGTGGTTAGCAACTATAGATTGGGGTACAGCAACTTCACCAATTTATCAAGCACATAAAAAAAGAATACCAATTCATGTATGGGTCGATGAAACAAGACCAAGAAATCAAGGAGCAAATTTAACTTCGTTTGAATTAAATGAAGAGGGTATACCAAATACAATTATTACAGATAATACTGGTGGTATTCTAATGCAAAGAGGAGAGGTTGACATGTGCATTGTTGGAACAGACAGAACTCTATCTACGGGAGATGTTTGTAATAAAATTGGCACATATTTAAAAGCATTAGCAGCACATGATAATAATGTGCCCTTTTATGTAGCTTTACCAAGCTCTACAATTGATTGGGAAACTAAAGATTATAATAAGATACCTATTGAAGAGAGAAATTCTGAGGAACTATCCCATATAGAAGGAAAAGACGATAAAAATAATGTTAAGAAAGTTTTAATTTACCCTGAAAAAAGTAAATCAAAGAATTTAGCATTTGATATAACTCCTGCAAAATATGTGACAGGTTTAATTACAGAGAAAGGCATATGTGAGGCATCTACTATCGGTTTAAAACAAATGTTTAATAGACAATGAATAAAGTTAAAAATATTTTATTTATAATGGCTGATCAACTTAGATTTGATTATCTTTCTTGTTATGGACATCCATATCTTAAAACACCTCACTTAGATGGTTTAGCAAAAAAAGGAATTTTATTTGAATCAGCTTATGTTCAAGCTCCTGTTTGTGGCCCATCAAGAGCATCCTATTATACTGGAAGAACAGTATTTAGCCATGGATCAACTTGGAACCAAATACCTTTACCAATAGGCGAACTAACAATTGGAGATTATTTAAGGCAATCTGGAATTAGGACTGGAGTTGTTGGTAAAACACATATGAGACCTGATATAGATGGAATGAATAGACTTGGAATTTCAAAAGATACAAAAATAGGTCTGACAGTTAGTGAACCAGGATTTGATCCTTATGAGAGAGATGATGGGCTACATCCTAATAACCACATTAAAAATTCAACTAAAAAACTTTCTTACAATGACTGGTTAAACAAACTTGGATATGAGGGTGATAATCCTTGGGACAGTTGGGCAAATTCATCAGAGGATGAAAGTGGAAATATCTTGAGTGGATGGAGGTTAAGAAATTCAAATAAACCAGCAAGAGTTAAAGAAGAACATTCTGAAACTGCATTTATGACAAATAGATCAATGGAATTTATTAAAGAAAGTGGAGAGAAGCCTTGGTTTTTACATTTATCATATATTAAACCTCATTGGCCATACATTGCTCCTGCCCCTTATCATGATATGTACTCCTCAAATCAATTTTACCCAGTTCATCGAAGTAATACTGAAAAAGAAATAGATCATCCAGTCTATAAAGCTTTCATGGAAAATAATATTTCGAAGACTTTTTCAAGAGAAGAAGTGAGAAACACTGTTCTTTCAGGATACATGGGATTGATAAAACAAATAGATGATAATCTTGGTAGACTATTTAATTTTCTTGAAGAAAAAAATTATTTGAAGAATACAATGATAGTTTTTACATCAGATCATGGTGACTATCAGGGTGATCATTGGCTAGGAGAAAAAGAGCTTTTTCATGAACAAATTGTTAAAGTTCCAATGATAATTTATGATCCAAGCAATTTGTCAGATAATAATAGGGGAGTAAGAGAAAAAAGATTTGTAGAGGCTATTGATCTGCTTCCAACTTTTTTAGAATCTGTAGATAGTAAAGTAAGTAAACATCGTCTTGAGGGTCAATCATTGCTACCAATTATAAGAGGAAATGAAGTCCCTAATTGGAAAAACAGTGTATTTAGTGAAATAGATTA
>CACPQM010000002.1 GCA_902636075.1 uncultured Pelagibacteraceae bacterium | reverse complement strand
AATTTTAATAATCAAGAAAATAAAAATGAAACAATTTTCTATGAAGATCTTAATAAATATTATTTATCAGGATCTGAAAAATCTTTAACCAATTTAAAACAAATCCAAGAACAGTTTTTTGTTTTTAGTATTGGAAGTATTAATTATTTAAATAATAAGGGTTATATTCTTATATCTGAAAATGCTGATAATATAATTGCACAAATTGAAGAGAGGGAGAACTTTATTATTAGAACAGCTCTTGTAGTACTTTTGGTTATAATTATTTTTTCATATGTTTTAAATAGATATTTTTTAAAACCTATTAAAAATTTAGTTACTTATACAAAAATCATAAAAGACAAAAGTAACGAAAAAACAGATATAGAAAGAGTTAAGACAAGGAATGATGAATTAGGAATATTGTCAAAATCACTTGATGAAATGACCAGTGAATTAAACAAAAGAATTACAACTGCTGAAAATTACTCAACAGACTTACTTCATGAAATTAGAAATCCTCTTGCTTCATTAAAAAGTGCATCTGAGATAATTTCAGAAACAGAAGATAAAACTAAAAGAGAAAAGTTAATTAATATTGTATCTCACGATGTCGAGAGAATAGAAAGGCTAATCACTGACTATTCTCAAATGCTGAAAGATGAGGCAGTAATTTCTACTGAGACAATGCAAAAAATTGATATAAAGGATATTGCAAAATCTGTAGTTGATGATTTTAATAATATTTATAATTCAAAGAAAAAAATAAAAATAAGATTAAAGTCTAATGGATCTGAAAATTATTTTATACTTGGTATCAACAATAGGATAGAACAAATTATTGCAAATTTACTTGAAAATTCAATTTCTTTTAGCGATGAGAATCAAGAAATTATAGTAGAGGTCAGCAAAGACAAAGAAGGTAAGCCAAGACTTGTCGTAATTGACGAGGGGACTGGTTTTAGTGAGAAGGATACTACTAAAATTTTCAATAGATTTTACAGCAATAGACCTAAAAATTTTGGAGAACATTCAGGCCTAGGCCTAAATATAGTAAAAAACTTAGTTGAATTACATAACGGACAAATCAAAGCTGAAAATAATAAACAGAGGGGTGCAAAAGTTGAAATTATTTTCCCAGCGACCCAATGAAAAGTTGATTAATGCAAATAAAGTTGCTACAAGCCCTACCTTATGACAGATTATAAAGTAAAAGATATTAACGAAGCAGAATTTGGAAGAAAAGAAATCTCTCTAGCAGAGACTGAAATGCCTGGATTAATGGCAGTAAGAGCCGAGTATAAAGGCAAAAATCCGCTTAAAGGTGCAAGAATTTTAGGATGTCTTCATATGACAATTCAAACAGCAGTTTTGATTGAGACTCTGGTAGATTTAGGTGCAGAATGTAGATGGTCTTCATGTAATATATTTTCAACACAAGATCATGCAGCAGCTGCAATTGCAAAAGCTGGTATCCCAGTATTTGCTTGGAAGGGTGAGACAGAGGAAGAGTACTGGTGGTGTGTTAAACAAACTATTGAGGGAAAAAAAGATTGGATCCCTAACATGATTTTAGATGATGGTGGAGATCTTACTGCTCTTATGCATAAAGATTATAAAGATTTGTTAAAAGGCGTAAAAGGTTTAAGTGAAGAAACAACAACAGGTGTCTTGGCACTTAAAAAAATGGAAGAACAAGGTCAATTGTTAGTACCAGCAATTAATGTAAACGATTCAGTTACAAAATCAAAATTTGATAACCTATATGGATGTAGAGAAAGTTTAGTTGACGGTATTAAAAGAGCTACTGATGTAATGATGTCAGGAAAAGTTGCAATCGTTGCGGGCTTTGGTGATGTTGGAAAAGGTAGCGCAGCATCTTTAAGACAAAGTGGAGCAAGAGTTTTAGTAACTGAAACCGATCCTATTTGTGCATTGCAAGCTGCTATGGAGGGTTATGAAGTAGTTTTAATGGATGAAATGATTGGTCAAGCCGATATCGTTGTAACAGCAACTGGAAATAAAGATGTAGTAACGGCAGATCATATGAGAGCCATGAAGGATAGATCTATACTGTGTAATATCGGACACTTTGATAATGAAATTCAAGTTGAGGCTTTAAAAAATTATAAATGGGATGAAGTAAAACCTCAAGTTCACGAAATAACATTCCCAGATGATAAAAGATTAATTTTGTTAGCTGAAGGAAGACTTGTGAATTTAGGTTGTGGAACTGGTCATCCAAGTTTTGTTATGAGTGCGTCATTTACTAACCAGGTTATTGCTCAAATTGAGCTTTGGAATAATTCAGATAACTATGAAAATAAAGTTTATGTGCTTCCTAAACACTTAGATGAAAAGGTTGCAAGACTTCACCTAGATAAAGTTGGTGCAAAATTAACACCACTATCAAAAGAGCAAGCTGACTATATAAGTGTAACACCAGAGGGACCATACAAGCCTCATGCTTATCGCTACTAGAAGTGGCAAAATAAATATTACTAAAGAAAAAGATACTAAGCTTATAGCTGAACGACTTTCTAAGCTTATTAATTTAGGAGATATCTTGCTTTTAACTGGTAATTTAGGAGTAGGAAAAACTACTTTCACTAAATACGTTATAAATTCTCTTCAAAGAATTAATAGACACGCAATATCAGAAGTTACTAGTCCTACTTTTAATATCACTAATGAGTATCAGATAAAAAAAATTTTAATAAAGCACTACGATTTATACAGAATTAAAAATAAAAGCGAGCTTATTAATTTAGGTTTCCAAGAAAATTTAAAAAAACAAATAACCCTAGTTGAATGGCCCGAAATTGTAAAAAAATTAAAAATTAAAAATAGTATTACTTTAATATTTAAATATAATAATAGCTATACAGAGCGTTATCTTACAATAATTTCTAAAAACAAAAAAATAATTAATGAATTTAAATAAGTTAAAAAAACTAACTGGAGACGCATCATTTAGAAATTTTTATAGAGGAAAAAAAAATATTCTTGTTCATTGTGTAAAAAACAAAAAAAGTAATTTGTTAGAATACGATGCTATTAACAAAATATTAATTAAAAAAAATATTTTAGCCCCTAGATTAATATCTCAGAATTACAAAAATAATTATATTGAGATTGAGGATTTTGGTGATTTAACAGTTTTTAAAAAATTTCAAAAAAAATCAATAAATAAAAAAATTTACTATAAAAAAATTTTAAACTTATTAATCAAAATCAAAAATATTAAAACTAAGCATCAAAAAACATTTTTGAAAACTAATTATAAAGTGCCAGACTATTCATTAAAAAAATTATTAGATGAGTCTAATTTATTCTTAGACTGGTATTTACCAAAATATGTTAAAAGAGGAAAAAATAAAATTTTAAAAAATAAATTTAATAAGATAATTAAAAAATTACTAAATAATATCTATTATAAAAATAAAGTTTTTGTACATCGAGATTTTCATATATCTAATTTAATGATAACTAAAAAAGGTTTAGGGCTGATAGATAGTCAAGATGCTGTCTATGGTAATATTGCATATGATTTAGCTTCTCTTATCGATGATGTTAGGTTTAAAACAGATAAAAAGATTAAAAATTTTATTTTTAATGAGTTTATAAAAAAGAATAAACACTTAGACCCTAAGAAGTTTAAAAATGACTTTGAAATTCTGTCCGTATTAAGGAATTTAAAAATTATTGGCATATTTACTAGATTATCTGTGAGAGATAAAAAAAACAAATACCTCAAACTTATACCTCACGCATGGGAGTTGATAGAATACAGAACTTTGAATAATCCATTATTCAAAGACTTAAATTACATTTTAACTAAAAACTTTGATAGGAAAATTAGAAAATTTTATGAAAATTAAAACTGCCCTTATACTCTGCGCTGGATTTGGTAAGAGAGTACAACCAATAACAGATAGTTTACCCAAGCCATTAATAGTTTATAAAGATGAAACTTTATTAGAAAATACAATTAATTTTCTTATAAAAATAAAAATTAAAAAAATTAAAATTAATGTTTTTTATTTAAAAGAAAAGATTATTGATTTTATTAATAGTAAAAATTTTCCAATAAATATTGAAATTGTAGATGATGGTGAAACAATTTTAGGAACAGGGGGTGGTACTTTAAGTTTAATTAAAAAATGTAATGAGGATGATGTTCTAGTAATCAATCCAGATACAATTTGGGATGACAGTTATGTCAAATCAATTTTCGAAATGGAGAATTTTTACTTTGAAAAAAAAATAAAAAATATCTTGTTAATTGTAAATAACTTGACATGTTTCGATAAAAGATTTAATGGAGATTACGAGGTAAAAAATAATATCCTTCTGAAAGAAAAAATAAATAATTTCAAATATACTGGATGTCAAATATTTAATAAGGAATTAATATCACACAAACAATTAAATTATTTTCCTATATCTGAAATATGGGATGAACTTTTAAGAGAAAGTAAACTTTATGGTTATGAGTATAAAGGTGAATTTAAGCATTTAACTGATTTTGAAATATACGAAAAATTATTTATTTAGAAAACTAAAAGATCTTTTGCTCTATCCTTATCTAAATACTTTGCATTCTTAATCTTTCCTTTTTCAGATACAATCAATAGAGGATTGCCAGTTGGTATTTCCAAACTCGAAATATTTTCATTATCTAAATTAAATATATATTTACATAATGACCTAATTGAATTTCCATGAGCCGATACAATAATATTTTTATCTAGTTTAGGTTCAATATTTTTTTTATAAAAAGGTATTACTCTTTCATAAGTATTTTTTAATGATTCTGTATCTGGAATTTTATCTTTTGGAACATTTTTATATATATCAATATTCAAAGGATGATATGGGCTAGTTTTTTTTAGTGGCTCAGGTGGGTTATCCCAAGATCTTCTAAAAGTATGAATTTTTTCTTCTCCATAAAGTTTTTTCATTTCATCTTTATTTAAACCTGTTAAGGCACCGTAGTGTCTCTCATTTAGTTCCCAGGCATTAACAATATTTTGATCTTTAATTCTCATAGTATTGAGGATTAAATTAAGTGTTTCGATCGATCTAGTTTGTAAGGATGTATAAAAATAAGATAATTCAAGGTTTAATTCCTTTATTAATTCTCCTGCTTTACAAGCTTCAAGCTTGCCCTTGGCAGCTAAACCTACGTCTACCCAGCCAGTAAAACGGTTTTCTAGGTTCCATTCGCTTTGTCCGTGTCTAACAAGTATTAAATTATTCATAAATTTAACACAAATATAAATTAAATTAGATTGACATAAAGCTAAATCTTTTTATTTTATTAAAATGAGTTCATTTGAGGATAGAAAAAAAAGTTTTGAAAAGAAATTTGCTCATGATCAAGAGCTTCAATTCAAAGTTAGTGCTAGAAGAAATAAATATTTAGGTGAATGGGTATCTCAAATATTAAGTTATAATCCAGATCAAGAAAAAGAGTATATTCAATCAGTAATAAAAGCAGATTTTGCTGAAGCAGGAGATCAAGACGTTTTTCGAAAAATTAAAGAGGATTTGAAAGAAAAAAACGTGTCAGATGAAGATCTACGAAAAAAAATGGACGAATTAAATGAAAAAGCAAAAACTGATTTTAATTAGTTTTTTTTTCCTCTTTTTCAATATTAATCCCTTATTATCTTCAGAACAAAATTATTTATTAATTTCAGGTAAACCCAAAATTACAGATGGTGACACAATTAAGATTAATAATAAAAAAATTCGCTTTAGTGGAATTGATGCTCCTGAAAATTTTTTTTTTGGAAAGAAACAATCATGTATTTTGAATAATGTTGAAATTCTATGTGGGAAGTTATCTAAAGATAAGCTCATTGAAAAAATTGGAAATCAGATTGTTAATTGTAAAATAGAAAAAAATAAAGATCAATATAGCAGATTAATAGGTGAATGTTTTTTAAAAAATGAAAGCCTATCAGTTTTCATGGTCAAGAATGGTTATGCATTTGATTATCCTAAATACTCAAACGGTAAATTTAAAAAATATCAAGTTTTTGCAAAAAAATTTTCTTTGGGTTTATGGCAAATGCAATTTGAATATCCTTGGATATGGAGAAAAAAAAATAGATAATAATGAAAATTATTCGAAATAAAAATATATATTTATTTTTAATTTTTATTTTATTTTCTAGTTGCTCCTCAATTCCTAAAAATACTGCAGATGGCTGTTCAATATTTTCTGAAAGATATCTTTGGTACAAACATGCAAAAAAAACTGAACAAAAATGGGGTACACCTATTTATCTGCAACTTGCTATAATTAAAATGGAGTCAGATTTCGATTGGTTGGCAAAACCACCTAGACAAAAATTATTTAAGGTTATTCCTTATAAAAGACCATCGAGTTCTTTTGGTTATTCTCAAGCAATTAGAGGAACCTGGAAACAATACAAAGACGAAACAGGGAATAAGTATGCTACTAGGACAAGATTTAAAGATAGTGTAGATTTTATTGGGTGGTACACAAACAAAACAGAAAAGATACTAAAAATCCCAAAAAATGACGCTTTTAAGCAGTATGTTGCTTATCATGAAGGCTGGGGAAATTACCAAAATTATAAAAAGAACCAAAAAATTATTCTTTTAGCAAAAAAAGTTGAAAATCAATCTAAGAAATACAAGGAACAGCTTAATAATTGTCGAAAGTCACTTACTACTAAAAAATATATTATATTTTAGTTTAATTGTTTTTTAAGCTCTATATCAACTGCATCAATTCTTTTAGTATTTTTTGCTAGAGTTAAATACATTGTTGGAGTTACATATAATGTGAAAAAGGTAGAAATTATCATTCCACCAAGTATAGTTGCACCTACAGCAAGTCTTGAACCTTCTCCAGCACCTGGACCAATATTTCCAATTACTAAAGGCAGCATCGCAATCATTGTGCTCAGAGATGTCATTATAATTGGTCTAAATCTTAAACTGCAGGCTTCTTTTACAGCTTTTTCAATTTCTTTACCTTTAGTTCTCAATTGATTTGCATAATCAACTATAAGAATACTATTTTTCGTTGAAATACCAATTAGTATTACTAAGGCGATTTGTGAAAATATATTTATTGATGAATTTAAAAATAGAATAAATATTAACCCTCCAAATACCGCGAGTGGAACAGTCAAAATAATTATAAATGGGTGTATAAATGAATTAAAAGTAGCTGACATAACAAGATAAGCTGTTAACAATGCTAGAGCAAATATAATATAAAGTTCATTACTTGTTTCTTTTAATTCTTCAGATTTTCCTTTCCAGGTAATTTGTTTATCTGGAGCAACATTAGTCATCGTTTCCTCTAAATACTTTATCGCCTCAGCTAAAGTATAACCTTCACTTATGTTAGCTGATATTGTTACAGCACGTTGTCTGTTATATCTTGACAACTTACTTGCTGTTCCCTTCTCATTAAATTCAACAAGATTAGATAGAGAAACTAAATTATCTGTTTTTTCTGATCGAACAAATATTTTGCTTAAACTTTCTTTATTTTTTCTATCTTCTAAATATTGTTGTAAAATAATAGGGTATTCTTTTCCAAGTTTATTAAATTTTGTAACTGTCTTACCCCCATACAAAGTTTCTAGTGTTTGACCAATTGCTTCAGTTGATATTCCTAAGTCTTTTGCTTTATTTTTGTTAATTTTTATATTTACTTCAGGTTTATTTCTTGTGTAGTCAGATTCAAGTCTTGATAAATTTCTGTTCTTTCTTAACATTCTAATAACTTGAGATTGTATTTGCTCTAGCTCTTCATATGTATTTCCATAAATAACCATTTGAACAGGCTTATTGTAACTAGAAACTCTTATGGACTGTGGAGAAATAGGAAAAGCTAGTGTTTGGGGCACTGTAACTATTTTTCCAATTGCTTGTCTCATTATTGTTTGAGAATTCTGTTTTCTATTTTTCCAATTATCTAAAAGTGAAATTATTAAGAAGCTATTTTCAGAGCCAAAACCTGGAACTATCATTAAAAATCTGTTGTAAGGACTATTGTCTCCATCTAGCAGTGGAATAAGTCTTTTTTCAACGTCTTCAGCCCTTTTTTGAGTATATTGGAATGAGCTTCCCTCATCGGTAAATCCTATAACTAAGTAAACACCTCGATCTTCTAATGGCAATAACTCTTTTTTTGTATAATTGTACAAAGCTCCAGATGCAACTACGATAAAAATTATAAATGTTATTATTGTTTTCTTCTTATTCATCCAAAATCCCAATGTCTCAGTGTAAAATTTTGAAAAACCTTGAAAAAATTTATCAAATCCTCTTGTCAAGAAATTAGACTTTTTCTTTTTATCAAGAAATTTACTACCTAGCATTGGCGAAAGTGTTAGAGCAACAAATGATGAGACTACAATTGCAAATGATAGCGCTATTGCAGTTTCTTTAAATAATGTTCCAGCAATACCTTCAATAAAAATTAAAGGTAAAAATACTGCAACTAAAATAAGAGTTGTTGCAATAATTGCAAATGTAATTTGTTTAGAGCCTTTATAAGCTGCTACAAGCGGTGTCTCACCATTTTCAATTCTTCTATATATCGCATCAGTCATAATGACCGAGTCATCAGTAATAATTCCAATTGCTAATATAAAACTTAATAAGACAAATATATTTATTGATAAATCAAATACATATAAACCTAAGAAAGTTGCTATCAGACTTACTGGTAAAGCTATTGCAGGAACAATAACTGCTTTTAAGTTTCCTAAAAATAAATAAATTATTATCACTACAAGTATAAAAGCTATAACTAAAGTTTTATAAACTTCGTTTATTGCTTCACCAATATAAGTGGCTCTATTAAAAGCTATTTCTAAATTTAAATCAGCTGGTAAAGTTTTTCTTATTTCTATAATTTTTTTTTCAACTTCTTTTGATAATTCAACAGTTGAGGCTCCACTTCTTGCATAAATACCTATTCCCATAGTTTTTAAATTAAGTGCTCCTTTGCTCTGAGCTCTAAATAAAACTTTCTCTGTGACAGGGCCTAATTCTAAATTTGCAATATCCGATAGTCTTACTATATTATCTTTAGCCTTCTTAATTGGTAGATCCTTAAGTTTTTCTAAGTCATTGTATGATTTATCAATATTGATCGTTAAATCTATATTTTCAGCTTCAAGTGTACCTGCTGGTAATCTAACATTTTCATTTCTTAATGATCTCTCTACTTCTTGTATAGTTAAATTATTTGCAGCTAATTTGATTGGATCTATCCACACTCTTATACTCTGTTCCCTAAGGCCACCTGTTCTTATTCGGCCAACATTTTTAATACTAGAAAACTGATCAACTAAATATCTTTCTGCATAATCTCCCAACTCAAGATCACTCCAAGTTTCTGAGGACAAAGCAAGCCACATTGTAGTTGTAAAACCCGCTGATTGCTTAAGTATTCTTGGTGCTTCAGATTCTGTGGGAAGTCTTCCAACTATTCGAGCAACTCTTTCCCTTACATCATTAGCTGCATCGTCAAGGTCAATATCAGTGTCAAATTCAATATTTATTGTGCTTTTCCCATTTTCTGATTTGGCGTCTATATTTTTTATTCCCTCTGCTCCACCTATGACTTCTTCAATTACTTGTGTTACCTCTTCATCAACAATCGGAGCTGAGGCTGAAGCATATTTTACCTGAACCTGAACTACAGGGGGTTGTAGACCTGATGGAAGTTCTCTCACAGGTAACTTCGAAAAAACAAAAGTTCCAAATACAACAAGTATTAATGATAATACCCATGAAAGTGCTGGTCTTCTAATACTAACATCAGTTAAATACATTTAATTATTTACTTTTATTTTCTTTTTTAACCAAGCTAGATTCATTTTTTTTTTCACCATCTTTAATGGGTTTAATTTTTCCATTTGGTCTTACTTTTTTTAATCCTTCAGCAACAACTATGTCACCCTCGTTTAAACCTGACTCTACTTCGAGATAACCTTTGTTTCTGTTACCAACTGTGACCTCAACTCTTTTAGTTACATTCTCATTGTCTACTTTATAAATATAAACCTTGTTACCTTCTAAGATTACACTTGTATCTGGTATTCCTAACGAAACTCTTTCGTTATATTTTATTGTGACTTCCATTAAAGCACCAGGTAAAATCTCAGAATTTGAATTTTGCATTTTAACTCTAAGTCTTAAAGATCTGTTGCTAACATCAATTTTGCTAGCTAAAGAGTCTACTATCCCGTTATAAGTTTTATCTTTATTACCAGAAAATTTTACATCAACACCAAGTCCTTTTTTTACGAATGGTGCGAATACCTCTGGAACATCAACATCAATAAATAAAGAAGATGCATCCTCTATATCAATTACAACTGAACTTTCTGAAACATTAATATCATCAGAAAAGTTTCTTTTACCAATTACTCCATCGAAAGGTGCTACTAAAGTTCTATTTTTTAATTTTGCGATAACATCACCAGACTTAACTTTGGTATTATATTTGATTTCTTCTAGAATTTCGTATTTTTCAATATTGTATGACTGTGTTTTAATTGGAACCGCAGTTCCAAAGGTTTCAATGATATTTTGAAACTTTCTTTGCTCAACTGTTTTAACTATAATACCCGGTGGTGGTCTTTTGCTAAATTTTTTTTTAAAGTGGTTTCCAATCATTGTCCGGGCAATGATCACACCTGCAATAATTAGAAAAAAAATTACTATTATTGATGTTATTTTAGTAGATCTTTTCATTTTTATATTCTTCCATATTCAGCCCATGAACCATCATAAACTGTAGGAGAATATGTATTATTTACTAGGGAATATGCAAGACCTAAAACACATGCTGTTATACCAGATCCACATGAAAAAACTCTTTTATCATCATTTAAATCAATAATTTCGCTGAACTTTTTTGAGATCTCACTTACCCCTTTAAAAGTGTTGTCTGAGCTATTTATAATTTCTTTAAATGGAAGACATACAGAGTTTGGAATAGATCCACTTCTCACATTCTTCCTGGGATCTGGAACACTTCCATTAAATCTTTCCTTACTTCTAGCGTCGATTACTGTAAAATTTTTTTTTTCAATATTTTCATTTATTTCAAAAATATTTTTTACCATATTTTTATTTTCTGTTGCTCTGTAGGTTGAATTATTTAAAATTGTCTTTTCACTTGTTGTTTTCCTATTTTCAATTAACCATTTTTTTAATCCACCATCTAAAACACTTACTAAGTGTTTATCATGACCAAAATAAATAAAGTTATACCAACCTCTACATGAACTTAAAACATCAGAGTTATCATAAATTACAATTCTATCGGTATTTGATATGCCCATTGAAGAAACTATCTCTTCCCATTTTTCTTTTGTAGGAAGCATGTGGGGTAAATCTGTGCTTTGATCTGAGTTTTTATCTAAATCAAAAAAAATTGCTTCTGGAATATGATTTTTCATGTATTCCTCTCTAGGATTTCTGTCAATTCCTGGCATATGCCACGAACAGTCAAGTATCTTTACTGCACTTAGATTCTTTTCCAACCAATCTGATGATACAAGCGACATTCTACCTTTTTTCTAAATACTTTTGATGATACTCTTCAGCAGTACAGTAATTTTTCAACTCAGATAGCTTAGTTACCACCTTTCCAGATAATTTTTTATTTACATCATCAATCGCTTTTTGAGCAATATTTTTTTGTTCATCATTTAGGTAGAATATCTCACTTCTGTATTGTGTTCCAAAATCAGGACCTTGAGAGTTTAGTGTAGTTGGATCATGGAATTCAAAAAATTTCTTAATTATTTGCTCGTATGTAATAATTTTAGGATCAAATTCTAATTTTACAGCTTCCGCATGATTAGTTGTTCCTGTACAAACTTCTCTATAATTTGTATTTGGACTGTTTCCTCCACAATATCCAACCTCAGTTCTGTAAATACCTTCTAATTGTCCATATTTTTTTTCTGGACCCCAGAAACATCCCAAAGCTAAAACTGCTATTTCCATAGATTAATGTTACAATAATAATATAATCTAATCCATGTTATCTAGAAATCAATTAGGCTTTTTGTACATGTTTTTGTCTGTGTGTGCATTTTCAATGATGGATGTACTTGTTAAATGGTCTGATAATTATCCTGTTGGTGAAGTTCTTTTTTTTAGAGGTATTTGTGGACTAATACCTATATTTTTTTTAATACCAAAAGAAAACTACTCAAATTTTTATAAAACAGATCGACCTAAATTACATTTCTTTAGATGTGCTGCGGGATTAATGGCAATAGTATCAGTATTTATTGCACTAAGAAATTTACCACTTGCAACTGTAGTAGGTATTTCTTTTGCAGCACCGATTTTTGCAACAATTTTATCTATTTATTTTTTGTCAGAAAAAATCGGTAAGTATCGTTGGTTAGCAGTTTTAATTGGTTTTCTTGGAGTAATTATTATTACACAACCAGGTATTTCTAATTTAAATTTTTATTATATTTATCCAATAATTTTTTGTTTAGGAATGTCATATGTAGCAATTGCTATCAGGCAGTTATCTACATCTGAACCAGTTTGGCTTATTTCTTTTTATTTTTCAGTAGCGATATCTATTTTAGGTTTATTTACAATTCCATTTGGATGGGTAATGCCTTCATTAATAGATTTTATTCTTTTGTGTATGATTGGTTTGCTTGGAGGCATTGCTAATTTACTACTTGGACAATCTTATAAACTTTCAGAAGTTTCTTTAGTTACTCCGCTCAAGTATTTAAGCCTAGTATTTGCAATTGTATTTGGTTATTTTATTTGGAATGAAATACCATCTTATAAAACTTTATTGGGATCATTGCTTGTAGTGTTATCTTCATTAATTATATTTAGAAGAGAAATCTATTTGAAAAAACCAAACTTAATTTTTAAAAATGAGTAAACCTCCGATTTATTGGTCAAAGGCAGTAAAGCATCTTTCTAAAGATAAGATAATGAATAAACTTATTTCTAAATACAAAGATAAAACCTTAACAACAAGAAAAGATATTTTTTTATCACTATGTAAAAGTATAATAGGACAACAAATAAGTGTTGCAGCAGCAAATTCTGTATTTTTAAAGTTTAAAAAAGAATGTAAAGGAAAAATAAATCCAAAAGTAGTAAATGCCATTACCCCTAGTCGGTTGAAAAAATGTGGTTTAAGTAGACAAAAAGTTAGAGGGATTAAAGATTTGGCAAAAAAATTTGTAAATAAAACATTTAATCCAAGAGTTATAAAAAAAATGGGAGACGAGGAGGCAATTCTTTATTTATCTGAGTTAAGACAAATAGGCAGATGGTCTGCAGAGATGATATTACTATTTACTTACAATAGATCTAACATATGGCCCGTTCAAGATATTGGTTTACTTAGAGCTATTTCAAACAATTATAGTAAAAGCTATTTACCACCCATGAGCTATGTAAATCGATTGAAAAAGAGGTTTTCTCCGTATTGTTCTGTAGCTACTTGGTATTTATGGCGTTCCATAGACGATGAGCCTATACAATATTAAGTGCCTTCAACTATTTGATGATGTCTTACAGCATGGCCTTTAATAACGTCTAGTGCTTCCTGATATTCTGGGGAATCATAAAATTCTATTGCTGTGTTGTAATCTCGAAATTCAACTACAGTTGTTCTAGGAGAGTTTATTCCCTCATTTGTTCTACTTTTCCCGCCTCTAATTATAAATATCCCTGAGTATTTATCTGCAGCTATCTTGGCTTTTAGCGCATATTCCTTTAGCTTTTCCTCACTATTAATTTTTTCCCACACACAAACTATGTAACCTTTCATAATTTTCCTTTACTTATCATTATATAATCAAATTTTACTTTATCAAATTTGTTCTTGTTCTACTCCCTCAACAATAAACATTATTCTCTTAGTTGTATCCTCTGCATGAGTCCAAGCAGATTTATATTCAGTTGAATCATGGCATGAAATAGCATCATTGTAAGTTGGAAACTCCCATATTACAGTACGCACAACGTTTGGCCCGCTAAATGACTTTAATTTTCCACCTCTAACTACTGGTTTTCCCCCGTAACTTTTTATTATAGGAACAGCCTTTTCTCCATATTTTTTTAAGTTGTCCTGGCTTGAGATTTCTAAGTATAAACTTATCCAATAAGTTTTCATATTTATCCTTTTTTAATATTTTTATTTATGATACCAAATTTTTATGGCCGATAAATTAATAATTTCTTATGAAGAATATAAAAAGGTTGTCGAAAAACTTGCTTTAGAAATTGAACAAAAATATAAGCCAACAGTATTAGTTGGTATCATGAGAGGTGCAGCTCCAATTATAGATATTTTATCTAGAATTTTTAAATTACCTACCGCTTATGTTGTAATTCAAAGTTACTCCGGTGATACAATTCAAGATAAACAAGGGGAGATAATATTTGCAAGAGATATAAGTGCAATTGCAACTAACGAAGATTTTAAAAAAGTACTTTTAGTAGATGATCTATCAGACACCGGACTTACTTTAAATAAAAGTATAGAGTGGCTTAAAGAATATGAGCCTGTTAAGGACCACATAAGTGAAATTAAAACAGCGTGTCTTTGGAAAAAAAAATCTTCCACTTTTACACCTGATTTCTGTCCAATTTTATTAGATAATGATCCATGGATTGTTCAACCATCAGAGTATTATGATGAAATTGATATAGATGGTTTGAAAAAAAAGTATTCTAAATAAAAAAAGGCCAGACTAAGCTGGCCTTTAATTTTAATCTTTTAATAAAATTTCTTACTGTGGAATGTCTCCTTCTACTCCTTTAACGTAAACATTCATTCCGGCTAGCATTCCATCGTCCGCTACAGCACCTTCGGCTACAAGAATATTTCCTTTTTGATCATAAATTGGACCAGTAAATGAGTGAACTTTTCCTGAAGCTAAATCTTTTTGAAGTTGTTCCACCTCTTTTACTAAGTCGCTTCCCATTGCAGAATTATATGGTGCCATTGCTACCATTCCTTCTTTTAATCCATGCCAAGTATCTTGTTGTTTCCAAGTGCCATCTCTTGCTGCAATTGATCTTTCTACATAGTAAGGTGCCCAATCATCTATAATTGACGTTAATATGGATTTTGGAGCGAACCTTTGCATATCACTTGCTTGACCAAAAGACCAAACTCCTGCTTTTTCTGCAACTTGTACCGGAGCAGTGCTGTCAGTATGTTGCATAATTATATCTGCACCTTGATCAATCAAAGCTTGAGCTGCTTCAGATTCTTTTCCTGGATCATACCAAGTAAAAACCCAAACAATTTTTGTTTTGATGTCTGGATTAACCTTTTGAGCGGCTAATGTCATTGCATTAATTCCTCTTATAACCTCAGGAATTGGAAAAGAAGCAATGTATCCGATTGTATTTGTCTTTGTCATCTTTCCAGCCATATGTCCTAATAAAGTTCTACCTTCATAAAACCTTGCAGAATATGTAGCAACATTTGAATGCTCTCTTTTGTAACCAGTTGCATGTTCAAATTTTACATTTGGAAAATCCTTAGCAACCTTGTTTGTTGGATCCATATATCCAAAGCTAGTAGTGAATATGAGATCATGACCAGATTGAGCCAGTTGTCTTATCACTCTTTCAGCATCCGCACCCTCAGGTACGCTTTCTACATAAGTTGTTTTTATTCCAGCTGCTTCTACTGCTTTTCTTCCTTCGTCATGTTGGTATGTCCATCCATGGTCTCCAGTTGGACCAACATAAACAAAACCAACTTTAAATTCTGCATTTGCATTTAAGCTAAAGCCAAGCAAAAATAATGCAGAAATTAAACTTCTTAAAAATAGTTTATACATTTGATTTCCCCTTTAAATTTAATTTTGTGATACTACAAACTAGTCAATATTCTAATAAAAAAAAATATTTATTTTGGAATAGCTAACATCACTTTTCCTTATAGAAGATTTGTCCCAGCGAAGTTGGTGTATTAAGTTTTATTTTTCTACTATCACGAGAAATTACAACTAAAACTATTATTGTCATGATGTAAGGTAATGCACTTAATAATTGAACAGGAATTCTTAAGCCCGCTGCCTGCATATGCAATTGTAAAATTGTAATTCCACCAAATATTAATGCACCTATAAGAACTTTAATTGGACTCCATGTCGCAAAAACTACTAAAGCTAGCGCAATCCATCCTCTGCCACCTGTCATATTCTCAATCCATTGAGGAGTGTATATTAATGACAGATATGCGCCTGCCAATCCACACATGGCACCTCCATAAAGAATGCAACTATATCTTACTAATGTAACATTAATCCCTTGATTAGAGGCGGAAGTTGGAGAGTCTCCAACAGCCCTGATAATCAAACCAGTTTTAGTCTTCTTTAAAAAATAATTTGTCAAAAAAGGTAATCCAAATGCAAAATATAATATAATTGAGTGACCAAAGAATACTGGACCCAAAAACGGAATACTTTCTTTTAAATTAACGAATAATAACGGAAATTCCTTTCCTGGTATCCCGACGAAATTCTTACCTATCATTGCCGACATCCCAATACCAAAGATAGTTAGTGCAAGACCCGTTGCTACATGATTTGTAAGGAGTGATTGGGTAAGCAATCCAAAAATAAGAGATATAATTAAACCTGACAGCATAGAGCCTACTACTGCAAAAAATAAATTATCAGTCACTACCATTAAAGCAAATCCAGAGATTGCTCCAATTATCATCATCCCTTCTACCCCAAGATTTAAAACCCCAGATCTTTCAGTTATTAATTCCCCAGATGCAGCAAGTATCAAAGGAACTGATGATGCCATTATGGCACCAATTAAAATACCTATAAAATTTAAATCAAAGCTCATTTTTTTTTAAACCTAAAAATTTTATTTTAAAAAATAATAAATAATCAGACCCAAGAAGAAAAAATAAAATCATTCCTTGAAAAACTTGACCTGTATATTTTGGTACTTGCAAAAATATCTGAGCTGTTTCTGCTCCTAAATAAGTTAGAGCAACAATTAGAGATGCAAAAATAATTCCAATTGGATTTAGTCTTCCTAAAAAAGCAACAATTATTGCCGTGAAGCCATAATCAGGAGAAATATTTCTATGTAATTGTCCTATTGGCCCTGTTATCTCTCCTACACCTGCAAGACCAGCACATGCTCCACTAATCATAAAAACAATAATAATCATTGTTTTACCTTTGAACCCTGCATATTTTGCAGTTTTTAAGCTTAAGCCTGAAACTTTTATTTGAAAACCTAAATAAGTTTTGTACAAAATAAGCCAACTTAAGAATACAGTGATGAGAGTGATAAATATTCCAGCATGAATTCTTAAACCGACAAATAAAATTGGCATTCTTGCAGACTCACTAAATTGTCTTGTTTCTGGAAAATTAAAACCTTCAGGATTGCTCCAAGGACCAACCACTAAATAATCTAATAATAATTTTGCAACATAAACCAGCATTAAGCTGACTAAAATTTCATTAGTATTAAAATAGGTTTTTAAAATCGCTGGTATCATTGCAAATAGCATCCCACCAATTGCTCCAGATAAAATAATTATTGGTAAAACATAAAATCCATCATGATTATAAAATAACAAAGCAACTCCACCGCCGACTATTCCACCAAAAATAAGCTGACCCTCTGCACCAATATTCCAATTATTACTTTTAAAACAAAAAGACAGACCTATCGCTATCAAACAAAGTGGTGTAGCTTTTACTAAAAGTTCACTTAATCCGTATAAATCTGAAATGGGGGTAATAAAAAAAAATTTTAAAGCCTCAATAGGATTAAACCCCAAAATAAAAAAAATAATCCCACCACCAAATAATGTGAGAAAAATCGCTAAAACCGGTGTTAAAAAGTAAATTGATCGAGATACATCGCTACGCTTTTCAACTTTAATCAATTGAACCTCCTCCCATCAAAATTCCTAATTTTTCAGCCGAAACAGTATCTGCATTCATTATTTTAGATAGTTTACCTTTATAAATTACACAAATACGGTCACTTAATTTTAATAGTTCATCGTTATCAGTAGAAATTAATATTGATGATTTTCCTTGTTCATTAATTTGAATTAATGTTTCATGAATATAGTTGATTGCACCAACATCAAGACCCCATGTGGGGTTAAAACATACCAACAATTCAGGCGAAGTAATTAATTCTCTTCCAATAATTAATTTTTGAAGATTTCCGCCAGATAAAAATTGACTTTTTAATTCAACATTGTCTGTATTAACAGAAAAATTAGAAAGTATCTTTTTGGAGTGTTCTTTTATTTTTTTTTCATTCACTAAACCTTTTTCAAAAAAGTTTGATGATTTAAAATTGTTTAATGCAACATTTTCATATATCTTTAACTCAGGGACTGCAGCTTGAGAGATTCGATCTTCAGGTGAAAAAGCCATAAGGTATTCTCTTCTTTCTTTAGGATTCAACTTACCAATTTCTTTATTTCTAAACATTATAGAAGTACCTTCGGTAATTATTTCTCCACTCAGTATTTGAAATAATTCATTTTGTCCATTTCCTGAAATCCCAGCTATACCTAAACACTCTCCTTTTTTTAAAGAAAGGTTTAAATTATTTAAATTTGTTTCATATGGGTCGTCACTTGTAAAATTTAAATTTGAGATTTTTAAAATTTCCTCGCTCTTTTTAAAATTATTAATTTTTTTTTTAATCGTATTTAAATTTTCACCTACCATTTTATTAGCTAAACTCTCAATTTTTTCATCAATTGTATTACTAACCGAAACTACTTTGCCTTTTCTCATTACGGCTACCTCATCACAAAGTGACAAAACTTCTTTTAATTTGTGAGTTATATAAATAATTAAAATTCCATCTTTAGAAAATTGTTTTAAAGAAATAAATAAATCATCAGTTTCTTGTTCAGTTAAAACTGATGTAGGTTCATCCATAATCAACACTTTTGGATTTCTAATTAAACACCTTATAATTTCTACTTTTTGTTTTTGACCTGCTGATAAATTTAGAACCGGAATATCTAGATCAATTTTAAAATTGTACTTTTTTAATATATCGTTGACTAAGGCTCTTAGTTCTTCATCCTTTTTGTTACTATCGATACTCAAATTTTCAAATACAGATAAAGTCTCGAAGAGATTGAAATGTTGAAAAACCATTCCAATATTATTTTTTTTGGCATCTAGGGGAGAGTTAAGTTTAATGCTTTCATCATTTAAAAAAACTTCACCCTCATCAGGCTTTACTACTCCAGACAAGATTTTAACTAGCGTAGACTTGCCAGCACCATTTTCTCCCAATAAAGCATAGATTTTCCCACTTCCAAATTCCAATGATACTTTGTCGTTTGCAATACATCCTGGGTAAATTTTTGAAATTTCTGATACTTTGAGTTTTGTATTCATTAGAATCGGTTTGATAGTAATAAAAATAAAGAATTAAGTAATAAAAATACATTATATTTAACTTATTTTGATGGAAAACTTATTTTTTTTTCAACTTTTAAGTTAATCTTTTGTCACATTTCAGTATTATAATAGAATAATGAAAAACAAATTAGCTATCATATTAATATCAATTCTTTTTTTTACTGCAGGCTGCCAAACTATTCAAAAAAAAACCGATGAGGTTGTAGAAAAGGAAAATCAAAAATATGGATTATTTGTCGGTGGAGAAGTTAATAAAATGAAATTAGAATTAGGGGCCCCTAGCGAAGATATGATCAATGATATTGGCAATGAAGTGTTAATTTATAAAACAAAAAAATACGGTGTACCGTGTGAAAGAAGATTTGAAGTTAACGCTAGTGGAACTATAATTGCTTTCAGTTCTAGTGGATGTTTTTAAACTTGTGGGGCGAACCCCACAAGCAAGGTTTAAATTTATTACTTAATATCAATAAGTCTTTTTTTCTTATGATCTGGTAAAATTCTTTCACAAGCAATTGTTAAAAGACCATCCTTAAGTTCAGCTCCATTTACTTTTACATCATCTGCAATAGTAAAAGATCTTGCGAATTGTCTTTGTGATATGCCTTTGTGAATTATTTCACCGTCTACATTTTGATCTTCAGACTTATTAAGCTGTTTAGTTCTTACAGTTAATATATTATCTTCAAACTCAACCTCGACATCTTTTTTATTAAAACCAGCTAACGCAACTTCAATAGAATAATTGTCTTTACCAGTTTTTCTTATATTATATGGCGGATAATTTGATTGCATTGTCATGCCACCATTACCAAGCATACTTTCAAATTGGTCAAACATATCATCGAAACCAATAGAAAAAGGTCTTAGTGAGTTAAAGATAGATAGATCCTTACTTGTCATATTTACTCCTTTTGTTAAGCAAGTTAGTTTATGTAAGCCCCATTAGGCGACCTACATTGTTTATATGGTGACTAATTATAAAATTTCAATACAAGATTATTTAAATTTTTTTTGCAATTTTTAAAGCAAAAGCATAATCAAGAGCTATTTCCTCAATAGCACCATCTCTACCAGATTTTCCTCCATGACCAGCATTCATTTCAGTTTTTAATAATAATAAATTATTATCTGTTTTATAGTCTCTTAGTTTTGCAGTGAATTTTACAGGCTCATCAAACAGAACTCTATTGTCACTAAGGCTAGTAGTAATTAAAATATTTGGATAATCCATTTTTTTAATATTGTTGTAAGGAGCGTATGAGTAAATATAGTCAAAATGATCTTTATTATCTTTAGCATTTCCAAATTCATCAAATTCTCCAATTGTTAATGGTAGAGAATGGTCGAGGTTAGTAGTCAAAGAGTCAACAAAAGGCACAGCCATTATTAACCCTAAAAATAGCTCAGGCACTTCATTTACAACTGCCCCCATCAACAACCCACCTGCTGAACCACCCATTCCTATAATTTTTCCTTTAGAGGTATATTTTTTTTCAATCAAGAATTTTCCAACAGCAATATAATCTTCAAATGTATTTTTTTTGTTTAAAAGTTTTCCTTCCTTCCACCATTTCATTCCTCTTTCCATTCCCCCTCTTATATGTGCTGTAACCCAAATTATATTTCTATTAATTAAGCTTAATCGTGTGGATGAAAACCCAGGAGACATTGAATTCCCATAAGAACCATAACCATATAATAAAATATTTGACGAACCATCCAGAAGTGTATCTTTATGTCTTGTTATAGTTATTGGTACCATTCGTCCATCATGAGACGGGCACTCAATTCGTTCAACAATATAATCATCGGAATTATGTCCAGATGGAATTTCTTGTTCTTTAACAAGTTTTTTTTCTTTTGATTTTAAATTATATAAAAAAGTCCTTCCTGGAGTTTTAGGAGATGAATATGACAAATAAACATTATCAGTATCTTTATCTTTTTGAATTAAAGATATACTTGGAACTATTACTTTCTCATCGCTAAAAACTATCTCTTCCTCTTCGTTTGTTTTGGGATTTCTCAAAATTATTTTTCCTAAGGCATTTGAGGTTTCAGATCTAATTATCCAATGATTTAAAAATACTAAACCACCAATCAATACTTCATCTTTTGCCTTAACGAATGGTTCCCAGTTTTGTTCAACTAAATCATTACATCTATCAATTTTAAAATCTTCAGCATTTTCATTGGTATGTTTGTAAAAATATCCATCCCAGGAGTTTACAGAGTAAATTATACCTCTTTTTCTCTTTTGGATTAATTTAGGATTTGGATTATTTTCATCAATTTTAAAGTAATATTGTTCTGATGTATTATGATCAGAACTTGTAATCATAAAATATTTTTCATCTGAACTTAAACCTATACCTACTGTAAAAGCTTCACTTTTTTCCTCAAATATCAACTTATCTTCTTTTATAGGAGTGCCAATTTTATGTCTGTATATTGTTCTCGGTCTATGATGTTCGTCTAATTTAGAATAAAATATAAATTTATCATCTAAACTAAATTCAATACTTCCACTCGTTTCCTCAATTTTTTCTGTAACTAATTTACCTGATTTTATATCTCTTATATAAATTGTATAATATTCAGAACCTTTTAAATCTAAAGAGTATCCTAGAAATTTATCATCAAAACTTACCTCAAGATCTCCTAAACCAAAATATTCTGTATTTAGTTTTTCTTTTTCAAGATCTCCATTCCATATTTCTTCAACTTTTTCTTCTCCAATTTTTCTTCTTAATTTTATCGAGTAGTTACCTTTTGTTGTGGTTTTGGTCCAATATTCGAAATTTTTATCTTTGTAGGGTAAAGACTCATCGTCTAGTTTAATTCTACCTTTAATTTCATTAAAAATTTTATTTCTAATTTCCTTGGTATCATTCATTTGATATTCAAAGTAATCATTCTCTTTTTCTAAATACTTTCTAACTTCTGGTAATAATTTTGAGCTATCTTTTAAAACATCAAGTATATTTGGTTGATGAATCCAACTATAGTTATCTTCCCAAGTTGTGTTGTGACAAGATTTTATTTCAGGTTTCTTTTCAAGTTGTGGTATTTTCATTTAGAAAATTATTAATATATGAATATTTTTTTTATAACAGTTATAATTTTTATAATAGTTTATGTTCTTTTGACGTGGTTTGCCAAGACCTCTGCGAAAAGAATTTCAAAAATAATAAGATTAGTCATAATTTTATCTTCAATTTTGTTAGCTTTTTTAATGTTGTACGCTGGTAGATATATTTTTTCATTACCATTTGTCTTAGCTATTTTGCCGCTAATAAAAACTAAAGCAGGAATTTCACTTTTCCAATTACTAAGACTTTGGGGTTTGTTCAGAGTTCTTAGAAACTCTGGAAGATTCAATTTTAATAATTTTAATCAGAAAAACACCCAACAAAATATGAATTTAGATGAAGCATATAAAATTTTAAATTTAGATCCCAAAAAAAAATATTCAAAAAGTGAAATCTTAAACTCATATAAAAAAATTATGAAAAAAATTCATCCTGATGTCAGCCCAGAGTTAAATAGACTAGCTTCAATTGTCAATGAAGCTAAAGAAATAGTAATCAAGAGTATATAAATCTTAAGGGATATTAATACTTTACTAAATTTTATATTATATTAATTTTATATTATGATTGAATTAAAAGGTATTTTTGCTGCTTCTTTATCAATATTAAAAAATGATCTTTCTCTTGATATAGATAATACGATTAAGCATGCAGAAAACGTTATAGACATGGGTTGTCATGGTGTAGTTTTTTTTGGTAGTACAGGTCAGTCACAATTAATTTCTCTGAGCGAAAAAATACAATTAATTAATCAGTTACCAAATAGTAAATATAAAGACAAATTTATAATAGGAACAGGCTTAAACTCACTTGCAGATAACATTAATTTAATAAAAATTTCTAAGTCTATGAATTTTAATACATTTCTTATAATGCCACCTGCATATTATAAATATGATGACAGTGATGTTATAAATTTTTATTCAAAAATAATTGAAGAAGTAAATGATTGTAAAATTATTTTATATAATTTTGAAAAACTTTCAGGTTATAAGTTTAGTATGGAATGTGTTCAAACCTTAGTTAAAAAATTTCCAGATCAAATTGTTGGTGTAAAGGATAGTTCTTATAATTTATTTGAGACTTTAAAAATTAAAAATTTTTCTATACTTCCTGGTTCTGAGTCAAAGTTATTAAAAGGGTTAGAACTAGGGTGTGATGGAATAATAACAGCTACTACCAATATCACTGGAAATTTGGCTAGAGAAGTTTACGATGGCTTTAAAAATAATTCAGATTTATCTTCAAACAAAAAATTATGTGATGTAAGAGGATGTTTTGAAAAATATAATTTAATATCTGGTTTGCACACAGTTATGTCAGAAAAAAATAAAATATTTGAAAATTTGTTACCACCTTTAAAGCTCTTAGATACTAATCAAAAAAAAGAGATATTAACAAGTTTAGGAAATTTAGAATTTGAAATAGCAAATTTAAAAGCAGCATAAAATGAGTTTAATAAGTTTTTTAAATGATTTGTTTAAAGAAGACGGTTTTGAACTAATAGACTCCAATTCAAAAAAATATGTAATTGGAAATCCTAAAAAAGATAAACCAATAATAATTAAATTGCTTGATCAAAAATTAATGCAAAAATTATTAATAAACCCAGATCTATATTTTGGAGAAGCTTATATGGATGGATCATTAGTGATACAGAATGGAACACTTACAGAATTTTTAGACTTAGCTTTCAAAAATATAGGTAGAGGAGACATAAATTTTTATGGCGCGGTAATAAAAAAAATAAAAGGAACTTTCAGATATCTTACAAATTTTAATAAAATCGTAAAATCAAAAGAAAACGTAGCCCATCATTATGATATATCTGAAAAACTTTATGATTTATTTTTAGATGAGAATAGACAATATTCTTGTGCTTATTTTAAAAATGATAATGACACACTAGAGCAAGCTCAAAATAATAAAATTCATCATATTATAAAAAAATTAAATATTCAGCCTAATCAAAAAGTTTTAGATATTGGTTCAGGATGGGGCACATTAGCATTAGAAATTGCCAAGGAGACAAAGGCAAGTGTTACAGGCATAACACTGTCAGAAAATCAATTTGAGTATAGTAAGAATAAGGCAAAAGAGATGAATTTGTCTAATCAGGTAGATTTTAAACTTGTTGATTATAGGCAGCTAAATGAAAAATTTGACAGAATAGTAAGCGTTGGAATGTTTGAGCATGTAGGAAGAAAATTTTATAAAACATATTTTAATACTGTTTATAAACTTTTGAACGAAAAAGGAATTGCTTTAATTCACACTATTGGTTCATCAATGCCACCAAGAGACCCACAACCATGGATTACAAAGTACATTTTTCCAGGCGGTTACACACCAAGTTTAAGTGAAGTTGCTAAACCAATTGAAAATTCAGGTCTGATTGTGTCTGACGTTGAGGTTCTAAGAATGCACTACGCACATACACTTAGAAATTGGAAAGAAAGATTTTTATCCAAAAAAGACACTGTTTTAGGGATGTTTGACGAAAAATTTTTTAGAATGTGGGAATTTTACCTAGCTAGTTGCGAAATGGCATTTAAATGGGGCGACCAGGTTGTATTTCAATTTCAGTTATCAAAGGATAATATATCTGTACCTAATACTCGGGACTATATTTATTAAAATATTACTGATAAATGATTAAACAGTAATAATGAAAAAAAATAAAAAAAAAAAGGGTAATAAAAAAAAAAAAATTAGCAAAGTTCCCTTCAAAACTAAAAAAAAAATAAAAAAGACAAAGAAAGCTAGTAAATTTGCCTCAAATATAAAGAAAAAAGTAAAGAAGAAAAAGAAAATTCCTAAAACCAAAAATAAAAAAAATATTAATAAAAAGCTAGTTCTTAAAAAAAAAATAAAAAATAATTTAATTACTAAATCAGTAAGAGTAGAAGAAAATTTAAAATCAAAATTAAATGTCAATGTCAAATTTGACATTTTTGCAATTGATAGGGGCATCTCTAAATTTTTTAACTCTATAGATGGAAAAATAAATGAATTTAAATCACAAAGAAAAGACGAAAAAAGAAGATTAAAAATAATAGAAATAGAAAAAAAAGATAAAGAAAAAGAAAAAATAAAAAAACAAAAAATCTTACAAGAGGAAAGACAATTAAAATTAAAAGAGCAGCAACTAAAGGATGAAGAAAGATTAGAAAAATTAAGAGCCAAAGATCTAAAATTATTTTTGAGAAAAGAACAGGCACTTTTAAGAAAAGAACAATCAGAAAGACAAAAAAAATTTTTACGAGAACTAAGAATACAAAAACAAATCGAAAGATTTAGAATTAGAGAAGTAAAAGAATTAGAAAAACTTGAGAAAATCTCTTTAAGAGAAAAAAGGGAGGACTACGGAGAATTACAACAAAGAATAGAGAATTTAAAAAATAAATATAGACTTATAAGAGACCAAAAAATTAGAGAGAGAGTTGAAGCTCTTGGTGTTAAGACAGATGAAGCTGACGATAGATTGGCACTCCTTCAAAAAGAGAGAGAGTATAATTTAGCAAGACAAAAAATTGAGTTTGCTTTAGAAAGTTTTTATAGAAGTGCCAATAGTTTAGTTTTTCAGTTGAATAAAAGATATATTACACGACACATGTCTATATTCAGATGTATAGATAAAAGGTTTGAGACAGGAGAAATATTTATTAAATGGGACGAGTCAACGGAAGATGAATGGTTAATTTTAATATATATAAAGGATAATTCGCCTGATAAAGGAATAATAATAGAAGATAAGACAAATGAGGAAAAAAACATGTCTCATGAGTTTAAAGCAAATGAAATATTTAAGGCCTCAGACTTAATGGTAGATTCTCTAACTCAGCTTGTTTCAAAAAAAAGGCAAAAACAGCAGTAATTTTTAACTTACTCATTTACATAAACAGAAACTCCTCTAGAGTTTATGTCTACATCAAATTTCTTATGAAGAGGAGGGAAAGCTCTCTGCGAACAATCCAGTCTGTCACATGTTCTACATGATACTCCAATAGGTAATTCAGATTTTTTGTCACTGAGGTCTAGATTTTCAGTATATACAAATTCCTTAGCATATTTTGCTTCACAACCAAGACCTATAGAGAGCATACTTTTTTTTTGTCCATATCTTCCTACACCTTTTTCAACGGTTTTTGCTATACAAACATATTTTTCCCCATTGGTCATTTTGCTAACTGCTGCTTGAATTACACCTGGTCTTGAAAAAGCGGAGTAAACATTCCATCTTGGACAGGCTCCACCATATCTTGGTATTTCTATACCTGATAATGAGAATCTTTTTGAAATATTTCCAGCAACATCTACTCTTAAAAAATGAAAAGGTATTCCAGGCAGTTTTGGATCTTGTAAACAAGTTACTCTATGAGCTACTTGTTCGAAAGAAGTAGCAAATGTATTTTGTAAAAGTTCTAAATCATATTTTAATTCTTTACATTCTTTGTGAAAAAGAGAGTAAGGCATTAATATTGCAGCTCCACTATAATTTAAAAGTGCAACCCTTGTTAATTTTTTAGATTCTTCAGTTGGAAAATTAAATGTATCTAGGTATTCATCAATTTCTTTTGAGGCACCTTCTTGTGAAATTTGTGCTGCAGCAAAAAGTTTTTTAGTTTCAAGTGAAAGATAATCAGATAATAATAATTCTTTATCTTTTACTTTATATATTTTTGAAAATGGTTTTCCTTCTTTAGGTATTACGTCTTTTACAGTTATGCCATATTCATCTTTTAAAAACTGACATAAAGCAATATATCTTGTTCTATTGTTTTGTTTTACTTTATCAAAAATTTGATTTGCAAATTCCTCTAATTTTGGAAAAAAATTTTTATTTTCTTGTAAAAAATCTGAAATTACTTCACCAGGAAATGCATTTTTTCTACCATCAATAATTTTTCCTGAAATATTTTCTAATTTGTTAAAAATTTCATGATCTTTTTGTTTAAAGTTGTCACCTAGTTTAATTAAAGCTTTAGCAATTTTTGGATTTGTATTAACTAAATCCTTTACTTCTGGTCCAAGAATATCAAGATCCTCAAAAAGTTCGTCACCCAACAATTCAGAAATATTATTCTCAAGATTTATGTCTGTCTTGCTTGTAAGATCGGAAAGTTCTATTTTTAGTTTATCACAAACCCTTAAAAGCAAGTCTCCATCAATTTTTCTTTTTCCACTCTCTATTAGATTTAAATAACTTGGTGAAATAGACATTTCTCCTGCTAGTTTGTTAGCTTGAATTCCTAGTTGCCTTCTAAATGCTTTGATTTTTGGACCAATTTTTGTATCAATTTGACTCATTTTACTTTTTGTAAATTTTGTAAATTAAAATTTACACAAAATTATTCGATTTTACAAGAAAAATCAATTTAATTGTAGATTTTGTAAATATTGTAAATTATAAAGTTTACATGGAAAAAAACAAAATAAACAATATAGAAAATAACTACCAAATTACTAATAAAGAAGAGCATTCTGAGCACAAGTCAAAGGGTATTTACATTAGAGACGATCATTGCGATTGGGGCTCTAGCGGAATGAATGAATTTACTGAAGAATACAGCTCAAAATAGTCATTAGTCATTTCTAGTCATTTAATCAAAGGAGAGGGGTTTAAGTGTCAGCTGAGAATATTTCATACGATTTACAAAGATTTGCAGGTATTAAAAGAGATTATACTCCTGAAGAAGTTGAAAGATTAAGAGGTTCTATCAAAATCGAGTATTCTATGTGTAAAATGCAGTCCCAAAAGCTTTGGAAACTGCTTAATACAGAAGCTTATGTAAACACTCTCGGGTCACTTTCAGGAAATCATGCAGTACAACACGCAAAGGCTGGTTTAAAGGCAATTTATTTAAGTGGTTGGCAAGTTGCAGCTGATGCTAACAGCGCAGGAGAAATGTATCCTGACCAATCTTTATATCCTTATGATAGTGCACCAAAATTAGTTGAGACAATGAATAATTCCCTAGTTAGAGCAGATCAAATTCAACATATGGAAATGATAGATGGTGACATGGATAAAAGTAAGAGAACTGATTACATGTTGCCAATTATAGCTGATGGTGAAGCAGGATTTGGCGGACCACTAAACGTATTTGAATTAACCAAAAAATTTATTAGAGCAGGTGCTGCTGGAGTTCATTTTGAAGACCAACTAGCTAGTGAGAAAAAATGTGGTCATATGGGTGGAAAAGTTTTAGTTCCAACTGGAACAATGGTTAGAAATTTAAAGGCTGCAAGACTTGCCGCTGATATTGCAGATGTACCATTAATAATTTTAGCAAGAACAGATGCAAATGCTGCAAAGTTAATCACAAATGATTTTGATGAAAATGACAAACCATTTTTAACCGGCGAAAGGTCTCCCGAAGGTTTCTTTTATGTTAAAGACGGAATAGAGCAGGCGATTTCTAGAGGTCTTGCTTATGCACCATACGCAGATTTAATTTGGTGTGAAACTGCTACTCCAAATTTAGAAGAAGCAAAGAAATTTGCTGATGCTATACATGAAAAATTTCCTGGTAAAATGTTAGCTTATAACTGTTCGCCATCATTTAATTGGAAGAAACATTTATCTGATGAGGAAATTGGATCATTTCAAAGAAAGATTGGAGAAATGGGATATAAATTTCAATTTATTACATTAGCAGGTTTCCACACTCAAAATATCGCAATATTTGAGTTAGCAGAAAAATATAAATCAGAGGGTATGACCGCTTACTCAAAAATTCAACAACATGAATTTGCAAGAGAAAAAGATGGATACACAAGTGTTAAACATCAAAGAGAAGTAGGTACATCTTATTTTGATGCAGTTTCAAATACAATAAGCTCAGGCAAAAGCTCAACTACTGCAATGGAAGGCTCAACTGAGTCAGAACAGTTTTAGATGATAGATTAATGTTTACTAGTGGTCTTCTTTTAATAGTAAGCTATCTTTTATTTAAATATACAGTTCAATGGATTCAATATTATAATCAAACTGATCCTAGGATGCCTGACTCAATATGGCGTTATACTTGTGATTATAAAGTTGTCGGCATAAGAGATATCTGCGACCTTGATGATAAGCCATTTGTAAGACAAAGAAGGAAAAGAGATAAAATTGTTACAATAATGTATTTTATTGTAGTTCTTGCTTTTGTATTTTCTATGTATTTTATGGCGAGTTTATTAGGACTAATTCTTTAATTTTTGTATTTGATCCCAAGCGGAATTTACAGCTCTCATTTTAGCTTTGCTCTCATCTATTACTTCTTGAGGAACACCTTTACTTAATAAAAGATCAGGATGATGCTCTTTGCTAAGTTTAATATAACGTTTTCTTATTTCTTCGAGTGAGTCGTCAGGTTTGCTCTCTAAAACAATATATGGATTAAGTTTGTCCGATGACTTTCTGCTTTCTTTAATTCCGTTAAATTGTGTCTGATTTAATCCAAAAATTCTTGCTATATCCTCTATCATAATTAATTCATTGTCACTTATGTGTCCATCAGCTTCAGCAATATAAAAAAGAGTGTTAATTACTTCCTCTAACACATTCATATTTCCTCTATAAACCTCTGCAATTTGTTTTGCATATGGTTCATACCCGGTACTTTCCTCTTTTGCTTTATTGAAAATTTTACCAACCTGATCTAATTCACTTTCAGGTATTTTTAATTTATCTTTAACTGCAATTAATTCTTCACGACTAACTTGTCCGTCTGCTTTACTTAGCTTAGCTGATAAAACAATCAAAGAGAGTGCAAATATTTGTTGTGGCTGTGCAAAAGATCTAAATCCACCACTTGATCTGGCTCTTGACATTTTTCCACCAATTAAGGATCCTAAAAGCATACCAAAAGGTCCACCAATTGAAAAACCTAGCATTCCACCAATTATGCTTCCCCATATTGCCATTATTCAAAACTCCTTAATCTATATTCCCAATTACCCATTTTATTATAAGTAACTTTTAATATTAAATTATTTTCTGGATTATACCAAACATCAAATTCAAATTTTTTTTCATCAGAAAGATTTTCATCATTTGATTTAATATTAAAGTGTTCAGTCAAATATTCTTTACCATTAATCGTTATGTTTTCATTTCCTATTAAATCCACAGTCTGCTTTTTTATACTTCCAGATAAAGGACTGATTTGTTTGTCAGCTTTAAAAATCTTGTGGTTCCACCAATTCCCAATTGTACAATCCAAACTAGCTTCACCTTTATAAGATGATCCATCTATAATAAATTTATTTATACCCCGATCATAATTTAGATTCACATATTTCTCTTTATCATTTTGAAAAGTATTTGATTTAAAAAAAACTAATTTTTCATCTTTATATTTTTCTATTGTTTCACTTAATATTGAGAAAACTGTTACGCCAAATAACACTACTTTGAAATTAGTATAATTTTTTACAACAAATAAATCCTCCTCAAATTCAAAGAAGTAGTTGGTGCTACCAATAACTTCATTATTTCTTAGAACATCCATCTCAATTTTTTTAAGACCCTCATAATGACTGCTATGTGCCATCACTTTAGAGGCAAACATAAGAATTATGGATACGATTATAAAATGTTTCATTTTCATAGATTTTAGTTAAAGAAAGTATAAATAATAGCTTAAAATATGTTCCTTACTATTAAAAATATTCCAAAAGTCTCTTGGAGTTCTCAAGAGACTTTTAATTTAAAGCCAAAATTATCAACATTATTCTTCCTTAGTTTTGGGCTTATATTATTTGGTTTTGGAGAAGCCTTAGTCGTTATTTCATTTATTGGCAATTCTCCATGGACTGTAATGGCACAAGGAATTTCAATTAATTCAGGATTATCCATTGGTATTGTCACTTTTATAGTAAGTGTTGTCGTTTTATCTTCATGGTTTTTTTTAAAACAAAAACCTGGTCTAGGTACAATATTCAATATCGTAATCATTGCAGCAATGTTAGACATTACAATTGCATTAATACCAACCCCTGAAACTTATATTATGAAATTATTAATGGCAGCATTAGGTGTTATGATTGTTGGAGTCGGGAGTGGTATTTATTTAATAGCTAACTTAGGTCCAGGGCCTAGGGATGGCTTAATGACTGGTTTACAAAAAAAAACTAATCTACCGATTGCTGCTGTGAGAGCCTTTATAGAAATTTCTGTAGCCTCAGTTGGGTGGTACTTGGGTGGAACAATTGGTGTTGGAACGTTGATGTTTGCTTTTGGAATTGGTCCTTGTATTGCTTTTAGTTTGTACATTATCGATAGAATAACGAACTAAGTAGCAGTATTTTGTTTTTCGTTTCTTTTTCTTTCGTTTGGGTCCAGAATTGCTTTTCTAAGCCTGCAAGATTTAGGTGTAATTTCTAATGCTTCATCAGTATTAAGTATACTTAACTGTTCTGCAATCGACATTTGTCTTACTGGAGTGAGAACTATATTTTCATCAGTACCTTGTGTTCTCATATTCGTGAGTTTTTTTCCTTTCATGACATTAATTATCATATCACCAGGTTTTGGAGCTAAGCCCACAATCATCCCTGTATAAACTGGATCATTGTGTGTTACAAACATCTCTCCTCTAGCTTGTAAATTAAAAATTGAAAATGCAACAGCCTTACCTTGATCCATAGAAATTAAAGCTCCATTCCTTCTTCCTTCCATCTCTCCTTCGAAATCTCCATAAGAGTGAAAAATTCTATTAATAACACCTGTCCCTTTTGTTAATGTTAAAAATCTGCTTGTGTATCCCATTAAACCTCTTGTTGGGGCTTGAAAAATGAGTCTTTTTTTATTTTTTCCTGTATCTTTTAATTCAACTAATTTACCTTTTCTTCTATTCATAGAATCTATAATTCTTGATGAATATTCCTCATCTAAATCCATGGTAATTTCTTCAATGGGTTCTAACTTTTTTGAATTTTCGTCGGTTTTAAACAAAACTTTAGGGGGACTTACAGTCATTTCAAAACCTTCTCTTCTCATTTGTGTTAATAAAATTTCAAGCATTAACTCACCTCTTCCACTTATCTCAAATGCATCTTTATTTGAATTTTCTGAGAAAGAAATCCCAACATTGTTTTGAGCTTCTAAAATTAAACGATCTCTAATTTGAGTACTTGTTAATTTTTTACCCTCTGTTCCAGCTAATGGTGAGCTATTTACTGTAATTTTTATTGACATTGTTGGTGGATCAATCGGTGTTGCCGCAATAGGCTCATTTACCTCTAAATCACAAATAGTATCCGCTACGTTTGCTTTTTCTAATCCTGCTATAACTACGATATCTCCAGCGACTCCAACTTCAATGGGCACTTTTTTTGTTCCTTCATATCTAAAGATTTTTGTAAGTCTACCTTCGTCAACTTTTTCACCTTTTAAATTGATAGCTTTAATTTGTTGATTTGCTTTTGCTGTACCTTGCGAAATTCTTCCCACTAAACTTCTACCCAAAAAATTATCAGCATAAAGCAGCGTCGATAGCATCGCAAATGGTTTTGATTTATCAAATTCTGAGGGCTTTATGTGGTCTAAAACTAAATCTAATAGCGGATTAAGATTTTCTCTTGGTCCATCAACATCCTTTGAAGCCCAACCAGATCTACCACTTGCGTATAATACTGGAAAATCTAATTGTTCTTCATTCGCATCTAAACTTACAAATAAATCAAAGGTCTCATTTAAAACTTCATCTGCTCTTTGATCAGTTTTGTCTAATTTATTTATTACAACAATTGGTTTTAATCCTTGTTTTAATGCTTTGCTTAATACAAATTTTGTTTGTGGCATTACACCTTCTGAAGAGTCTACTAACAATAACGCACCATCAGCTAAACTTAAAACTCTTTCAACCTCTGCTGCGAAATCTCTATGGCCAGGAGTATCAATAATATTTATTCTAGTATCTTTCCAATTAATCGAAGTCGGCTTAGCAAGAATTGTAATTCCTCTTTCTTTTTCTAATTCCCCAGAGTCCATCAATCTTTCATCAACTACTTCGTTGTCTCTAAAAGAACCACTTTGTTTCATCAAACTATCAATAAGTGTTGTTTTTCCATGATCAACATGAGCAATGATAGTTATGTTTCTAATATTATTATCCATAGTTGGGTTCTTATATATCTAAACCTTGAATTGAAAACAAAAAAAAAGGGCAGAAGAATCTGCCCTTTAAATTTTTTAATTTGATTTTTTGGGTTACATACCCATGCCACCCATGCCGCCCATGCCGCCCATTCCTCCTGGAGGCATTCCTCCAGCAGCAGCATCTTTCTCTTCAGGTTTATCAGCAACCATTGCTTCAGTTGTAACTAATAATCCAGAAATTGAAGCCGCATCTTGTAAAGCTGTTCTTACAACTTTAACAGGGTCGATAATTCCTTCTTTAAACATATCTACATATTGTTCTGTTTGAGCATCATAACCTTGAGAAGATTTATTAGCTTCTAAAAGTTTTCCAACTATAACTGAACCGTCGACACCAGCATTTGTTGTTATTTGTCTTATTGGTGCTTCTAAAGCACTTTTAACAATTTCAACACCTGCTTTTTGATCTGAACCTTTAACTTTCAGTTTATCTAGATCTTGCGAAGCATAAAGAAGTGCACATCCACCACCAACAACTATTCCTTCTTCAACAGCTGCTCTTGTAGCATTTAGAGCATCTTCAACTCTATCTTTTTTTTCTTTAACTTCTACTTCTGTTGCACCACCAACTTTGATTACCGCAACACCACCTGCTAATTTAGCTAGCCTTTCTTGAAGTTTTTCTCTGTCATAATCTGATGAAGTTTCTTCAACTTGTTGTTTAATTTGATCGCATCTTGCCTCAATGTCTGATTTTTTACCAGTACCACTTACAATCGTACTATTTTCTTTATCAACTTTTACTCTTTTAGCAGACCCAAGATCAGTAATTTTAACATTTTCTAATTTGATACCAAGATCTTCAGATATAACTTGTCCTCCAGTTAAAATTGCAATGTCTTCAAGCATAGCTTTTCTCCTATCTCCAAAACCAGGAGCTTTAACTGCTACAACTTTTAGTCCACCTCTTAATTTGTTTACAACTAAAGTTGCCAATGCTTCACCTTCTACGTCCTCTGAAATTATCATTAAAGGTCTTCCTGCTTGAACAACTGCCTCAAGTAGTGGAACCATAGGTTGAAGATTGGTTAATTTCTTTTCATGTAAAAGAATTAATGGATTCTCAAGTTCTGTTGTCATCTTTTCAGCATTTGTAACGAAGTATGGTGATAAATATCCTCTATCAAATTGCATTCCTTCAACAACATCAAGTTCTGTCTCAATACTTTTTGCTTCTTCAACAGTTATAACTCCTTCGTTACCAACTTTCTGCATAGCCTTTGCAATCATGTTTCCTATTTCTTTATCTCCATTAGAGGAGATAGTTCCAACTTGAGCAATCTCATCACTATCTTTTACTTTTTTAGCTGATGATATAAGAGCATTTCTTACATGCTCTACTGCAGCATCAATTCCTCTTTTAACATCCATAGGGTTCATACCGGCTGTAACATACTTACAACCTTCTTTTACAATAGCTTGAGCTAAAATAGTTGCAGTTGTAGTACCGTCACCTGCCTCATCATTTGTTTTACTTGCAACTTCTTTAACCATTTGGGCGCCCATGTTTTCAAATTTATCATCTAGATCGATTTCCTTTGCAACTGAAACACCATCTTTTGTTGTTCTTGGTGCACCATATGCTTTGTCTATAACGACATTCCTACCTTTTGGACCAAGAGTAACCTTAACTGTGTTTGCAAGGATATCTACTCCCTTCAGCATTGCTGATCTAGCATCTGAATCGAATTTTACTATTTTTGCCATTATTAAACTCTCCTTTTTTTTAATTTTTATTTTGAAGTAGAGATACCCATAATATCTGACTCTTTCATTATGCTGTATTCTTTACCATCAATTTTAACTTCAGTTCCTGACCATTTTCCAAAAAGAACTTTATCACCAACTTTAACATCCATCGGTATAATTTTTCCATCCTCAGTTTTTGATCCACCACCAACAGCAACTACTTTGCCTTCTTGTGGTTTCTCTTGTGCAGAATCAGGGATGATAATTCCACCAGCAGTTTTTTCGCTGCTATCTAAAACTTCGATTAATACTCTATCGTGTAACGGTTTAAACTTCATATTTACTCCTTTAAATTAGAATTCATATAGATGCATGTGACTATTATTTCAAGATCTGGTCTCAAATATATAGATGAGAAAATTCAAGAATTTATTGAATTTTTAAGCTATATCTGAAATATGAGTAAAAATTTAGATGAATCAGGCTTAAAATCGATATTCAGTGAATATGACTTATTTTTCATAGATATCTGGGGAGTAGTCCATAACGGAATTAAGTTGTACGAGAATGCTATTAAAGTTTTAGAAGAATTATCTAATAATGAAAAAAAATTCATATTATTGACAAATGCTCCAAGACCTAACCTAACAGTTATTAATACTTTACAAAAAATGGGGTTAAATAATTTCTCTGATACAGTGTTCACATCTGGAGAAGCATCAAAAAGATATCTTTTAGAAAATTTCAATAATAAAAAATTTTTTCATTTAGGACCACCAAGAGATTTTGATTTATTTAAAACTTTTGAAGACAATAAAGTGCTTAATATAGATGACTCAGATTATTTATTGTGTTCTGGTCTTTTTGAAGAACATGAAGATGACCTAGGGTATTACAAAAAACTTTTATCAAAACATATTACTAAAAAAATGATATGTACAAACCCTGATTTAATAGTTGATCGAGGTGACAAAAGAGAATATTGCGCAGGCTCTATTGCAAAATCATTTGAAGAAATTGATGGCAAGGTTATTTATTTTGGAAAACCATATCCACCTGTTTATGAAATTGCTGCAGATGTAAATAACAAAAAAATATTGTGTATTGGTGATAATTTAAATACAGATATAAAGGGTGCTAATATACAAAATTTTGATTCATTACTTATTACAGGCGGTATACATAGACAAGAAATTTCAAAATTATCAATTGAAAATGTACTTAAAAATTATGAAGCAAAAATTGACTTTTTTCAGAAAGAATTAAAATGGTAAAAAAATTAAAAATTTTTGAAAATTTTAATATTCCTAGTAAATTTAAAAAATCAATTATCTTAATTGGTAACTTTGATGGCTTACATTCAGGGCATCAAAAATTATTTGAGTTAGCTAAAAAATACAAAACAAAATATAAATCTAAAGTAGGTGTAGTTACTTTTGATCCTATTCCAAAAATGTTTTTTAATACAAAGATTAAAAACTATAGAATATCAAATTTTAATCAAAAAGTTATTTATTTAAAAAAATTTGGTGTTGATTTTGTAATTAATAAAAAATTTGACAAAAATTTTTCCAAAATTACTTACTATAAATTCATAAAAGATATTTTATCCAAAAAACTTAGATCAAAGTTTATTTTTGTCAGCAATAACTTTAGATTTGGACATAAAAGAGAAGGAGATGTAGCAAAGCTTAAAAAATATGAGAATGATTTTGGTTATAATTTAATAAATCCAACACCTTTAATGAAAAATAAAAAGATAATTTCATCAACAATTATTAGAAAGTTGCTTGAAGAGGGAGAGCTATCAAAAGCAAATACTTTTTTAAAAAGAAACTGGGAAATTGAGGGTAAAGTTCAAAGAGGAAGAATGTTGGGTCAAAAAATTGGATTTCCGACCTGCAATATCGATATTGGAAATTATGTTATAGCAAAGCCAGGTGTTTATGCTGTAAAAACAAGAATTATTGATAGAAGAAAATTCTATAAAGGAATTGCAAATTTAGGTTATAGACCCACTTTTAACCAAAAAAAAATACTTTTAGAGGTAAATATTTTTAATTTTTCAGGAAATCTTTATAATAAAAAATTATCTGTAGAATTTTTAAAATTTATAAGAGGAGAAAAAAAATTCAAAGGTATCAGTGGGTTAAAAAATCAAATTAAAAAAGATATTTTAAAAGCTAAAAAAATATAATGAGCAAGGAATATTTAAATTTACCTAAAACTGCTTTCTCAATGAAAGCAAATCTACCAAATAAAGAACCAGAATATTTGAAATTTTGGGATAAGATTAATTTATATGAAAAACTAAGATCTCAAAGTAAAGGTAAAGAAAAATTTGTCTTACATGATGGACCACCATATGCAAATGGAAATATTCATATGGGTACTGCATTAAATAAAATTCTAAAAGATATAATAATTAAATTTCATCAAATGGATGGTAAAGACTCAGTTTATGTACCTGGATGGGATTGTCATGGATTACCAATTGAATGGAAAATTGAGGAACAGTACAAAAAAAATAAAAAAAATAAAAATGATGTACCTATTATTGAGTTTAGAAAAGAATGTAGAGATTTTGCAAGTAAATGGATTAACATTCATAAAGATCAATTTAAAAGATTAGGAGTAATTGGAGATTGGGAAAACTATTATTCAACTATGAGCTTTGATGCAGAGGCTCAAATTGTAAGAGAACTTGGAAAATTTTTAAAAGAGGGTAGTTTGTACAAGGGTTACAAACCTGTCTTATGGTCGACAGTTGAAAAAACAGCTTTAGCAGATGCAGAAGTGGAATATAAAGATCATGTATCTGATACAATCTATGTAGCCTTTCTAGTCAAAAAATCTAATATCCAAGAACTAATTGGTTCGAACGTTGTTATTTGGACTACAACCCCATGGACGATACCAGCTAATAAAGCATTAGCCTATAACCAAAGTTTGAATTATGTTTTATGCGAGATAGATAACAAAGATATTTTACAGAATGAAAAAATAGTTATTGCAAAAGAACTTTTGACATCTGTTGTAAAAGATACTGATTACAAAATTAATATATTAAAAGAATTCAAAGGAAAAGAATTTGATGGAACTGTTTGTAGCCATCCATTTCATAAAATTGGATATGACTATGATGTTCCAATGCTCGAAGCAAGATTTGTAACAACTGAACAAGGAACAGGAATTGTTCATTGTGCACCAAGCCACGGACCTGATGATTTTAATTTGTGTATCAATAATGGAATAAAAGCAATTGAAACTGTTGATGATGATGGAAGGTACACGAAACACATACCTATATTTGAGGGAACTCACATTTTTAAAGCAAATGATATCGTTATTGAAAAGCTTAAAGAACTTAGAGGTCTTTTAAACAATGGTAAACTAACACATTCTTACCCACATTCTTGGAGATCTAAAGCTCCTTTAGTTCACAGAGCAACACCTCAATGGTTTATTTCAATGGAAAGTCATAAACTAAGAGACAAAGCACTTAAAGCAATAAATGATACTGCTTTTTATCCAAGCAAAGGAAAAGAGAGAATTAAAGCAATGATTGAGACAAGGCCAGATTGGTGTGTTTCTAGACAGAGAGTTTGGGGCGTTCCACTTCCGATATTTATTTCCAAAAAAACTGGGAAAATTCTTATTGATGAGGAAGTTTTTGAGAATATTGCAAAAATTTATGAACAAGAAGGCTCAGACTGTTGGTTTGAAGATAATTTTCAGAGACTACTTGGTGACAAATATAAAGCAGAAGATTTTGATAAGACTAGTGATATTGTAGAAGTATGGTTTGATAGCGGATCAACACATTCTTTTGTTTTAGAAAAGAGAGAAGATTTAAAATGGCCAGCATCAATGTATCTAGAAGGTTCGGATCAGCACAGAGGATGGTTTCACTCTTCACTTTTGGAGTCTTGCGGAACAAGAGGAAGAGCACCATTTGAAAGCATTTTATCTCACGGATTTGTTGTTGATGGAAAAGGATTAAAAATGTCTAAATCAACTGGAAATGTAATTGCTCCAGAAGATATTTTAAAAAAATATGGTGCTGATATACTAAGAATTTGGGTTGCCTCATCAAATTATGCTGAGGACTTAAGAATAGATTATTCAATTTTAGATCAACACTCAGAATCTTACAGAAAAATTAGAAATACTTTCAGATATCTTTTAGGAAATATGCAAGACGAATATTCAAAAGTAGATTTTGATAAAATTGATTTAAATAATATTCCTGAATTAGAAAAGTATATGCTGCATAGATTGTATGTGATCGATAAAGGTTTTAATGAATATTTTAAGTCCTACAATTTTCATAATTTATATAAAGAATTATTAAATTTTTGTACAGTAGAACTCTCAGCATTTTATTTTGATATTAGAAAAGATCTTCTTTATTGTGATCCAAAAGACTCCAAGAAGCGATCTGATTGTATTTTGATACTAAAAGTAATTTTAGAATGTTTATTAAAATGGTTTGCTCCAATCTTATCATTTACCACTGAAGAAATTTATCATTTAATTCATAAGGAAGACAATAATGGAAGTATTCATTTACAAAAATTTGTAGAAATTCCAAATCAATGGAAAAATGAAGAATTAAATAGTAAGTGGGATAAACTTAAATTAATCAGAGATGAAGCAAACATTAGTATTGAAAGCAAAAGGGCTGACAAAATTATTGGTTCAAGTTTAGAGGCAAATATTGAGATAAAAATCAAAGATAAAGACATGTATAGTTTAGCTCAGAACCATGATTTTTCAGAGATTTGCATAACATCCTCTGCTTCAATATCGAATGATATTAATTTAGAAAAAGAAATTGAGATCACCAGCTCAAAAGCTGTTGGAAATAAGTGTCCTGTTTGTTGGAAAATCAGAGAAAATATTTGCGAAAGAGGCGGTAACTGCCATCTTTCATGAAAAATGAAACTATAAAAAAAATAGTAATAAGCATTTTCATTTTATTATCCATTTTCTTGTTAGATAGAATTTCAAAAATACTGATTCTAAACATATTAGAGGAAACAGGACGAGTTGATATTTATATAAACTCATTTTTAAATTTTTATCTGGTTTGGAATAAAGGAATAGGTTTTGGATTACTATCATCGAATCAGGATTTTTTTTATAATGTTGTAACTATTTTAATTATTCTAATTAACTTTGTAATAATTTATCTATTATTTAAGGAAAAAGGACTTAAGTATTATTTCTTAATTATTATTTTAGGAGGTTCGTTAGGTAATCTATTTGATAGGATATATTATAGAGCTGTACCTGACTTTTTTGACTTGAATTATAATGGATATCATTGGTTTATTTTCAATGTGGCCGATATATTTATAACAATTGGAATTATTTTACTTATTCTGGACGAATTAATAAGTTATAAAAAAGTAAATGAATAAATTCAATAAAATTACTAAGTTATTATTCCTATTATTATTTTTAAACTCTTGTGGATCAGTTGGAGAAGCTTTACAGGGTAAAAAAAGATCAGATCAAGGTGATGAGTTTTTGGTTGATAAAAAAAATCCATTAGTCATGCCTCCAGATTATGATAAATTACCAATTCCAGGAGAAAAAAATATAAAAAACAACAATGATGTAGATATTGGTAAATCAAATTTAAAATATTTACTAAAGAATAGCAAAACTGATGAAGATACCTCAGCTTCAGGAAAATCTACATCCATTGAAAATTCTATATTAGAAAAAATTAATTAAATAAATGTTTTCAAAAAACATAATTTTTAAAAATTTTTTGCAAAAAAAGAATAAAAAAGTAAAAAAAAAAATTGAGAATATTTTAAAAAAAGAGTTGGTTGTAAGTCATTCTTTACTAAAATCATTTGATAAAAATTATAAATATAGTTTTAGAAAAGATACTATAGGTAAATTTAAAAAGTATGACACTATCAATTTAGTTGGTATGGGTGGCTCTATTTTGGGAACGGAAGCAATATATGATTTCTTAAAATTTAAGATTAAAAAAAAAATAAATTTTTATAACAATCTTGACAGTAAAATTAATTTTAAAAGTAAAAGAAATATCTTAAATTTAATAGTATCAAAATCTGGCAATACACTTGAGACTGTATCAAACTTAAACGTAATTCTTAATTCTCAAAAAAAAAATAAAAATATTTTAATTACAGAAAAAAAATCTAGTTTTCTGACAAAACTTGGAAATAAATTAAAGGCAGATATTATTGAACATAAAAATTATATTGGCGGAAGATATTCAGTTTTATCTGAAGTTGGAATGTTGCCAGCGGAATTGTTGGGACTAAATGAGAGAAAATTTAAAAGGCTTAATTATTTAATAAAAAATAAATACTTTCTAAATCAATTGGTTTATAATGTTAATTTCATATTTAATTGCATTTCTAGAGGTAAAAAAAACTCAGTTATTCTAAACTATGACGAAAGATCTAATAATTTATTTAAGTGGTACCAACAACTCACGGCAGAAAGTTTAGGAAAAGATAATAAAGGTATTTTTCCTATTATTTCATCCATGCCAAAAGATAATCATAGCTTGCTTCAGCTTTATTTAGACGGACCAAAAAATAATTTTTTTACATTTTTTGGAACTCTAAATGATAAAACAAATAAATTATCTAATAAAAATTTATTTGATAAATTTTCAATTTTGAAAAATAAAAATTTAAGTCAAATTATCAAAGCACAAAGACACGCAACACAAACAGTTTTTAAAAGAAAAAAAATACCTTTTAGAAGTTTTGAAATTTTGAGTAGAAATGAGGAAACTATTGGTGAATTATTTACTTTTTTTGTTCTAGAGACGATTTTGTTAGGGAGGTTAATGAAAGTAAACCCTTATGATCAACCTTCAGTTGAGTTAATTAAAACTGAAACGTCAAAATTACTTGTTTAAATTAACTTACAGAATAAAATTTTAGATAAACCGTAATTTTTTTCATCCAAAACATTTAGATATCTAGAAATATTATCCTCTGACTTTTTATTTCGGTGTATAATTATTAATGTATTGAAATTAGCAATTTTCATTATTTTTATTTGATCGATTAAAATATTTATTTTTTTGTCTTTAAAAGGTGGATCTAGAAAAATAAGATCAAAAATTTTATTATCTAAATCTGATTCTTTTAAGTAATAAGCATTACTTTCATATATTTTAGTTTTATCTTTTAAATCTAAATTAAAAATATTTTTTTTTAAAATTTTTTGTGAATTAGAATAATTCTCAAAAAAAATTACTTCTTGCGCTCCTCTCGATAAGCATTCAATACCAAATGAACCAGTCCCAGAAAATAAATCTAAAACTTTAGAATTATTAATATTTTTGTATACTTTACTTGAGTGATTTAAAATATTAAAAATTGATTCTCTTACTATATCTCTCAATGGTCTAGTAGATTTATCTAGAGGAATTAATAATTTTTTACCTTTAAGATCCCCCCCAATGATTCTCATTTGTCTATAATTTTATATCCAATATCTCTTCGATAATACCCATTATCCCAATTTAAGGTTTCAATTTCTCTGATTACTTTGTCTCTTGATGATTTTAAATTATCAGAGATACTTACAAAATTTAGCACTCTCCCTCCATTAGCATATATTTTATTGTCCTTTTTTTCAGTTCCAGCATGATAAATGAAAAACGAGTCATTATTTTTTATTTTTTCAATGTTTGGTATTTCTACATTTTTTTTATAAATATCTGGATATCCGTTAGAGCAAAGGACTACACACACACTTTTCTTATCTTCCCATATTATATTTTGTTTTTCTAAAGTTTCATCACAACAAGATAAAATTAAATCTAACAAATCAGTAGCTAAAAGTGGTAAAATTGTTTGACATTCTGGATCTCCCATTCTTACATTATACTCAATAAGATAAGGATTATTGTCTTTAACCATAAGGCCAACATATAAAAATCCTTTATAGTATTCTCCCATATCTTTAATAGCTCTAAAAGTAGGATTGACAATTTCAGTAATTATTTTTTCATCTAGGTCTGTATTTAAAAGACCAGAAGGGGAATATGCTCCCATTCCTCCAGTATTCTTTCCTTTATCTCCCTCACCAACTCTCTTGTGGTCTTGGGCAGTATTAAACCTTTTAAATATTTTTCCATCTGAAAGTATAAAATAACTCATCTCATCACCTTGCAAAAATTCTTCAATAAGAACTTCTTCAGCTAAACCAAATTTTCCGTTAAATATTTCTTCCACTGCTTTGATTGAACTTTCTAAATCCTCACAAATATAAACACCTTTGCCTGCAGCTAACCCATCTGCTTTAACTACTATAGGCATATCTGCATTTTCTAAATATTTATATGCTTCAGTATTAGTTTTAAATATTCCAAATTTTGCAGTAGGAATTTTATATTTTTTACATATTTTTTTTGTAAAAATTTTTGATCCTTCTAATTGTGAAACCATTTTGTTAGGACCAAAAACTTTAATATTTTCTTTTGACAAAAAATCAACAACACCATCAACAAGTGGTTTTTCAGGTCCTACAATTACTAAATCAATTTTATTCTCTTTAATAAATTGCAACAAACTTTCATAATTATAAAAATCCATTGCTACATTCTCAGCTATTAAATCAGTACCAGCATTACCTGGTATACAGTATAATTTTTGAAGTTTAGGAGATTTTGAGATTTTAGTTGCTATTGCATGTTCTCTGCCACCATTTCCAAGAATTGCAATTTTCATATATTCAAATATATATCCTATAAATCATGAACAAGTTAGCAAAAATAAAATATCTGCCAAATAATTTTGATATCACCGAAGAGGGTGACCATGTTATTTGTGCAGTGTCTGGAAAGAAAATTTCACTACAGAATTTAAACTACTGGAATGTTGATGAGCAAGAGGCTTACTTTTCTTATGTTGAAGCTTCAATAAAAAAAGAAAAAGATACTGAATAATTATTATTTTTTCCACCTGTTGTGTGTCCAAATCCATTGATCAGGATTCTTTAGAATCATTTTCTCTAAGATCGTATTTAAGTGCATAGAAATATCCTCTTGAGACTTTTCTGCATTGATTGTTATTGGCCTAGACACATACATTTTAAAGTTAAATTTTTCTAATCTTTCAATATAAATTGGAACTAAATCATATTTATATTTTTTTATAATTTGAGCTGGTATTGTGGTAGTAGATGCTAAGTTTCCAAAGAAATTTATTTTTATACCTTCTGTAACTCTTTGATCAATCATCAAGGCTATTGAGTTACCTTTTTTTAAATTATCTAAAATTTGTCTAGAACCAGATCTTCCTTTCCTAATTTGATATCTGCAAATATATTTAGTACGAATTTGTTCCATTGTTTTATTTAAAAAAATATTATTCAATGGTCTATATATTGCTGCTAAATTTATTCCATGCTTCTCAATCTGCATGGCCATGAGTTCAAAGTTATTAAAATGTCCTGAAATAAAAACAACAGGTTTTTTATCATTTTTAATCTTAGTTAAATTTTCGATACCATCTATTCTAATAAATTTCTGCAGCTTGTTATTTCTAAAGTCTTTCAAAAAAGGATATTCTGCTAAAATCCGTCCATAGTTTCCCAAAATATTATTAGCAAATTCATTATCAGAAATATTTATCTCAATTTTAGACTTATGCAAATTTTCAATTATAGATTTTTTATTTCTAAAAAAATTTCCAAAATTTTTACCAATAAAAAAACCCAAATTAGAGGCTGATTTATATCCTACAGCTTTACAGATAATAAATAAAAATTCTACTAATATAAATTCTATAAAATATATTATTTTTTTCATATTTTTTCTTTTAAAAAATTTGAAAACTTTTTAAAATTTTCTATTTTTAACTCTACTTTGAGGTATTTAATATTTTTTTTATTATTCTTGGTAAGTCTTTTATAGTCTTTTTCTGTAGTAATGATTTCTAATTTCTTTTTTAAAGCATTTTTTTGTATTTTCTTTAAATCTTCATTTGTGTACTTATGGTGATCAGGAAATATAAATTTTTTTGATATTTTAAATTTATACTTATTTAGTGTATTTTCAAATTCCTCTGGATTCCCGATGCCACAAAAATACAAGTAACTTTTATTTCTGTTGAAATTTTTGAGATTAATCGGGACATAGTTACAATAAAAAATCTTATCATTAAATTTTTTTAATATTTGTAAAAGTTTTTTATTTTTTTTTTTACCAACTAAAAAAATTGCACTATATTTTTTTAATATTTCTAATCTTTCTCTTAGAGGACCTGCAGGTATTAAAAATCCGTTACCAATACCATAAGTAGAGTTAAAGCAAGCAATTGAAATGTCATAATCTATTCTCTTATCCTGCAAACCGTCATCTAAAATTGCTAAATTAAACTTTTTTGCCTCTGCTTTATCTAAGCTTATATTTCTATTTTCATCACTAATTAGCTTTCCGTGGGACTGTAGCATTTTTCTTTCATCAAATTGATCCAAATATTTTTTTTTAATAAAAACTGTTTTAAATTTTTTTTTTAAAATTTTATTTATTTTTATACATAGAGATGTTTTTCCAGTTCCACCTACATAAATGTTGCCCACACATATAGTTTTGATTTTATATTTTTTTTTTATTAATAAATTTTTACAAAAATTAGTTAAAATAGTAAAAATTGTAAAAGGAGTTAATAATAAAGAAATTAAATTTTTATCATTTAAATATAATGGTTTTATTATTTTCATCTATATAAATTTACTGATCTCATAAAAACTTTTATTTAGTATGTTATCACCTAGGTATTTTAACTTTTTATTTACTTTATTTCTTTGTAAAAAATTAATTTTCCGACGAACCACAGATTTCATGTTTTTTATTGAATTTACTCTTGTTGTAATTTTTAATTTCTCTAAAATTTCATAAACCTCTTTAAAATTTTCCACATGTGGACCATACAAGATATAGTTACCCTCTCGTGCAGACTCTATAGGGTTTTGTCCTCCATGTGATATTAGCGATCCTCCCAAAAATGTTAATTTAGACAGTGAATAGAATTTTGCACTTTCTCCATAAGTATCAACGATATATATATCTGTATCTTTGTTTAATTTTTTAGTGGAAGTATGAAATTGACAATTTAAACCAATATTATTTAATTCATAAAGTATCTCTTTTTTTCTATTTATATGTCTTGGTATTATTATTGTTATCAAGTTTTTAATTTCTGATTTTAGTTCTTTATGCACCCTTCCAATAAATAGTTCTTCTGTTCGATGTGTACTTGCTGCACAAAAAATAACTCTTTTTGAGAATTTTCTTCTAAGAATTAAATTTTTTACTTTTTCTTTTTGTATCACTCCAAAAAACTTTAAATTGCCTATAAATTTTATATTTTTTGTACCTAATAATTTTAAATACTTTTTAGTCTCCATGTTTTGAGGCAAAGCAAAAGTTATTTTTTCAAAAATTTTTTTTGAAAAACTTGGAAAGGATTTCCATCTCTTAAAAGATTTTTTTGTAATTCTTGCATTAAGAAGGATTAGTGGAATATTTTTTTTATGTAAATTATTAAACATATTTGGCCAAATTTCTGAGTCTACAAATATTGCTAATTTCGGCTTCCAATGATTAATAAAAAGTTTAGTTAAAAAATTTAAATCAAAAGGGTAATATTGATGAATAGCTTTTTTAAACCTAAATTTTGAAAAGATATGTGATGAACTTGTTGTTGATGATGTAATTAAAATTCTTTTAATTTTTTTATCTTCTTCAAATTTCTTAATAATAGGAATTATACTTAATATTTCTCCTACACTAGCACCATGTATCCAAATTGTTCCATTAGGTTTATTATTTTTAGAATAAAATCCATATTTTTCCTTAAATCTATTTTGATCTTCTTTGCCTAAAAATATTCTAATAATAATAATGAACGGAGAAATTAATAATACTAGTAATAAAAAAAAATTATAAATAATAAACATCAACTTTTGTTTATTTGTTTATTGTAATAATTTTTATAAGTTTCAGATTTTGCTAAGAGTTCTTCATGATTGCCAGAGTCCATAACCATTCCCTTATCCATAACGTAAATTTTATCAGAATTTAAAATAGTTGAAAGTCTGTGAGCAATTACAACAGTCGTCTTATTTAAAGTTAACTTATCTAAAGCTTTTTGAATCTTTTCTTCAGTTTCAGAGTCTAAAGATGAAGTGGCCTCGTCTAAAAGAATAATTTTACTATTTTTTAAGAATGCTCTTGCAATAGAAAGTCGTTGTTTTTCTCCTCCTGACAATCTAACCCCATTCTCTCCAATCATAGTTTGATATTTATTTACAAGTTTATCTATAAATTCTGAACACATTGATAGTTTAGCTGCCTCATATACTTCATCATCATTAGCATTAGGTTTTGCATATTTTATATTATTAAAGATTGTATCATCAAATAAAGTTACATTTTGATCTACTATTGAAATTTCTTTCCTTAAAGAAAATAAATTAACATCTTTTATGTTTTGTCCATCAATCTTTACTACTCCAGAATTTGGGTCATAAATCCTAGGGACTAAACTTAATAAAGTTGATTTACCTGATCCACTCTGACCAACTAAGGCAGTCATTTTTTTTCCATTAATTTTAATATTTACGTCTTTTAAAACATTATTTTCTAAATTTGAGGAATAATTGAAATTAATTTTTTCAAGTTCTATATCACCATTTAAGATATTAATTTCCATCTTATCATTATTCTCTAAAACTAAATTTTTAATATCTACAATTGGAAGTATTCTTTTTGCAGCAGATAATCCTTGACCTACTCCGACATTGATTATTGAAAGAGATTTTACAGGTTGGTATGCTAACATCATAGCAGCTAAAAATGAAAAGAAATTATTTATATTTAACTGATTACTCATAATCAGTTTACCTGAGTAAAAAATTAAAATTGCAATCATAATACCAGTAAGAATTTCCATTATTGGCGTAGCTCGAATAAATACTGTAGCAATTTTTATAGATTTATTTTTTAAATCATTAACAAATTTTTCTGATCTTTCTTCTTCAAATTTTTCTCTTTGAAAAATTTTAATAATTTTATGGTTCTTAAATAAATCAATTAAATACTTATTTAAGTCTCCGGATCTTTCCTGTGCTTCAGTTACTACTTTGCTCATTCTTTTACCTAATTTTTTTGCAGTAAAAGATGCAAGAGGTATCATAATTATAGCTATTAAAGATAGTCTCCAGTTTTGAAAAAACATTACAGAAAGAAGACCGAGTAAAGTTAAGCCATCTTTGAAAAAATTTAAAAAGGAAGTGCTTAACATCATGGTTATTTGATTAACATCAAAATTTAAATTAGATATGTATTTTCCAGTATGTTTATTTTCTATATATTCAGTGTCTGCCTTAATAAATGATGACAACATATTCATCTGGATATTTTTTTTTACTTCTTCTCCAACTTTAATCATTATTACTTTAGCCATATAAAGAGAAATTCCTTTAGTAGCGAAAGTTAGTATTATAAATAATGGAATTAGTAACAACAGACTTTGATCTTTGTTAAGAAAAATTTTATCAATTGCAGGATCTAACAGCCATGCAATTCCAGACGTACTCGCTGCCACTAAAATTGAAAAAAAAACAGCTAATAAAATTTTATTAAAATGTTTTTTTGTATAATCACTATACAATCTTTTTAATATTTCAAAATTTGTCATCTAAATTATTTTTCCAATCAAAATATTAATAAATACCATAAGACCCAATATATTATTGCTCTTAAATTTATTTAGACACATATTAGGGTTTGATATTTTGAGATTTTTTATTTGATACAAGCTTAAATGAAAAAAAGTAATTACCAGAGATATAAAATATGATAAATTAAAATCCATTAGAAAACCTATTAAGATTAGTGTAAGAAAAAAAATTGAGTAACATAAAGAAATAAATTTTTTCGGGTTATTTTTAAATTTTATCGAGGTAGATTTAACTCCTATAATCTCATCATCTTTAATATCTTGATATCCATAAATTGTGTCGTAACCCAGTGTCCAAAATATGGCTCCAAAATAAAATATGATTGGAACAATAGATATACTGTTATTTATAGATATCCATGCAAGAACAAGCCCATAATTAAATGTAATTCCTAGAAATAATTGTGGCCAGTAAGTAAATCTTTTCATCAATGGATAAGTAAATGCCAAGGGCATTGATAATAGTGCCATTAAAATTGTGAGTTTATTAAAATTAATCAAGACTAAAAATGCCAATCCACATAAAACAAAAGAATAAATTATTGCAAGCTTTACAGAAACTTTTCCCGATGCAATTGGTCTATTTTTTGTCCTCTCTACTTTTTTGTCGAAATTTTTATCTACTATGTCGTTTACAATACAACCAGCAGATCTCATTAGCATCGACCCAAGTAAAAATAACAAAGAATAAAAATAAAAAATTTCTAATTCAAAATTAAAATCATAAGCAATGGTAAGACCCCATAGACAAGGCCAAAATAAAAGCATATATCCGATGGGTCTATTTAACCTTGTAAGTTCAATAAACAATTTGATGTTTTGCATAACAATTTACTTGTAAATAGCAAAGCAGAGTTTCATAATCAAATTGATTCGAATGAATATAGATTACACTGTTACAGCTTTAATGTTTCCAGCAATACCGCTTATAATGAGTGTATATAGCAATAGATTTCATACCCTAAGTGGATTAATTAGAAAAATTCATGATGAATATGTATTTGAAAAACACACACCCCCAGAATGGAAAGATCAACTTTTAAACTTAAACAGCAGAATTGGAGTATTAAAGTTTGCAATTATGTCAGCAGCATTTGGCTTTTTATTTAATATGCTGACCGTATTTGCTCTTTATTTGGAAAGTTTAATTGTAGCTAGAGTAATTTTTGGAACGTGCTGTTTGTCAATGATGATTTCAATTATATTTTTTATTAGGGAAATACAAATTTCTACCAAGGCTTTGAAACTTCATCTTTCTGATATGGATGTTCAGTTTAAGGAATAATTACTGCCGGACCTGTAATTTTTCTTCCTTCTAAATCTTTATGTGCTTGAATAACATCTTCTAATTTATATTTTTTAAAAATTTCTATTTTTACATTTCCTGATGAAATTTGTTTAAACAACATGTTAGCTGCTTCTTGTATTTCTTCACTATTTGTAAAGTATTGATTCATTGCAGGTCTAACGAAATAAATACCCTTTGGTTGCAAAGATTTTGATACAATAATTGGGTCAAGTGGACCTGATGCATTTCCAAATGAAACCATTGTTCCTCTTAATTTTAAACATTCAATAGATTTATCATACGTTGTTTTACCTACACCATCATAAACAACTGAAACACCTTTACCATTTGTGAGTTCCAACACTTTTTTTGCAAAGTCTTCCTTAGAATAATTTATAACCTCATCACAACCATACTTCTTTGCTATCTCAACTTTTTCGTCACTACCAACTGTTCCAATAACTTTCAGTCCTAAACTTTTTGCCCACTGACAAAAGAATTGTCCGACGCCACCAGCTGCTGCATGAAATAAGACAGTTTCACCTTCTTTTGGAACATATGTTTTGTGTAATAAATAAAATGTTGTCATTCCTTTTGTCATCGCGCTCGAAATTTGCTCCAAATCAATATCTTCAGGAACTTTTACAATATTTTTTGACGTATAATTTCTGTGAGTTGAGTAAGCACCTAAAGGAGCTGCAGCATATGCAATTTTATCTCCAACTGAAAAATTAGAAACATTTGAACCAACTTCTTTAATTATACCTGCTGCTTCCATCCCAATCCCGGTTGGTAATTCTAGAGGATATAAACCTGATCTATGATATGTATCTATATAATTTAAACCAATTGAAACATGTTCGATTTGAACTTCATCTGCTTCAGGTTTTTCTAAAGTTATAACTTCTAGTTTAAGAACTTCTGGTCCACCTGTATTTGTTACTTTAATAGATTTCATTTTACAAATGTACCTTTATGATAATCCTCGACTGCTTGCAAGATTTCTTGTTTAGTGTTCATAACAAATGGACCACCTCTAGCAATTTGTTCACCTATTGGTTTTCCAGCAATTAGAAGAAATTTAGCATCTGTTGAGCCATAAACCTTAAGTTTATTTCCTTTTTCTAAAAGAATTAGTTTTGAATTTTCAACTTTTTGATGTTGTTGATTTCCAATTTTTATCTCTCCCTTTATTAAATAAATAAATGAATTGTGAGTTGATGGTAAATCGAAATTGAACTCCTTATCTTTATTTAGTTCTACATCAAAATAAATAGGCTCAACATTATGTTTTTTTACAGGTCCTTCAGCTTTTTCAAATTTACCAGCAATGACTTTTACAATTTTTCCCTCATCTTTATACGATTGCATCTGTTCCGCATCTATATAGATGTAATTAGGTTTGCTCATTTTAAGTTTAGCTGGCATATTAATCCATAATTGAAATCCATGTAGCTTACCTTCTTTCATTGCTGGCATTTCAGAGTGAATTATTCCACTTCCAGTTTTCATCCACTGAACATCTCCCGCAGTCATTCTACCTTCACCACCTGTGCTATCTTTGTGCTCAAAATCTCCAGCCAACATATAGGTTACTGTTTCTATTCCTCGATGAGGATGAGGTGGAAAACCTGCTATATAATCTTCACTATTTTCTGATCCAAATTCATCAAGCATTAAAAATGGATCAAAGTAGTTTGGCTCAACACCAATACTTCTTTTTAGTTTAACTCCAGCCCCGTCAGATGCTGGCGTAGGTTCAATAATTTTTTTTACTTCTATGTCTGACATATTATTTATTTAAAATTTCTTATCTAAACTAAAATCTTTAGTTCCGTTTACGAATATAAATAGAAACCCACCTGCTAATGCTACATTTTTCAAAAAAGATCCTAATTGCATATGGTCCGAAAAATCATTGTGAAAAATTACTGCTGTAGCAATACAAAATAGACTTAATAAACCTGCTGCAATTTTTGCTCTATAGCCTAATATAATTAAGATAGGTCCAACTATCTCCAAAATTATTGCTGGTATAATTAAAATTCCTGGTATTCCAAAGCCCTCCATCCAGCCAACTGTTCCATCATAATTACTAATTTTAAAAACACCATTAAGAAGAAATAAAGCTGAAATTAAAATTCTTGCAACAAGATCTAAAATGTTTGTCATAATTTTAAAATAATGACTTGTTTAAATAATATCAAGTAAGTGTTTAAGATTATTAATCTGATTTTCAGGAGAGTAATCTAGATTATCAAAAATAATATTATTTCTATTCACCCAAATAGCATTAAAACCATAATTACCGCCACCAGAAACATCCCATGTATTTGCGCTTAAAAAGGCGACTTCATGTTTTTCAATCTTATATTTTTTAACTGGAATATCGTATACTTTTGAGTCTGGCTTAAAAATACCTACTTTCTCTGCGGAAAAAATATCATCAAAAACTTTAAGATTATTACTGGAGACCAATTCATTGAGAAGGGAAGGAGTTCCATTTGAAAGTATTGATAGTTTGTAATTTTTTTCTTTTAATAATTGTAGAGTTTCTTTTACTTCTGGATAAGGGGAAAGAATTTTATAAAGATCAAGTAATTCACTTTTCATATTAGGATTAATATTAAAAACTTTCATTGATTTATCTAAACTATCCTCAGTGATTTCCCAAAAATCTTTATGTCTTTTCATTAGACTTCTAAGCCAAGTATATTCTAGCTGAGTTGTTCGCCAATAATTTGAAAAACTCTCCCATTTGCTTCCAATTTTATCTTTACATTTTTCTGCTGCAGAATTGACGTCAAATAAAGTTCCATAGGCATCGAAAATTATTGCTTTAATATTTTTCATAAATTACTTTCTTGATATGAGTAATATTAGAATATTTTTTCCTGAAAGTTTATCTCTTAATTTTAATTCTTGGCTTGAAAAACCACAATCACATTATTTAACAAAAGTAATGAGAGTTAAAATTGGTGAAAATTTTTCACTATTTAATAAAAACGGTGAGTGGTTAGCTAAAATTAATAACATCAGTAGTGGCAAAGTTGAATTTAGTGTTCAGGAAAAATTAAGAAATAAAGAAAACCCAGTAGATATTTGGTTGGCATTTTCGCCAATTAAATCAAATTATTCAAATTTCATGATACAGAAAGCTACTGAATTGGGTGTAACTAAATTTATTCCAATTATTTTTGATAGAACAATTGTTAGAAAGATTAATTCTGAGAGATTAGAAAAAATAATTATAGAGGCAACAGAGCAGTCAAATAGAATGAACCTCCCGTCTTTAGAAAAACCTCAAAACTTAAAAAGTTTCTTAAAAAAAAATGAAAATAAAATAGAATTAATATTTACCGACCTTAATACTATAAATAAAAAAATTGAGTTAAATAAAGACAGAAATAAATCTTTGTGTATTATAATTGGACCCGAGGGTGATTTTTCAGAACAAGAAAGGAATAATATTTTAAATTTTAAAGATGTAAAATCATTTAAAATTAATGAAAATATTCTCAGATCAGAGACAGCAGTAATATCGTCAATATCAATACTTAGTTATATTTTGAATTTATAAATATTTGTTGATTAATTTGATTGATTTTTTAATATCGTCTCTATGAGAAATTTTAGCAATATACTTTCCATCTTTTAGTAGAATCACAGGTGAGCTGTGATCAACATTGTAATCGCCATTTTCAAAAAAAATTTTTTGACTGATTATTCCCCATGATTGTGACAATAAAAAAATTTCACCTGGATCTCCTGTTATTCCAACAAACTTGTTATCAAAATTTCTCAGGTAATCTTTAATAACCTCTGGAGTATCTCTTTTAGGATCAACGCTAATAAAAAAAACTTTTAAATCTTTTTTTTTATTTTTCTTTATTCTATTCAATGCGATATCCATTTTATTTAAAGTCATTGGACAAATATCAGGACAATTTGTAAAACCAAAAAAAATTGCAGTCAAAGGTCCATCAAAAGATTCTTGAGTTATAATATTATTGTTCATATCTTTAAGCTCAAAATCTGAGCCCTTAAATGCTGCGACTGATTGGTCTTTTTGTTCTTTCATAGATAGAAATACTGGAAGCATCAAAAAAAAGAATATTGTTAAACATCCAGTCAGTACTGCAATTGAGGTTTTTATTTTCATTATTGTAAAATTATATATAGGAACTATATAAACATTATGTCTCTATTAAAGAAAATATTTGGCACATTAACTGAAAAACCTTGGGAACAAGATCAAGCATTAATCGATAGTGGCCACTCCGGAAAAACATTTGAAATTTCAAATCAAATGTCAGCTGTTATTATTATTTTTGGAGTAAGTACAACTTTATTTAGCTTGATTTTTACTGGTTATCTTTACTCACTACCTCCTGAACAAGATACAACTTTTATATTGAAGACAAATTTACTTTGGATAAACACATTGGTCTTAATTCTAGTAACAATATTTTTTAACAGAATAAGTAAAGATTTAAAAAATGGAATTACAAACACAATAAAAAGAAATCTAATTTATGTAGGTGCTTTAAGTTATATATTTTTATTTCTCCAGTTAGCTTTATGGTATCAACTTATGAAAAGTGGAAATTTTGTTTCAACCAATACATATTTTTCATCTTATTATTTCTTTACCGCATTACATGGTATTCATCTTCTAGGAGGTCTTTATTTCTGGGGCAAAGTAAGCTCAAAAATTTTTAAATTAGATGAGAAAGATTATAAAAAAGAGGAAAAAAGTATTAATGCTCTTTCATTGTACTGGTTATTTTTATTTATAGTTTGGCTAGTTTTCTTTACAATAATGTTTGCATACAATGATACTGTTATAGAATTTTGCAAATCTTTGATTGCATAATTTACATAAATAAAACTAACACTGATCCAAACACTGCAATTATAATTAAAAGTATATTTACTGATCTTAGATATCTTTTAGTTTCGGGTTTTGTCTCTCCTTTTGAAAATCTTCCTGCACCCAAAGAAATTACAAAATAGAATGCTAAAACCAAAGCAAGAATTGTTATTAAAATACCTAATTTACCGAGCATAAAGTTATTGATTATATTAGTATAATTAATATGTTTTATGACATTTTGTCATAGGTATTTATAGGATTATTCTTCTATATAAGCTTTATGCATGCAGGAATAATTTTTTTATTAGTAATCATCGGATCTGTCTTATTTCATATTTTTACCCCTTGGTATTGGACTGATATAGCATCAAACTGGGGTGGAATGGATGATACTATAACTCTCACCTTTTGGGTAGGTGGAGGAGTTTTCGTAGCTGTTTGTCTATTTATGATTTACTGTGTTTTTAGATACTCACATAAAGAAGATAGAAGAGCAGAATATAAACCTGAGGATAAAAAATTAGAAAAAATCTTAACATGGGCAACTACCTTAGGAGTTGCTGCTTTACTAGCACCTGGTCTTATTATTTGGAATCAATATGTAAATGTTCCAAAGAATGCAATCGAAGTTGATGTGATGGCATGGCAATGGGGATGGCAATATAGACTACCTGGTGCAGATGGAAAATTAGGAACTACACAAGTAAGAAACATTGCTGACAATAATCCATTTGGTATCAACCCTGATGATCCGTTTGGAAGAGATGATATAATGGTTGAGAGCGATGTTATAAATTTAGAAAACAATAGACCTGTAAAAATTTTATTAAGATCAGTAGACGTACTTCATAATTGGTATGTTCCACAATTTAGAGCAAAAATGGATGCAGTTCCAGGAACGGTTACTTTCTATTGGTTTGAACCTAACAAAGTAGGTGAATACGAAGTGTTATGTGCCGAGTACTGTGGTGTCGGACACTACGCAATGAGAGGTGGTGTTGAGGTCCAAGATAAAGCTGACTATGAAGTTTGGCTAAGCGAGCAAGAAACTTTTGAGCAATTATCTGCCAGATATGAAAAATTAAACGTGGATGGGAACAAATTGGCCAAAAAATAACAATTTATTAATTTAAAAAAAAATATATATAGAGGATAAAAATATGTCAGACGAATACGATAACAACAAATCATATAAAGCTCAGTCATCAGAAGTAATGGATGGTTCAACTGGTTCTATTAATCCAGATATAGATTATGTAAGACCAGCAGAAGTTGGTGAGCAAGATTTATATCATGGACATAGTTTTATCGAAAAATGGGTTTTTTGCCAGGACGCAAAAGTTATCGGAGTACAATATTTCTTAACAGCAGTATTTACTGGAATTGTAGGTTTAATTTTATCTTGGTTAATGAGACTTCAATTAGGTTTTCCAGAATTAGCAGGTTTCATGACAGCAGAACATTATTATCAATTTGTAACTATGCATGGAATGATCATGGTAGTTTATTTTTTAACTGCACTATTTCTCGGAGGCTTTGGAAACTATCTAATTCCACTCATGGTAGGAGCAAGAGATATGGTTTTCCCATATGTCAATATGCTTAGCTTCTGGATGTTCTTTGTTGCAGTTGCAGTTTTAATGGCAAGTTTCTTTGTTCCAGGTGGGCCAACAGGAGCGGGATGGACCTTGTATCCTCCACAAACTATTTTGGAGGGAACTCCAGGATCTGGTATGGGAATACTTCTAATGCTTATATCTTTATCTTTATTTGTAATTGGTTTCACAATGGGTGGACTGAATTATATGATTACAATTCTACAAGCTAGAACTAGAGGAATGACTTTAATGAGAATGCCTTTAACAGTATGGGGTATATTCACAGCAACTGTACTAGCGATGTTAGCATTTCCAGCACTACTAGTTAGTGCAATAATGATGACATTAGATAAAGTTCTACAAACAAGTTTCTTTATGCCTACAATATTAAAGGCAGGTGAGGTTCTTGAATATGGTGGAGGAAGCCCAATACTTTTCCAACACTTGTTTTGGTTCTTTGGACACCCTGAAGTTTATATTGTTGCATTACCTGCATTTGGAATAGTTTCTGACTTGATATCAGTTCATGCAAGAAAAAACATATTTGGTTACAGAATGATGGTTTGGGCAATTGTTGGTATTGGAGGTTTAAGTTTCTTTGTATGGGCTCACCACATGTACGTTAGCGGTATGAACCCTTGGTTCGGATTTTTCTTTGCAACAACGACATTAATTATTGCTGTTCCGACAGCCATGAAAGTTTATAACTGGATACTTACTTTATGGAGAGGAAATATTAGAATTAACACAGTAATGTTATGGTGCCTAGGATTTATCGTTACATTTGTAAATGGTGGAATTACTGGAATATTTTTAGGAAATGTTTCAGTTGATGTTCCATTATCTGATACATATTTTGTAATAGCCCACTTTCATATGGTAATGGGTATTGCACCATTAATGGTTATTATGGGCGCAGTTTATCATTGGTTCCCATTAGTAGCTGGAAAAATGTTACATGAAGGTCTAGGAAAATGGCACTTCTGGATTACTTTCTTAGGAGCTTATTCAATTTATTTCCCAATGCATTACTTAGGTTTTATTGGAGTTCCAAGAAGATATTTTGAAATGTATGATAGTCCGTATATGACATCAGCAGTTGGTATGAATGAATTTATAAGTATTGCAGCATTTATAGTCGGTGCAGCACAGTTTATTTTAGTTTTCAATATCATTAAAACATTAAAAACAGGTAAAAAGGCTGAACAAAACCCTTGGAAAGCAAATTCACTTGAATGGTATACATCTACTGTTCCGCCAGAACATGGTAACTTTGGGGAAAGACTTCCAGTTGTTCACAGATGGCCTTACGACTTTAGTGTTCCAGGAGCAAAGGATGACTTTATTCCACAAACAACAGCACCTAGTGAAGTAATACACACAGAAGTAGAGAAAACTTAAGAGAAAAATAATGTCTGAACAAAAAATAGACGGCTTCGAACTTAAACCTGGGTTTAAGGGCATGGCGTCTGACACTGGTTCAGACCAAACAATGTTTAAAGGTGTGCATTGGGGCAAAGCCATGATGTGGATCTTTTTACTGAGTGATACTTTTGTATTTAGCTGTTTTTTAATTTCTTATATGAAAGGTAGAGGATCAACCATTGTTGATTGGCCTAACACTAGTGAGGTTTTTTCTTTATATGTAGGAGGTGTACCTGTCCCACTTCTACTGATTGCGATAATGACTTTTGTATTGATCACAAGTAGTGGAACAATGGCTTTAGCAGTTAAATATGGTTACGAAAAAAATCGTAAAATGTGTGGTTGGCTAATTCTAGCTACTGCTGTGGGTGGTCTTACTTTTGTAGGAATGCAAGTGTTTGAGTGGTCTAAACTAATTCATGAAGGTGTTAGACCGTGGGGAAATCCATTTGGTGCATCACAGTTTGGTTCTTTCTTTTTTATGATAACAGGTTTCCATGGTTTCCATGTCTCAATTGGGGTGATTTTCTTATTTATTTACACTTATAAAGTTTTTGCTGGTCATTATGAGAGTAAAAAAAGAGGCTGGTTTACTAAAATGAAAGGGGATTATGTTGAAATTGAAATATTAGGTCTTTATTGGCACTTCGTAGATCTAGTTTGGGTTTTCATTTTCGCATTTTTTTATTTGTGGTAAAATAATATATGGAAGAGACTAACAAAATGAACGAGACAACTAAAAAAGAAGAGCAAACAAGTACTCAAAAGATAGGAATTTATCTTTGGATTTGGTTGTTGTTATTTGTTCTAAGTTTCTTCTCGTACATGGTTGACTGGTACCAATTTCAAGGAATGTTGAGATGGTCACTAATATTATTCTTTATGTTTTTAAAAGCAGGGTTAATTATGGCCTTTTTTATGCACTTATTTTGGGAGAGATACGCTTTAGTGAATGTTCTGTTATGGCCAATGACGGCAATTGCCTGTTTTATATTTTTAATGACTGCAGAATTTAAATATACACTGTTTTCAAGATTCTTTTATTTTGTAGTAGGGGGAGCTTAAATATGGATGCCTACGGATACTTAGCTTTTTTCTTAATTTTATTTGTTTTTTTCATTTATATAGTTTGGTTTGGTTATTCGGTAAAAGTTGAAAACCAGAAAGAACAAGGTGATAAAGTCACAATAAATCCTTATGATCAAATACCTTTAAGTAGAAGATTAATTGACAAAAAAAATAGTAAGGTGGGTATATTCGATCTTGGAAATCATATTTTAATAGCAGGCGTTATATTACTTGTAATATTTGTTTCACTAAATGTTGAGTAATAGTGACTGCAAATACAATTAAAAAAAAATCAGTTTCTATAAGTTTTTTTTCCTATTCAAAATATTTATTATTACTAATGAAGCCAAGAGTTATGTCTTTGGTTATCTTTACTTGTGCTGTTGGATTATTAACAGCTCCAGTTTCAGTTTCATTCCTTAATTCAATAGTTGCAATATTTTTTGTGACAATTGGCGCAGGTGCAGCTGGTGCCCTAAATATGTGGTATGAGGCTGACCTTGATAAATTAATGACAAGAACATGTCTCAGACCCATTCCTACAGGAAAAGTTAATAGGGAACACGCTTTATTATTTGGAACAGTGTTGTCAATAATATCTATAGTTGGACTTTATTATTTTTCAAATTTAACATCAGCTATACTGTTATCTATAACAATAGCATTTTATGTCTTTGTTTATACGATTTGGTTAAAAAGAAAAACTCCACAAAATATTGTTATTGGAGGCGCATCAGGTGCACTGCCACCAGTTATAGGTTGGACTATAGCTACTAACTCATTAACAATAGAACCGATAACATTTTTCTTAATCATATTCTTTTGGACCCCATCTCATTTTTGGGCATTGAGCCTTTATAAAGCAGACGACTATCAGAAAGCTAAAATTCCTATGTTACCTATTACTAATGGTATTGAGGAAACTAAGAAAAATATATTTATTTATTCTTTAATAATGTTACCAGTAGTTATTTTGCCTTATTATATTGGTTTTGCAGGCGAAACATTCTTAATAGTTTCATTATTACTTACCTTTTATTACAACTATGTTTGTTATGATCTTCTTAAGTTCAAAAAAAATAAATTTGAAATAAAGAAGGCTAAAAAGGTATTCTCTTACTCAATTTTTTACTTATTTTTGCTTTTTGTCTTATTTTTGGTAGACCAGATTATAAAATAAATAATTCTATTTATTTTATAGGAAAATGGTAAAAAAAATTCATGAGATATGTAAGTACAAGAGATAATTCAAAAGAATATAGTTTTGAAGATGTTTTCATTAAAGGTTTAGCTGATGATGGTGGACTTTATGTACCTAAATCTATAAAAAAATTTTCTCCAGAAGACCTATCTTATCTTAAAAGGCTAAATTATAATGATTTATCTACTGAAATAATAAATCAATTTTCGTCAGACTTTATTTCAAAAGATGATCTTTCATCATTAATTAAAAAATCTTATTCAACTTTTAGAGAAAAAGAAGTTGTTAAAATATCAAATGTTGGAGATATCAAATTATTAGAGTTATTTCATGGTCCAACATTAGCTTTTAAAGATATAGCAATGCAGTTTATTGGTAACTTGTATGAATATTATTTAAGTAATAATGATAAAAAAATTAATATTGTTGTAGCTACATCAGGTGATACAGGTGCTGCCGCTATAGATGCAATTAAAGGAAAATCAAACCTAAATATTTTTGTCTTACATCCTAATAATAGAATTTCACCAGTACAAAGAAAGTTAATGACAACGGTTGAGGATGAAAATGTTTTCAATATTGCAATAGATGGAAATTTTGATGATTGTCAAAATATTGTTAAGCAAATGTTTTCAGATTTAGATTTTTCTAAATCAATAAATATGTCAGGGGTTAATTCTATTAATTGGGCAAGAATAATTGCCCAAGCTGTTTATTATTTTTATACTTATTTTAAACTTGATAGTGATAAACCTATATCTTTTTCAGTCCCCACAGGAAACTTTGGAGATGTTTTTGCAGGATATCTTGCTAAAGAAATGGGATTACCAATAGATAAACTTATTGTTGCGACTAATGAAAATGATATTTTGCATAGAGCAATCTCAAATGGTGATTATGTTTCAAAAAAAGTAAAAGAAACACTTTCTCCAAGTATGGATATCCAATTGGCAAGTAACTTTGAAAGACTAATTTATTACGTAAATAACTCTAATGCTGAAATTACATCAGATATAATGAAAAAAATAAAACAAAATGAATACAAAATTGATAAATCAAACTTAGGTATTATACAAAAAGATTTTGTTTCTGAAAGTTGTAATGAAAATGAAACTTTAGAAATTATAAAGAAAAATTTTGAGAAAAATAATATTATTTTAGATCCGCATACTGCAGTTGGACTAGGTGCTGCACACAAGCTATCATTTAATGATTGTGTAGTTTTGTCTACTGCCCATCCATGTAAATTTCCAGCTGCAACAGATAATGCTATAAATAAACATGAAGAACTACCTAAAGAACTTCAATATGTTCATGGTAAAGAGGAAAATTTTCAACTATTAAAAAATGATAAGGAAGCAGTAAAAAATTTCGTTAAAAGCAAATTATGAAGCTAAAAATTAATGATCAAATCCCAGATACAAAAATCTTTCATTTAGTTGATGGTGAACCCAAGGAACAAAGTATTTCTGAGGTATTTGGATCAAAAAAAATAATATTATTCGGATTACCTGGCGCATTCACAGCTACATGCTCCAAGTTTCACTTGCCGGGTTATGTTAAAAATGCTCAACAAATCTTAGATAAAGGTATTGATAAAATATTTTGCTTAGCTGTAAATGATCCATATGTGATGAATGCTTGGGGAGAGGCAAACAATATTGGAGAAAATATAATTATGCTAGCCGATCCTTATTTGGCATTTACAAAACTAATTGGTGCTGAAGTTGATAGAAATTCAAAAGGTATGGGCATAAGATCTAATCGTTATGTGATGATTATAAACAACCTGAAAGTGCAAAATATTCAAGAAGAAGAGGAAACTAAAAACTGCGGAATATCCTCAGCAGATAGTATTTTGAGTATTATTTAGTTTAATTCTTACAAAATCTATAATACCATTTACTATGCATAAATTATTATTAGTATTAATTTCATCAATTATTCTTTCATCTTGTGCGACTATTGTAAACGATCCAAATACTCCTGTGGCCTTGTCTTTCAGTGATGGAAGTGATGGCACGTGCAATTTAACTAATAAAAGGGGTTCATGGAGTGGAAAAGTTCCTGGAACATTCATGATTAGAAGATCAGATGATATTTTAAGATTTAACTGTAAGACAGAGACAGGCAAGACTGGCGTTGGTGGTATAGCTAGTAGTATTGAAGGTGCAAAACTAGGTGCTAGTGTATTATTTTTTGACCTTGGAATAACAGATGCAATTACAGATAAACATAGAACTTACGCCCCAAGCTTTACAATTCCTGTAAATTAACTTTTAATTAAACTGATGCAGCCTCTCTAGCCATTAAATCAACCTCATTATTTAATTTGTCTGAGGAGTGACCTTTTACCCAAATCCATTTTATTTCAAATTCACTAGTCATAAGATCTAATTCAGTCCAAAGGTTTTTATTTTTTACAGGTTGTTTATTTGCAGTTATCCAACCATTTTTCTTCCAATTATGTATCCATTCTGTAATTCCAGACTTAACATATGTGGAGTCTGTAAAAATTTGAACATTGCTACCTTTAGGAATTTTTTTAAGAGCTTTTATAGGAGCAAGTAATTCCATTTGATTATTTGTGGTATCTTTTTTGCTACCTTTTATATGGGTTTTCTTCTCATTTTCTATAATGATTGCAGCCCACCCACCATTTCCTGGATTACCTAAACATGACCCATCGGTATAAATCTTTATCATTAGTTGTAGTCTCTAAAAGAATTTAGTTTTCTATGAAAATTTAATTTATCGAGATATTCTTTAGGATCTTTAATTTTAATTAATGCTTTTTTAGGAGTATTTAAATAATCATATGATCTTGTAAGAAGATATCTTAAAGCTGAACCTCTACATAAAGTATTGAAATTATTTTTTTCTTTAGTATTTAATTTACGTATTGATTGGTAACCTCTTAATAATTGGGCAGATTTACTTTTGTCTAGTACAAAAATTTTATTTCTTTTTTTAAAACACAATGCATTTACACATGTAGCTAATTCATAAGCCAAAAAATCATTTGCAGAAAAATAAAAATCTATAAAGCCGTAATATTTTTTTTTATAGAAAAAAATATTATCAATAAAAAGATCGCTGTGTATTATTCCATTTGGCATTTTTTTTGGCCACTTTTTCTTGATATCTATTAAGTCAGTTTGCATAATATTTATTAAATTACTTGAAAGTTTGTTAATTCTTTTATCTATTCTATTTAGTAAAGGTTCCCAAGAATTTATAGATAATGAATTTTTTCTGTATAATTTTAATTTTTTAGCAGCCAAATGTAACAGAGCAGCATTTTTTCCAACTTGAAAACAGTCATTAGTTTTTAGTTGATTTTTATCTTTTCCTTTTAAAAAACTTACCAAACACGCAGTTTTATTTTTAATTTTAAAAAGGTATTTACCTTTTTTGTTTTTAATTGGTTCTGGGCATTTAATTTTATGTTTAGATAAACCAAACATTAAGTTCATAAAAAAAGGTAAATCTTTTTTTTGAACTCTTTTTTCAAATATAGTTAATATTATTTTCTTTTTGTTTGTTTTTATTAAGTAGTTTGTATTCTCAATTCCTTTTTTAATGCCAGAAAATGAGTGGATTTTACCAATCTTAAAGTTTTTCTCGATCAAGCTCAAATCGTTTTGATTTATCCTTGTATATACAGCCATTAATTTAATTTTCCTGGAATTTTAAATGTTACATCCTCTTTTACTATTTCAACTTCCTCTATTTCTACAGTAAATTTTTTTTTAATATTTTCTATGAATTCATTAACTAATACTTCAGGAGCCGAAGCACCAGATGAAATACCTATTGTTTTGCATTTAGATATTTTTTCTAATGGAAAAGTGCTTTCTGAATGAATTAATTCAGCATTTTCACATCCATTATTTTTTGCTACTTCAACCAATCTAACTGAGTTAGATGAATTTCTACTACCGATCACAAACATATTATCACACTCTTTTGCAATTTTTTTTACTGCTGCTTGTCTATTCGTAGTTGCATAACATATATCATCTTTTTTTGGCTCGTGAATATCAGGAAAGCGTTCTTTTAAAATATTTATAATATTTTTTGTATCATCAATAGACAATGTTGTTTGTGTTATATAAGCAAGTTTTTTATTTTCACCTCTTTCATAATTTTTTGCATCATCAATCGTTTCTATAAGATCAATTTTTCCATCAGGGACTTGCCCCATAGTACCAATTACCTCAGGATGGTTTTTATGACCTATAAGCAAAACTTGAACATCCTTTTTATCTAAATTTTCTGCTTCTCTATGAACTTTAGATACAAGCGGACATGTAGCATCTACAAAAATCATATTTAAACTTTCTGCCTCTTGAGGAACAGATTTTGGTACACCATGAGCTGAAAAGACAACAGGCCTCGTTTTATCCTCAATTTCATCAATCTCCTCAACAAATATTGCGCCAATTTTTTTTAAACCATCTACTACATGTTTGTTATGAACTATTTCATGTCTTACATATACAGGAGCGCCATATTTTTCTATGCTTTTCTTCACAATTTCAATTGCTCTGTCAACACCAGCACAAAATCCTCTCGGAGCGGCTAAAAGTATTTTTATATGATTATTTTTCACTCTCGTACTTTCTAAAAAAAGGGATTAAAAAAACAATACACGCAACTAGAAAAAAAAGACTTCCAAACATAGCCCAAAAACTTCCTACACTTGATATGATAAAACCTACTGCAGAAATAATGAATAAAATCCAACCAATTAAATTAATATTTTTATTGCTCATTTTTTTCAATTAAATATTCAAGCAATATATGTGGAAAAGTTAATGAGGCCAATCCAATAAAAATAACCCGATATATAGTTTCGTTAAATTCGTTATAATTATTCAGAACTGATATTGAAATAATATATCCTAAAATTGTCAAAATTGTTAGTGGAATGGCTTTTTTAATGAATATTGGTAAACCTTTTGTCAAATTTTTATTTATTTCTCTGATCAAAGAAATCGAGTGCCTTATGGAATGCAGAAAGCAAAAGTAAATCGTAAAAGCAATTATTGGATTAAGAAAATAATTTAGGATTATTATAGATAAATAATCCATTAATAATAATGATTTAACTTCAATATTTTTTTTAAATGATAAAATAATCCCAGAGATCAAAGATAAAAGTACAAGTACGAATAATATCTCGTCAGATATTATTAAATTATTCGAAATATTAAAATTTAATGTCTCGAATATTGAAATTGTTTCTTCTTTGTGAAAAAATAAGGGTGAGGTAATTATTAATGATCCTTTAAAAAAATAAATTAATTCAAAGTTTTTCTTTTGATTAATAAATTCAGAGTCCTCTTTACCAAAATGAAAAGCAGCAATAATTAAAAACAAGAAAAGTAATGATTTTGGAAATATTAACCAAATCAATATTATGACTGCACCAATAAGTAAATAACTCAAATAAAAAATACTCATTGATTTATATCCAAAGTATTTAATTAGTTTCTTACCTTTAATATGATCCAGAGAGCCATGAGATATTCCAATTGTTAAAATTAAAAACAATGAAATTATCAAGAAACTGCCTTCTCTCAGATACTCTATGCCAGATAAAAGTATGCATAAATTAAAAAAAATTAAAGAGTGGTAAAAATTAATTCTGATCATTTAATTTAAAAAAGTGCTTTTATAAAAATCCATTTAGGCATTTTTAATATTATTGATAAATCTTCAAAAAAATTACTTTTGTTGGACAAAAATTTTATAACAGTATTAGATTTATTGTTAAACATCCTAAAAAAAATATTTGGCATCTTGCTTGGATTATTTTTCAGAACTTTTAAAAAAATATTATCAAGAAATTGATATTTTTTTTTAATTTGAAAAGTTTTCAATTTACTAATGTTTTCGATATTTTCCCTTATATGTTTACTTTGTTCTTGGATATTTAGAAAAGTATAACCAGTACTTAACCTTGTCATACCACCAGCTGTTCCAATATTAATTTTATTTTTTACGTGTTCAATTATTGGGTAAAAAAGAGGTATTTTACCCACTTCTTTGTATGTAATCTTATAATCTTTTATTTTTAGATTATTCTCAATATAATTTTTAATTTGCTGATCATAATCTTTTTGGGTATCGTCATTCATTTCTGATAACCAAGTTGTTTCAACTAACGCTGTCTTTTTTGAATATGGAAGTGTATAAAAAAAATGAACACTTCCTCTCTGCTCACAATCAAAATCCATTAGATTCATTATTTCTTCATCAAAAAATTCCTTTTTTGTCTCTATTTCTACCCCACAGAAATGTTGCCAAAGACCAGAGTTTTGATTATCTAAATTTGGAACACTATTAAATACTAAAGAGTTATCAAAATTTATATTTTGATCATTTTTGTGAAAGGAAATATTCTTATTCTCTTTTAATTTGTTGTTTATCTTCTCATAAAATAGCCCGCTATCAATACTTTGATACTGAAAATTATCACACTCTAGATGTCTAGTTTTTTGAGGCACATTTATGGAGAAATGTTTCCAATTTTTTTTTACACAATCCTCAAAATTATGTGGGAATGTCTTCCAAAAAGACCAAGTTTTATCTTTTTTATATTCATCTCTTGGTTCAATAATAGCTAATGTTTTATTTTTTAACTTATTATTGATTTCTAATTCATATGCTAATGATAATCCTGCACAACCTCCACCAATAATGACAATATCAAAATCTTTCATCTAAATTTATTTCTTCACTAATTAATTCGTGTTCTTTATCTCTAAGGTGATTATGTTTTTTAATCAATGATAGTTTTAGCAAGTCAAATATAGATAATAATGTTTGCAACATCTTACCACTATTTGTAACAAAAATTTTGCCTGATTGGTTGTAATTTTGAATTGTTTGCTTTTTAATAATATTTCTACCTATTTGCCTATAAACTCTTCTTGCAACTAAGATTGAGAATCTCAGACTTAATGGAATATCCTTTATTGAAGAAAAGCTACTATCGTAAAATAAATCTGCAGTTGCCAATGTTTCTTTTATGGTTTCAAAATTATGCTTTATATAAAACCTTTTATTTTTAGAGTCTTCTATTACATCTCTAGAAATATTTGTAAGCTGCATTGCTATACCTAAATCTATAGCTGATTTAAGAGAAATAGAGTCTGTAACATTTAGAATTTTTGCCATCATTAATCCAACAGTTCCTGCTACTCTATATGAATAAATTAATAATTCCTTTTTTGAATTTAATTTTACTTCATTTTGAATATCAGACTCAACACCATCAAATAAATCATCTACAATTTTTGTAGAAATATTATATTTATTAATTAGTACCCACATATTTTCAATTATACGGTTCTGAAATTCTTTATTTATAAAATTATTTTTGAAGTTTAAAAATCTTCTTAATTTGACATCAATTGCACCTTCATCGTCTGCTATATTGTCTAAAGTTCTACAAAAATCATATAAATCAGAACATTTCAAATAAGTTTCTTTAGGAAGAAAAAAACCAGCCCAGTTAAATGATTTTGCGTATATTGATAGAAAACTCTTTTTCTCCATTACAAAATTTTGTCTAAGACTTTTGCTGAAGATAGTACTCCTGGCACACCTGCTCCAGGATGAGTACCTGCTCCAACAAAATATAAACCATCAAAAATCTCTGACTTATTATGAAATCTAAAATAAGCTGATTGGGTAAATTTTGGTTGAATAGAAAAACCAGAGCCATATTTTGTATTTAACTCTTTCTCGAAATAATCTGGAGTTAAGTAAAAATCTTCAATGATATTTTCACTTAGATTAGGCAATAAACTCTCCTCCATTTTTTTAATAACTAAGTTTTTCATTTTATCTCCTTCAATAGACCAATCTATACCAGATTGGTTATTAGGAACTGGCACTAACACATAAAAACAATCATGATTATCGGGCGCCATCGATTTGTCTGTAGCTGTTGGTCTATGTAAATAGTAACTAATATCATTATTTAATTTTTTATTGTTAAAAATATCGTCCAAGTGTTCTTTGTACTTATCTCCAAATTTGATTGTATGATGTTCAACATTTTCGTAAACTTTTTTGGTTCCAAAGTAATAAACAAACAAACCCATTGAATATTCCATTCTTTTCATTTTCCAATTAAAAATAGAATTACTACTATTTGTGTTTGCTAATTTTGAGTAAACTGCAGGTGGATCTGCGTTACAAATAACATTATCTGTTTCTATTTTATCCCCATTGTTTAGTTCAACCCCAGTTATTTTATTTTTATTTGATATGATCTTATTTACTTCGCAACCTTTTAATATTTTTATATGTTCTTCATTCATTAATTTTTCCATTCCATTTATTATTTGACCAGTACCACCCATTGAATAATGAATTCCCCATTTTTTTTCTAAATACAAAATTAATCCATATATTGATGTTGTTGTGAAGGGATTACCACCTACCAACAGTGGATGCATACTAAGTAATCTTCTTAATTTTTCATTTTCTATATAAGAGGAAACTAAACCGTAAACAGATTTATAACTTTTAAGACTAAATAAAGAGGGTATTTGCTTTAACATAAAAGAAGGTTTATCAAATGGAACATCTGAAAGTTCAGTAAAACCTTTATCAAAAATTTTTTTTGTAAAATTAACTAAATTTTTATATCCGTTTACATCTTTTTCATTAATCTTTTTTATTTGATTAATCATTTCTTCTTCATCTCCAGAATAGTCAAACTTAAAACCATCTTCAAAAACAAACTGATACCAAGTTTTTAAAGATTTTATTTCTAAATAATCTTTTGAATTTTTATTAAAAAGCTGAAATAATTCATCAATCAAGTAAGGCGCTGTTATCACAGTTGGACCACCATCAAATGTAAATCCATTTTTTTTAAAGACTCTTGCTCGTCCACCTAAATCTTCATGTTTTTCAATCAATGTTACATTATGGCCTTTAGCTTTTAACCTTAATGCTGCAGCCATACCACCAAAACCTGATCCTATTACTATCGAATTCATAATTTGGATTTTATATTATTTTTAGAAAATGTAACGTAATTTAGTTATGAATTAATTTTTTTTAATTCAGTCTTTGCTTCTTCAAGATTTTTTTCGAACAGATTATCTAATTTAGATTTATCAACTGTAGTTGTTATAATTTTTTTGACAGACCCTAGAGCAATTTTAACCGAAGTATCTTTGATTTCTTTAATTGCCGCCTCTTTCATTTGATTAATTTTGGTTTGTGTTAAATTCTTCTTTATTTCAGAGGATTTATGAAATTTTTCATTCATACTGATGACAAGCTGCTCGGATTCAGTTTTAGCCTGATCTAGGATTTTTTTGGACTCTCCTTCAACAGAATTCAGTTTAGCCTGAGCCTCATCTAAAAGTTTTTTTGACTCAACTCTTAACTTTTCACTTTCATTAATTTCTTTTTTTATATCTACTATCATTTTTGTTAGGAGACTATTTATACTCTGAGGTATTTTAAAATATACCAATAGACCTATAAAAATAAAAAACGATATTGCTACCCAAAAAGTTGCATCAAACATCTTTTCTCTCTTTATTTATTTTTGATTGGTCTTCTACAATTGCTGCTATGCTGCTACTATTTACTTCTTCACCAATTAGTTCTTTGATTAACTCAGCTGATGTTTCAGCTGCTATTTTATTTATTTTTTCTCCTGATTTATTCTTTACATCAGATAATTCCTTTTCTACTTCACCTATTTCTTCATCAAGATCTTTCTCTAATGCAGCTCTTTTTTTGCTGATATCATTTAAAATCTTTTCTCTAGCCTCATTAAAGTAACTTTTAGCTTTAAGTTTACTTTCTAAGATAATCTTTTCATATTCTTCAATTTTTTTTTGACTTTCCTCTTTTTGTTTGTCTGCTGTCTCAATATTTTCAAGTATTTGTGATTTTCTAGTTTCCAAGTTATCGCTTATCTTAGGCAATATAACTTTAGTCAAAACAATAAAAAGTATTCCAAACGTGATGATAAGCCAGAAGATTTGAGAAATCCAAAACTCTGGATTAAGTTGAGGCATACCACCACTTTCAGACGCAAATACTGTATTAATACATGCAAAGCATGTAACGAATAATAAAAAAACTATTTTTTTTAACATTAACTAAAATGCAAATAAAATAATCAACGCAACTACTAGACCAAACAATCCCGTTGCTTCAGCTAAAGCAAATCCTAATAACAAGTTAGGGAATTGTTTTTGAGCTGCAGATGGATTTCTCATAGCACCAGATAAGTAATTACCGAAAATAATTCCTATACCAACTCCCGCACCTGCTAGTGCGATAGCTGCTAATCCTGCTCCTATCATTTTTGCTGCTTCTAATTCCATTTTTCCTCCTTTTTTTTATTAATGGTGTAGATTTAATGCATCATTTAAATAAATGCATGTTAAAATTGCAAATACATAAGCTTGAAGAAAAGCAACTAATATCTCCAAACCTGTAAGTGCAACCGAAAAACTAAGTGGAAGCCATCCACCTACAATCCCTAAGCTTATAACAAAGCCTCCAAATACCTTCATCATTGTGTGACCAGCCATCATATTAGCAAATAATCTTACTGATAAACTAATTGGTCTACTTAAATAAGAAATAATTTCAATAACAACTATTAAAGGCAGTAGAACCATTGGAACCCCACTTGGTACAAACAATTTTAAATATCCCAATCCATGTTTCATGAACCCAATTATTGTAACTCCAACGAAAATAAATGCTGCAAGCACAAATGTAACTATAATATGACTAGTGACTGTAAATGCGTAAGGTATCATTCCAAACATGTTACAAAAAAGTACAAACATAAAAAGTGAGAAAATAAATGAAAAGTACGGTTTTGCTTTTGATCCTGCCGTATCACTAATCATTTTAGCGACGAAGGAATAACTTAGTTCTGATAGTAATTGTAGTTTATCAGGTATTACAGTTTTTTTCTTTGCTCCTAGATTAAAAATTATCAAAATAGCTAAAGAACTAATGACCATAAATAAACTTGCATTAGTGAAAGAGATATCAACTGAGCCCAATTTAATTTCCGGACCAATCCTATAAACATTGAATTGGTACATTGGATTTGATGCCATTATAGTCTCTTATTTTTTTTGCATTTTTTTTGCTGATTTAATCACGTTCATAATTCCTGCAATTACTCCTACAAAAAAAAATATTAAAATTAACCAGGGTTTAGTACCAAACCAGTTGTCTAAAATAAACCCAATAATTGTCCCAACAGCTACTGCTGCAACTAATTCAGTGCTCATTTTAAAAGCATGACCCATTCCAGATGTCGACGGTTGTTTACTCTCAGAATATTTTGATTTTGCTCTATTTTTTGCACTTTTAAGGCGAGTTTTAAAATCTTCCTCTTCCATTAGCCTAGGCTACCATGCTCTCAGCTTTTTGAAGGTCAACAGCAACTAGTTGACTTATCCCTTTCTCTGGCATCGTAACCCCATATAATCTATCCATTTTTGACATAGTTAACGCATGGTGGGTTACTATTATAAATCTTGTAGAAGTAATCTTTGTAAGTTCATTTAAAAGATTACAAAATCGTGTTACATTTGCATCATCTAGTGGAGCGTCTACTTCATCTAAAACACAGATAGGTGAGGGGTTAGTTAAAAATACTGCAAATATTAAGGATAATGCTGTTAAAGCCTGTTCACCACCTGAAAGCAGAGTAATCGACTGAAGTCTTTTTCCAGGAGGACTTACTAGCATTTCCAAACCAGCATCTAGTGGATCATCAGAGTCTACTAGTTCTAATTTAGCGCTACCACCATTAAATAATTTTGTGTAAACCTCATTAAATTTTCTACTCACTCTCTCGAAAGCATCCAATAATCTTTCTCGTCCTTTTTGATTAAGTTCAGTTATGCTCTCCTTTAATTTTAATATTGCTGTAACAAGATCTTGTCTATCTTGTTCCATTTTTTTTATTTCAGTTTTATATTTTTCAGTTTCATCATCTGCTCTTAAGTTAACAGATCCAAGCTTCTCTCTTTCCCTCTTTTTTTCATCTAGTAACTCTTCTTGAGTAACTAAGTCAGGAAATTCAGCATGTTTTTCAAGATTTGAATAATTAAGTATATTGTCTTCCTCTATATTCAATTCTGTCATAACTCTTTCCAAAAGATCATTTCTTCTTTTATTTAAACCTTCAATAGTAGCTCCAGAGCTTGCTTTCTTTTCTCTAATTTCTATTGAACTTTCTTTTGTATTATTTAACTGAACTCTAATTTCTGCAATATTATTATCAATTTTTTCGACTAAAATTTCATTTTCATTTTTTTCATTTTCTGAAATTCTTAAGTTTTCAGAAATCTTCCCTTTTTTTTCTGCTTGAGATTCTGGTTGTTTTTCTAGATTGCTTAATTTATCCACAAGCTTACTCTTTCTCGCATTGAGTTCATTTACCATTTTTTCAGAATTACTTAAAAGATTTTGCCAGCTCTCAAATTCTTGATCAATAATACTTATTCGTTCTTTTCTTTTAACAGACTCTTTTTTTATACTTTGGTTTTTACTATAAGTTTCAGCATAATCATCCTGTAATTTTTTTATCTGATCACTTTTTGATGTTAGAGTTGAAATCGCATCATCATTTTCAACTTCTTTAACTTTCATAGTCAAATAGGACAAGTTTATTATACATTCATCTAAAATTTTTATTGTCTGATGATTTCTATTTTCTGAAATTAGTTTTTTAACCTCTTCGATTTGACTTTTTATGTTGCTAATAATTTCATTATTTTTTTGCAAAGTTTCAGCACTGAAACTCTCTAATAATGCATCCATTCTATCTTGTTCACTCTTTAATTTTGATTTAGAATTTTCAAGGTCTTGATTTGAGAGTTTTTCTGTCTCATAATATTTTGAATCTGTATCAATTAAGATATTTCTCTCTTCTTTTAATCTTTTTTCATTTGAATTCGCATCAATTACAATGCTTTTTTCCCTATCTATGTCCTCATCTATAACTTTTATAGAACTTTTTATTGTATCTATTTCCTCATTTATTCTAGTACTTTCCTCATCTAAAGCTTTCAGTTCAAGGTTTAACCTTTGAATCTTAGATAAATTTTCAATATTTTTTTGTCTTATTGGCTCTACTCTTTCCAGTTCATTTTTAATTTTAGTTTCTAATCCTTCAATTTGTTTATTAAATTCCTCTACTTTTCCATCTGCTTCATTATTTACTTCATTTTCTAAAGTGATTTCTTTATCAATTTCTAGAAGTCTTAAATAATAAAGCCCTGCCTCAACTTTTTTTATTTCTTCTGAAATTAATTTATACTTTGCGGCTTCCTCAGCTTGTTTTTCTAAGTTTGCTAATTGTTTTTCTTGTTGTCTTCTAAGTTCGTCAGCTCTCTTTAAATTATTTTCTGCTGCTCCTAATCTAATTTCTGCTTCATGTCTTCTAACATGCAAACCTGCAATCCCAGCAGCTTCTTCAAGTATAGCCCTTCTATCTGACGGTTTTGCTGTAACCAATGCTCCAATTCTGCCTTGACTTATTAATGATGGTGAATGAGCCCCCGTAGACAGATCTGCAAAAAACATTTGTGCATCTTTTGCTCTAACTTCTTTGTTGTTTATGTAAAACTTTGATCCTTTATCTTTCTCAATCTTTCTTCGAATTTCTATTTCCTCTAGATCATTGTATTGGTGTGGTCCATCTTTATTCTCATTATTTAAACTTAAAACTACTTCAGCAATATTTTTTGATGGTTTATTTGATGTGCCTGAAAATATTACATCTTCCATTCCAGAGCCCCTCATACTTTTTGCTGAAGTTTCTCCCATGCACCATCTAAGAGACTCAACTATGTTTGACTTTCCACATCCGTTAGGACCAACAATTCCTGTAAGACCTTTTTCAATTAAAAAGTTAGTTTTCTCTGCAAAAGACTTAAAGCCATTTAATTGGATTTTTTTAAACTCCATTCAATGACTTATATCAGTTTTTCTATATATTTTTTTAATTTTTTATAGTTGGATGGATTTTCGAATTTTTCACCATTGATTATAAGTGTTGGTGTTGCCTCTATTTTGTAGTTTTTAGCTCCAATGATTCGGTCTTCTAAAATAAAATCTTCTATTTCAGAGTTAGCTATACACTTTTCAAAATCTAATTTAAAACCTGATTCTTGTACTACATCTTTAAGATTTTTATTAAGATCTTCAATTGTACTACCTCTTACCCAGCTACTTTGATTTTTATACAAATGATGAAGTATCTCAGAATTTCCATCATTTTTACAATGAGCTATTTTTGATGCATTAAATGCAGCCATATCTAATGGAAAATTTCTAAATTCAATTAAAATTAAACCTTTGTCAATAAAATCAGTTTTTAATCTAGGATAAACATTTTTATGGAAATCTGCACAATGACTACATGTTAAAGACTCAAAAACTATCAGTTTTACTTTTGCATCGACATTGCCCTCAGTAATAGATTTAATATTTGCTTTAGCATTATGTATTACAAAAAATAATAAAATTATTATTGTCTGTATTAGTATTTTTTTCATCTTGATTTAAATATTTTATTTAATTCTAACAAAGATTTTTTAATTTTATCATTCTTAATATTGGTTATCTGCTTAATATTTTTGCTTTTTGTCGCATTATTTATTTTGTTTTTTTTAATTTTTTCAAACTCTCCCTCAAAAGTTTTTAATTTAATATCATCAACTACATTATAACCAAAAAATATATTAATTTTTTTTATTATTTCTTTCTTAGAGTATTCTAAATCTACTTCATTTCCTCTTTTTACCATTATATTTAAACAGCTCCCATTTAATTTAGAATTTTTATATGATCTTGGGTAGCATACATTAAATAATTCTTTGCCAACAAGAAATTTCCAATTATCCAAAGTATTTGAATAAATTTGACCTTTTTTATTCAATATTCTTTTGGCTTCTTGGGGCAAAGTATCTTTAAAAGATCTTAGTCCTTGAACAGATTTAGTTCTCTGCTTAGTATTATATTTAAAATTCATATGACAAGTCAAAACATACCAAATAAAATTTTGAATTGGTACGATAATAATAAAAGAGAACTCCCTTGGCGAAAAAAAGTCTCTAGAACCCAAAAAGAATATTTTACGTTAGTCAGTGAATTTATGTTGCAGCAGACACAAGTGAAGACTGTAATACCATATTTTGAAAATTTTATTTCTAAAATCCCAGATTTAAAAAGTTTATCAAGAGTTAGAGATGCTAAATTGATGAAATGTTGGGAAGGATTAGGGTATTATTCAAGAGCCAGAAATCTCAAAAAATCAGCAAAACAAATTATAAATGAATTTAAGGGCCAGCTTCCAAAAAATGAGGAAGATTTAAAATCACTACCTGGAATAGGGGATTATACATCTAAAGCAATTATGGCAATTGCATTCAATAAAAAAATAATTCCTTTAGATGGAAATGTTGAAAGAATTTTAAAAAGAGTATTTTATTTGAAAAAAGAAAAAGAAATTTCTAAAGAAAATTTACACCAAAAAAAAATTTTTTTTGGAGAAACAATTAGAGCTAGTGATTATGCTCAAGCTATAATGGAAATAGGTGCATTAATCTGTAAACCATCAAATCCACTTTGTTATCAATGTCCCATCTCAACAAATTGCAAATCATTTAAAAAAAATGACTTTGAAATAATTAAAATAAATAAATTTAATAAACAAAAGTTTTTTGAAGCAAATGTTTTTCAAAATAAGCAGAATAATTACTATCTTTTAAAAAACAGAAAATTTAACTTTTTAAAAGATATGCCTATATTCCCCATGAATGAGATACCTAAGACAAAATTTAAAAATCATTTAGGAAAAAGGATCAATATAAAAATGTCAAATATGGATATGGGAATTGCAATTAATATGAAAAACAATTTACCAGAAAAGAGCGAAGGATTTTTTATTAATGTTAAAGATTTAAGTAATTGGACTTTACCTTCGTTTACAAAGAAAATACTTAATAGTATCAAATAAATTAATGAAAAAAATTGCGATTATTGGTGGAGGGATATCAGGCCTATTTTTTGCAAATCTTTTAAATAATCAAAAAGAATTTGAATATAAAATATTTGAGAAAAAAGATAATCTTAATTTTCTTGAAGGTTATGGAATTCAATTATCAGTAAACAGTATAAAATTATTAAATAGTATTGGATTTAAAAATATATCTGCATCTGAGGTCAGTTTTCCCTCAAAAGTGAATTTCATACAAGCAAATAACTCAAAAAAAATATGTGATATAGACCTTACACAATTTAATGATTACTCTAATAGATATACTACCTTAAAAAGATCAACATTATTAAAATTCTTATTTCAAAACACTCCACAAGAAAAAATAAATTTTAATTCAAATATAACAAAAGTAGACAATTCTAATGGCATCAGAATTTCTTTTGGAGATAATAAAAATGAAGAATTCGATTATTTAATTATTTCGGACGGTATTTTTTCAAAAACGAGGTCACTAATTTTTAATGAAAGCATATATCCAAAATATAATCTTAATGTTGCGCTGCGAGGTAAATTAAAAGGTGACTTCGACAGTGATATTTCAATATATATGGGGTCAAATAGTCACTATGTGATCTATCCTGTAAATCAAAATAATGAATACAATTTTGTGGCTATAATAAAAAAAAAATTATCATCGGATGAATTAAAAAATTATGATTTATTCAAATCTGAAGAATTTTTAGCATCTTTAGTATCAAGTTTGCAAAAAACATCCCAAATAAATGAAGAAAACTTAAGTGAATTGAAATCATTTCCTGTTTACGTTAGCAGCGGTTTTCCAAGTCTAAATAAAAAAAATATATTTTTGTCAGGCGATGCTTTATTTACTTTTCCCCCATCATTTGCTCAAGGAGCTTCCCAAAGCATTGAAACTGCAAACGATATATTAAAAAGTATTTCGAGTGGTACAAATGAATTCTATCAAGAAAGGATTCGTAGTATTTCTTCTATAAATAATAAATCAAAGTTTAACCATTTTTCATTTCACTTATCAAATCCCATTAGTATTTTTATTAGAAATAAAATTTTGAAGTATCTTTCAAAAAATGAAACATTTCTTGAAAATTACTTAGGAAAAATCTATAGAGCTTAATTTGTAGGCCTTAATCTTTGTCTCAAATCATCAATTGGTTTTAAAGATTTTCCAGATTTATAATGCCAAAAAGTCCATCCATTACAGCTCTCAGCACCAATAATTTTTGCTGCAACTTTGTGAATTGAACCCTCTGATTGTTGATATTTTATACTTCCATCCACCATAATTTTAGCATTTACTTTTTTCTTTTGATCATAAATTTCTGTTCCAGGTTTAATCAAGCCCATTTCAACTAATGATCCAAAAGGAATTCTTGGTTTAGATCTATTATTTTGAAGTGTATCTAGATATTCATCTTTTATAACATCTGTATTTTCTAATCTATTTTTTGTAGCATCAAAATAATTTTTTTCCTTTTCAATTCCATAATAGTTTCTACCTAATTTTTTAGAAACAACAGCTGTAGTACCTGATCCTAAAAATGGATCTAAAATAAAATCATTTTTATTTGATGAGGCTAATATTATTCTATGAAGCAAAGCTTCTGGTTTTTGAGTAGAATGGACTTTTTTTCCGTTATTTTTTAATCTTTCTTTACCATTACAGATTGGAAGGTTCCATGTAGATCTCATTTGGAGATCATCATTCAAGCATTTCAATGATTGATAATTAAAAGTGTATTTTGACCCTTCACTTTTTGATGCCCAAATAAGTGTTTCATGTGCGTTAGTAAACCTTGTGCCCCTAAAATTTGGCATAGGATTATTTTTATTCCAAATTACATCGTTTAGTATCCAAAAACCTAAATCTTGCATTGTAGCACCCACTCTAAAAATATTGTGGTAGCTACCTATTACCCAAATTGATCCATTTTTTTTTAAAATTCTCTTACATTCTTTTAACCAATAAAAAGAAAATTCATCATAACTTTTAAAACTTTCAAATTTATCCCATTTATCATCTACAGCATCCACTTTAGATGTATCTGGTCTACTCAATTCTTTTTTTAATTGAAGGTTGTACGGGGGATCAGCAAAAATAAGATCAAAAGTTTCATCAGGAATTTTTTTTAATTCTTTTAAACTATCTCCATTAATAATTTTGTTTTTTAAAGTTTGATTACTCATTTTTTAATTATTAATTAGACTCCAGAGTAGAGTCTTCGTCAACCTGAGATTGAATTATTTTGAGTCTACTTGTTACTATTTTTTTCTGTGACTCAATATGTTGTGTATAGGGTAGAATGTTTTTCGATGAAATCTAGTTACTCCATATCTTCTAATAGCATTAATGTGATCTTTAGTTCCATAACCCGCATTTAAATCCCATTTGTATTTTTTAAAACTTTCTGACATTTTAAACATCAGTTTATCTCTTGAAACTTTTGCAATTATTGATGCTGCTGATATTTCTTTAATTTTTTGGTCTCCTTTAATTATTGTTTTAACAAGATAATTTTTTAATTCAGGTGATTTATTTCCATCAATAAGCACTAAATTTGGTTTGACTTTTAGTTTTTTTATAGCTCTCTTCATGGCTAATAAACTAGCATTTAAAATATTAAGTTTTTCTATTTCCTTAACTGAGGCAGATCCTATTGCCCAAATAGAATTTTTTTTTATAAATTTTGCTAATTTTTCTCTATCGATTTTAGTTAACTTCTTTGAATCTTTGATCTCTTTCTTTCTAATATTTTTTTTAAGAATAACAGCTGCAGCATGCACTGGACCAATTAAACTTCCTCTACCAACTTCATCAACTCCAGCTATAATTTTTCTCATTAATTAATAAAAAAATGATATAAGAGTACTCCAATTATCAAACCTTTAATAAAAGTAATCCACAATAATCCATAATTTGAAAGATTAAGTTTTTCTCTCCACCAATTTATATATTTTTTATGAAATTCTATCATCGGAAAGTTAGACTGATATTCTTAATTCATCAATTTTCTTCCTGATTTGTTTTAAATCAGCCCAAGAATATTTTTTTTGTTCAGCTTGCCTTAATAAATATGCTGGGTGAAATGTGATCATTGTCAAATATGTTTTATTATGAATGATTAAATCTTTCCAAACCCCTCTTTCTTTTGAAATTTTTATCTTTGATCCAAAAAGTGACTCCATTGCAGTACTACCCATCAGAATTAAAATTTTAGGATTAATAATTGAAATATGTTTTCGAAGAAAATTCGAATATCTATTAATTTCTGAAGGCTCAGGCTTTCTGTTATTTGGTGGTCTATAGTTAACTACATTAGTAATATAAATATTATTTCTTTTTATTTGAATAGCATCTAACATTTTATTTAATAATAGCCCAGCGTCTCCCACAAATGGCTTCCCTTGCTCGTCTTCTTTTTGGCCTGGACCTTCACCGATTATCATAATTTTACTTTCGCTGTTACCATCAGCAAATACTAATTGTGTAGCATTATTCTTCAGTTGACAATTATCTATATTTTCGATTTCATTCTTTAATTCTAAAAGTAGTTTTTTTTTATCTTCTAGCTGTGGTTTAGTTTTAAGTCTGTTAATTGGCTTATCGTTAAATATATACTCAATTTCATTTGAGTTAAGATTTTCAAGGTTTAATATGTCATTTTGATTTTTGAGATTTAAAGTCATAAATTTAAATATGAAAATTTTATTAGTAATTTTATCATTTTTAGCACTGCAGACCAGCACATATTCAAGTACTTCTGAAGATAATAAATTCAATCAAAAGTATCTCTCTAATTATTTTTCTGCTTTAGTTTCATCAGGTAATCAAAAAAATGAGGCTGCACTTGATTTTTTTAATTCATCTAAATTTCTTATTCAAAAACATGATAATTTTTTAAAAAAGTATGTATTTTCACTAGTTTTAAATGGACAAGTAAAAAAAGGAATAGACCAAATAAAAATTTCAAAAAATGATATTAATTCAAATACCTTTGAGCTTAACCTTCTACTTTTAGTTGATAGCTTTAAGAAAAAAGATTTTAAACAAGCAAATAAAAGAATCAAAGAATTCCAAATGGACAAAGATGATGGAACTTACGAATACGTAATTTACAAAATTTTAAAAGATTTCAATTATCTTTTTCTTAAAAAGGAAGCTGTTGAAGATAATAAATATGGATCATTAAGTTTAATTTCAACTGCTTTTCAGAATTGTTATTTAAACTCACAAAAAACAAATTCATATTTTGAAAGGTTATTAAATAGCTCTGATGGAGATTATTCGAGATATATGTATTTTTATTTTGCAAATTTGATTGAGAATAAAGAACTTAAAAAAGTAAATGAATTATCTAAAAGAATTGAACCTTTAGGAGAAAGTATATTATTACATCAAATAAAAGATTGGATCGATAATGAAGATTATAAAAAATTTAAAACCTATTTTTCTTGTAAAAATGAAAATGATATTTTGGCTGAGATCTTTTATTTGGTATCTAATTTATTTTCTACTCAAAATATTTTTGATCAGTCAAATTTTTATTTAAGAATATCAGAATACTTAAATCCTAAATTTTATTTCAATCGAACTTTGCTTGCTGAAAATTATTTCTTTAATAAGAATAATTACCAAGCTAATAAAATTTTAGAAGATTTCAAAAAAAAAGATAAATTATTTTTTTGGTATAAAATAAAAAAGATTGGAAGAATACTATCTGAAGATAATTCAGAAGAGGAAGCTGCAATTTATATTAAGAAGCATTTCAATTCTATAAAGTCTCCAACTTTAAAAATTCTTTACGATTATGCAAACATTAATAAAGGTTTTGAAAATTATGAAATTGCTATTGAATATTACACTGAATTAATTGAAAAAGTTGAAAAGAATTCTTATGCACTCTCAAGGATTCTATACAGAAGAGGTAGCAGCTATGAAAGGATGGGGAATTATGAAAAAGCTGACAAAGATATGTTGGAGAGTTTAAAAATATATCCAAATGAACCATATACAATGAATTATCTTGCTTATAGTTGGTTAGAAAGAAACCACAAAATAGATGAAGCAATGAAAATGATAAAGTCAGCCTACAAACAAAAAGAAAATGATCCCTATATAACAGACTCTGTTGGTTGGGGATATTATTTGATTGGTGATTATATTAATGCTGAAAAATATCTTAAAAGAGCCTTGCAGCTTATGCCGGACGACCCAATTGTTAACGATCATTATGGCGATGTTCTTTGGAGACTAAATAAAAAACTACAAGCAAACTATTATTGGCGTGCTGTTCTAGAGCTTGATGAAACAGAGGATAAAATGAAATCAAAAATAAAATCTAAGTTACTTGTGGGTTTAGATAGATCATAATTAATGAGATTTGAAAAGATTAAATCACATGCAAAAGTTAATTTATCTCTCAACGTGCTAGGAAAACGAAAGTCAAAACTTCATAATTTAGAAACTCTAGTTGCTTTTGTTGATTTACATGATCAAATTTTTATAAAAAGAATAAATAATAAAAATCATGTAGTAAAATTTTCAGGACATTTTTCTAATAAAGTACCAAAATTAAATACCGTAAGTAATTTGTTAAATATTCTAGATAAAAAAAAAAAATTAAAAAATCATAAATATTCAATTTTAATAAAAAAAAATATTCCTCAAAAAGCTGGACTTGGCGGGGGCTCTATGAATGCGGCCTCTTTAATAAATTATTTTGAAAAAAAAAACAAAATCAATTTAACATTAAGGGAGAGATATAATTTATGTTCAAAAATAGGGTCAGATGTAATCTTGGGCATCGATCAAAAAAATTTAATTATTTCTTACAAAAAAAAAACTACAAAAATTAAAAAAAATTTAAAAATGTTCGTTTTAATGGTTAAACCTAATTTTGGCTGTTCTACAAAAGTTATCTTTAACCGAGTTAGACATTACTCAAAACCACAATTATCAAAAATAAAGTCAAAAAATATTGACTTTAATTTAATGTCAAAGTTAAAAAATGATTTAGAAATCATATCTACAAAAAAATATCCTAGACTTCAGAAACTTAGAGATTATTTTTTAAATATTGATAAAAATTCATATGTAAGAATGTCAGGATCTGGCTCAACAATCGTTGGGTATTTTAAGTCCAAAAAAGCCGCACTAAATGCAAAGAAATTATTAAGAAAAAATTATAAAAACTATTGGTGTAATTTATCAAAAACTATATAAAGCTTTTTTTTTGTGATATATGAAATTAATTTTGGGGTGTAGCCAAGTGGTAAGGCAGCGGTTTTTGGTACCGCCATCCTAGGTTCGAATCCTAGCACCCCAGCCACTTATGTACAATTTTTTTAAAAAAATCTTTAAAACAAACAAAAAACTTACTCTTAAAGATAGCTCTTTTTTAAACATTTATAAAAATACTGAAATTTCAAAACTTTTTGACTCGATATCTAAATTTAATGACACAAGTGAAATTAGATATGTTGGCGGATGTGTTAGAAAAATTTTAAATCAAGAGGATGTGGATGACATTGATTTAGCTGTAAATTTAAATCCAAATCAAGTTAAAGAATGTTTGCAATCAAATAACATTAAATTCTTTGAAACTGGCATAAAACACGGAACTATTACTGCAAATATAGGACAAAAAAATTTTGAGATCACATCATTAAGAGAAGATGTTGATACCGATGGAAGACATGCAAATGTTAGATATACAACAGACTGGTTGAAAGACTCATCAAGAAGAGATTTTACCATTAATTCTATTTATGCTGATAAAGATGGTAATTTGTTTGATCCAAATGGAGGTGCCAAAGATATAGAAGAGGGAAAGGTGATTTTTATTGGTAATGCAGATAATAGAATTCAGGAAGATTATTTAAGAATTTTGAGATATGTGAGATTCTTTATAAATTATAGCTATCACCCTCATAATTCATTAGTAAAAAAATCAATAAAGCAAAACATTGCTGGTGTAGCCAATCTTTCAAAAGAAAGATTAATGAGCGAATTAAAAAAAATTATTTTATCTAAAAATTTTTTACAATTACCAAAAGACACTTTTTCATTAGAAATTTTAACAACAATTTTTCCTCAGCTTGTTAATCTTAATAATTTAGAAAAAATGAATGACTACTCAAAAAATATATTTAAAAACAAAACATTTATTTTTTTGATTTCCTACTTAATTATAGATGAAACTGATAACGCAAATTATTTTTTATTTAAGTATAATTTATCAAATGAAGATAAAAAAAGAATAAAGTTTCTTATTGAAAATTATGAATTATTCTCTGAAAAGGATTACTTTAATAAGAAAAATCTTCAAAGGATATTTTATTTTAATAATAAATCTTACGTTATTGATTTAATAGATTTAAAAATTTTTAACTCTAAAACAGTACCAAAAAAACTAATTCAATTAAAAAAATATTTCGAACAGTTTAAGAAACCTATTTTTCCGTTAAAAACACAGGATTTACTTGAAAAATACAATTTAAAAGAAGGTAAAGAATTTGGACAAAAAATTAGATTACTCGAAGACTTGTGGTTAAATAACAGCTTTAAATTAAGTAATAAAGAAATTGATAACGTATTAAATAATTAAATATATTTAACGTCTTTTATTTCAAAATTTTTTATGCCTGCAGGAGTTTTAATTTCAACTAAATCACCCTTATTTTTACCAATTAGACCCATACCTATCGGCGATTTAAAATATATTAGTTTTTCTTTTAAATCTGCCTCATCCTTTCCAACAATCTTATATTTCAAACTTTCTTCAGTATCTAAATTTTGTAGCATTATAGTTGAACCGAATATAACTTTTCCGTCGTTATCTAATTTTGAAACATCAATAACATTTGCTCTAGCTATAATATCTTCAACTTCTTGAACTCTTCCTTCATTGTGAGATTGCTGTTCTTTTGCAGCATGATATTCTGCATTTTCTTTAAGATCTCCATGTGATCTTGCTTCAGCTATGGCTGCAACTATCTCAGGTCTTTTCTTCTCTTTTAAGAAAATCAATTCTTCTTTTAATTTTTCTAAACCTCTAACTGTGATCGGCTCTTTTTCCATAATTTATTTCCATTTAGCGACAGGTGGTAGTGACATTAAAATAGCCTCAACATTACCGTTTGTTTGTAAACCAAACTTTGTACCTCTATCATAAAGTAAGTTAAATTCAACATATCGACCTCTTTTTTCTAATTGAATTTCTCTTTGTTTATTTGACCATTTTTTCTTATATTTTTTTAATATAATTTCTCTAAAAATATTTTTAAAACTTATTCCTACTTCTCTTACAAAACTGAAATCTTTTTCCCAATCTTCTTTTTTATAATCAAAAAAAATTCCTCCTATACCTCTTGGTTCTTTCCTATGCGGCAAGTAAAAATATTCATCACACCATTTTTTATATTTTTTGTAAAAATTTTTATTATGTTTATTACAAGATTTCTTTAATTCATTATGAAACCATTTTTCTAAACTTTTATCTTTCAGGCAAGGAGTAACATCCATCCCTCCACCAAACCATCCATGAGAAGTATAAATATATCTAGTGTTAAAATGCATTGCAGGAACATGAGGGTTTTTCATATGCATTACTACTGATATACCTGCTGCCCAAAAGTTTGGATTTTTATCTCCCCCAGGAATTCTATTTCTAAATTGTTTTGAAAATTTTCCGTAAACTTCAGAAAAATTTACTCCTACTTTTTCAAATATTTTTCCATTTTCCAATATTCTAAATTGGCCACCACCTTCATTTGAGTTTTTTCCTCTTTCCCAATTTTTAATTTTGAAGATATTTTTTTTTCCTTCTAATTCTTCTATTTCTTGACAAATAACTTCTTGCAAAGTCTTAAACCAATTTCGTGCTAATTTTTTTTTAATTGTTTGATCCATAAATATTTGATTGTCTTATATTTTCTGACAATACTATTGCAACTGAAGATGCAAGGTTCAAGGATCTTTTTTTTTCAATCATTGGTATTTTTATCTTATTCTCTAGTCTTTTATGAACTTCATCTGGGACACCTGAACTTTCTCTTCCAAATAGCAATGTGTCGTTGCATCTAAATTTAAATTCAGTATAAATTTTACTTGCCTTAGTTGTCATCAAAATTACTCTATCATTTTTTTTTGTTTCAAAAAATTCATCTGAACTTTTGTAAATCCTCATCAATTTTTCATCCAGGTAGTCCATCACAACTCTTTTAAAACGTTTGTCACTTAGTAAAAATCCACAAGGCTCTATAATCTCAAGAACAGCCCCAAGGCAAGAACAAGTTCGAGCTATCGCAGCCGTATTTTGTGGTATATCAGGCTCATAAAGTGCTATTTTAGGCATCGATTTAGTTTTTTTGTGTGTCATTGTTACCATGGAAAAATAACCTTTTTCTTCATATATGAAATCATATATTAAGAAAAAATTAAAATAATAATAAATGTCCGACACAGAAAAAAAAAAGCCAAATAGACGGGATTTTATAGTGACTGCAACAACAGCAGCAGGTGCAGTAGGAGTGGGCGCGGTTGTTTGGCCGTTAGTTGATCAAATGAACCCTGACGCATCTGTAAAGGCATTAGCAAGTACAGAAGTTGATATAAGTGCAGTACAACCTGGTCAATCAATAACCGTTTTGTGGAGAGGTAAACCAGTATTTATAAAAAGAAGAACTCAAGATGAAATTGATAGTGCAAGAGCTGTTGATTTAAGTGAATTAAAACATCCTGAAAAAGATGAGGATAGAGCAAAAAATCCAGAATGGCTTGTAATGTTAGGAGTATGCACTCACCTTGGATGTGTACCTTTAAATGATAAAGGAGATTATGGGGCATGGTTTTGTCCATGTCATGGTTCACACTACGATACATCTGGAAGAATTAGAAAAGGACCTGCACCTACAAATATGGAAGTACCAAAATACGAATTTGTAAATAGTAACACTATTAAAATTGGATAGAAAAATTTATGAGCGATCACGAATACACACCTAAATCAAAAGTTGGAAAATGGTTTAATGATAGACTTCCATTACTAACACTTGCAAACCATTTAACAGATTATCCTACTCCCAAAAATTTAAATTACTGGTGGACATTTGGTGGAATTCTTACTTTTTGCTTAATCACTCAAATTATTACCGGTATTGTTTTGGGTATGCATTATGTGGCTCATGCTGATTTAGCGTTTGAGAGTGTAGAACATATAATGAGAGATGTTAATTATGGTTGGTTAATCAGATATGTTCATGCAAATGGTGCATCTATGTTTTTCTTAGCCGTTTATATTCATATATTTAGATCTTTGTATTACGGATCATATAAATCACCAAGAGAAGTTATTTGGATTATAGGTATGTTGATTTATTTCCTTATGATGGCAACTGCATTTATGGGGTACGTTCTTCCTTGGGGGCAAATGAGTTTCTGGGGTGCAACAGTAATTACAAACTTATTTAGTGCCATTCCTTTAGTAGGGGAGAGTATCACGAATTGGCTTTGGGGAGGTTATTCAGTTGACAATCCAACTTTAACTAGATTTTTTAGTTTACACTATTTGTTTCCTTTTTTAATTTTAGGACTAGTTGTGCTTCACATTTGGGCGCTACATGTTCCAGGAAACAATAACCCTATTGGAATAGATATAAAAAAACCCTCTAAGGATACTGTTCCTTTTCATCCGTATATTGTGATTAAAGATGCATTTGCACTTTTAATATTCTTACTAATATTTGCATTCTTTGTATTCTTTTCACCTAACATTCTAGGTCATGCGGACAACTATATTGAAGCAAACCCACTAGTCACACCAGCTCATATTGTTCCTGAATGGTACTTGTTACCATTTTACGCAATCTTGAGATCAGTCCCCGATAAACTACTTGGAGTAATAGCAATGTTTGCTGCAATATTTGTATTAGTGATTTTACCTTGGTTAGATACTTCAAAAGTTAGATCAACTGTTTTCAGACCTATATATAAACAGTTCTACTGGTTTTTAGTTGCTGATGTATTAATACTTGGTTATGTTGGCGCAATGCCAGCAGAAGGCTTGTATTTATTAATCGCAAGAGTGGCAACAGCCTATTACTTTGCACACTTTTTAATAATTTTACCTTTTTTAGGTATGAAGGAAAAAACAATTCCATTACCTCTAAGTATAACCGAGCCTGTATTGGGTGGATCTACTGATATGGCAATGGCTAGAAATAATTCAGATTTTAAAGATAAACTGTGAAAATCTTTTTAAAATTAACTTTCTTATTTGTTATAATTTCATCATTAATTTTATCAAGAGCAAATGCAGCTGGCGAGCAGCAAGAATTATTGAAAGTTGATTGGTCTTTTAAAAGCTTCTTTGGCAAATTCGACAGAGCTTCCCTTCAAAGAGGATATCAAGTTTATACAGAAGTTTGTGCTTCATGCCACTCACTTAAACATTTAAGTTATAGAAATCTTGCAGAAAAAGGTGGACCAGAGTTTACCGAACTTGAGGCTAAAGCAATTGCCTCAAATTTCGAAGTAACAGACGGACCAAATAGTGATGGAGAAATGTTCGAAAGACCGGCTAAGTTGTCTGATAAATTTGTAATGCCTTATGCAAATGTTCAGGAAGCAATTGCAGCAAATGGTGGAGCATATCCTCCAGATATGTCAGTGCTTGTAAAAGCTAGAAAAGGTGGAGCAAATTATATTTATTCTGTTTTAATGGGCTACGATGAACCGCCAGCAGGTATGGAGCTTGATGATGGTGTGTATTACAATAAATATATGTATGGAAATAAAATTAAAATGTCATCTCCTTTAGATGATGACATTGTGGAGTACGCTGATGGTACGAAAGCAACAGTAGACCAAATGGCCAAAGATGTAACAACATTTTTACAATGGACTGCAGAACCACATTTGGAGTCAAGACATAAACTAGGTTTTAGAGTGATTATATATTTATCAGTGTTAACTATTTTAGTTTATTTCAGTATGAAAAAAATCTGGTCACGTATTGAAACGAAAGTTTAAAATATCTCCATCCTTAACAATATATTCTTTACCTTCTAATCTCATTTTTCCAGCCTCTTTGGATTTTAACCATCCTTGATTATTTAAAAAATCTTCGTAAGAAATTGTTTCAGCTCTTATAAATCCTTTCTCAAAGTCAGAATGAATTTCTCCTGCAGCATTTGGTGCTGTAGATTCTTTTGTAATAGTCCAAGCTCTAGTCTCTTCTGGTCCTGATGTAAAAAATGTTTGTAGGGATAGAAGTTCGTATCCTTTCCTTATTAATGAATTAAGTCCTGTCTCTGACATATTAATCATTTTCATATAATTTTTTTTTTCATTTTCATCCTCTAGTTGGTTTATTTGATTTTCTATATCTGCAGAAATTACCAATGTATTCTTTTCGTCAAATTTTTTTATAAAGTCCTCAGTATATTTATTACCTGACTTAATACTTTCTTCATCTACATTGCACACATATAGTTTTGGTTTAGTACTAAGAAGTCCACTATTTTTTAAAAGTTTTTGATCGAATTCATTTGTGATCAATGTTAAATCACCATCCTCATCGATCATTTTCTGAGCTGCCTCTAACAATTTGAGCTCTTCATTATCAACATTTTTTTTATTTTTTTTATCAAGTCTCTTTTGAATTGACTCCAAATCAGCAAGCTTCATTTCAGTTTCTATAATCTCTAAATCTCTGACAGGATCAACGGTAGGGTTAACATTTTGAATGTCATCCGAGTCAAAACATCTGATCATATGAATAATGGAATCAACTTCTCTGATGTGAGATAAGAATTTGTTACCTAATCCTTCCCCTTTAGATGCTCCCTTAACAAGACCCGCGATATCAACAAAAGAAATTGTAGTATAAATTTTTTTTTTGGATTCTGAAATAACTGCAAGCTGGTCAAGTCTATCATCTGGAACTGGCACAATTCCAATATTAGGATCAATAGTACAAAAGGGAAAATTTTCTGCTTGTGCTTTATTAGAGTTTGTTAAAGCGTTAAATAAAGTAGACTTACCAACATTTGGTAATCCGACAATTCCACATTTAAAACCCATTTAATTGTTGTTAACAGTACTAGAAAATAAGTCTAATTTTTTGTCAATCAATATAGTTAAAGACTCAATTATATTATTTGTTATCGAGTCCAAATGAACTTGTTCATCCTCATTAAAGTCGTTTAGCACATAATCAGAGACAGATATTTTATTTTCTGGCTTTCCTATACCAATACGAACCCTTGAATATTCCTTGCCTATAAATTTGTCAATTGATGCGATGCCGTTATGACCTGCATTTGATCCACCAAACTTTGCTTTAATTTTTCCAAATTCAATATCCAGGTCATCATGGAATACAATCACATCTTCTACATCTATTTTAAAGTATTCAAGTAGTTCTCTAATACAAATTCCTGAATTATTCATAAATGTAAGAGGTTTGATTGCATATATTTTTTTATCACCAATATTTCCAGTAGTTAATAATCCCTTAAATTTTGGTTTTTGTTTAGACAATCCAAATTTTTGGTTAATTGCATCCACAATTTTAAAACCAATGTTATGTCTATTATTTTGACTATTTGGAGTCGGATTTCCTAAACCAACAAGTAACAGCATATCAAATTAAATCTGAAAAAAAAATTTCACTATTTATTATTTTTTATCTGATGAAGATTTATCTTCTTCTTTGGTTTTCTCACCCTCGGCCTTATCACCATCAGTTGAAGTTTTATCACCACCTTCCGCAGCTGCTTCTGTTCCTTCTGCAGCCTCACCTTCAGCTGCCTCCGCTGGTTTTTCTGGTTCCTTAACTACCGTAGGTGCGGCTACTGTTGCAATCACAAAGTCTCTACCTTGAATAGTAGGCGTAACATTTTCAGGTAAATTAATTGAAGAAATTTTTATACTCGTACCAATATCTAATCCTTCTAAATCCACAACAAGCTCAGTTGGAATATTTTCAGCAGGACATCTTAGTTCTACCTTACGTCTTACAATATTTAGTACCCCTCCACGTTTAAGTCCTGGAGAAAGCTCATTATTAATAAACTTTACAGGTATCTCTAAAATAATTTTTCCACCTTTAACAATTCTCATTAAGTCAAAATGAATTGGCTCATCAGTGACTGTGTCAAAAGCAATATTTCTTGTTAAAACTTTCTGTTCTTTGCCCTCTAAATTAATAGATATTACATTTGAAAGAAAATTTTCATTATTGATTAGACTCTTTAGTTCTTTAGTTGAAATTGAAATTTTCTCATTTGGTTGTTCTCCACCATAAACTATACCTGGAACATTACCCTTGTTCCTTAGATCGTTCACTTGACCTTTAGTTTTAGTATCTCTTATTGTTGCTTGAATTATGCTCATAAAGAGCTGGTTTTTAACCGAAGTTTGCTAATTTTACAAGTTTTATTTAAATAGATCTGAAACAGATGTTGAATTAGAAATCCTTTTAATAGCTTCAGCTAACAATATTGATATTGATAATACTTCAATATTTCTTACTTTTTTTAATTTGTCTGAACTGTCTATACTATCTGTAATAACTAAATTTTTTATTTTTGAATTCTTTATCTTTTTAACTGCATCACCGCTAAAAACACCGTGTGTTGCATATACATGAACTTCTTTTGCACCTCTTTTTAATAAAGCATCCGCTGCATTAACAATTGTTCCTCCAGAATCAATTATATCATCTGTTAAAATACAAATTTTGTTTTTCACATTTCCAATAACATTCATAACTTGTGACTTTCCAGGACTAGGTCTCCTTTTATCAACTATTGCTAAACCAACATCTAGTTTTTTTCCTAAAGCTCTTGCTCTCTCAACACCCCCAACATCAGGTGCAACACAAATTATATTATTACTTTTAATTTTCCTTTTAATATGCTTTGCAAAGATTGGGGTAGCAAAAAGGTTATCAACTGGGATATCAAAAAAACCTTGAATTTGTCCTGCGTGCAAATCTACTGTGACTACTCTGTCAGCTCCTGCATTTGTAATTAAGTTTGAGACTAATTTTGCAGAAATAGAAGTTCTTGGTACAACCTTACGATCTTGTCTCGCATACCCAAAATATGGAATTACTGCAGTTATATTTTTTGCGGATGATCTTTTAAGTGCATCTATACAAAGAAGCAACTCCATTAAATTATCATTTGCAGGCGAGGACACTGATTGAATTATAAAAATACTGTTACCTCGAATATTTTCGTTGATTTCAATATATATCTCACCATCCGCAAATTTTCTAATGCTGGTGTTTACCAATTTATTTTTTAGATTTTTAGAAATTTTATTACTTAGCTGTTTGTTGCTATTTCCAGTGAGAATCTTCATTTTTGAGATATTCTTATTTAATCATAATTACAGAAATATTTCTACCATAATCATTTAATTTATTTTTAATTGATCTCCTAGCACTGAAAAAGTTGTTACTTAATAAATATGTATCTTTTTTGATAATTTCAATGTTTTTAACTCCAGATTTCACAAGCTGCTCTTTAATATAATCTATTAAACTGAAATATATTTTATTTCTCTTGGTTTTAAAAAATTTTTTATTAGATCTTTCTTGTTTTATAAATTTTTTCAAGAGATCATTTCTTACCTCATAGTTGTCTTTTCCTATACAAGGTCCAATTACAACTATTAAATCATCAAAATTACTACCACTTGACTTGAATTTTCTTAATGTAGTAGATACTATTTTTTTGTATGCTCCCTTCCATCCTGCATGTAGTGCACTAATTAAATTATTAACTGGGTCATATATAAACACAGGAGCACAATCAGCTGTCAAAATTCCTAAAGCGATACCTTTTTTATTTGTTATTAATGAGTCACCTTTTAATTTTTTTTTTGGAATTTTGCTTATTTTATAAACATTATTACTATGAATTTGATCTAACAATACAAGATTATTTTTATTACAACCAATTTTTTGGCAAACTTTTTTTATATTTTCCTTAACATCTCTAATTCTATCGTTAGATCCTAGACCACAATTTAAACTTTTATAGATACCTTTCGAGACACCTCCAAATCGATTAAAAAAACCGTGTCTTATCTTTTTGAATTTAGAAAGTTCTTTTGATTTAAACATTATTCAAAACCAAAAAAATTATTATTTTTATTTTTGTATCCAAAAATTACCTTAAAAAGGCTACCCATTTGTTTTTCTTCTAGCAGTCGAGACAAGGTTTCTTTCATATATTTCTGCTCTTTATTAGTCCTTTTTTTCTGTAAAATCTGCGCTCTTTCAATTATGCCCATTCTTTCTAGAAAAAACTTTTGAGTGACTACTTTTTTTACTTTAAGATTATTTTTAAGGAAATACTCTTTTAATAAATTAAAATTTACTAGTGAAGTTATATCTGCTTTACCAAGATTTTTTAACATTGTCTCAGCTGAAATTTTTTTATTACCCATCACTGCTTGAATTGTATTTGAGTTATTAATATTCAAATAACCGTAATCTATAAGTAAAATACCACCAGAAAGTTTATTGATTTTCTTTATTATTGGATTTAACTCTATTAATCCCTTTTTAGGAAATTCAATAAATTTAAGTTTTTTCAATGTCCCAAAAGTCATTATTTGTGCAACATCTTTTTTATTACTTTTTATAAACTTTTCAATAATATCAATATTGTCTTTCACTAAATAACATTTTTCAAATAACTCATTATTTATATTCGAAAACTGTTTAATTGGTATTGCATCAAAAAACTCGTTACCAAAAAAAATAACTGGTCCTTTTTTTATTGAGTTAAAATTTTTGATCCATTTAATTTGTTTATTATCTATATTTTGCTTTTGTAATTTTTTTAAAAATAAACTTTTCTCATATAAGTAAATTTTTATAGCTCTATTTAATTCTGGAAAGTTTTTTAAGGTGCTAATTATAACTTTAGTTAAACTTCCATCTCCTGGTCCAAGTTCTACAAAATTAAATACTTTAGGTTTGCCCATTTTTTCCCAAGCGGAAATTAACCATATGCCTATAATTTCTGAAAATAGATTTGAAATAGTAGGGGATGTTATAAAATCTCCATTTTTGCCAAATGGATCTTTGCTAGAATAATAACCTATCTCAGGTTCGTATAGAATTTTTTCAATAAAATCATCAATAGGTAAAGGTTTTTTTGATGTAATTTTAAATTTTTTGAGATTTGGTTTCATCATTTCTTTTAAAATAAATTATAAACCCAATTAAAATCATTATGGCACTTAAAAGCATTCCCATACTGAAATGTCCAAATAAATATCCAATTTGTATATCTGGCTCTCTAAAAATTTCAGAGGTAATTCTAAAACATCCATAAAGTATTAAGAACATGAATGAGCAGGTTCCAATTTTATAATTTTTATTAAAAAAAATTAAATTCATTAAAATAAATAGAATAATACCTTCTAAAAATGCTTCATATAATTGTGAAGGGTGTCTTAATTTATCATCGTAGTTTGGAAAAAAAACTCCCCAATCAGAATTTGTAACTTTTCCAACTAATTCTCCATTTATAAAATTTGAAATTCTACCAAATAAAATGCCTATTGGTGCTGCAATAGATACTAAATCTAAAAAAATAAAAATATCTTTCTTATTCTTTTCTGAAAAAAAATAACTAGCAATAATTATACCAATTAATCCCCCATGAAATGACATGCCTCCGTTCCATATCATAAAAATTTCAATTGGATTATTCAGAAAATAAGGAAAATCATAAAAAATTACATATCCCAACCTTCCTCCAATGATAATTCCTATTATCAAGTATGAAATATAATCTTCAAATAATTTTTGAATTATACCATCTTTAATTAGAATTTTTTTACAATATAGCCAGCCAAAAATAATCCCAAAAATGTATGCTAGTGAATACCACCTGACGCTAAAAGAGAATATTTCAAAAGCTACTGGGTCAAAATTATTAGTAAACATTTGTAAAATTTATTATAAGCTATTAAATATAATTTTAGTAAATAATTATTATGTCAAAATCAAGATTCGTATTCGATAAATTTGCAAAAGTAATTGAACAAGGTCTAATTAATTACAAAGATGTATCTGATGAAGTAATTTCAATACTAAAATCAAAGCGAGATGAAATTGTATTTAAAATGAAACTAGCAAGTAAAGAGGAAGTAGATATTTTGAATAAGAGAATTAGCAATATTGAAAAAAAACTAGAAGAAAAAAAGAAAAGAAAAAAAATTAGTAAGGCAAAGAAATAGTTACTTTCAAACCACCTAATTTTGACTTATTAAAGTTAATATCTCCCCCATGAGACTTTATAATGTCAGAGGATATAGACAACCCTAAACCAACACTTGATTTTGATTCAGATCTACTTTTATCAATTTTATAGAATGGTTTAGTAATATTTTGAAATTCTGATTTTTTAACTCCAGGTCCGTCATCATCAATTGATATGAGAATGGTTGAATTTTTTTTTTCTAATATTACTGAAATTTTTTTTGCATACTTAATTGAATTATCTAGCAAATTATTAATACACCTTGTGATTAGATTTCTTCTTCCATTGAAATAGGTGTTTTTCTTTATTTTTTTCTGAATATTTTCATTTTCATACTTAAGAATAATTTCATCCAAAAGTTCTGAGATATCAAAAGTTTCAGTTTTATCCTTGGCGCCTATACTTGCAAACTGAAGATATTCATTTAGCATTTTTTCCATTTCATCGACATCCTTTGATATTTTTTCTGAAAGATCTTTGTCCTTAATAACAGCAAGTTGTAGTTTAATTCTTGTAAGAGGTGTTCTTAAATCGTGGCTTATTCCGGATAGCATCTCAGATCTTTGGTTTAAATGTCTTAGAATTCTTTTTCTCATCTTTTCAAATTCTAGACCTGCTTTTCTTATTTCCAAAGCTCCTGATGGTCTAAACTCCTCAACATCTTCACCTCTACCAAACCTCTCTGATGCTTGAGCTAATTTTGTTATTGGTCTTGTTTGATTTTTTAAGAAAATCATCGCTACTGCTATCATCAAAATTGCAGGAACTGTAATCCAAAATGCAAAAATTCTTATTGAAGATACTTGAATTCTCTCCTTTGGAAAAAATATTTGTAAAACTCCATCTCTAAATTTTATTCTTAAATCTACAACTTCCTTATATGAAATTGTATTAAACCAATGTTGACCAATCTTAGGTTTTAATTCTCTTCTCAATGTCCTATCCATAGGACTAAACCATCTTTCGACTTTTATATCTGGTAATTTTTCATTGTCTAAAAACCTTACTGAAAAGCTAAAATTTTTATTGTAAAGGTCGGTAACTATTTTTTTATTGTATTCACTTTCATTGTCATAAATATCAATAATAGTAACTATTTCACTCACAAGCGCTCTTGTTAAGCCTTTATTGGTTTTAATCCATAAACTATCAAAAAAAACTAACGATATTGTAATTTGTAAAATTAATATCGGGACAGCAACAATTAGTAATCCTCTGTAAAATAATCTTTTTGGTAATATGTTCTTTAAAATTCTATTCAATCCAAAGGACATAACCTTCTCCTCTTATGGTTTGCAAGTATTTAGGACTTTTTGGAGTTTCTTCAATTTTTTTTCTTAATCTAGTAATAATAACATCTATTGATCTTTCTTTATTTAGATCTATTAAACTTGCAATTTCATCTCTTTTATAGATCTTGCCAGGAGAATTTATCATTTTTTCTAAAATTAGTTTTTCAGCGTTATTTATTTTTAGTCTTTGGTCATCTTTAAAGATAAAAAGCTTTTTTAGGTCTATTTTTATATTGCCGAATTCAATAATTCTTTTTATTTCTAACGATTTGGTTTTATTTAAAATATTATTTATTCTTAAAATTAATTCTTTTGGTTCAAAAGGTTTTGTTAAATAATCGTCTGCACCTACTTCAAGACCTTCAATTCTTTCTGATGGTTCTCCCTTGGCTGTTAATAATAAAATTGGCGTATCAATTTTTTTTTTGTAATCTTTAGTAAATTCTAGTCCAGTTTTTCCTGGCATCATTATATCTAACACTATTAAGTCAAATTTAATAACTTTAGTCTTTTCAAAAGCATCATTTGAATCTTTAGCAGTTGAAACAAGATAATTATTTTGATTTAAATACTCTTTTACTAGATCTCTAATTCTATCATCGTCATCTACAATTAATATATGGGCTTTAAAGTTTTTCATTAATAATTTTTTTAAGTACTTTATCAAAACTTATAACATCGTTAGATTCAGAACTTAAAAATGCATCATAAATTCTTTTTTTTTGAGCAGAAAAAATTTCATCAAATATTTTTTCTCCTTCTTCTGTTAAGTATACATGTTTAACTCTTGTATCTATTTCATCTCTTTTAAATTTTATAGCCTTAATCTCTACCAAATCATTAAGAACTCTATTTAAACTTTGTTTCGTAACCTTAAGCTTTCTTAATAAGCTTGAAATAGTTATACCTTCATACAATGATATAAGGTGAATTACTTTATTGTGAGCAGTTCCTAAAGCATGTTTATCTAAAACCTTTTTAGCATCAGCGACAGTTTCTCTATATCCATTGAATATTTTTTCGATATATTCTTTTAATTGATGATCTTTTAGATATAAAAGTTTTTTCATAATGGTAAGTTATATTGACATATTATATATACAAAGATATTTTTTCTAAAAAATAAATCAAATGATACCTTACGATAAAAGAGACGGAAAAATCTGGTACAATGGTGACCTTGTTGAGTGGCAGGATGCAAAGCTGCACGTCATCAGTCATGGACTTCACTATGCAAGTTTAGTTTTTGAGGGTGTGAGGGTGTATGATGGTGAAATTTTCAAGTTACAAGAACATACAGATAGGTTATATCATTCTGCGAAAAGAATGGATATGAGCATTCCTTACACAAAAGAAGAAATAAACAAAGCTTGTAACCAGATAATAAAAATTCAGAATGTACAGAATGGTTATTTGAGACCTTTTGCTTGGAGAGGAAGTGAAATGATGGGTGTATCTGCTCAAAAAACAAAAATAAATGTAGCGGTAGCTACTTGGGAGTGGGGCGATTATTTCGATCCTAAGTTGAAAACTGAAGGTATAAAATTGAATATTTCTAATTGGAGAAGACCAGCTCCAAATACTATACCGTGGGATAGTAAAGCTGCAGGATTGTATATGATTTGTACACTTTCCAAGCATGAGGCTGAAAGACAAGGATATAGCGAGTCATTAATGTTAGATCACGAGGATAATGTTGCAGAGTCAACGAGTGCAAACATATTTTTTAAAGATAAAAATGGTGAACTTCATACTCCAATTCCGGACTCATTCTTAAATGGTATCACAAGGCAAACTGTTATTGAATTAGCAAAATCAAAAAATATAAAAGTCCATGAAAGAAAAATTAAACCAGATGAATTAGCAAGTTTTGAAGGATGCTTTTTAACTGGGACAGCTGCTGAGATAACACCAATTTCTCAAATTGCTGAAAATAACTATAAAGTTTGTGATCTTATTTTAGATTTATCGTCAAGCTATGGTAAATTAGTAAGAAAAAAAAGGGCAGCCTAATCTTTATTGTCCTCGGATATTGCGTGGTCTATACCTTTCCTTAAATATTCATATCCAGTATATAAAGTAAGAAAAGCTGAGAGCCACAATAAAATTATTCCAATTGTTTGAGCATTATAGTCTTGAAAATTTATAATTTTATTTCCAGTTTCTCCAGTGAGCAAAACAGAAATACAAAACATTTGAAGAAATGTTTTTACTTTTGCTAGACTTGAAACTGGAAGTTTAACGCTTCCTTTGGCTAAAAATTCTCTTAAACCAGAAATTAATACCTCTCTTGTAAGTATTATTATTGCAGCAATAACCTCATAGTTTTTAATAGTCCCATCCATAACAAGCAATATTAGAGCAGTTGCTACTATAATTTTATCGGCAATTGGGTCTAATAACTCTCCAAGTTTGGACTCCTCTTTAAACATTCTTGCTAATAATCCATCTAAGAAGTCAGTAAATGAGGCAATTACAAACAGTGCAAAAGGAATTACATCTCCATAAAACCCTGGCAAATAAAATGCAAAAACAAATATAGGAACAATTATAATTCTTCCAATAGTAAGATAATTTGGAATTTTCATATTTTACTCGTGGAAGTAATTATATATCTTTTTCGCAACTTTTTCCTCAACTCCTTCAACTGTTTTTATCTCATCTAAGCTGGCGGATTCAACTGCTCTGGCTGAGCCAAAGTGATTTAAAAGTGCTCTTTTTCTAATAGATCCAATTCCTTCAATTTGATCAAGTAAAGACTTACTAATACCTTTTTTTCTCTTTGCTCTGTGTGCACTTATTGCAAATCTATGAGACTCATCTCTTAATCTTTGCAAGAAAAAGAGTGTAGGGTCATTTTTTTCAAATTTAAATTCTTTACCATTATGAAAAAAGGTTTCATTACCACTATTTCTAAACTTACCTTTTGCAATTGCGATCATTGGAATATCATGTAAACCTAATTCATTAAGTGTTTCTCTAGCTACTGAGTATTGTCCTTTCCCTCCGTCAACTATTACTAGGTCTGGCATTGTTAAATAATTGTCTTTTTCTTGAACAGCTCTTTTAAATCTTCTATTTAAAACTTCTCGCATCATTCCATAATCATCTTGTTCATTTTTCTTAATTTTAATGTTAAATTTTCTATACCTTTTTTTAATAAATCCCTCATCACCAAAAGTAATGAGTGCACCAACACTATTATTCCCTTGGATATGACTATTGTCGTAAACCTCAACTAGATTAATATTATTTTCTAAATTAAATTTTTTAGAAACATTTTCAAATAACTCTTTATTATTTTGACTTTCATAAATTTTTCTATTCAGGCTATCTTTTGCATTTTTAAGAGCTTGATTTACAACTTTTAGTTTAGAACCCCTTTTTGCAACAGAAATATTTATTTCTTTATTTTCTTTTTGGGAAAGTGTTTTTTCAATTAGGACTTTTTCCTTTATTTCATCACTTAAGATAATGGAGCTTGGTACATTTTTGTTTTCATAAAATTGAGAAACAAAAGAATTCAAAATTTCTTTTAGGTTATCGTCTGGGTCGTGTTTAGGAAAAAAGGCTTGGTTTCCCCAGTTTTGTTTTGATCTATAGAAAAATACTTGAATACAAGTCTTACCAGACTCTTTGTATCCAGCTATAACATCTGCTTCAACTAAATTTGCCTCATTTATTCTTTGAGATGATTGAATGATGTTTAAAGATTTAATTCTATCCCTCAAGATTGCAGCTTTTTCAAAATCTAAATCAGAACTTGCCTTTTCCATTTGTCCTGATAAATTTTTTTGTATCTTTCTTGATTTACCAGATACGAATTCAATTGCGCTATCTACTGATAGCTTATAATCATCTTTTTCTATGTATCCAACACATGGACCAGAACATCTCTTTATTTGATAAAGGATGCACGGTCTTTCTCTTTTTTTAAATACTGTATCATCACAAACTCTTAGTTGAAAAATTTTCTGGATCATTTTAATAGTCCAATTTGCAGATCCAGCTGAAGCGAATGGACCAAAGTAAAAACCCTCTCTAGTTTTTTTTCCTCTATGTCTTCTAATTTGAGGCCATTTATCCTCATTTCCAATAAAAATAAATGGAAATGATTTGTCGTCGCGTAAAAGTATATTGAATTTAGGTTTATATTTTTTTATTAAGTTTGCCTCTAGTAGAAGTGCTTCACTCTCATTAGAGGTACTTGTGATCTCAATTTTCCTTGTTTGAGATAGCATTCTCTCAGTTCTAATAATATGATTTTTCTCCGAAACATAACTCTTTAATCTGTTGGGTAAATTTTTTGCTTTACCAACATAAAGTATCACATTTTTTTCATTTAACATTCTGTATACACCAGGAAGCTTGGGTATAAGTGGTAGCTCTTTTTTAATTGCTTCTTTACCTATATCAGAACTTATCATGACTTCTTTTTTTTGAAATTTGAATACCAACGGATGAGCAATCTTTCATGATTTCTAATTTCTCAATTTGAAGACTTATTTTATCAATTCTTTTATCTTTAAATAATTCATCAAATACATCTTCCGCTAATGTTTCAAGAAAATTATAATGTTTACTTTTGATAAGTTTCTTTATCAATCTTACAATTTTTGCATAATTTACAATTGATTTAATATCCTTATCATTTGAAGGCTTTTTATCTTCGTAGTTTACTTCTAAATTAAATTTAACCTTTTGGGGAGCCTCTTTTTCAAAATCAAAATAACCAAGTTTTAAATTTAAAATAAGTTCTTTGATAAGAACTTTTTTTTCATAATTAAATAGGCTCTTATTTTTATCTATATTAACAATTTTAAAGTTATTTTTCCTCATAGTAAATTTTCTTTAAAAAAATTAATAAATTGAGGCATATATTCGTCCTGATTTTCTCCACCTATAGTTACTCCTTTTGATAAACATTTTTCTTTCTTCATTATTTTAAAAACTTTTTTAAATGTTTTTCTTGGTTCAATTTGAGCTGCATCATAAAATTCTTCTAGAGATTTATAAAGTTTATGTTTATTTATCGTCCACTCACCCCAAGTAGGATTAATTGGATAACCTTTATCATCAATGAAAAAATCCGGACACTTTCCATTTGTCATTGCACCTCTTACCTTAAATGGTTTTTTGCCCATATGAAATTCATGGTACCATCCTTCTTTTATATCAATTTCTATTTGATTGGGTTTGGCTTTAATTCTTTTAATATGTTCTACACATGGTTCCGCTAAAGTATAATCATCAGCACCACCATGAACATATAATAATTTTGTATTAGTTGTTAGTTCTGGATTTGCAAAAAGACCAGCTGAGTGACATTCGGCAGCCTCAGGTAATATTGCATCAAAACCTTCGGTCCCATCTAAAAATAAAGATGTAAATTTCATATCTGCCATATAAAGACTATTAGTTCCTCCTCTAGAATGTCCAGTTGTTCCAAATTTTCCGTTGGACCTTGGGTGAGACTTAAGTAATTTTAAAGCTAAAATTCCATCGATTGCACCATTAATTAATGGCACCTTTGATTGATCTCTCCATGTGTCTTTTGCCCCCCGAGGACAGAAATTATCTATGAACATAACTCCTATTCCTTCTTCTAAAAGTTTTTGGTGTGCATGATAAGTAAAGTCATTCCAAATATAATTTCCTGGACCACCACTGCTGTGTGTCCATATAACAATAGGTACTTTCAAATCTCCTTTTGGAAGTTGAAGATATCCTGTTATTTCAATCGGATTTTTTTTGTGACCACCAATAATTACAGTCCTTTGATCAAATCCAGTGTAAGACTGATATTTAATTAATTCTCCACCTTTATAATATTTATTTTTAGAAACCCAATTAAGCATTGATTTACTTTTTTTACACTCTTTTTTTTTGTCTAAACTTAAACTTTTTACAGAATGTGAATATGCAGCTGTTGTAAAAAAAAATGCAATAAAAATTAAAATTAATTTTTTCATTCTTTTCCTCCCATAATATCTGGGGTTTGCCAATTTAAGTTTTGACCACTATCTATTGCCAACACCTGTCCAGTAATTGATATATTTTTAATGAAAAAGTCAACTGCGTTGCATATTTGCTCAACATTTACCTGTCTTTTGAGGGGTGTTGCCATGTATTGTTTTTTAAAATGTTTTTCACTTTGTCTCTTGTTTTTAATTGTAGGACCAGGGGCAATTCCATTAACTCTTATTTTTGGCGCCAAACTCATGGCACTAGTTTTTGTAAGGGTATAAAGTCCAGTTTTACTTATGGTATATGAAAAAAAATAGGGAGTAAGTTTAAAAACTCTTTGATCAATTATATTTATAATATTATTGTTTTTACTCTTAATATTTTTAGCAAATTCTTTTGACAAAAGCGCAGGTGTTCTTAGATTTGTTCTTAAATGTTGTCCCCAACTATCTGTATTAAAGTTTTCTAATTTATCATTTTCAAACAGAGAAGCATTATTTATCAAACAATTGAAATATTTTAATTTGGATTTTGCAAATTTAATAACCTTATTTACATCGCTTTCAACACTTAGATCTCCTTTAATCAAATAAACTCTCGTTCCATTTGAAGATAATTCTTTTTTAAGTTTTTCAGCCTTTACTTTTGATTTGTTATAATGAATTACGATTTCTACTCCCTTACCTGAAAGTTTTCTAGCTATGGCAGCACCAATTCTAGTGGCTCCACCAGTAATTATGATTTTATTTGCTTCCATTTTTTTTTACCTTTTTGAGCTCTAGTTCCTGGCATTCCCATAGTTGATCTTCCTTTTGGATATATTTTGTTGTTGAGGCTATATTGTTTTACCTTAGGGTTAAGTGTAACTTCCAATTCAGTACTTTCAAGTTTTCTAATTTCATCCCTTATTTTAGCCGCTTCCTCAAATTCTAAATTTGTTGCAGATTCTTTCATTTTTTTGTTCAAAGCTTTTATATGTTTCTTAAGATTGCCCCCTACATTTGCTCCTGTACCAATTTTAACATAATCTTTTTCATAGACGCTTTCTAGAACATCGCTTATTTCTTTTTTTACAGTAGTTGCACTGATTTTATTTTTTTTATTATAATCAAGTTGAATATTTCTTCTTCTCTCAGTCTCTTTAATAGCTTTTTTTATACTTTTAGTTTCTTTGTCAGCATACAAAATAACTTTACCATCCAAATTTCTTGCTGCTCTTCCGATTGTTTGAATCAATGAAGTCTCTGATCTTAAAAAACCCTCTTTATCTGCATCTAATATTCCAACTAATGCACATTCTGGGATATCTAAACCCTCTCTTAACAAATTTATTCCAACTAAAACATCAAAGACACCTAGCCTCAAATCCCTCATTATTTCAATTCTCTCTAGAGTATCAATATCAGAATGCAAATATCTTACTTTGATGCCATTTTCATGTAAGTATTCAGTTAGATCTTCGGCCATTTTTTTTGTTAAAGTGGTAACAAGAACTCTGTAATTTTTTTCAATTGTTTTTAGACATTCATGCATCAGATCATCAACTTGATTTTTTGCGGGTTTTATTTCAACTGGGGGATCAATTAACCCTGTTGGTCGAATAACTTGATCGATAAATTTACCTTTGGTTTGTTCTAATTCCCATGGACCAGGTGTTGCTGATACAAAAACAGTTTGTGTCCTCATCATATCCCACTCTTCAAATTTTAGTGGTCTGTTATCCATACATGATGGTAGTCTAAAACCATATTCTGCTAAAGTACTTTTCCTAGATCGATCTCCTTTAAACATTCCATTTAGCTGCGGAACTGTAACGTGACACTCATCAACAAATATTAATGTATTATCAGGAAAATATTCAAATAGAGTGGGTGGAGGTTCACCAGGTTTTCTTCCAGACAAAAACCTTGAATAATTTTCAATTCCTGCACATGATCCTGTAGCTTCAATCATTTCAAGATCAAATTTCGTTCGCTCTTCCAATCTTTGTGCTTCAAGTAATTTATTTTGTTCTTTATGTTTTTTAAGAGTTATCTCTAATTCTTTTTTGATATTTATTACTGCCTGTTCTATTGTAGGTTTTGGAGTTATGTAGTGGCTGTTAGCATAAACTTTAATTAAATTTAATTCTCTTACTTGATCACCTGTTAATGGATCAAACTCCTCAATTTTCTCAAGTTTGTCCCCAAATAAACTTAGCCTCCAAGCCCTATCTTCCAAATGAGAAGGAAAAATTTCTAAATATTCACCTCTAGCTCTAAATGTACCTCTATAAAAATTTTGGTCATTTCTTTTGTATTGAAGTGCAACTAAAGATTTTATTATATGTTCTCTATTATAGTCATAGTTTTTTTGCAGAGTAAGTGTCATTTTACTGTAAGCTTCAACAGATCCTAATCCATAGATGCACGATACACTGGCAACTATAAGAACATCATCTCTTTCAAGAAGAGAACGAGTAGCAGAGTGTCTCATTCGATCAATTTGCTCATTAATTGATGCTTCTTTTTCTATGTAAGTATCTGACCTTGGAACATATGCTTCTGGAGTGTAGTAATCATAGTAAGATACAAAATACTCTACAGCATTATCTGGAAAAAAACCTTTCATCTCACCGTATAGCTGAGCGGCAAGAGTTTTATTTGGCGCAAGTATTAAAGCTGGTCTGTTTGTTTCTTCAATCACTTTAGCCATCGTAAAGGTTTTGCCTGACCCAGTTACCCCTAATAAAACCTGGTTAAATTGGTTTTTTTTAGCACCTTTAACTAAATTTTTAATTGCTTCTGGCTGGTCTCCGGCTGGCTTAAAATCAGATTTAATTTTAAATTTTCTGCCACCTTCAAGTTTTCCACTTATTTTTGGATTTTTACTTTGAATATCTGTAATTAAATCTTGATATGTATTTTCCATATATTAAATAAAGTAATAGAATATAAACAATTTTCAATGAGCATAATATCAAACAGTTTAAAAAGAATTAAACCTTCTCCAACAATAGCTGTTACCCAAAAAGCGAGAGAATTAAAAGCCGCTGGAAAAGATGTAATAGCTTTAGGTGCAGGTGAACCCGATTTTGATACACCAGATAATATTAAAAAAGCTGCTGTAAAAGCCATAAGAAATGGTGATACTAAATACACTCCAGTTGATGGAACTCTTGCAATTAAAAATGCAGTTATAAAAAAGTTTAAAAGAGAAAATAAACTTAATTATACTTCAGACCAGATAACTGTAGGTACAGGAGGCAAACAAGTTTTATACAATGCATTTGTAGCAACATTAAATAAAGGAGATGAAGTTCTAATACCAGCTCCGTTTTGGGTATCTTATCCAGATATGGTTTTACTTGCTGGTGGTAAACCAAAATTTATAAAATGTGGAGAAGAAGATGGATTTAAATTAACTCCTACCAAATTAAAAAAAGCAATCACAAAAAAAACGAAATGGATAATTTTAAATTCTCCATCTAATCCTACAGGCGCAGCTTATACAAAAAAAGAAATTATTAGTTTAGGAAAGGTTTTACTTAAAAATAAAAATGTTTTTATATTAAGTGATGATATTTATGAGCATGTAAAATTTGATAATTTTAAATTTTTTACAATTGCACAAATCAAAAAACTTAAAGATAGAACATTAACTATGAATGGTGTAAGTAAAGCTTATGCTATGACCGGATGGAGAATTGGCTATGCAGCTGGGCCAAAAAAAATAATTGCTGCAATAAGAAAAATTCAATCTCAATCAACATCAAATCCATCATCAATAAGTCAAGCGGCTGCTGTAGAAGCTCTAAATGGATCACAAAGTTTTATAAAAAAAAGAGCAAAATCTTTTAGCAACAGAAGAAACTTTGTTGTTAATTATTTAAACAGTATCCCAGGAATAACTTGTTTATTACCAAAAGGTGCTTTTTATGTTTTCCCTAGTTGCAAAGGATTGATTGGAAAAAAAACAAAAATCAAAGATGATGCAGATTTTGTTCAAAAGCTTCTTGAAAAACAAAATGTAGCTGTGGTTCAAGGCTCCGCATTTGGTCTAGACGGTTATTTTAGAATATCCTACGCAACTTCAATGCAAAAATTAAAAGTTGCAATGGCAAGGATCAAGCTTTTTTGTGAGAGTTTAGGCTAATTTCAGTCTTACTACTGATTTTGCAGCATCAATGACTGCAGTTTCTGATGGTAAAAATTTCATCTGAAGAATTTCTTCTGCGTATGTTTGATCTGTTTGCATTGTAAGCCCTAAATCTGGAACCAAATTTTTTGCACTAGTGTCTATGTAACTAAGAAGTTTAACCATAAAATTTGGTAATTCTTTTTTGGGAAGTTTTTTTGCATAGCTTGGAAGATTTTCAGCCATTATTTTTGATAATTCAAGAATACTTCTTACTTCAGATCCAATAATTAATCTTCTACCACCTGCTCTTTTATTTGCTAAAGATAAAACATGTGCTCTAGCAATATCTTTTACATGGGATATCATTACTGAAAATTTTGGCGCAGCTGGAAATTTTCCTTGAAGTAATTGTTTTATATATTCCATGGATGTGCAACTTTTTTCATTCAAAAAATCTCCTAAAACAAAGCCAGGATTGATACAAGTAAGATTATTTTTTAGACCTTTACTTTCCATAAGATCCCATGCAGCCTTTTCAGCTCTTGTTTTAGATACAAAATAATCAGTAGTTTTGTTCCATTCTACATCAGTCCAATCATTTTCACCAAAAGTGTAAGGATTTGTTCTTTTTGGTTTTCTAAACATACATACAATAGACGATGTCTTTACAAAGTGTTCAACTCCTGTATTTATCCCTGCATTTAAAACTCTCAAAGTGCCATCTTTTGCAGCTGGAGTAAGTGACTCTCTATCATTTGATACTTTAAATGGAAAAGGAGACGCAACATGAATAATATATTTGCAACCCTTTGCAGCCTCATTCCAACCTTCATCCTTTAGTAAATCTAACTCTACAAACGATAATTTTTCTGTTGAAACATTATTCTCTTCTAATGTTTTTTTAGTTTGTTCAATTGAATCTTTATTCCTCACTGTCCCTAAAACTTCAAAGCCTGAATTCAATAATTCAATTGCTACATGTTTTGCAACAAAACCACTTATTCCAGTTAATAAAACTTTATCGGTCATTTCTTTGAAAATTATTTAGTTTTTTTCTTTTTCTCTAAACCAAATAATGGAGAGTTTCTAAATCTTAAAACAAGAATTGCTATAGCGATTAAAACAATGGCGCCTGCTTCATATAATAATACTTCTGGATTAATTGATTTTCCTTGTAAAATTATAAATCTAGAAAGGGCAGTAATTGCAATAAATAACGGAAGAGTTATTTGAATTGATTGACTTTCCCAAAATACTCTTACCATTGCTAAAACTTCTAGGTATAGAAAAAGTAAAAGCAAATCAGCCAATGTTACTTTTTGAACAACTATCATTTGATATATCTCAATACCAAATGCTATAATTGTAGCAGCAAGTATAATTACTAAAGCTATTAATTGGATTTGTTTTACTATATTTTCCATGGATAACTTATAAATGATCTTAAATTAATTTGAAGCTAAAAATTTTTCTGCTTCTAGGGCAGCCATACAGCCCATTCCTGCTGCTGTTACTGCTTGTCTAAAAATTTTGTCCTTAACATCTCCAGCAGCATAAACACCCGGAACATTTGTTTCCGTAGAATCACTTTTTGTAATTAGATAGCCTGTATTGTCCATTTCTAATTGATCTTTAAATAGTGAAGTAGCAGGGTCATGACCAATAGCTATAAATAAACCGTCAATTTTTAGCTCTGACATTTCATTAGTTTTAGTATTTTTAATTTTTAAACCTTTTACATTTTTTGGTTCTTCATCCCCAATCACTTCCTCAACAACTGAGTCCCATATAATTTCAATTTTTTTATTTTCCATTAATTTTTTTTGTAAAAGCTTTTCTGCTCTTAATTCATTTCTTCTGTGAATTAATTGGACTTTTGATGCAAATTTTGTGAGAAACATTGCCTCCTCAACTGCTGCATTACCACCTCCAACTACTGCCACTGTTTTATCTTTAAAAAAGAAACCATCACATGTTGCACATGCTGAAACTCCAAATCCTTTAAATTTTTCTTCAGACTCAATGTTTAGCCATCTTGCTTGTGCGCCTGTTGAAATTATAATTGAGTCAGCAGTATATTTTTGTCCACCATCGCCTATCGCTTCAAAAGGTTTAGATTTCAAATTTACTGATTGAATATGATCTTCAACTAAATCTGTCCCCACAGCTTTTGCCTGCTCTCTCATTTGTTCCATTAGCCATGGTCCTTGTATTACATCAGCAAAGCCTGGATAGTTCTCAACATCAGTTGTAATTGTCAGTTGACCACCTGGTTGCATACCTGCAACCAACATTGGTTTTAGCATAGCTCTTGCAGCATAAACTGCAGCAGTGTAGCCTGCTGGACCTGATCCAATTATTAACACTTTTGTATGTTTAGTTGGTTTTTCACTCATAGAGGTCTATATAGTTAATAATGAGCAAATTAAAAGGTATTTTATTGACCGAGGGGATGCACGGAATGCTGAGCCAGGTTGAAGGCTTAGCTAAAGCTTTAGATATAGAATTTACTCACCACAAGGTTGAACTAAATAATTTATGGAGGTTAATTCCACCAAAATTTACACCAATTTCTCAAAGTGTTTATAAAAAAATAAATCATACAGATTATAATTTAATTATATCTTGTGGCCGAAAAAGTATAATCCCATCTATCCATCTAAAAAGTATTTCAAATAAAAAAGTCTTTAATATTCATATTCAAGATCCTAAAATAAATTTTAATTACTTTGATTTTATAGTAGCCCCAGAACATGATGGAATTAACGGCTCCAATGTCATTACTACAAAAGGTGCTCTCCATTATCTTACAGAAAGTGAAATAGTTGAGAATAAGAATTATTTAAACTCTTTTATAAAAAATGATGATAGAAAAATCTGGTGTCTAATAATGGGTGGACCCACAAAATACTATGATTATTCAACAAAAAATATGAAACATATATTTTCCATTTTTTACAAACTTTTGAAAAAACATAAATTTCAACTTGTGGTGGTTCCATCAATGAGAACTCCAATCAACACTATTCATTATGCTAAAGAATTTTTCGGTGAAAATCATACCGTTATAATGAACGTTGATAAAAAAGCTTACTTATCAGCTCTAGCTATTTCTGAAAATATTGTTGTTACATGTGACTCTAGCTCAATGATTTCAGAGGCTGCTTTAACTGGGAAACCTGTTTATATTGCAAATATTTTGCCTAGAAAAAATGATATAAGATTTCAAAGATTTAGAAATTTATTTAGAGAATTAAATATCACTAGAAACCTTGGGGAGGATATGGAAACTTGGACCTATCAAAAACTTGATGAAACTAATAGAGTAGCAAAAATCATAAAAGAGAGAATAAGCAACTAATGTCCTATTTAAATTCAATTCTTAATGATTCAAAAAAATTTGATAGTCCATTCGTACATTGGGAATTAAATAAGCCTCTTACAGATGTACAAATAAATGAGATTTTATATGCTGATATATCTGATCCTACAAAACATAATCTGAATTATGATGGTACTAGAGCTATAGATGGAGGAGAAGGAAAATTTAGGGAAGGTATTTCAGATGGTGGGAAGGCTTTAAAATTTAGATGTTTTGTCACAAAGGAAAATTCTAATGAATTTCCAGGACTTACCAATCTAATTAAAGAACTTCAAAATAAAAAAACTTATCAAAAAATTTCTGAATTAATTAATAAAGACCTATCAAATTCCTATGTAAGAGTTGAAGTAATTTGTGATAGAAAAGGTTTCTGGTTAAAACCACACTGTGATATAAAAGAGAAACTTATGTCGTGCTTGTTATTTGTTAATAAACATAATGAAAGTGAGGACTTGGGAACTGATTTTTATGATAGTGATTTGAAGCTTATAAAAACATTGCCATATAAAGATAATTATGGATATTTTTTTTCAAGTGGGCCTGATACTTGGCATGGAATGGAAAAAAAAGAAATAATTAAAGAAAGAAGATGCTTACAAGTTAATTATGTTACTTTTGAAACAGATTGGAAAGTTGATTAATTTTCTTGAAGAGATTTTACTCTAAGTTTTTTCGTTTTAAGAGAATTTATGGCTTCCAAGAAAGAATAAGCAGTTGACATATTTGTACAATAAGGAATTTTATTTGCTAAAGTTCCTCTTCTTAAAGCCAATGCATCATTAATTCTATTTTCGCTATTTCCACCACCTGTATTTATAACTAAAGCAATTTTTTTAGAATTAAGTACGTCTACTATATGAGGCTTTCCACTGCTTACCTTATTAATTTTTCTACATTTCATTCCATTTTTTGTTAATATTTCTGCAGTTCCTCTTGTAGCTGATAAAGTAAATCCAAGTTTTAAAAGTCTTTGGGCAACGCCAATAATTTCTTGTTTGTGAGAGTCTTTAACTGATAAAAAAGCCAAACCTTTTGTAGGCAGTGAGTTTGCTGCTGCAATTTGACTTTTAGCAATTGCCATTCCAAAATCATCATCAAATCCCATCACTTCACCTGTTGATTTCATCTCTGGCCCAAGCAATAAATCGCTGTCTGGAAATTTGTTAAATGGAAATACAGCCTCTTTAACTGCAAATTTTTTATTGGTTTTATATTTTAATTTATATTTTGAAAGTTTTTCACCTGCCATTATCCTTGATGCTATTTTGGCTAATGGTATTCCATTAGCTTTCGATACAAATGGAACTGTCCTGCTGGCTCTTGGATTTACCTCAATAACAAATATTTCATCTTTCTTTATTGCAAATTGAATATTTAAAAGTCCTTTAACTTTTAATGCTAAAGCTAATTTTCTGGTTTGGACTTTAATTTCTTTTAAAAGATTATCTTTTATAGAAACTGGAGGTAGGCAACAAGCCGAGTCTCCAGAATGCACTCCCGCTTCCTCAATATGTTGCATTATACCAGCAACATAAACATCTTTACCATCAGAGATAGCATCTACATCAACTTCCATAGCGTTATCTATAAATTTGTCGATTAAAATAGGATTTTGTTCTGCAGCTTTAAAAGCTTCATTTATAAACTTTTTAAGTTGGCTTTTATCATGAACAATTTCCATTGCTCTGCCACCTAAAACATAAGAAGGTCTTACAACAACAGGAAGTCCAATTTTTTCACTTATTTTAATTGCTTGATCAAATTTGTTAGCAATTCCACTTTTGGCTTGTTTTAAATTTAATTTTATAAGTAAATCCCTAAATCTATCTCTATCCTCTGCAAGATCGATTGAAGTATATTGAGTACCGAGTATAGGTAATTTATTGTCATGTAAGAATTTTGCTAATTTAATCGGAGTTTGTCCTCCAAATTGAGCAATAACCCCTATAAGATTTCCATTTGATTTTTCTTTTAGAATAATGTTTTGAACATACTCCTCAATAAGAGGTTCAAAGTAAAGTCTGTCACTCGTGTCATAGTCTGTTGAAACTGTTTCAGGGTTACAATTAACCATAATAGTTTCGAAACCTGCTTCTTTTAGAGAAAAGCTTGCCTGACAACAACAATAATCAAACTCTATACCTTGACCAATTCTGTTTGGACCCCCTCCAAGTATTATTATTTTTTTCTTACTGCTAGGATTTGACTCACATTCCGTATTTAATGAAAAGTTTCTTTGATAAGTAGAATACATATACGGTGTGAAGGACTTAAACTCTGCTGCACAAGTATCTACCTTTTTAAATACAGGTAAAACTTTTAGTGCAATTCTTTTAGATCTAACAATTTGTTCTTTAATTCCGGTAATTTTTGATAACTTTTTATCTGAAAAGCCAATAGATTTTATTCTATTAAATTCATTGTATGTTTTGGGTATACCCTTCTTTTTTATATTTTTTTCTTCCTCTACGAGATCCTTAATTTGATTTAAGAACCAAGGATCAACGTTTGATAATTTGTAGATTTTATCTAATGAAATATTTTTTCTAAAAGCTTCTGCTATCAATAATAGTCTGTTAGGAATATTAACTTTTAAATTTCTAATAATATCTTTTTTTGAATAATTAAAAAAGTTATCTAATCCCGAAAGTCCAGTTTCTAGAGATACCAAGGCTTTTTGAAAAGATTCTTTGAAATTTCTTCCAATTGCCATTGCTTCACCTACTGATCTCATTGATGTACCTAGAATTGCTTTACTATCGGAAAACTTTTCAAAAGTAAATCTTGGTATTTTTGTAACAACATAATCAATTGTTGGTTCAAATGAAGCCGGAGTTACCTTTGTAATTTCATTTTTTAATTCATCTAAAGTGTATCCCACCGCAAGTTTAGCTGCTACTTTAGCAATTGGGAAACCCGTTGCTTTTGATGCAAGAGCAGAGGATCTTGATACTCTTGGATTCATTTCTATTATAACCATTCTTCCATTTCTAGGATTTATCGCAAACTGAACATTTGATCCGCCTGTTTCAACTCCAATTTTTCTTAAGCAGGCTATAGATGCATTTCTCATGACTTGGTATTCTTTATCAGTTAAGGTTAATGCTGGAGCAACTGTAATGGAGTCTCCCGTATGGATTCCCATTGGGTCCACATTCTCTATTGAACAAATTATTATACAGTTATCCTTTTTGTCCCGTACAACTTCCATTTCAAATTCTTTCCAACCTTCCAATGACTCTTCAATTAAAACTTGATTTTGAGGGGACTCGTTCATCCCAGTTTTGACAAGTTTAAAGAAATCTTTTTTGTTTTTAGCAATACCTCCTCCCAAACCACCTAAAGTAAAAGAGGGTCTTATAATTGCTGGTAAACCAATTTCTTTCAAACACTTAGATGCATCCTTAAAATTATTTAAGATCTTTGATTTAGGTAGATCTAGACCAATGTCAGACATATTTTTTCTAAATTTTTTACGATCCTCTGCATTTTCTATTGCTTTGGACTTTGCACCTATTAATTCAATTTTGTATTTTTTAAGCAGTCCAGCTTTTTCTGCGCTTATTGCTAAATTTAATGCGGTTTGACCTCCCATTGTTGGTAAAATTGCGTTAGGTTTTTCTTTTTTAATTACTTCTTCTAAAACAGGAATTGTGATGGGTTCTATATAGGTTTTATCAGCAACTCCAGGATCTGTCATGATAGTTGCAGGATTTGAATTTATTAAAACTACCTCGAAACCCTCATCTTTAAGAGCCTTACACGCTTGAGTACCTGAATAGTCAAATTCACATGCTTGACCAATTATTATTGGGCCTGCTCCAATAACTAATATTTTTTTAATGTCTTTTCTTTTTGGCATATTTTTTTACATCTTTAATAAAGTTGTTGAACAAATATTGACTATCTTGAGGGCCAGGATTTGCCTCTGGGTGATACTGAACAGAAAAGACAGGTTTGTTTTTCAATCTAATTCCCTCAATAGTATCATCAAAAAGTGATTTATGAGTTATTTGTATATTTTTAGATAAGCTTTTTTCTATTACTACAAATCCATGATTTTGACTTGTAATCTCAACTGAATTATTTATTAAATTTTTGACTGGATGATTGGCACCTCTATGACCTAGTTTCATTTTTTTTGTTTTTGCATTTAAAGCTAAAGCTAAAATTTGATGTCCAAGGCAAATTCCAAAAATTGGATAATTTGATTTTATTAATTTTTTTATAATATTAATTGCATATTCTCCAGTTGCTGCTGGATCTCCAGGACCATTTGATAAAAAAATACCATCTGGATTAAGTTTTATAATTTCATCTGCAGTTTTTTTACAAGAAACTACTTTTACCTCACAGTCATAATCAGAAAAATATCTTAAAATATTTTTCTTAATTCCATAATCAATTGCAACAATTTTAAATTTTGTTTTAATATTCTTTTTATAACCAACTTCCTTTTTCCAAGTTTTAAAACCTTTCCAAATATAATTTTTTTTAGTTGATACTTCTTTTGCTAAATCAAGACCATTTAAGCCAGGCCACTTTATTGACATATTAATTAATTTTTTAACGTTGAATTTTCCTTTTTTACTATTTGAAATAGTCCCCTTTGGAGCCCCCTTATCCCTAATAAGGTTTGTTAAGCTTCTTGTATCTAATCCGGTTAGTCCAACAATTTTGTTTTTCTTTAGCCATTCATCTAAAGTCTGTAAAGCTCTATAGTTTGAAGGAGATGTGATTTCAGAATTAAATATTACACCCTTTGTCCAAATTTTATCAGATTCTATATCTTCATTGTTTGTTCCAACATTTCCGATGTGAGGGAATGTAAAGTTAATAATTTGTCCAGCATACGATGGGTCTGATATAATTTCCTGGTAGCCAGTTAATGAAGTATTAAAACAAACTTCCCCAGTCGAAGTTCCTTGGTATCCAAGGCCAATACCCTTAAAAACTAGCTTGTTATCTAGAACTAAAATTCCTGTTGAAAATTGATGATTAATTGCAATTTTATTTTTTTGTTTTTTGTTCAATTACAACTCATGAGTTAAAGGTCTATACAATAAAACCTTTTTTTGCGCAACACATCTAATGTATATTTTGCAAAAAAAAAATTTTTCTTTTTGAAGAATATTTTTAATACGCTAAAATTAAATATGCCACTTAGAGAAAGTATAGAGACAGACTACAAAACAGCTTTAAAAGCTAAGGATAAAAATAAAATATCAACTTATAGGTTAATATTATCTGGGGTTAAGGATTTAGATATTAATAATAGATCTGGAGCTGAAAGAAAAGAAACAGACGATGAGGACATCAAGAAGCTATTAAAAAAAATGATTAAACAACGATCCGAATCGATTGAATTGTACAAAAAAAACAATCGTAAAGATCTCCAGGATATAGAAGAGCAAGAGGTGGAAGTAATAAGTCAATATTTACCTCAACAGATTAGTGATGAGGACACCAAGATAATTTGTGAGGAAGTTATAAAATCAACAGGTGCAAATTCAATAAAAGATATGGGAAAAGCCATGGGTGTATTGAAGAAAAATAATGCTGATAGTATTGATTTTTCGAAAGCAGGTGCAATTTTAAAAGAATTATTAAATCAGAAATGAAATACCCTAAAGAGTACTTACAAGAAATTAAAAATAGATTGAAAATTTCAACTGTAGTTTCAAAAACTGTTAGTTTGAAAAAAAGAGGAAAGGAATATGTTGGACTTTCACCATTCAAAACTGAAAAAACACCTTCTTTTACCGTGAATGATGAAAAAGAATTTTATCATTGTTTTAGTACTGGAGAACATGGAAATATTTTTGATTTTGTAATGAAAACTCAAAATTTTAAATTTGGAGAGTCAGTCAAATTTTTATCAAATTTAGCAGGAATGAGACCTTATACATTTTCAAAAGAGGATAGGATCAGAGAAGAAAAGTGGAATAAGTACAAAATGATATATGCAAAATACGTTGAATTCTATCATGAAGATATTTTTAAAAATCCACTAGCTATAGATGCAAAGAATTATCTTAAAAATAGAAATTTAAATATTGAAGAAGTTAAGAAATTTAAAATTGGATATGTCTCAAACAATGAAAATTTTAAAAAACAAATTTTTAAAGAATTTAATGAAAGTGAGATTAAAGATACTGGATTATTTTATTTTGATGAAAAGAAAAAAAAATATGTAGATAGGTTTAGAAATAGAGTAATTTTTCCGATTAATAATATTTCAGGTGATCCAATAGCTCTTGGAGGAAGGATTTTAAATAATAATAAATATTTAGCTAAGTATATAAATTCTCCCGAAACTCCATTTTTTAAAAAAGGTTCAAACCTTTATAATTTAGATTTTACTAGAAAACTTTCAAACAACATTAATAATATATTTCTTGTTGAGGGTTATATGGATGTTGTCGGTCTTAGTAAAAATAAAGTATATAATGCTGTCGCTAATCTAGGTACTTCTTTAACTACAAGACAAATATTAAGTCTAAATCAATTTTTTCAGCATATAATTGTTTGCTTTGATGGTGATGAAAGCGGATACAAAGCTGCTTTAAGAGCTGCAGAAAATTCTATTATTGAATTAAAACCTGAAAAAGAAATTTCTTTTTTATTTTTACCTGACAAACATGATCCAGATAGTTTTGTTAATGAAAAGGGAAAAGATTTTTTTGAAAATTTTTCTAAAAATAATTCAGTCCCTATTCATAAATTTATATTTAATCATTATTCAAAAGATATGGATGATAACCCTTCATCAAGAGCTATCTTTGAGAAAAAACTAAGAGCTATTTCATCAACCATTAAAGATGAATTTATTAGAAAGTATGTACTCGAATACTTTCTAGAAAAAATTTATGAGTTAACCCCAAATACAAATGTTAAATATAAAAAAAATTATTCCAAGATCACAAAGTCACTTAAATCAACTCAAAACTATTATAATGAGACAAAGTCTTTAAAATCCATTGACATTAAAGAATTTTCTTTTTTATATATCTTATTAAAAAAATCCAACCTTATAAAAAATAATTTTAATTTAATCGAAAATGTAAAACTATTTAGTAATGAAAATAAATTATTATTTGAAGAAATCAAAAATCAAACTAACAATTTTGAAAATACAGAAATTGAAAGTTTAAAAATTGATCAGAGTTTAATCGATAGAGTTTTTAAATATGCCTCGATTAAACATATTATTGTAAAAAATTTTAATGATGATCAAAAAATTCTTGAAATCTTATCAGAACTTATCAGAGACCTTAAAAATTATGAACTTGAATTAAGAATAATAGATTTAGAATCAAAATTTTCAAAGGATTTGAGTGAGACAACATTTAACGAGTTAAAAGAGCTAAAAAAACTGCAAAAAATCAATTAAATTAAATTTAAAATCACATAGATTTTTTTGATTTTAGCATTATATACATTCTGAACTTTTTAATTGTGGAACGTATAATTACTAAATCATTTGCTAGATTAATGGGCAGGGGTGTCCATAGAGGATTTATAACTCATGAGGAATTAAACAAATCCTTGGGGAAAAGAAATCTATCTCATGATAATCTGGAACAGGCTTTCATACATATTCTTGATGAAAAAATAATACTAGTTGAAAAAAAAGCAGACTTTAAGGTTTTAAGAAAAAAAGATAATAGCTCTAAAGAAGAGGGGAAGTCTATTGAAAAAAGTGATGACCCAATCAGAATGTACCTTAGAGAAATGGGTGGTGTCGAACTTCTTTCCAGAGAAGGTGAAATTGCTATTGCAAAAAGAATAGAAGCTGGAAAAGATGTTATGCTAAATGCACTTTCCCAAAGCCCTATTACCGCTCAACAATTTTTTGAATGGAATAGAAAACTGCAGAATGACGAAATTTTAGTCAGAGAAATAATAGATATTGACACCAATTATATGGAAGACGAAGATACTGGACAAAGTGCTAAACAAAAAAAATCTGAAAATGGTGAGGATAATCAAAACAGTGACGAGTCAAACAATAATTCTGAAGATGATGAATTTAATCCAACTCTTGCAGCTATGGAAACAGAAATTAAACCTAAAGTTTTACAGACTGTTTATAATTTAACAAAAGAATATAATAAACTGATAAAGTATCAAAAAGAAAAACTTGAATGTATTTTAAACTCTAGACAGTTTTCACATTCAAAAGAAAAAAATTATAGAAAAATTGTTGTAGATATTTTAGAAAATATAAAAACCCTTCAACTATCACCTTCCGTTTTGGAAGAATTGGTTCAAAAACATTACATAGAAAATCGTAAAATTATATCTTTAGAGGGAAATCTTTTGAGACTAGCTTTAAATGAAAAAATACCAAGAGATGAATTTATAAAATTTTATGTGGGAAATGAAATAAACCCGAATCTAAAAAATTTCTTAGATACAAACATTATCTGGAAAAAATTTTTTCAAAAATATAAATCAGAATTTAGCGATATCAGAGATAGGTTAATAGAGACAAGTAATAAACTGGGAATTTCTGTCACAGATTATAAACTAATGGTAAGCAGAATTCAAAAAGGAGAGAAAGAATCTAGAATCGCCAAAAAAGAGATGGTTGAAGCTAACCTTAGATTAGTAATTTCAATCGCTAAAAAATATACAAATAGAGGTTTACAATTTTTAGATTTAATTCAAGAGGGAAATATCGGACTAATGAAAGCAGTTGATAAATTTGAGTACAGAAGAGGATATAAATTTTCTACATATGCAACTTGGTGGATTAGACAAGCTATAACAAGATCAATTGCAGATCAGGCAAGAACAATTAGAATTCCAGTCCATATGATTGAGACAATAAATAAAATTGTAAGAACACAACGTTTGATTCTCAGTGAATTTGGGAGAGAGGCTACACCTGAAGAACTTGCAAAAAAATTGAGAATGCCACTTGAAAAAGTAAGAAAAGTATTAAAAATTTCTAAAGAACCAGTTTCGCTTGAAAAACCTGTTGGAGACGAAGAAGATAGTAGTTTGGGAGATTTTATAGAAGACACAAAAGCATTAGCACCTCTTGAGCAAGCAATTAAATCAAATCTTAGTGAAGCTACTACTAAGATACTTTCAACCTTGACCCCAAGAGAAGAGCGTGTTCTTAGAATGAGGTTTGGAGTTGGTATGAATACAGACCATACTTTAGAGGAAGTAGGACTGCAGTTTTCAGTTACTCGAGAAAGAATTCGACAGATTGAAGCAAAGGCACTTAGAAAATTAAAGCACCCTAGCAGATCTAAACAGCTAAAAAGTTTCTTAGAAAGCTAACAGGGGCCGTTAGCTCAATAGTAGAGTACTGCATTGACATTGCAGGGGTAGTTGGAGCGTAACCAACACGGCCCACCATTAAAATAATTATCTGCAATTGATAACTGTTTAAAAATGTTATATTTAAAGATAATTTTTGGGCCTGTAGCTCAGTTGGTTAGAGCAGTACACTCATAATGTATTGGTCCCAGGTTCGAGTCCTGGCGGGCCCACCAATTATTTAATAATAAATTCTTCTAAAGATTTAAAGAGATAATTAATATCACCATCATTATTTTGCAATATAGATCTAAACTCTTCCTTCTGAGTTCTTGCTAAACTTAAACCTTCAACAATAAGATCTCTAATCAAAGGCCTGTTAGGATTTTTTGTATATATTCTCCAATCAATCTTTATTTCTGGATTTTTTGATGTTTCTTCTAAAATTGTATTTACGATAGTATATTTTTCATTAACTTTTTTTTCGGAAACAATATTTATTTTTGGATCTGAATAATCCACTAATCTACTTGAAAAACTTTTTAAAAAATAACTTTTAAATAGCTTTTTATATTTAATTTTTTGGTCTTCTTTAAGATTTTTTCGATACTTTCCTAATGTATACATGCCAATACCATCAATATCTACATTTGTTTCAGCTATATTATTTAATTTAATTATTTTAGCTTCTACAGGATCTGAACTTGATAAGATTATCGATGCTTCATTTACAATTTCACTAATTAATTTGCTGGGTTCTTTGGCTAACGAAATATTACCAAAAAGAGAAAATAAAAAAAAAAAAGAAATTATTTTAATTTTAATCATTGATAATTATTGAGCATCTATTTCTTCCCAATCATCATCATTCATAGTCTCTGTTGTTTCATCCGAGTTTAGAATTTTTCTTTTTCTATCTTGTAAATATAAACTTCTAACAGATGCGTATAAGTCCATAGAATTATTCTCAAGACTATCAAAAGCCTCTAAGTTTTTTGCTCTAAAATCTACACCAGCAGTCAGTCTAGAATAATAGTAATCTGAATTTTCAAAGTATTTAGTGTTATTAGCTACAGTAACATTGTACCATGCATCGCCACCTCCAAAATTAGCCAATGAGCCCAGTGTATCTCTTACAGTTGTTGGCCCAAGGACTGGTAAAACAAAATAACATCCCTCTTTAACTCCCCATGATCCAAGGGTTTGTCCATAATCTTCCTTATCAAGTTTTTTTAATCCATAATATGAAGCCACATCAAATATTCCCGCAATACCTAGAGTAGTATTAATTGTAAATCTTAAAGAATTTATTGCAGCTTCTTTGAATTGGCCCTGTAAAATATTGTTTGGTATAGTCACTACATTTGATAAATTGTTTAACGCGTTTCCTGAACCTGATCTTATTGGTTTAGGTAAATATCTGTAACCTTTGGCAATTGGTTTAAAAAAAATTTTGTCTAATCCCTGATTAAATGCAAAAATACCCCTATTAACAGTTTCAAAACAATCTTTAACTTCTGTATTTTGTTCTTTTGAAGTGGTTCTGATTTCTAATGTGCCATCTGAACCTGCGTGCACACTAAATTTTGCAAAGTGAGAAATTACAATAATTATAAATACTGTTAAAATCTTTTTCATTAAAGCCGTTTATATTATATCTTAGACTTTTTAAAAGATTTAATTGTTTGAAATAATGCAGAAAAATGTTGAAAAAATGACTTTTAATTTCTCTCCTAATTTTGATTTAAAAAAAAGAGATGAAAATAAAATAAAATATTTAATTTACCATTATACTGGAATGAAAAATGACAAATTAGCAATTAAAAAGTTAACGAGCTTTAGTTCTAATGTAAGTTGTCACTATTATATAACTAAGTCAGGAAAACTTATACAAATGGTTCCAGATTTGTTCGTTGCCTGGCATGCTGGAAAGTCACAGTGGGGAAATCATAAGTCTTTAAATTATAAATCAATTGGCATTGAAATTTCTAATCCCGGTCATCAATATCGGTATAGAGAATATAGTGATAAGCAAATAAAATGTTTAATTAAAATTTCTAAATTTATAATTAAAAAATATAAAATTAAAAAAAATAAAATTTTAGGTCATTCAGATATAGCCCCTTTAAGAAAAATAGACCCAGGAGAAAAATTTCCTTGGAAATTTCTGAGTACGAAAAAAATTGGAACTTGGCATAAAGTAAACTCAAGAATACTTGAGTCTTTAAGAGGAAGAAAATCAGAAATAAATTTAAGTAAATTTATTATTTATTTAAAAAAATTTGGCTATCATATGGAATACTCTAACTCTAATGAATTAAGTAAAATAATTAAAATTTTTCAGATGAGATTTAGACCTGAATTGATAGACGGAAAATTAGATTCAGAATGTTATATTATAGCAAAATCCCTTTATAATCAGAGATAATAAGTAATTGAACTTTACAAAATTTTTTATATTGTCCTAGAGCCAGATAAAAGACTTATCGCTTTAAATTATTAAAGAGGAAAGTCCGGGCTCTACAAAGACACAGTGCCAGTTAATAGCTGGCGGGGGCGACCCTAGGGATAGTGCCACAGAAAATAAACCGCCTTATCAAGGCAAGGGTGAAAAGGTGTGGTAAGAGCGCACCGGCTAAGTTGGTAACAACTAGCGCATGGAAAACCCCACTGGGAGCAAGACTGAGTAGAGATGACAAAGTTAGAAATAACAAAAAGCAGTCTTTGGCTAGTCATCTGGGTTAGTTGCTTGAGCCTTAAAGTGATTTAAGGCCTAGAGAAATGATAAGTTTAAAAGACAGAACCCGGCTTATATTTTATCTGGCATAATTATAACTCCACAATTCTTTTATCATTTTAGATTAAAACATTTTTTTATTTTCTAATTCTGAAAATATGGAACAAACCAAGAATATTTAGTAATATTATTAGGTATTGACGATTATATTTAAAACCCATATTATCCCATAAAATCCCAAATATGGAATTTATGGATTATGTTTTTATCAATTTACGAAAACAAATTGGACAAAAAAGGAAGGGTGTCAGTGCCAGCTAGTTTCAGAAGCTATCTCTCAAACATGGGATATAACGGAATCGTATGTTTTCCATCATTTAATAATAAATCTATTGAGGCTTGGCCTCAAGATAGAATTGAAAAAATTTCAAATGCAATAGATTCTTTAAATCCATTTGAGGATAGGAAAGATTATTTTGCAACTTCAATTCTATCAGAAAGTATTAATTTGCAATTTGATAGTGAGGGTAGAATTCTCATTACAGAAAAATTATTAAAACATGCAAAAATAAAAAATAGTATGTTATTTGTTGGTCAGGGAAAAATTTTCCAAATATGGGAACCATCAAGTTTTGAAAAATTTAGGGTCACTGCTAGAAAAAAATCTAACATCAATAGAGCTAACCTTAAATGGGAGCAAAAACTTAATAACTAAACGGGGGATAAATGACAATTAATTTTAAAGCACCAGATATAAAAGAGTTGAAACCTAGAATACTAGTTTTAGGAATTGGAGGGGCTGGAGGAAACGCCATAAATGGAATGATAGAAGCAGGTTTACAAGGAGTCGAGTTTATAGCTGTAAATACCGACGCACAAGATTTGAGGCTTAGCCATGCCCAAACTAAAATACAAATGGGATTAAATTTAACAAAAGGACTAGGTGCTGGAGCTAAATTAGATATAGGTGAAGCGGCCGCTGATGAGTCTTTAAATGAAATTGTTAATGTGCTTCAAGGGTCAAATATGGTTTTCATTACTGCAGGTATGGGTGGTGGAACTGGAACAGGTGCTGCTCATGTAATCGCTCGAGCTGCAAAAGAACTAAATATTCTCACGATTGGTGTTGTCACTTTACCTTTTTTATATGAGGGCCCTTCAAGAATGAGAAAAGCAAATCAAGGTCTTGAAGAATTAAGAAAACATGTTGACACGATTATTGTAGTTCCAAATCAAAACTTATTCAAAATTGCAAGTGAACAGACTACATTTGAAGAATCTTTTTTACTATCTAATGATGTATTAAAGCATGGAGTTCAAAGTATCACAGATCTTATGGTAAGACCTGGTTTAATCAATTTAGATTTTGCAGACGTTGAAACAGTTATGAGTTCAATGGGTAAAGCAATGATGGGGACAGGCCAAGCTGAAGGTGAAGGTAGAGCAGTTAAAGCAGCTGAGATGGCTATAAATAATCCATTGATAGATGACTACACACTGAAAGGAGCAAAAGGATTACTTGTAAATATTACTGGTGGAAAAGACCTCAAACTTTTTGAAGTAGATGAAGCTGTTAATAAAGTTAGAGCTGAAGTAGACCCAGACGCAGAATTAATTATAGGAGCAATTACCGATGAAAATCTTGAGGGCTTAATGAGAGTTTCAATTGTAGCTACATCCTTGGATGGACAACAACCAGAGCCAAAATCAGTAATTAATATGGTTCATAGAATACAAAATAGAAATCCAGGATATTCAGATTTTTCTAACAACAGCTCTCCTAATACGTTTTCATTCTCCAATCAAAATAGCTCAATTATAACTAATGGAGCAAATGCACTCAAAATAGAGGAAGAGGTAAAAACTGAAACTGAAAGCCAAGCTACATCTGAAATTAATAATTCTGAGGAATTGATAAGTTCTTCTGATACTGAAGATGTAACAAATGCTGTTGAAAATAAATCATCTACAGAATCAGAGGAGTCTATTAGAACAGATGAAATTAATTCCTCTCCATCAAACGGATTAGAGAACTTTGATTTTGATGAAGAAACACCGGAGCTATTTAATTCTGATGGATCAATTAATGAAACTGATGATGAAGCTTCATTAATAAATGGACAAAGTATTACTAAAGAAGATGAAGAAGACGATTTAGAAATACCAGCATTTTTGAGAAGACAAAAAAATTAATGGTCTTCAAAAAAATAAATGAATGCCACCATAAATCTGGAAAGCAAACATTTTCCAGTTCTGCTAAATGAATTAATTAGCATTATTTCCCCTCTTTATGGTGGCACATTTATTGATTGTACTTTTGGTCAAGGTGGATACTCAGAGAAAATTCTAGAGAATAAAAAAAATGAGATAATTGCAGTAGATCGAGATAAAGATGTTTTAATTAACGTAGAAAAATTTAAGAAAAAATATAAAAATAGATTTAAATTTTATAATATTAAATTTTCTCAATTAGATAAAATTAAATTTAAAAATAACAACCTAAAAGGAATAGTTTTTGATTTAGGTTACTCTCTTAATCAAATTAAAAATTCTAAAAAAGGTTTATCGTTTTCCGATAAAGGAAAATTAAATATGAAAATGGGCATTAATGATTTTTCAGCGAATGAGATTATCTCTAATATGGATGAAAAAAATCTCACAAGTCTATTTAAAGTATTTGGTGAAGAAAGATATTCAAAAAAAATTGCAATTGAAATTGTAAAAAAAAGAAAAAAACAAGCAATAAAAACTGAAGATTTAGTTCAAATTATAGATAATGTTAAAAAATATCAAAAAACAAAAATACATAATTCTACTAAAGTTTTCCAGGCATTAAGGATTTTAGTTAATAGAGAGGTAAGTGAATTGATAAATGCTTTGATTTATTCATTTCACCTAATTCCTATTGGTGGAATAATAGCTGTTGTTACTTTTCACTCAATAGAAGATAAAATTGTTAAGTTTTTCTTTAAACATTACTCAGAGCAAAGAAATTCTTCTAGATATTTTCCTGAGGCAGAGATTTCAGAAAAATGTTTTAAATTAATAAATAAAAAACCAATATTGCCAAGTGCTAGTGAGATAACACAAAACCCACCTTCAAGATCAGCTAAATTAAGGTATGGAATAAAATTGAGTGAAAATTGCAATTTTAATGATTTTAAAGAAAAATTTAAAAATCTAACTGATATTGAGAATCTAATATAAATTTATGAAAAAATTATTATTTTTTACACCTATAATTTTTTTAATACTTGCCACAACTTTAACAAAAAACTCCACAAAAAAACTTGATAAAGAAATTTTTATATTAAAAGAAAATATTAGAATTTTAGAGGATCGTTATGAACTTACTTTACTAGATTATAGTATTTTAACTTCACCAAAAAAACTTATGGAGTATCAGCAACTTTATTTTGAAGATCAGTTTGTGAAAAAGAAAATAGAGAATTTAAATAAAATCGAAATTTTAAATGATGAATTAAAATTAGATAAAATGGTTGATATTGATGAGTGAATTAAATGAAAAATCTGAAAGTTTTGATAAATATAATGAGAGTTTTTCGTTTAAAGAAAACAAGTCATATCTCAACATATCGTTTGAGAGAATTGCATTTATTTTCTTTGTGTTTTGTATCTTAGCAATTATTTTTTCGTCAAAAGTAATATTTTTGAGCATAAAAAAAATTCCTGAAATTCAAAAAATAGTAAAAAAAGAAAATTTTAGATCTAGTATTTTAGACAATGAAGGAAATATTTTAGCAAAAAGTGTTCCAATAGTAAATTTAGGTATTAATCCTAATTTAGTAATTAACAAAGAAAAACTATTAATCTCTCTTAAATTGATTTTTCCTAATAGTAATTTTGAGAAAGAAATGTATGGAAAAAAATTCTTTTATGTTAAAAAAAAAATAAGCCCTGAAAAACTTGAAAAGGTTCAACTTTTGGGAGATAAATCTTTTATCCAAGAAGATAGTATTGCAAGAGTTTATCCTAATAAAAACTTATTCAGTCATGTAATCGGACAAATTGATAATGATAATAATGGAATATCAGGAATTGAAAAAACTTTTGATTATGAACTTACTACTAGAAAAGAACCTTTAAAATTAACACTTGATAAACATCTGCAATATTTAATTAAAAAAGAATTATCAGAGTCTAAAGATATATTTCAAAATATAGGCAGCGCAGCAATTTTAATGGATATTAATAATGGAAACATTTTATCAATGGTATCTCTTCCTGATTTTGATCTTAATAAAAGAGAAAAAATTAATGATGTTAAATATATTAATAGAGTAACAAAAGGGGTTTATGAATTTGGATCAGTTTTCAAGACTTTTACGTTAGCTGCAGGTTTACAATATAATGTTGTAGAACCAGGAACAGAATTTAAAGACTTAAAAAAAAGAATTACATGTGCAGGAAATTCAATATCTGAATATGATGACAAAATACCATCAGATTTAACAGCAGAGGAAATTTTGATTAGGTCAGGAAATATCGGATCGGTTCGTATAGCTGAAAAAGTTGGGATTGATAATTATAACGAGTTTCTACAAACTATTGGGATAATATCAAATTTGGAATTTGATATCCAAGAAGTTGGAACAACTCAAATAGGTAGGTGGGGCAAATGTAAACTTGCGACAGTCGCATTTGGTCATGGGATTGCAACTACATTATTGCAGCTTTCAAAGGGTTATTCAATCATAAGTAATGGTGGATACGATATAAAACCCACATTGTTAAAAAAAGAAAAATTAGAGAGAAAAAGAATACTTAATGAAAATTTATCAGAAACAATCAACCCTATTCTTAGAAAAATTGTGTCGACTGAAGAAGGAACTGCAGGATTTGCAAATGTAAAAGGTTACGAAATTGGGGGAAAAACTGGTACTGCAGATCAACCCTCAAAAGGTGGCTATTCTAAAAAAAAGGTTAATACTTTTGTTTCAGTTTTTCCAACCTCAGACCCAAAATTTGTATTAGCTATAATGTTGGATGAGCCAAAAGCAAATAAAGAATTCGTCTATCATTATAGAGATGATAGAAATCCTTACAAAGGAAATTGGAGGAATACGGCTGGCTGGACTACTGTTTGGGTAGCGGGTCAGATAATGGATAAAATTGGACCAATTTTAGCCACAAAATATTAAGAGCGTTAATGATGTTACTCAAAGACTATTTTCCCAATCTTCAGAAAAAATACCATAGTGTAAGCTTTTCAGGGATATCTTTTAATTCGAAAGAAGTTAAAAAGGGATATATTTTTTTTGCATTTAAAGGGAATAATACAGATGGAAATTACTTTATAAATGATGCCATTAAAAAAGGATCAAAAATAATAATTTCTGATAAATTAAAAATAAATAAATGGAAAAATAATATTTTATTTCTAAATAATAAGAATCCAAGAAATTTACTTGCACAATTTAGTTCAAAAATATTTAATAAAAAACCAAATAACTTGATAGCTGTTACCGGCACAAATGGTAAATCATCTATAGCAAATTTTTATTTTCAAATTCTTAGTTTAAATAAAGTTAAAGTAGCATCGATTGGAACATTAGGTATTGATGGCTTCAAAATAAGAAAAAAATTTTCTAATACAACTTATGATGCAATTAAAATAAATAAAATTTTGAAAAAACTAAAAGAAAAAAAAATTGAAAATGTTATTTTAGAAGCATCAAGCCATGGATTAAATCAAAATAGATTAGACGGGCTAAAATTTGATATTGGTATATTTACAAATTTAACTAGGGATCATTTAGATTACCACAAAACTTTTCAAAATTATTTAAATTCAAAATTAATATTATTTAAAAAATTATTAAAAAAAAAATCTTATGCTATTTATGATGATCAATTAAAAATCTCATCAAATTTGAATAAAATTACCAATTTAAATAAAATCAAAAAATTTACAATAGGAACTACAAAATCAAATTTTTCGATAATAGATCATCAATTTTTAAGAGATGAACAGAAAATTACATTTAATTTTAATAATAAGAGATATTCTTTTTCTACAAAATTAATTGGTAGAGTTCAGATAAAAAATTTACTAATGGCAATCATGGCTGCAATGAAAAGTAAAATCTCATTAGAAAAAATTTTAAAAATTGTTAAACAAATAAAACCTGTAAATGGAAGATTGGAAAAAATTGGAAGAATTTACAATAATGGAATAATTGTTCTTGATTACGCTCATACTCCAGATGCTTTAATAACCTGCATTAAAAATGTTAAGGAACAGTTTAAATTAAGAAAAATAAATCTAGTATTTGGATGTGGAGGAGACAGGGATAAGCGTAAAAGAAAAATAATGGGCAGAATTGCAGAAAAATATTGTGATAAAATATATTTAACAGATGATAACCCAAGAAGTGAAGATCCAAAAAAAATTAGGAGTGAGATCAAGTCTCATATTTCAAGGAGTAAATTATGGGAGATTCCATCAAGAGAAAGTGCAATAAAATCAGCAATTTTGGATATTAAGTCAAATGATGTAGTTATAATTGCTGGAAAAGGGCACGAAGTTTACCAAGAATATGTTTCTAAAAAATTCTTTTCAGATAAAAAATGCATTAAAAAATTTATTAAAGAGAAAAATAAATCTTTAAATAGAAATTGGAAATCAAACATTATTTCAGAGATAACAAAAAAAAAAATAGAAAAAAATATTAAGATTAATAAAGCATCAATTGACTCAAGAAAAATAAAAAAAAATAACATTTTTTTTGGCATAAAAGGAAAAAATTTTGATGGGAATAAATTTGTAAATCAGGCTTTAAATCATGGAGCTTCTATTGCAATTAATGAGAATAAACAAAGCAAACAATTAAAAAATATAATACATGTAAATAATTCTTTAAAAACATTCTCTGAAATTGCTAAACAGGTAAGAGTATCATCTAATATTTCTTCTATTGCAATCACAGGATCTGCAGGCAAAACTTCTTTAAAGGAGATGTTGGGGCAAATGATTAGCAAACTATATGAAACATCTTATTCAAATAAATCTTTTAACAACAAATATGGAGTTCCAATTTCTTTATTTAATATAAATAAAGAAGATAAAATTGGAATTTTTGAAGTTGGGATGGATAAAAAAGGAGAAATTGACTCCCTCACCAAAAAAATATTGCCCAACGTTGGTGTAATCACAAATATTTCATATGCACATATTAAAAACTTTAAAAATTTGAAAGGTATAGCTCAGGCTAAATCAGAGATAATTAATAATGTTGTTAAAGATGGGTCGATTGTATTAAATGCTGATGATAATTTTTTTAATTATTTTAAATCTATTTCTATAAAAAAAAAATTAAGAATAATTTCATTTGGAATTAAAAAAAAATCAGACTTAAGTTTAATTAATTTAAAAAGTGGAAAATTCTTTTCTGTTATTTTTATAAATTATAAAGAAAAAAAATTAAAATTTATTGTTAAAAAAGATTTAGAAAATTATATTTATAATATTTTATCAACTTTAGCCGTAATCTCTATATATTTTGATTTAGAAAAATTAGATAAATTTTTCTTTAATGACTATAAATTTCCAGAAGGAAGAGGAGATTTAATTTTAATAAAGTTTAATAAAAAAAAAATTAAACTAATTGACGAAAGCTATAATTCTAATCCTTTATCACTTAAATTTGCATTAAATAAATTAAATAAGTTAAATACTAAATCTAAAAGAAAATTCATCTTATTAGGAGATATGAAAGAACTTGGAAAATATTCCAAAAAACTTCATATAGAGGCTGCTCAATATATTAATGATACTAAAATCGACAAAGTTTATGTTTATGGTAAAGATGTTATCGAAATATTTAATAAAATTAGACCACAAAAAAAAGGAAAAATATTAAATTCAAAAAAAGATATCTTAAATTTTTTGAGAAATGATATTAATGATGGAGAATATCTGATGATTAAAGGTTCAAACTCAACTGGATTAAATAAAATAAGTCAAAGTTTAAAAATAGGCAAATTAAATGCTTTTTAGTCTATTTTCGAACTTAGTTGAAATCTTTAGTTTTTTAAATGTTTTTAAATATTTGACTGTAAGAACTGGTCTTTCAATGTTTACATCAATGATAGTAGTTTTTTTAGTTGGTGGTCCACTTATCAATTACTTTTCTTCACATCAAATTCATGATCCAATTAGAGAAGATGGACCAAGCGAGCACATAGTTAAAAAAATAGGCACCCCTACAATGGGAGGTTTGATGATTTTACTGGGTATTTTTTCAGGAGTTCTTTTATGGGGCGACTTTTCAAATCCCTATAATTGGTTTTTACTCTATATAGCAGGATCTTTTGGATTACTTGGAGTTTATGATGATTATCAAAAAATTAAAAAAAATAATTCAAACGGAATAAGTTCAAAATTAAAGATTATAATTCAAATTACTTTAGCATTGGGTGGAATTTTTATTCTTTATTTTTACAGTGGATCTAATTATCTTGAAAATTTATATTTTCCATTTTTAAAAAATTTAGTTATTAATTTAGGGTGGTTTTTTATACCATTTTATTTATTTGTTATTGTAGGTTCCTCAAATGCAGTTAACTTAACAGATGGATTAGATGGTTTAGCCACAGTACCTGTAATATTGGTTGCAGCATGTTTTGCTTTTATTAGTTATGTAAGTGGAAATATAGTTTTTTCAGGATATTTACAAATTACTTATATTGAAGGAGTGGGAGAGGCATCTATTTTTTGTGGAGCAATAATTGGATCTTGTCTAGGTTTCTTATGGTTTAATGCACCTCCAGCTAAGATATTTATGGGTGATACAGGGTCCTTAGCTTTAGGAGGATCATTAGGTGCAGTTGGTATTATTACCAAGCATGAAATAGTTCTAGCTATTACGGGGGGATTATTTGTTTTAGAGGCTGTCTCAGTAATTGCACAGGTTATCTCATTCAGACTTACGGGCAAAAGGATATTTAAAATGGCTCCAATACACCATCATTTTGAAAAGAAAGGTTGGCCAGAGTCAACTATAGTTATTAGATTTTGGATAATCTCGATTATCTTAGCCATGATAGGTTTAGCAACATTAAAACTAAGATAATGAATGACAGACAATTTTATTTTAAGAATAAGAAAATTTTAATTTACGGTTTTGGAAAATCTGGAATATCTTCATTTAATTTTTTAAAAAAAAATAATATATGTAAAATATTTGACGATAATAAAAAAAATATCCCCTTTAAGTTAAGAAATAAATTTATAAATATTAATAAGCTATCATTTAATGATTTTGATTATATTGTTTTAAGCCCAGGGGTAGATATCAAAAAATGCAAAATTTCAAAATATTTAAGCGAAAATAAGTCAAAAATTATTACAGAGCTTGATATATTTGAAATTAGTTATCCAAAGATAAAAAAAATCACAATTACTGGAACAAATGGAAAATCGACCACTTCGAAACTCCTTTACGAAGTACTAAAAACTAACAAAAGGGACGTAAGATTAACTGGCAATATTGGATATCCAATATTAATGGAGAAAAAAATTAAAAATAATACAATTTTCGTAATTGAGGCATCTTCATACCAACTTGATTATAGTAAATACTTTAGGTCTAAATATTCAATAATACTTAATTTAAGTCCAGATCATTTAGAACGACATGGAACATTTAAAAATTATGTGAAAGCAAAATTTAAAATTGTTAAATCACAAAATAAAAAAGATTACACTTTTTTAGAAAAAAATAATAATTTTCTAAATAAATTAATTAAAAATAATCAAATAAAATCAAAAGTTATTAAAATAAATTATTTAAAATATAAAAAGTACTTCACGCAAATAAACAATATTTATTTTAATAATTCTAGTAATAAAAAAAATCTTAGTTTCGTTTTAGCAATCTCTAAGATTTTAAAACTAAATATGAAAAAAGTTATAAATACAGTTAATATCTTTAAGGGACTAAATTATAGACAACAAATAATCTATAAATCAAAAAAATTATTAATTATTAATGACTCAAAATCTACTAGTTTTTCATCAACAGCCCCATTGCTTGAGTTTTATGAAAATATTTACTGGATATTAGGAGGACTTGCTAAAAAAGGAGATGAACTCAAATTAAATAAAAAGTATTTTTCAAATATTAAAGCCTATGTTTATGGTAAAGATAGAAATTTTTTAATCAAATTTCTAAAAGGTAAAATTTTTTATAAAACCTCAACAACACTTAAAAAGGCAATAAAAAATTTAAATATTAATATTAAAAAAGATCATAAGAAAAAAGTAATTCTTTTTAGCCCTTCTGCAGCCTCTTTTGATCAATTTAAAAATTTTGAAGAAAGAGGTAAATTTTTTAATAAAAATATTAAATTAATAATTAAAAATTTCAAAAATGAATAAATATTTAGATGGTTTTTATGATTGGTGGAAAAATATAGATAAGTTTTTACTATTCTTAATATTAGGTTTGTTTTTATTAGGTCTTTTTTTTTCATTAGTTTCTACATCTCTAATAGCTTCGGATAAATTAGACACAAAATCATATTATTTTTTTTTTAAACACTCCGTTTATATAACATTAGCAATTGTGATCTTAATTATGTTCTCATTTTTAAATCAAAAAATTTTAACAAAAATTTCATTAATTCTGTTTTTTTTTGCATTATTAAGTTTGTTTTTAGTTCCTTTTCTCGGGATTGAGGTAAAAGGATCAAAAAGGTGGTTAGATTTGATCTTTTTACCTAGATTTCAACCAGTTGAGATTCTTAAACCTTTTTTTATAGTAACATTGTCTTTAATGTTAACTTTTCAAAATAAAAGATTATATTTTAAATATTTCTTAAGCACTTTATTAATTCTTCCAATATTAATGCTGCTTGCTTATCAACCAGATATTGGACAAACACTTCTGATAACAATGGTATGGTTAGCTTTAATTTTTGTTTCAGGCATAAATATATTAGTTTTTTTTATATTCTTTCTTTTATCTGGATCAGTTGTGAGTTATTTAGTGATATTTGTTCCTAAATTTCAATATATAAAAATTAGACTTTTAGCTTTTTTAGACGCAAATTCGGGAAATAATTATCAAGCTGAAAAAGCAAGTGATGCAATTATAAACGGTGGATTTTTTGGTAAGGGAATTGGTGAAGGTACTCTTAATTCAAAAGTTCCTGAGGCTCATACTGATTATATAGTCTCTGTTATAGCTGAAGAGTTTGGTGCAATTATAGTTATTGGTATATTATTTTTGTATCTTATTTTCTCTTACAAAGTAATTAAAAAAATTAACATTTTAAATGAAGATTTGTTAAAACTTATTTTGGTTGGATGTCTATCTTTGATTTTACTACAAACTTTTATACATGTAGGTGTTAATATAAGATTATTACCAACTACAGGTATGACCCTACCATTTTTGAGTTATGGAGGCTCTTCAATTGTAAGTACTGCAATTTTATCTGGAATAATTTTAAATTTAACAAAAAGAAAATTAGATTAACTCTATGAAAAAAATACTTATTGTAACTGGTGGATCAGGTGGCCATGTCATCCCATCATTAAGCATTTATAACGCTTTAAAAGATGATTTCGAAGTTAGGATTGCAACTGACATAAGAGGATCAAAATATATTAATAAAAATGATTATAAATATTCATTAATAGATGTACCAAATTTATTTTCAAATTTATTATTGCTTCCATTCAATTTAATTAAATTTTGTATTTCAATATTTAAATCTTATAAATATTTAAAATTAAATAGTTTTAATATATTAATTAGCACTGGAGGATATATGTCATTACCTTTATGTTTGGCTTCAAATTTATTGAATATAAAAATTTATATTTTTGAACCAAACTCTGTTATAGGTAGATCAAACAAATTGACACTTATTGTTGCTAAGAGAATTATTTGTTATGATAAAAATTTAAAAGGTATTTCTAAAAAATTCTCAAATAAGATTTATCCTATTAAACCATTGCTTAGAAAAGAAATCTATGAATATAAAAAAAATGAAAAAACATCACTTAATAAGAAAAAAAAAATACTTATAATTGGAGGAAGCCAGGGGGCAAAATTTTTTGATCAATTCATTACTAAAATGATTATAAAACTCTCAAAAACTCAAAATATTTCTGTTTTACAGCAAGTAATTGATCAAACATCAAAAGAAAGCGTTAAGGAATTGTATAAAAAAAATCATATAGAACATGAATTATTTGATTTTGATGAGAAATTATTAATTAAAGCTGTTACTCATGACCTAGCTATTACACGATCTGGAGCATCTACAATTTCAGAATTAGTTCATTTAAACATTCCATTTGTGGCAATTCCATTTCCGTATGCTAAAGATAATCATCAACTCTACAATGCAGAATTTTATAAAAAAAATGAATGCTGTTGGCTAATGAAGCAAAAGGATATTAATGAAAATAATTTTATAAACTTGATGACTACGATATTTGAAGATCAAAATGAATATTCTTCTAAAAAAAAAAATTTAATTCAATTCGCTAAAGAAAATACTTGGGAAAAAAATAGATCTAAACTAATTGAGCTTGTAAATGAAAATTGATTTAGGAAAAAATGAACTTATTCATTTTGTTGGCATCGGGGGAATAGGTATGAGTGGTCTATCTTTAATTATGAGTGGATTGGGTTACAAAGTTCAAGGTAGTGATATTGTAGAAAATGGAAACATACAAAAATTAAGAGAAAAAAAAATAAAAGTATTTTTCAATCATAAAAAAGAAAACATAAAAAAAACCACTGTTCTAGTGATTTCCTCAGCAATTAAAAAAAATAATCCTGAAGTAGAGGAGGCATTGAAAAAAAAACTACCAATTTACTCTAGAGGAGACATGTTGGGCCATATTGTATCTTTCATGAGAAATGTTGTTATAACTGGTTCGCATGGTAAAACTACAACAACATCATTAGTGTCTAGTATTTTTACGTCAGGTAACTTAGATCCAACTATAATTAATGGTGGTGTGTTAAATTCATTTGGTAATTCTGCAAAATTAGGTAAAAGTAACTGGTGTATTACTGAGTCGGATGAGTCAGATGGAAGTTTTTTAAAGATTCCCTTTACATATTCTATTGTTACAAATCTAGATGCTGAGCATTTAGATTTCTATAAAAATATAAATAATTTAAAAAAGAGTTTTTTAAACTTTATAGAAAAAATACCATCTGTAGGCAAAGGTTTTATATGTAATGATGATCAAAATCTTAAAAATATTATTAAAAAAACAAAAAATAACAATTTTTACACATATGGCAAAGACAAAAAATCAAATTTCCAAATCTTAAACATAAAACAAAGTTCTAATTTCTCTAGTTTCGATATTAAAATAAATATTCCAAGTAAAAATAAAATTATTAAAAATATTAAATTTCCCATGTTCGGGATTCACAATATAAGAAATGCAACTGCAGCAGTTGCATTAGCTTTTACAATAGGACTTCCTGAAAAATATATAAAACTAGGTTTACTGAATTTTAAAGGAGTCCAAAGAAGGTTTTCTCATTTGTTTGACTACAATAGAGTACGTTTTTACGACGATTACGCTCATCACCCAACTGAAATAAGTGCAGTTTTGGGTGGAGTTAAAAACGTATACAAAAACAAAGAAATTGTGTGTGTTTTCCAACCCCATAGAATTTCGAGAGTAAAAAATCTAAAAAAAGAATTTTCAAAATGTTTTAAAATGGCAGATACAGTCTTACTATGTCCGATTTATACTGCTAACGAAAAATTGAAACTAAATTTTTCTTACCACTCGTTTGCAAAATTAATAATTAAAAATTCTAATGTTAAATTAATACAAGTTGAGAATGAAACTCAACTAAAAAAATTTATAAAAATCAACTCTTTCGGCGAAAAAATCTATATAGGAATGGGTGCCGGATCCATATCTAATTGGATGAAAAATTTAAAAAATATTTTTTAATGAAGATTGAAGATATAAAAAAATCTGTATTAAAAATCGATGGAGATATATTTTTTGATCAGAGTATTAAAAACTTAAATTGGTTTAATATTGGAGGAAAAACTAAAATCTTTTTTAAACCAAATTCTCTTAAAGGATTAATAGAATATCTAAAGCTATATTCTTTGCGTGGAAAAATATTTATTTTAGGAAATGGATCAAATGTATTATTTGATGATAAGACATACAAAGGCACAGTAATTAAGTTAGGCAAAAGTTTTTCAAATATTTCATTACTTGACAAAGAAAAAATTATAGCAGGAACTGCTACGTCACAAAAAAAAGTTTCAGAATTTGCAAGGGATAATAATATTTCTGGATTAGAATTTATGTCGTGTATTCCTGGATCAATTGGTGGTGGAATTCGGATGAACTCTGGATGTTTCGATAAAGAATTTAAAGATATACTCATTTCTATTCAATTAATAGATTTTAAAGGTGTAGTAAGAAGTATACCTGCAAATAAAATAAAGTTTAATTATAGATCAATTGAATTACCCAAAGATTTAATATTTTTGAGTGCTACTTTCCAGGGAAAAGAAAAAAATAGTTTAGAGATTAATAAAATAATGAGTCAAATGAGTAAAAAAAAAGAACTAGCGCAACCAACCAAAATAAAAACTAGTGGTAGTACATTTAAAAATCCAATTGAACAAACCAATATAAAAGTTTGGGAATTAATTAGGTCAAGTGTTCCTAGTGAGACTAATTATGGAGACGCATTTATTTCAAAAAAACATGCAAATTTTTTTGTAAATAAAAAAAATTCAAAATCTACAGATATGAAACTATTAATAAATTTTGTAAAAAAACAAGTAAAGAAGAAAACAGGCATAACGTTAGATCTAGAAATTGTGGTAGTAGATTAATGCATAAAATTTTAATTCTAGCTGGAGGCTATTCCAATGAAAGAGAGATTAGTTTAATTACTGCTAAAAGTGTTATTAAAGAGTTAAAAAAAGTTAGCAAATATAAAATTTTATTAATTGAACCTGACGGAAACTTTGTAAATAAATTGAGAAAATACAAGCCAAGTTTAGTTTTAAATCTTTTGCATGGAAGATACGGTGAGGATGGATACATCCAATCAATACTTGAATCAGAAAAAATAAAATATACTCATTCTGGGGTTTTGTCTTCATCACTTGCCATAGATAAAGAAATATCAAAAAAAATTTTTATTAGAAATAATATTTTGACACCACCTTACTTCAAATTAACTTTTAACAATATTATTAACCACAAAAAAATTATAAAAAAAATTGAACAAAAACTAAAATTCCCAGTTGTGCTAAAGCCAATTAATGAGGGATCTAGCGTAGGTATATACATTAGTAAAAAAAAAAATTTTAGTCAAAATTTGATGAAGTTACAAAAATTCAAAGAGATTTTAATTGAGAAATATATCCCAGGGAGAGAAATTCAAGCAGCCATACTAGGTAATAAAAAATTGGGTATAATAGAGTTGAGGCCAAGAAGAAAATTCTATGATTATAAAGCAAAGTATAGTGCTAGTGCTAAAACTGAACATATAATTCCAGTCAATATTAGCAACAAAAATTTTAAAAAAGTTAATTCAATAGCCATGAAGGCGCATAAGCTATTAAAGTGCAGGGGTGTATCAAGGTCCGATTTCAGATTTTATAATAACAAATTTTATTTATTAGAACTTAATACTCAACCTGGGATGACATCTCTATCTTTGGTACCTGAAATTGCTAGATATAAAAAAATTAGTTTTATAAACCTTATAGAAGAAATAATGAAAGATGCTTCCATCAACAAATAAATATAAATTATACCTTTATTTTGCTTTTTTTGTTTTTTTAACCTCTATATTTAATTTTCAAATTTTAGAAAATTACCAAAAAAAATTTAGTATAAATAGAATAAATATTAATGGGTTATCTCATGATGAAAAAAAAATTATTCAAACTGAATTAAATAATTTTCTTAATTTAAATATTTTTAAACTAAAGGAAGACAAGATTTTAGAAAAGCTAAATAAATTTAATTATTTAGAAAATATTTATATTAAAAAAATTATACCTTCTTCAATAAATGTAAATTTAGCAAAAACAATTATTGTTGGAAAAACAACAAGAAATGGTAAAAATTATTATCTTGGAAAAAATGGAAAGTTTATAAATTATAATTACCTTTCTGAAATAAATAACATACCTATTGTATTTGGAAATTTTAAATTAGAAAAATATTTAGAATTGCAAAATACTTTAAATGATAATCAATTAGATTTAAAAAAGATCGATAAATATTTATATTTTAAAAATAAGAGGTGGGACTTAGTATTTTCTAATGGTCTAACATTAATGTTACCTTCGAGTAATATAGGCAAATCTATAAAAATTTACAAAAAATTATTAAATAGTAATAAATTGATAAATACTAAAATTGTTGATTTTCGATCAACTAATCAAATTATATTAACTAAAAATAATGAATAGATATGAATCAGTAATAGATTTTGGATCTAAAAATATCAGATTAAGTATTTTTGATAATAATTCAAAAAATATTTATTCTTCCAAAGAAGTCATTATTGATAACTTGAACAATTTAAGTTTAGAAAATTCATTAAATAGTTTAATTAGAGGTGCAGAAAAAAAATTATCAACTCACATAGATGATGTAATAGTATTATACGATTCTCCGAAATATTATTCTTTAGATATATCTATAAAAAAAACTTTTGATTATTCTTCTCCTCTTAACAAAGCTTATAATAATTTAGTAGAAGAGGCTAATTTTATTGTTTCACAAAATAATTTTAAAGATCAAATAATTCATGTAGCGGTTAATAGTATTACAATAAATGAAAATAAAAAATTTGATAAAATTATTGATGAAACTAAAATTAAATCTTTAATTTTGGAAATTAAATTTATTTGCTTAAACAAAGTTTTAGTTAAAAGTGTAATAAATAAATTTAAAAAGATTAATTTAAAGATTATAAAAATTTACTGTTCAAGTTATGTAAAAACTATTTTTCATAAAAAAAAATTTTATGGTAAAGATTATCTTATTTATTTAGATATTGGCTTTGATAGAACTAGTAGTTTGATTTTCAATAATGATAAATTTATATTTTTTAATTCTGTACCAGTAGGTGGAAATAATATAACAAAAGATATTTCGAAAGTTTTAAAACTTAACTTAGATTATTCAGAAGATTTAAAAATTAAATTTAATAAAATAGAGAGCGATATATCTTTTGATAAAAGTGAACCAAATATGATAAATCCATATAGCGTAATTTTAGAAAAAAATATATCAATAGATTTGTTAAAGAAAATTATAGTTGCAAGAATAGATGAAATAATGGAATTAGTTGTTTTTAAAAGTAATTTTTATAAAAATATAAATTCTACATTGAAACCAAAATTAATTACTATTGGTGGTGGATCTAAATTATTATCAAACAAATATAATATAATTAGCAACAAATCATTTTCAGAATTAGTAAACTTTGCTGAAAACGATTCTTACAATTGCGAAGCAGGCTTTAGTTATAGTAAAAGTGATGAAAGTTTACTTCTACTTTTTAAAAAAAAACCAAAAAAAACTGGCTTTTTTGAGGGTTTTTTCAATCTTTTTTCAAAATAACTGTATTTTCTTGTAACATTACTTGAATATAAACTTCTCCTTAGTTTTATATATTTTGTTAATGTCAATATTAACTCAATCGACAATCGCAAAAAAAATATCACTCTCTGGAATCGGTGTTCATACTGGCGAAATGGTGAATTTAAATATCTTGCCATCAGCTCCAAATTCAGGAATAGTTTTCAAAAGAACAGATCTTAAATATAACAATATCGTAGTTCCTAATTTTGAAAATGTTAGTGAAGCAACACTTTGTACTACAATATCAAATAAACATGGAGTAAAAGTTTCAACAATTGAACATCTGATGGCAGCTTTTTTAGGATTAGGAATTGATAATGCAATTGTTGAATTAGACTCACAAGAGGTTCCTATACTTGATGGGTCCGCAAAAGAATTCGTTAAAGTTTTAAAAGAAGTAGGTTTAAAGAATAGTGATATCCCAATTAAATTGATAAGAATCAATAAACATGTAGAACTTGAAGATGGCAAAAAGTATATCTCATTAGATAAATCAAATACTACTCTAGAGATAGAATTTGAAATTAATTATGAGAATAAATTTATTAGAGGTCAAAAAAATAAAATAAATGTTTTCCAAGATAAACTAGATACTATTTATAATTCAAGAACATTTTGTTTGTATCAAGATATAGAAAAGTTAAAAAAATTAGGTTTAGGAAAAGGTGGATCACTAGATAATGCAATTGTTGTAAAAGATGACAAAATACTCAATAAGGACGGTTTGCGAAATAAAAATGAATTTGTAAATCACAAAATACTTGATTGTATGGGCGACCTTTATTTAGTTGGCTATAGATTAATAGGCTCCCTTAAATGCAGACACGGTGGTCACAGTTTAACAAATAGATTATTAAGAAAGGTATTTAGTGATACAAAAAATTATTCTTTACTTGAGATAAAGGGAAAAAATTTACCTCACTCTTTCATAAATAATCGTCATAATTTAAAATCTATTGCATAAAAATTAGAATTTTATAAATTTTCTGATAAAGTTCTAAAATGAAAAGTCTTTATTATTTACTATGCATTTGTTTAATGTTAACCCTAATTTCTTGCGCAGAAAATAAGGAAAAAGTATCAGTAGTAAAAGAAAATAATCTAGAAATGCAAATGATTGAGGCTTACAAAGAAGGTCTCGATGAATTCAATAAAGGAGATATTTTTTTTGCTGCCAAAAAATTTAATGAGGTTGAACTTTTATACCCCCAATCTATTTGGGCTCCAAGATCGAACTTAATGGCAGCATATGCATATTACTCACAACTATATTTTAATGATGCGATTTATGAATTAGAAAGATTTTTAAATAAATATAACAATCATCCAGATACTGATTATGCATACTATTTGTTAGCTATTTGCCATTATAATCAGATTCAAGATGAAAAAAAAGATTTAGGAGAAATAATAAAAGCTAGAGAGTATTTGAACTTATTGGTTAAAGAATATCCTGATACCGAATATGCTGAAGATGCAAAATTCAAATTAGAATTAATTCATGAAATTCTTGCCTCAAAAGAATTGTATTTAGCTAATTATTATCTAGATAGAGAAAAATGGATACCTGCAATCAATAGATATAAAAAAATTGTAAATGAATATGACACAACTATCTTTATAGAGGAGGCGTTGTACAGACTTGTAGAACTAAATTATAAATTGGGCCTTGAAGAAGAGGCTAGAAAGTACTCTGTTTTACTTGGATATAACTATCAGTCAAGCCAATGGTATGAATTATCTTATAAAATTTTAAATACAAAAAATCGAGATGTTTTGATTGATAAAGATATTGATAATCAAAAATCTTTACTTAAAAAATTTAAAGATTTACTAAAATAATAGAAAATGAAAGAGAGTCAGATAAAGATAAAATATAATAGATTAATTAATGAATTAAAAAAACATAACAAATTATATTTTGAAAATAGTTCACCTGAAATTTCAGACAAAGAATATGATGAAATAAAAAAAGAAATCCTAAATTTAGAAAAAAAATTCACTTATCTTAATAGTACTTTTTCCCCATCTAATTCATTGGGTTTTGTACCATCAAAAAACTTTATAAAATCTAGTCACAGAGTTAAAATGTTATCGTTATCTAATGCATTTGGTATTAATGATTTAAAAAACTTTGAAAAAAAAATATTTAATTATTTAAGTGATAAAATAAAAGTAGAATTTAGTGTTGAACCCAAAATAGATGGAATTTCAGCTTCATTAACTTATAAAGATGGAGTTTTAGTTTTAGGAGCATCTCGAGGTGATGGTTTTACAGGAGAAGTGATAACTGAAAATTTAAAAACAATAGAAGATATACCTCAAAAAATTACCAACAAAGATTTCCCAAAAGATATTGATATTAGGGGTGAAGTTTTTATAAAAAAAAATGATTTCAATAAATTAAAAAATGATTTTGCAAACCCTAGAAATGCAGCATCAGGTACTTTAAGACAAAAAAATCCAGACGAAACTAAAAAAATCCCACTTAATTTTATTGCCTATACTTACGGTTACTTCAAAAATGATAAAATAAAAAAACAATCAGAATTTTTGAATTCCCTACAAAGATGGGGTTTTAAGACAAATGAACATAATAAAGTTTTAAATAGTATTGATGATCTAGAAAATTTTCATAAAAAATTTGAAAAAGATAGGTTTGATTTAGAATATGATGTTGATGGCCTAGTTTATAAAATTAACAGTCTTGAACTTCAAAAAAGATTAGGTTTTACTGCAAATTCTCCAAGATGGGCCATAGCGCATAAATTTTCTGCTGATAGTGCTTATTCTCAAATAACTGATATTAGTATACAGGTTGGTAGAACAGGAGCTTTAACCCCAGTAGCAAGAATAAAACCAGTAAATATTGGTGGTGTTGTAGTGTCAAATGCAACTCTTCATAATGAAGATGAAATCATCAGAAAAGATATAAGACTTGGTGATACAGTCAAAGTAGAGAGAGCAGGTGATGTTATTCCTCATGTTGTTTTAGTAGATCTTAAAAAAAGAGGAAAAAATTCGAAAAAATTTGTCTTTCCAAAAAAATGTCCATGTGGGTTTGATACAATAAAAGAATTTAATAAAATTACTAAAAAATTTGAAGCAGTTAGAAGATGTCCTGATAGAGGTTTTCAATGTGAAAAAATAGCAGTAGAAAAAATCAAACATTTCATATCAAAAGAAGCTCTTAATATTGATGGTTTAGGAAAAAAAGTTGTAGAAAAGTTTTGGGATCTAAAATTAATAAGATTTCCACAAGATATTTTTAATTTAAATTATACTCAAATTTCAAAATTAGATGGATGGGGCGATCTTTCAGTATCTAATTTAAAATATTCAATAGATGAATCAAAAAAAGTTTCTTTGGATAGATTTCTTTATTCTATAGGTATAAGACATATTGGTATAGAAAATGCTAAACTTTTAGCAGAATATACAAAGACTATATCAAATTTTTTAGATTTTGTTAAAAATAAAAAATTTGACGAATTTTTAAATATAGATGGAATTGGGGAGACGCAAATTAACTCTTTAAAAAAGTTTTTTGAAAATAAATCTAATTATAAAATAATTGAAAAGTTATCTTCCCTGCTAAATATTACTGATCTAAAATTAAAAAAAGAAGGAAAACTATTAAATAATACATTTATGTTCACTGGAAAATTATTAAATATGAGTAGGGCCGAAGCAAAATCTTTAATTGAAGAAAATTCAGGATCAGTTGTAAGCTCAGTTAACAAAAAATTAAAATATTTAATTATTGGCGAAAAACCAACGAACCGAAAAGTCCAACATGCTAAAGAATTAGGAATAAAAATTTTATCCCAAAAAGAATGGCTTAGTTTATTGGATTAGGCTGGCTAACCATTTTTTTTCATTTTTATTTAAAAATGGAGAAATTTTGCAGTAAACATTAAAGTGATACTTAAATAAATAATTCTTTTCTTTTTTATTAAGCATTTTAAAATTAATTAGATCTATATCTATTGGAGCCATCGTTAAATTTTCAAATAATAGTTTGGATTTTATTTTTTTAATGTAAATTAAATTTTCAATTCTTATTCCAAAATTATTTTTTTCATAAAATCCTGGTTCATTACTTAAAACCATCCCTTCTTTTAATTTTACAAAGTTATTTTTAGATATTCCCTGTGGTCCCTCATGAACATTAAGAAATGCCCCAACTCCATGGCCAGTTCCATGACGATAGTCAAGACCAATGGAATTAAGACTCTTTCTTGCAATTTTATCAATATTATGGCCATTTTTATCTTTTTTTATATCTGACAAGGCAACAGCAATATGACCCTTCAAAACTCTAGTAAATATATTTTGAACTCTATGTGAAGCATTCGAAAAGCAAACTGTTCTTGTAACATCTGTGGTTCCCCATTTATATTGACCACCAGAATCAATTAGTAATAAATCATTTTTTTTTAAATTTCTATTTGATAATTTGTTTGATCTATAATGAATAATTGCTCCATTTGGTCCAGACCCAGCAATAGTATCAAAGCTTGGATATAAATAATTTTTACCTTTTTTTCTAAAATTCTCTAACTTATTTTCAATTTTTTTCTCTGTAAGGTTATTTATTTTACGATTTTTAATCCAAAATAAAAATTTTGTTAAAGCTATGCCATCCTCAATATGTGCATTTACCATATTTTTAATCTCAGTTTCATTTTTTAAAGATTTTAAAATATAGATAGGATCTTCTCTATCGATGATTTTATACTTATAACTTATTAAACTTTCTTCGTAAACTGAACAAGTTTTACTATCAATACAAAAGTTTCCCTTTTTCAATATTGCTAAGCAATTTAAAATATTGTTTTCTTCAAAGAATTGTATTTTAAATTTTTTGAGGCTAAATTTTATATTATTTATTTTGTTTAGATTTGAAAAAAAATAAATTTGTTTTTCTTTTGTTATTATTATTTTACAATTAGCAATAGGAGAGTTTGGAAGATCTTTTCCTCTTATATTTAAAAGCCAACAAACATTTTCACCTGAGCTAATAAAATTATAATCGATTTTTTTTTTTTTCATAATTTCAATTAATCGATTGATTTTTTTATTAACACTTTCTCCTGCAACAAGATGATCTAAGCTAAAAAAAGGATAATTATTTTTAATTTTATTTTTGCTTACAAATTTGAAATTTAAAGGAATTAAATTACAATTATCTCCAAAATATTTATTTAGAGTTTCTTTAGTAAAAAGTTCTGGATCAAATCCAATTTTTATTTGTTTTTTTAAAATATCTTTAGGCCATATATATGGAATTTCACAAATTTCAAATTTTTTACCAGATTCTTTTTCAGCTTGAATAATATATCTGCCATCAACAAATAAATAATTTTTATTTTTTAAAAAAATTGCAAATCCTGCAGAACCTGAGAATTTTGTAATTGATTTCAGATTATTTAATTTAGAATATTCAGTAAAATAATTATCATTTTTTGGCAATATGTACCCATCTAAATTATTTGATAAAATTATACTATTTATTTTAGTATTCATTTTAATTTTTTTTGATAGCGTATCCATCCAGGACTTCTAATTTCACTATCATTATCAAAATCTATATCTTGGTTAAATTCAAAATCTTCTTCTTTTTCATCTACAAAATTATTGTTTTTTTTAATATATTCATCTGGTAGTTCGTCCACAAACCTTGATGCCATACTGTCAATCCAGTCTCCCTGATAAAATCTGTTCATAGAAAATGATATTTTTGCCAGCTTTTTTGCCCTAGTGATACCAACATAAGCTAATCTTCTTTCTTCCTCTAGTCCACTTTCACCTTTTTCCTCAATGCTTTTCTGATGAGGAAACAAACCTTCCTCCCACCCAGGTAAGAATACGACATCAAATTCCAGTCCTTTAGAAGCGTGTATTGTCATTAAATTGACCTTCTCACTTTGCCAATCTTGGTCTAATGATGTCGCAAGAGAAACATGCTCTAAAAAACTTTCTAAATTATCAAATTCTTTCATCGCATTTAATAATTCTTTTATATTCTCTATTCTATTTTCATTTTCTAAGTCTTTTTTATTTTTAAGCATTTCACTGTATCCAGACTCATCAAGAATTGTTTGTAATAATTTATTATGGTTCATTTTTCCATTTAAGTCTTTTCTCCATTTAGTTAAAAGATTTAAAAGAGAACTTAAACCTAATTTTGTTTTCGGTTTGATTTTGTTCTGTTCAATTAAATGCTTTGAAGAAACTTCTAATGAGCATTTATTTAATTTAGCGAAATTATTAATAGCTTTTAACGTCGTATCGCCGATATATCTTTTTGGAACGTTTAAAATTCTTTCAAACGATAAGTCATCCAGAGGCTGATATACTGTTCTTAAGTATGCAACACAATCTTTTACTTCAGCTCTTTCATAAAATTTAATACCTCCTATAATTCTGTATGGAATACCTATTTTCAAAAATCTTTCCTCAAATTCTCTAGTTTGAAATATAGCTCTTACAAGAATTGCAACTTCATTTAATGAAAAATTATTTTTGAAATCTTCAATATTAGAACCAATTTCAGTTGCCTCATCTTTTACATTTCTAAAACAGTTCAAAGTTACAAGTTCACCATCTTCCTGATCTGTAAAAAGTTTTTTTCCAACTCGATTTTGATTATTTTCAATAATATTTGATGCAACATTTAAAATATTTTGAGTCGATCTATAATTTTTTTCTAATCTTATTATTTTTGTATTTTCATAAACATTTTCAAATTGAAGAAAATTTTTAATTTCTGCCCCTCTCCAACTATATATTGACTGATCATCGTCACCAACACAGCAAATATTTTGATTATGTTCTGCTAGATGTTTAAGCCACTCACTTTGAATAAAGTTTGTATCCTGATATTCATCAACTAAAATATATTTAAATTTTTTAGAATACATTTTTGAAATATCTCTGTTTCTTTCAAAAATTTTAACTGTATGTAATATTAAATCGCTGAAATCTGCTGCGTTTAAATCTATTAACTTTTGTTGGTATATTTTATATATATCAAGGAAACTTTTTTCCAATATGTCTTTACGCTTAAGAACCACTTCATCAGGGTAAAAACCTTTATTCTTCCATTTATCAATTACTGCTAAAATATATCTTGGAGATATTTTTTTTGTATCTATATTTTCAGATTTACAGATATTTTTTATTAATCTTACCTGGTCCTCTTGATCAATAATTGAAAAATTTGATTTTAATCCAGCTGCCTCTGCATGTTTCCTTAATATTTTAGCACTAATTGAGTGAAAAGTGCCCAACCACGGAAGACCTGTTGTTTCTTTTTTTAAGAATTTAGAGACTCTTAATTGCATCTCTTTTGCAGCTTTGTTTGTAAACGTAACAGCCAAAACTTGATTGGGAAATGCCTTATGTTGTTTAACAATATGGGCAATTCTAGCAGTGAGAACTCTTGTTTTACCAGATCCAGCCCCTGCAACTATCAAAAGTGGACCATTTAAATGCATAACAGCTTCATTCTGACTTTTATTAAGATTTGTTAAATAATCTAAATTCATCATTTATTTTTTTTTAATTTAAGAGATATTAAATTGATGAATAAAACAAAGAAAATACCAGTATTTATTAAGGGCATTTTTTTATTAATTGCATTATTTTTTTCATTTGGCATTTATTTATCAATACCAGTTTTATTTAATTATAAAAGTATAGAAAACATCATTGAAAGTAAATTTTATTCTGATTTTGATATTAACCTAAATATAAATGGTGACATAAAGTATCAATTACTTCCAAAACCTCATTTATTAATTAGCGATTCATCATTATCAATAAATGAGGAAAAAGATATGTTAGTAGATATTAAGAATCTTAAGATTTTTTTATTATCAAATAGCTTATATCCAAAATCTAAAATTAATTTTGAAAAATTTGAAATACAAAATACAAATTTTATATTAAAAAAAAAAGAATATACCACTTTAAGGAATTATTTTCACAATAGCAAAAGCAAACCATTTTATGTAAAAAAAAGTAAAATATTTGTTGTGGATGAGAGATATGAAACCTTAATTATATCTCCTATTGAAAAATTAAATTTCATTACATCAAAACAAGACAATTTTAAAAAACTAAATATTAGAGGAAATTTATTTGATTTAAATTTTACATCACTGTGGAAGAAAAAATATAATTCTGAAGAGAATTCTCAAATAGAAATAGATTTCAAAGAACCAAATATTTTAATAAAAAATCAATTAAATTATTATGATAGCTCTAGTTTTAATGGCTCAACATCACTTAATTTTTATAATCAAAATATTGATATAGATTATGAATTAGAAAATAATAAATTTATGATTACGTCACCAGATAATAAAAATGATATAAAAATTAATGCATCAATTGAGTTAAAACCATTTTATTTAAATTCATACGTTATTTTGAATAAACAAAATTTAAATTTTATAATTGATGAATTTATATTTTCTTTGTTGAATTTAAAACCTGATTTATTAGGCAATTTAAATGGAGATATCAAATTCCTTTTAACTAATATTCAGCATGAACTTATAAGAAATGGCAATATAAGTTTAAATATAAGCCAAAAAACTATTAATTTATCTGAGGTTTCATTTAATGTTGGTGAAATTGGGAAAATTAAATCTGAAATCAAATATAAGAAAGAAAATAATGAAACAATATTTTATTCATCAAATTCTTTAATAATTAAAAATAAAAAAGAGTTTGCTAAAAAATTCCAAGTTAAATTAAATACAGTTAAGGATATAAATAATATAAATTTTAAAATTGAGAAAAATATCAATACTGGATTAATATCAATATTTGATATAAAAATTAACCAAGTAGCAGACGAGGGCAAAACAGGTGATGAGTCCAGATTTAACATTAAAAATACCCAAGAGCTTAAATCATTAGTTAAAAATATTATAAATAGTTAGTCTGGTTTAATCATTTTATTAGGATCAACAATTTTATTATATTCTGTCTCATTTATCAAACCTGATTTCAGTGCTTCAGCTTTAAGGGTAGTTTTATTTTTTAATGCATTCTTAGCAATCTTTGCGGCATTATCGTACCCAATTTTTGGAGATAAAGCAGTTACCAACATTAAAGAGTTATCTACTAAATGTTTAATTCTATTTTTGTCAGCCTTTAGTCCCAAGATACAATATTTTGCAAAACTTTTTGTACTATCCGAGAGAATTTGAATTGATTGGAGTACATTATGAATTATTAGAGGTTTGAAAACATTAAGTTCAAAGTGACCATGAGATCCAGCCATCGTTATCCCATTATGATTACCAATTACTTTCACACAAACCATTGTTACAGCTTCACATTGAGTTGGATTTACCTTCCCAGGCATGATTGACGACCCAGGTTCATTCTCCGGTAATATTAATTCTCCATAACCAGCTCTTGGCCCCGAACCTAAAAATCTAATATCATTTGCAATTTTCATTAAACTAACTGCAGTGGTATTTAATGTGCCTGAATAATTTACTATAGCATCATGAGCTGCAAGTGATGCAAACTTATTTTTTGCTGGTTTAAAAGGTAACTTAGTTATTTTTTTTATTTCATATACTATTTTCTTATCAAAATTTTTTTTAGTATTTATACCTGTGCCAACTGCAGTCCCACCTTGTGCTAAATAATATATTTCATTTAATGAAACTTCTATTCTTTTAATACATTCTTCTAGTTGAGATTGGTAACCAGAAAATTCTTGACCTAATGATAAAGGAGTTGCATCTTGCAGGTGAGTTCTACCTATTTTAATTATATTATTAAATTCTCTTACTTTTTTTTTTAATTCTTTATTAAGTAATACCAAACTAGGTAATAGTTTTTCTTTTGTTTCCATTGCTATTGCAATGTGCATTGCAGTAGGAAATACATCGTTGGTAGACTGAGATTTATTAACGTGATCATTGGGATGTACAGGTTTTTTTGTGCCCTTTTTTCCCCTAAGTATTTCAATTGCTCTGTTAGAAATAACTTCATTCACATTCATATTTGTTTGTGTACCAGAGCCAGTTTGCCAGACTTTAAGTGGAAAGTGATTGTCTAATTTTCCCTCAATGACTTCATTCGACGCCCGCACAATTGATTTATAAACTTTTGAACTAATATCTTTATTTTTATAATTTGTAATAGCTGCAGCTTTTTTTATTATAGCGATAGATTTGATTAATTTAGGTCTGACTAATACATCTCCTATATTAAAGTATTTTTTTGATCTTTGAGTTGAAGCTCCCCAATACTTATCCACAGGTACGTTAATAGAGCCCATGCTGTCATATTCTTTTCTGAATTTCATAGTTTCAATTTTGAGAGTATATTTAAACATTTATACATTAAAAAATAATAAAATCATATAGGAGTAAAATGACAAATTTTGAAAAGGTTGGCGAGTTCATGAAAACTTTTAATCAAGATGTTAAAGATTCATCGAGTCTTAGCACAGATAAAATTAATTCGTTAAGAATTTCATTAATTAATGAAGAGTTAGAGGAACTTAAGCAGGCAATATCAGAAAAAAATTTGACTGAAGTTGCAGATGCATTAACAGATATTTTGTATGTCACTTATGGCGCAGGTCATGCTTTTGGTATTAATTTAGATAAATGTTTTGAAGAAGTTCAAAAATCTAATATGAGTAAATTGGGAAAAGATGGAAAACCAATATATAATAAATTTGGAAAAGTTATGAAAGGACCAGACTATTTCAAACCAGATTTGTCAAAATTTATTAAATAATTTATATCCAATTAGGTCTTAAGACTTTTATTTTTGCATCACCACACTTTAGATCTTTATCAAAATTAAAACTTTTATCTTCTAGTTTTAGTAAAGCAAATGGATTTTTATTATTGATCAATAACTTTCCTAAGTTTTTATTTTCAGAAGTAATTTCGTCACTATTGATCTCTCCATCTAAAACTTTAATTGCAAATAGTCTTTTATTAAGTTTATCTTTAAGCTTAATTCTTGCTGTATTCTCCTGTCCTACATAACATCCTTTTCTAAAGTCAATTCCATTTAGTTCTTCAAAATTACATTCAATTCCAAATATTTTATCTTGCAGATTATTTGTATCAATTTGAGCAATTCCTAATTCGTGACTGTAATTATAATATTCATTTACATCAGAAACTTTTAATCCCAATTTTTTTATAGAAAGATACAATTTTTCTAAATTAATCACTAATCTAGCTCCTAATTTATGAGACCTTGGATCTAAAAGAATAGGATCTTCTCTAAATTTTATAGTAAAACCCATCTCATCTTTAGAATTTTCCAATTCTAGAAATTTTTCCTTTGTTAAATTTGCAACAACAAACTCATTACTTAGATTTAAAATTTCTACTTTAGATCTAAGCTTGTATAAATTTAACTGTTTATATAAATTCTCAATAATTTTCTTTTCACAATCCAAAAAATAGCCTGATTTATGTTTAATAATTATAAAATCGTAAAGATATTTGCCTTGTGGGGTTAAGAGAGCTGAGAAACAACTTCTATAATCTGATACATTTTCAATGTTGTTTGTAATTATATTTTGTAAAAATTCTTTAGCATCATCTCCATTAATATAAAGAAGACCCCTATCTTCTAGGATGTAAATATTGTTTCTATTCATATTGTAATATTATAACGAATGATATAAGTAGTTTTTTTATAAATGTTAGACCTAATAATCAAAAATGGGAAGTGTTATATTGATAAAGATCTCAAAGATGTTGATATAGGTATTCAAAACAGTAAGATTGTAAAAATTGGTAAATTAGATGAAGATTCAAGTCAATCAATAGATGCAACTGGACTGACTGTTCTTCCTGGCTGTATTGACACCCAGACGCATTTTAGAGAACCAGGTTCAACAGATACCGAGGATTTAGCTTCTGGAAGTAGAGCAGCAATTGTTGGAGGTATAACCTCAGTATTTGAAATGCCCAATACTAATCCTGCAACTACAAACAAAGCAGAATTTCAAAGAAAAATAAATTTAGCAAAAAATAGAATGTATTGTAATCATGCATTTTATTTTGGAGCAACTCCAACTAATCAAAGTGAATTAGCAGATCTTAAAGGTTTAGACGGATGTTGTGGAGTAAAATTATTTGCAGGCTCGTCCACGGGAACATTACTAGTTCATAAGGAAGAAGACATTGAAAAAGTATTTGAAAGTACATCTAAAATTGTTGCAGTTCACTCAGAAGATGAAGATATTTTAAATTTAAGAAAGAAATTAAGAGAGAGAGGCAATGTTCATTCTCATCCAATTTGGAGAGATGAAGAATGTGCAATTTCATCTACTAGAAAGATTGTAAAAATTGCAAAAAGATTAGGTAAAAAGGCTCATATTTTGCATATTACTACTAAACAGGAGATTGATTTTTTATCTCAGAATAAGGGGGACATAACTTTTGAAATAACTCCACAGCACTTAACAATGTTTGCTCCAGATTGCTACGACAAGCTTGGAACCTATGCTCAGATGAATCCACCGATTAGAGAAAAAAGTCATTACGACAGGCTGTGGTATGCGGTAAGAAATAATTATAATGATACTATCGGTTCGGATCACGCTCCTCATCTAAAGATAAATAAAGACAAAGAATATCCAGATACCCCTTCAGGAATGCCTGGGGTTCAGACCTTATTACCTGTGATGCTGAACCATGTAAATGATGGAAAACTAAGTTTAATTCAGCTTATGAAACTCGTCTGTGAAAATCCAGCGAAAATTTTTGGTATTGTAGGCAAGGGGTATATAAAGGAAAACTATGATGCCGACTTTACAATTGTGGATATGAACAAAATTATTGAAATCAAAAACGAAAAAATAGAGAGTAAGTGTGGATGGTCACCTTTCGATGGGCATAAGTTTAAGGGAACTCCAGTTTATACAATCATAAATGGAGAAATTAAAATGAAAGATGGAGAAATCCTTGGAGAAGCATCAGGTAAGCCCATCAAGTTTGATAATTAATCTAATTTATTAAATCAGAATTTTATTTTCTATTAAACTTTGAGTAATCTCCTCTAAAATTGCTGGATCATCGATTGTTGCTGGCATTTTATAATCTTCCTTGTCGGCAATTTTACGAATAGTTCCTCTCAATATTTTTCCTGATCTTGTTTTCGGTAATCTTTTTATAACTATTACAACTTTAAAAGCAGCAACTGGGCCAATTTTATCTCTTACCATTTTAATACATTCCTTTGAGATAGTTTCATTGTTTTTTTCAACACCAGATTTTAAAACAACTAAACCAATAGGCAATTGTCCTTTTAATTTATCCGCAATTCCAAGAACAGCACACTCTGCAACTGATTGATGTTCAGATAATACCTCTTCAATCGCACCTGTCGATAATCTATGACCAGCAACATTTATAATGTCATCGGTTCGTGACATAATCCAAATATATCCATCTTCATCAATGTGTCCTGCATCATAAGTTTGATAGTAACCCTCATAATTAGTCATATAATTTTCTTCATATCTTTTGTCAGCATTCCAAAGTGTAGGAAAAGTGCCTGGTGGCAAAGGTAATTTAACAACTATATCACCCATCTCATTAGGTTTTGCTATTGAATGATCAGGTTTAATAATTTTAACATCATACCCTGGAACTGCTTTACATGCTGAACCATACTTTGTTTTTTGCATTTCTATCCCGGTACAATTTGAACTTATTGCCCAGCTAGTTTCTGTTTGCCACCAGTGATCTATAACAGGAACATTTAAAAGATTTTCAGCCCATTTTATTGTGTCAGGATCAGCTCTTTCTCCCGCTAGAAATAAAGATTCAAAAGAACTTAAATCATATTTAGAAAAAAAATTTCCTTCTGGGTCTTCTTTTTTAATAGCTCTAAATGCTGTTGGAGCTGTAAACAAAGATTTAATTTTATACTCTGAAATTATTCTCCAAAATACTCCTGCATCAGGAGTGCTAACTGGTTTCCCTTCAAATAAAACTGTCGTACATCCTTTAAACAATGGGGCGTAAACAATGTATGAGTGTCCCACAATCCAACCAATATCACTTGCTGACCACCAAACATCATTCTCATCGATATTATAAATGTTTTTCATTGTCCATTTAAGAGCAACTATATGACCTCCTACGTCTCTAACTATTCCTTTTGGAATACCTGTGGTTCCTGATGTATATAAAATGTAGGCAAACTCATTTGCTCCAATTTCAACACAATCTTTATTTTTGGCATTAACAAGTGCTTCCTCCCAACTAATTTCAAGTGGGGAGTTAAGTTTTACTTCATAATCATTCCTTTGAAATAGTATTACTTTTTCAACTTTGTGTTTTGCAAGTTTTAATGCTCCATCAACTAAAGGTCTATATTCAACAGTTCGTCCAGGCTCAAATCCACAAGAAGCGGTAATTAAAATTTTTGCTTTACTATCATCAATCCTGCTTGCTAACTCATTTGAAGCAAATCCACCAAAGACAACTGAGTGTATTGCACCAATTCTTCCACAAGCAAGCATCGCTATTACCGCCTCAGGTATCATCGGCATATAGATAATTACTCTGTCACCTTTTTTAATACCTTGATTATCTAGCGCTCCAGCAAATTTTGATATTTTTTCTTTTAATTCACTATATGTAAATTTTGCTTTACTGTTAGTTATAGGGCTATCATAGATTAAAGCAGTTTTGTCACCGTTGCCATTATCAATATGAACATCAATTGCATTGTAACAGGTGTTTGTAACGCCATCTTCAAACCATTTATAAAATGGAGGATTAGATTTATTTAAAATCCTTGTAGGTTTTTTAAACCAGAAGACATCATCAGATACATTTTTCCAAAATTCCTCCGGATTTTGAATAGATTCTTGATAAATTTTGTCAAAACTATTTTTCATAGTGATTTGTTATTTGACTCACTTTTTTAATGATTTTATATAATAGGTTGTATTTAATTTCATAAAGTTAATAAAATCAATACTTATTGCTTCAAAATAACTCTTCAACAAACTTATTTTATTTGTTATTTAACCCCTAACTTTAGACTAATCATTAGATTAGTCTGTAGTTTAAATTTAAACTAATAAAAAAACTAACTATGAGGGAGTTTTTTATGAAGACAATGAAAATGTTAGCATTAGCAGCAGTGCTTTTCGGAGCAACTACAGCAGCTAACGCAGCAACAGCCTTTTTAGCTACAGACGATTTCGTAGGTATTTCGTTTTGGTTAATATCAATGGGTATGTTAGCAGCTACAGCGTTTTTCTTCATGGAACAGGCTAATGTCAGTTCACAATGGAGAAAATCAGTAAACGTAGCTGGATTAGTAACAGGTATAGCATTTATTCACTACATGTATATGAGAGCAGTATGGATCGAAACAGGTGATACTCCAACTGTTTACAGATACATTGATTGGTTAATAACTGTGCCACTACAGCTAGTAGAATTTTACTTAATTCTTTCAGCAGTACGAAAAGTTGACACAAACATATTCTGGAGGATCTTAATTGGTTCACTAGTTATGTTAATAGGTGGATATCTTGGAGAAGCTGGATTCATCAACGCTACACTAGGTTTCATAATCGGTATGGCTGGATGGATTTACATTCTTTATGAAATCTTTTCAGGAGAAGCAGGAAAAGTTGCTGCTAAATCTGGAAATAAATCTTTAGTAACTGCATTTGGAGCTTTAAGAATGATTGTTACTGTAGGTTGGGCTATTTACCCATTAGGTTACATTTTTGGTTACCTAACAGGTGGAATAGATGGTAATGCGTTAAACGTTATCTATAACTTAGCAGACTTTGTTAATAAAATCGCATTTGGTTTAATTATCTGGTCTTGTGCAGTATCTAACTCTACAAGAAGAGCGTAGTAACAATTAGTTACGATATATAAAATAGGGCAAGTTTGATTACTTGCCCTATTTTTTTTTATTCTTATATAAAAGCAATGGCTAAAATCAAATATATTGAATACAATGGAAAAGAGCATGTAGTTGAAGTCCAAAATGGGCTTACAGTTATGGAAGGTGCTATTCAAAATGATATTCCTGGTATTGATGCAGATTGTGGGGGAAGTATGTCTTGTGCTACATGCCATGTTTATGTCAAAGAGGGCTGGTATGATAAATTACCAAAAAAAGAAATGGGCGAAGATGATATGCTGGACCAAGCTTATGAACCGAATTCAAAAAGCAGATTAAGTTGTCAAATTATGGTTTCAGATGACTTAGATGGTCTGAGTGTTTATATGCCGGAGAAACAAGTTTAATGATTAAAACTGAAGTTGTTATTATCGGTGCAGGTCCAACAGGATTATTTTGTGCACATCAACTTGGAATTATTGGATTGAAATGTGAAATAGTTGATAACCTGGATAAAATTGGTGGTCAATGTATTGAACTTTATCCAGACAAACCAATTTATGATATTCCTGCAGTTCCAGAGTGTACGGGAGAAGAACTTACAAATAATTTAATAGAACAAATCAAACCATTTAAATTTAATTTTCATTTAAATGATAGAGTTCAAGAACTTACAAATAAAAACGATAATTGGATTGTTACTACAACTAGTGGAAAAAAATTCCAAACACCAAATGTTGTAATTGCTGGAGGTGTTGGATCATTTGAACCAAGAAAGTTTCCTACAAAAAGTGCAGAAAAGTTTGATGGAACTTCTGTTTTGTATTCAATTAAAGACAAAACAATTTTTAAAGATAAATCTGTAGCTATATTTGGTGGTGGAGATAGTGCACTGGACTGGGCAATTGAACTATCTAATACTTCTAAAGTTTTACTTATCCATAGAAGAGATGAATTTAGAGGCGCACCTGCCAGTGTTCAAAAAATAAAAGAATTAAGTGAAAAAAATATAATTAGTCTGTTTACTAAATACTCAATTAAAGATGTTAAAGGAAATGGATCTTTAGAAGAAATAGAAATTAAAAGTGAAAAAGGGGAGAGCAAAATATTAAAAGCAGATTATGCCTTGGGTTTCTTTGGTTTGATAATGCAACTTGGTCCAATAGCTGATTGGGGTCTTAATTTAGATAAAAAAACAATTCCAGTAAATACAGAAAACTTTGAAACTAATAAGAAAGGCATATTTGCAATTGGAGATATCTGCAACTATCCAGGAAAACTTAAACTAATACTTTCAGGGTTTCATGAAGGCGCCTTAGCAGCGAGAGGCTGTTTTAAATACGCAAGACCAAACGAAAAATATAGATTTGAATTTACAACAGCATCAAACACTATCAAAGATAGATTGGGTGTAAAGTAGTGATAGAACTATTTACTGCCGATACTCCAAATGGCTGGAAAATTAGTATTATGCTCGAGGAGATAAATTTTGAGTATAAAATATCAAAAGTCAATCTAAGCGAAGGAGAACAACATAAACCAGAATTCAAAAAAATTAGTCCTTTTAATAAAATTCCTGTAATTACAGATCACGAAAATAATAAATCAGTCTTCGAGTCAGGAGCAATTTTGATGTATTTGGGTGAAAAAAGTAACATGTTTTATCCTGAGGAGAATAGGTTAGAGATAAATCAATGGTTAATGGCTCAAATGGGTTTAATCGGCCCAATGATTGGACAGCATCATCAATTTCACTTTTATCATCAAGGCAAAAGTGAGTGGGGAGAAGAAAGATATTTTAAGATTACAAGAAAACTTTATGAAGATTTAGAAGCGAGGCTTTCTGCAAGTGATTATTTAGCAGGTAAAGAGTATTCAATTGCAGATATCGCAACATGGTCTTGGATAGCAAGACATAAAAGACATGACATTGGATTAGAAAATTTTAAAGGATTATCAAGATGGTATGTTGATATAGCTAAACGTCCCGCTGTGATCAAAGGATTTAAAGTATTAAACAAAGATGCTGAAATAGATTACCCTTAAATATCAGCGTAAACTTTTTCTTCTTTTTCGTGTTTCTCTTGTGCTGCTATGCATAAAGTTGCAACAGGTCTTGCCATTAATCTTTTAAGACCAATTGGTTCTGCTGTTTCCTCACAGAAACCATAAGTGCCATCTTGAATTTTTTTTAAAGCACCATCAATTTTAGTAATTAATTTTATTTGTCTATTGATTGCTCTCATTTCTACATTTTTTTCAGTGTAGGAGCTTGCTTGATCTACAATATCCGCTGATGCACTATTGTCATCCATTGAAGCATTAAATATTGCTTCATTATTTGTTCTCTTAAGATCTTTTTTCCACTCTATTAATTTTTGTTTGAAATACGCAAGATGTTTTGCACACATATATTTTTCAGTTTCTTTTGGGATATATTTTTTAGAGATCTTTGCCATGTCTAAATTTATGAATTTGGTGAATATATTCATCATTTATTGAGTGTCAAGAATGGATTAATTGTATAAATTAATGAAAATGGCTATTTATAAAAAGAATATAAGTAATATATTTTTTATTTTTGTTACAGCTCACTTATTCATCTGGACATTGGTTCCAACTTTAACAAATAACAATTTACCACTTGATACAATAGAGGCCTTAGCATGGGGTAGTAATTTAGACTGGGGGTTTAATAAGCATCCACCAATGAGTGCATTTTTATCAGAGATGTTTTACCAAATCTTTGGACCCCAAGATTGGGCTTATTATTTGTTAAGTCAAATCTGTATCGTAGTTTCGTTCCTAGTAGTTTTTAAGTTAGCTGAAGATTTTTTTGATAACAAAATTTATTGTTTACTATCTGTTTTATTATTGGAAGGAATATACTTTTACAACTTCACTACACCTGAATTTAATGTAAATGTTTGTTTAATTCCTTTCTGGTCTCTTTCAGTTTTTTATTTATGGAGAGGAATTAAGAATAATAAAATATTAGATTGGTTATTACTCGGTCTATTTGCTGGACTTGGGTTTCTATCAAAATATTTATTTATTTATTTAGGTTTAGCAATAGACGTACTTTTAATTTACATGATTTATACAAAAAGATTAAATTTTAAATGTCTAGTTTCTTTCGTTCCTTTTATAATAATTTTATTACCACATATTATTTGGTTAACTGAAAATGATTATATAACCATTACTTATGGACTTCTCAGAACAGGTTCAGAAGAAGCAAGTATTTTAAACCATATAAAACATCCTACGATATTTTTAGCTAAGCAAATTGTTATATTATTGCCATTTTTACTAATGATTTTTGTTTTAGTTAAAAAATTTAAAATAAGTATTAATTTAAATGACGAAAAGCTTTTGTTTTTACTATCAATTAATTTAATTCCTATTTTATTTATTTTTTTAACTTCCTTTACTATGGGTGTAAAAATAAGAACTATGTGGATGACGCCATTTTATATAAGCTTTGGCTTGTTATTTGTTTATATTTTAAAATCACAAATTAATTTTGCAAAAATGAGAGTTTTTACCTCTGTCTTTTTGGTATTATTCCTACTATCTCCGATTTTGTATTCTTATATTTCAATTTCTCAAACTGATAAAAGAACTGATTTTGATGGTATAAATTTAGCTAAGCAGGCTAAAGTTTTTTATGAAACTGAAGGTAAGGATCTTGGAAAAATGGAATATATTAAAGGTAATGAATGGATTGCAGGAAATATATCTTACCATCTTACAGATAGACCAAAATGGATTTATAGTTCAACTAAAGTCCAATTGTGTAACAAAGATATGAAATGTTTAACATATAAATGAAATTTCAATTAAACCAAAAGAACAAGAGACTTTTATTCATCATCGGAATTGTTGTTTTAATTGAACTCTCGGGTTATGGTTTTTTTGCCTCTCTATTTAGACTGATAGGCTCAGTAAGTTAATGAAAATAATAATTCTTATTCCAGTCTTTAATGACTTTAAATCTGCCTCAAAATTAATTGAAGAAATCAATATTAATATTTCTGAGCTTAAAGTAGAAATTTCAGTAATAGTAGTGAATGACGCTTCCACTGAGGAAACAATATTAGATTCTAAAAATTTAAATAATATTAAATCATTAAAATTAATAAATATGAGAAATAATAAAGGGCATGCACGTTGTATTGCGACAGGGCTTAAACATATTTTAGAAAATGAAGATTTTGACTATGTAATTCCAATGGATGGTGACGGAGAAGACAGGCCTGAAGAGATAATAAACTTTGTAGAAAAGATTAAGGATAATCCTAAAAAAAGTATTGTTGGAGAAAGAGTAAAAAGATCAGAAGGTTTAATTTTTAAAATCTGTTATATTTTGCACAAAATAATTACTTATACATTTACAGGAAAATTTATAAAATTTGGAAACTTCACTTGCCTTACAAAAGAAACTGTTAAAAAATTAATTGAAGAGAAAGCAACTTGGAGTAGTTTTTCTGGTTCATTAGCCAAAACAGAAAATAATCTAATTAAATCTCCATCAATAAGAGGTTCAAGATACTTTGGTCCATCCAAGATGAGTTTTATTAATTTGATAAAGCATTCTTTAGCTATAATTGCTGTCTTTAAGTCGGGTGTAATTTTTAGATCAATAGCTTTTTACGCAATATACTTGATAATAATTGCTGATTATATAAGTATAATTACAGCAATTCCTCTAGCTTTAATCATTATATTTGGTTTAGTTATTTTAAAAATCTCAGGAAGAGAAAATATGAATGAATTTAATAATTCTTTAACAAATATACATAATATTGAAAAAGTAAAATAATTTTTTTATATTATTAGAGATGAAAAACTTTTTTAGAAAAGTTGCTTTTGGTTTAAAACCTGATGAGAAAGCTCCATCTGATCCATTAGTTTGGGCTCAAAAACAAGTTGAAACTATTCCTGAGTTCAACTGGAAAGGAAAATATATCTTGTCTGAAAAAGAGATGAGAAAGTATTGGATTACGATGAGAGTAGAGGAAAATACTACATTAAGAAAAAAATATAAAAATGACCCAGAAGGATTTAGAAAAGCAGAACGTCAACTAGAAAATGATGTTGGTAAAAAATTTTGGCCAAATAATGAAATTTGTATAAGACACGCAGAAGCTTTAAGAAGTGACCACCCAGTTCTTGCAAAGCTATGGTACTTTTGGGGAAACCATTTTACAATAAGTGATACTCAAACTTTGTCTTCTTTTTCAACTGGAGCTTATCAAAGAGAATTTATAAGATCCAATATGAATAAGACATTTGAGACCATGGTAAATGAAGCTACTCTTGCTTGGCCTATGATAATGCATCTTGATAATAAGGATAATGTTGGACCAAAATCTATCAGTGGAAAAGATGAATGGAGAAAAAGAAAAAAAAAGCCAGCAACTATAAATGAAAATCATGCTAGAGAATTAATGGAGCTTCATACTATCTCTCCAGATGGAGGCTACACTCAGGAGGATGTTATAGAACTTGCTAAAATTATGACTGGCTGGAGACCGAAATGGACAAAGGGAAGAGACCATGGTCATGATGTATCATTTGATAGAGAAAGACATGAGCCAGGTAAGAAAAAAGTATTAGGAAAAGTTTACAGAAGTGGAAAGAAAGGTATTAATCTTGCAATAAAAGATTTAGTTAACCACCCTTCTTGCAGAGAATTTATTGCTACAAAACTATGCAAATATTTAATTACTGATAATCCTACGCCTGAAATGATAGCACCAGTTATAAAAGCTTGGGAAAAATCAGATGGGCTCCTTCCAGAAGTTCACAAAGCTGCAATTAAAATTGCATTTGAATACAACGATAAATATAAAAAATTTCAAAATCCAGAAAATTGGTGGTTAACAACAATCAATATGTCAGGTTCTAATTATAAATATCCTGTTAGTGAATATAAAATGAATCAATTTGTATTTGGTTTTAAACCATCTCATGAAATGAGATTTCCAAGTTGGTTATTGGAAGATATTGGGTGTCATCCTTATAAGCAAAAACAACCAAACGGATATTCAGACTTAGAAAAGGACTGGCTATCGACAGAGCTAGTTATTAGGAGATTAATGTACGCCAAAAAAGCATTTCATCAGTATAAAATAAGTGATCAAATCGATGATACTATTCATGAAAGAATTATACGTACTAACTTTGATAATCCTGATAAAATTTTAAAAATTGTAGCAAGAGCTAAAACAAATGAAGAAAAACATATGATTCTGTTTAATTTACCGGAGGTATTAAAAGCATGAAGATATCAAGAAGAGATTTTTTAAAAGGTTCAGCAGCAACTACTATGTTTTTAGCAGGATTTAATTTTCCTGTCCTGGCCTCTTCATCTAGAAAGAAAAATCTAGTTGTTATTATGCTTAGAGGAGGAATGGATGGACTTTGCGCAGTTCCTGTAATCGGAGACAAAAATTTTGAAAAAAGAAGAAAGAATATTTTAATCGAAAACACAATTAAGCTAGACTCAGATTTTGCTTTGCATCCAAAACTAAAAACTTTTCATAGCTGTTGGCAGGAAAACACAGGGGCCATAGTTCATGCTACTAGCATTCCTTATACAGCAAGGTCTCACTTTGAAGGTCAAAACTTAATGGAGTCTGGTGGAAGAACGCCATACAAAGAGAAGACAGGTTGGGTAGGAAGAACAATGAAATTAGCTAAACTTCAAGGAGAAGGGTTGGCATTATCTTTGCCAATGCCACTTTTATTAAGAGGAGTTCCTAAAAATAATAATTATTTTCCATCAGATGGAAAACTTCCAAGAGAAGATACATTAAACTTATTAAAATCTATATATGCTGATAGCTCAGAAGAAGAGCTAATGGATATGATGAATTACATAAAAAAACGAAAAAATGAAGAGATGATGGCTGGATATTCAAGCAATTGGGATAAAAGAAAAAATAATAATCTTTCAAAACAAGCCGCTGCATATTTAAGAAAACCAAATGGACCAAGAGTTGCTGTGTTTGAGGTAAATGGTTTTGATACACATGCGGCCCAAGGTGGAGTGAACGGTACTCATACGAAATGTTTAGTTGAAATGGATGACATTATAAAAAATTTAAAAGTCGAACTTAAAGAATCATATAAAGATACGTTGATACTAACTGTTACTGAATTTGGAAGAACCATAAAACAAAACGGTGGTAATGGAACTGAGCATGGTTATGGAACAGCAATATTTATGGCTGGTGGATTAATTAAGAAAAGCCAAGTGCACACAGACTGGCCAGGTTTAAAAAAGAAAGAGCTTTTTGATGGCAGAGATCTTAATGTAACATTAGATGCTAGATCTGTTTATGCATCAGCCATGTCTTCTGTTTTTGACATTGATTTCAACAGAATACAAAAAGAAGTTTTTTGGGGAGAAAAATTAGATAATCTCTCTGACAAATTGTTCAAAGCGTGACGAAAAAATTATTTTTAATTATTTATTTTTTTATTTTTTTATCTACAATTTCTAACGCATCTGAAAATCCCTACAAATTTTTAAAAAAAGAAATTCTAATAGGAAAAGCTAAAAAAGAACTAGTTAATGATACCAGATCAATATCAAAAAAAAAAGCTTTATCAATTATTGAGGATAAAAACGGTAAAGCAATTAAAATTACTTTAGATACAAAGTTTAAAGGTCATAAAGATGATTGGAAGAGAACTGGTCAAAGAAATCAAAGATGGGAGATGGCAAATGCGAAAAAGCCTAGAAAATTTGAAAAGCCGGTTTATGTTAAATATAAATTTAAATTAAATGAATTTCCAATTAAGTATGGCTTAGGTGGCTCTTTATTTCAGGTAATAGCAAATAAAGGTAATTCTAGACTTTTACCCTGGATGAAATTTCAATATTCTGATGATAGGATCGCTCATCAAATAAATTTTACTAAAGAGGTATTTTACCTAAAGGGGGACCCAGATAATTCTAATTTTGATAAAATTGGTTACAAATTTTACCTTGGATATGTGGAGGATTATAAGGACTATCGAACTTTGAGTTTGAAAATATTGGCTTCAAAAAAAGATAATGGAGAAATAATTGGGTGGTTAGACAATCAAAGAATTTTTGAGGTATACGGACCAAATTTTACTATTGGCAATGGTTATACTTTTAAGTGGGGGTTTTATAGATGGTTAGAGCAAATGGCTTTAGATAAAATTCCGACTCAATCCGTAACTGTAAAAGAATTTGGTTTCAGTGACAGTTGTGAACAGATCTTAGACGAGGGTAAATGTTCTTATTCTTCTGGTACTAGAGAATCAATTTCTTATGTTAAAACTAAAAAAAGCTCATGGCGTGATAGTACTCATGGAAAAAAAATCTCAAAGTCTATAAAATGGGACAAGCCATTACCCGAAATAAAAATGAAATAAATAATGAAAAATTTCTTAATTTTTTTAATAATTGGATTTTTAGTTAATAGCAATGCATTTGCAAAAACAAAATTTTCAAAAGTCAAAAAAGCTTTAAAAGAAGATAAATATGGAAAAGCAATTCCTGAACAATTTCATTTTCTAAATGCAAGACATGCAGTTAACCCTGTTTCTGTATCTGATTTTTCTATTATTGGAGAAAAATCAATTAGATTTGAACTAAATGACGGCGAATGTGGTTATGAACCAAAATGGAGTGATTGTGAAAATGATAGAGAAAGAACTGAATTATATTACAAAAGATATCCTTCAAAATATGAGAGATGGTACCAATTTTATATTTTCTTACCAAAAGATTACAATTCAGTTGCACCATCTAAAATGTCTTTAATACAATGGAAAAGGCACAAACCTTCAAAAGTATTAGTAATGTTTCAGCATATGCATGCCGGTTTAACTTTTAATAGAAATGGAGATACATTTAGAGACTCGTACATACTATTAAAAAAAAATGAAGAATTATTAGGTAATTGGACTCAAATTATTTTTAATACTAATTGGCACCCTGACCCCGATAAGGGTTTCATGAGGGTCTGGATAGATGGACAATTAAAGATTGATTTTAAGGGTATCTCAAATCATCCAAGCAAAGGTAAAGAGCAAAGCTTAAGATATGGATTATATAATAGCTTTATGTCTAGATATAAAAATATATTTGAGACAAATAAAATGCCTCAAAGAATTATTTTTTTTGATGGGGTAAGATCTGAAAAAAAATGTGAAAAATTGTTTAATAAATCTGAATGTCAAAAGCTTGTGTCACAAAATGTTGAAAAATATGAAGTTTATTCATATAGAAAAAATGATAAAAAATTTAATCCTAGCCACATTCTTAAGGTTTCAAAATCATTTTTGAAATGAAAAAACTTTTAGGGATCGTGGTTCTAGTTTCGTTGTTGAGTGGTAGTGCTTACGCAAAGAAAAATGATATTGTTATTCCAAAATATTTCTTTGCTAACGAGCTTACAAAAGAAACTTGTTCACTAGAGGGTGTGCATGGTAAAGGCAGTTGGGGTAAAGAATATTGGGAAATGGATCTTGCTATAACACATGTAAGTAAAAAAAAAAATCCTGAACTTCAAGGAAATAATTATGATCATTTAATGGAACTTACGGAATATAATTGGAACAAAGATCATGAAGCTAGATCAAACAGTATATATGTGAATCATGAAAAACATACTAACCGGTTAGCGCTATTACACGGAACTATTATTTATGCAATCGTAAATAACAAAATGGATGAACATGGTCCAATTATTGCAAAAGTAATGGCAGCCTGGGCTGAAGCAGGTGTGATGTTAAATACATTAACTTCCAAAGAAATTAGTATACTAAAAGATCAAGGCAAAGTTGATAAACTATGCTACGGTGGTGGCAAAGCAAAAGGTGACAAACCTTGTATTTCTCACAGGCCACATGAAGCTCAAATTTATGGAGCCACTTATATTCAACAAGCATATTTAATGAAGGATCAATTTACTAAAGAACAATTTCAAATTATTGATAAGTATATTGATACTTTATACAAAAAATATATCAAGCCGTGGGCTACAAAAGAATTAACAACAAAAAAATCTGCGAGAGGTTTTATTCAAATGGCTGATGGAACAATTTCTGTATTATCATATTTAGCTTGGAAAGATAAACCAGAGGAAGTAGCAAAATGGATTAAAAAAGGAATTGGTAAAGCTAATAAAGTTGTATACGATGATGGCTACATTCATAATAATAGTTTCAGGGGTGTTAGAGATGTCTGGTATCATTCACAAGGTGTAAACAATCTGCTCGGGCTTTATGCTATAGCTGAGCTGTGGGGTTACAATAAGTTTCCAAAAAAATTAAAGAAAAAAATAGATAAAACTGTCGATGTTCTAAACCTGGGTTTGACAGACATTAAAACTTATAGAAAACGTAAAGACCCATCAGGAATGCAGAATTTTACAAAAAATCAAGCACATGCAACATATCATGTACACCAGATGGCCATTTCTCTAGACTGGTTAATTGAGAAGTACACAGACAGAGATCATACTATTGTTGCAAATGATAGGATGTGGAAATCTAAAAAGTCAGGTTATTTTGTAGATAGAAACTTTGGGTTTGAACCAAAGTGTATGAATTAATGAAAAAAATTTTGTTATTTATTTTTTTAATTTTACCAACGTTTGCCAACAGTTTTGACGAACACTATAGATTCGATCACTGGGCTTATGAAAGAATTATGTTTGGAAAAACTGAAAGTCGTGAAGAAGCAAAAAAACTTTTAGACAGTTATAAACTTAATAATCTTGAGGTAAGAGATACAAATAAACCTTATTTAGGACCTATAATAGATGGTCATGCACATCCTAGAAAATCCACCGGAAGAGCTTTAGATATAGGTACTGAGTATTTTATAGAAGATTTGCCAATGTTAACAAATAAGGCAAATGTTTTTATGTCTGTAATTATGGGAACTCCAAATACTTACAAATCAGAAGATAATTGGAATTATTATTATGATTTTGCTGCAGAGCATCAGAATGTTTTAACTAATTGTCATTCCAATTTTATTGGAATGTCAGCAAATAAAAAAAAATATAAGAACTCAGAAGTTAATAAAGAGTTTAAAGAAACTATTAAAAGATTTAAAAAAGGACAATGTTATGGATTGGGAGAAGCTGGACTAGTTCACTATAATAAAAAGAAAAAAAATCCCCCTTATGGTGGGTATCAACCGCAATTAGATTTAGATCTTAAGCACCCAATTATTGATAAGGCGTTCGAATTTGTCAATGAACACCGTATGCCGATTAATTTACACCTGGAGCCTTTTCATGAAATAGATGGGATAGATAGATTAACAGAGTTTAAAAATTTTTATAAAAAAAAATGTGAAAAATACCCCAACGCAAAAATTGTGATAGCTCATACAGGAATGATGCCAACAAAAGACCTTGAAGAAATTTTTGATTATTGTCCTAATACATATACTGACTGGAAAATAGCATTTCATTGGTCTTCTCTTTGGGGCTTTGAGGATTTGCATATCCCAAATGATTATAGATTTAAATTACATGAGGTTTGGGCAAAATCGATGGAAAAATATTCCGATAGATATTTTTTTGGTTCTGATCATAAATTAGGTAAAAGCCCAGCACATGATGTTTTTGTTGAACACTATATGAAGCATGTTCGTTTGATGATTGGATCTTTAAGCCCAGATGTACAAGAAAAGATTGCATATAAAAATGCAGCTAAACTTTTTAAAATTAATCTTAATCAACCTTTAATTGTTGGCAGTAAGTAAAAATCGGCTGTATCTATTTTAGAAGAATGTTCTCTTCTCATGTTCCATCTCTTTTGAACACCCGCACTAGCAAGACTTAACGTAGATCTTCCATATCGATAGTTAGTATTATCAATAGACCTCATTAACCCCTTTATTTTCTCGTCTTTTTCAGAATAAAATAGGTTCTTACTACGATCTTCATTGGATAAACCAGTCAGCATTACACCTGCTTTTTGGTAACGATAGCCATTTTTAAAGATAGAGTCTAAAGCAACTAAAGCAGTTTTAACTATTTCAATACTATTATTTGTTGAAATTGCAAAATCTATTGTCTTTGAGTTTGAATAATATCCAAATCTACTTTGAAAAGGACTTGTTCTAACAAAAACTGTAATTGACTTTGCAATCAAAGATTCAGATCTTATTTTTTCGGATGCATTCAAACAATAGTTTGCAACTGCTTCTTTTAATTCTTGATATTTTTCAATTCTTTGACCAAAAGAACGAGATACAACACAACTTTTTCTTTTTGTTTGTGTTGTCTCTAAATCAATACAAGGAACTCCTCTTAGCTCCATTGCAGTTCTTGACCCTAAAACATTAGAGTTTTTCTTTATCCATGTATTAGATTTATTTTTAAGTTGCTTCGCGTTATAAATTCCATTTTTATGATAAAATTTCGTTAGTTGTCTTCCTACACCCCATACATCATTAATTTCAACTTTTTCTAATATTGGATCAATATTTTCAATTCCTATTAAACTTGTTACACCTGATTTTTTTTTCTTTGCAATATGATTTGCAACTTTGCTTAAAGTTTTTGTTTTAGCAATACCGATGCTAGTTGGAATACCTGTCCACTTTAAAACTGTTTCTCTGATTCCTCTTCCAACCTTTTCAACTTCATCATCTGAAAAATTTGACAAATCAAGAAATGCTTCATCGATAGAATATACTTCAATGGCAGAGTTAAACCTTTTTAATGTTCTCATTACTCTTCTAGACAAATCTCCGTACAAAGAATAATTAGATGAAAAAACTTCAACTTTATTTTTAATAATAATGTCTTTTGCTTTGAAGTAAGGTTCTCCCATTTTAATACCTAAAGCTTTTGCTTCAGTTGATCTTGAAATTATACAACCGTCATTATTAGATAAAACTACAACAGGTTTTTTTCTTATTTTAGGATTGAATAATCTTTCACAAGAAACGTAAAAAGAGTTACAATCAATAAGTGCTATTTTTTTAGTATACTGAATGGATGACATAAGTTACAACTCCCCAAATAAATATATCTTCATCTTCATTAATTAAAATTCGATCTGTAAATTCTTTAGAACCTGATGTTAAAAATTTTTTATCTCTTTCTTGAACTAAACTTTTAACAACTAGTTCATCATGAACATTTGCAATAACTGTTGAGAAGTTTTTTGGCGTTAAACTTTTATCAACAACTAATAGATCGCCATCATTAATTCCAACATCCACCATTGATTTCCCTTGAACTCTTATGATGAAAGTTGCTGGAACATTTTTGATTAAATGAACATTTAAATCGATATCTTCCTCAATATAGTCTGTGGCAGGGGACGGAAAACCCGCGCCAGCTTTATGTAAATAGTAAGGTATAGTTAGCTTCATAAATGTTCTTATTTTGTTCTAATTAATATCCAAGTTATTCAATAGTGTCAATCAGGTTGTATTTTGAGTCTGTAACTGAATCAAAAGTGAATCAAAACGTGAACATCAAAACTATATTTAGTATACTTGTGGATAACTTTAACCATAAATAGTTTAAATATAAAAAATGAAAAAAAACGAAAGCTTAACAGGAAGATGTATTTGTGGTCAGGTTAAATATAGAATTACCGAGAAGCCTCTATTCACCCAAGCTTGCCATTGCAAAGATTGTAAAATTATAACTGGGTCTTCTTATGTTATTAATACTAGCGTTCTAGACAATACATTAATTATAGAGGGTGAGATTTCGTCAACTGAACTTAAAACAGGTAGTGGAGCTACCTCAAGAGCTTATTTTTGTAACAAATGTGGTACTTATATTTATACAGATTATGCTACGGCGGTTGGTCGATCAACAGTTAGAACTAAAACTTTAGATAATTCCGAAAACTTTCCTCCTGAAGCGCATATATTTACAAAAGATAAAGATCCATGGTTGAAACTTACTGATGATGCAAATTGTTTTGAAAAAATGTATGATTTAAAAAATACTTGGCCAAAAGAAAGTTACGAAAGATATAAAAATTATTTAAAAGATAATAAAAGATAAATTTTTAGGAGATTAAAATATGAAAAAATTATCCTGTCATTGTGGTGCAATAGAAGCAGAAGTTAAGATGCCTTTGGGTGGTATTGAAAAAATCATGCGATGCAATTGTTCAATTTGCAAAAAAAAAGGTTACATTATTGGAGTACTTGGTCCTGATGATTTCAAACTTATAAAAGGAGAGGATAAGTTATCACTTTATCAGTTTTATACTAATACCGCCAAACATTACTTTTGTTCAATTTGTGGAATTCATACTCATAACAGACCTAGAAGTAATCCAAAAATATTCGGTGTAAATATTGCTTGTATAGAAGGTGTAGAGCCATTTGAAATTGAAGATGTGCCAGTGAACGACGGCAAAAATCATCCTTTAGATCAAAAACAATAAATTTTTTATGCAATCAATTACTGAGTGTTATAAAAAAGTTAGTAAAGACTGTTTTAAGTTTATAAGATCCCAAGAAACAACAAAGGAAAAATTTAAAAGTAAAGAAAAGATGATTAAATCTTTTCTAATTCCAATTAGTTTCTGGATCAATAATAGAACAAATAAATCTAAACCTTACTTAATAGGCTTAGCAGGTGGTCAAGGAACTGGTAAAACAACAATTAGTTCTATTCTAAGAATCATTTTAACGAAATATTTTAAGTTAAATGTTTTTAAAATATCAATTGATGATTTGTATAAAACCCGAAAAGATAGAATAAAATTATCTAAAAAAATTCACCCCTTATTAATGACCAGAGGTGTTCCAGGTACTCACGATGTAAACTTTATTTTTGATCTTCTTAAAAAAACAAAGGAAAAGCGATTTAATCAACAGAGACTTCCTAAATTTAATAAGGCAATAGATGACAGATTAAAAAGAAAGTCTTGGTATCTAGTTAAGAAGGTACCAGATGTTATAATCTTTGAAGGATGGTGTGTAGGAGCTAGAGCAGAAAAAAATACAACCTTAAAAAAATCGATTAATTCTCTTGAAAGAACAGCAGATAAAAATTTAAAATGGAGAAAATATGTAAATGGTCAACTACAAACAAAATATAAAAAATTATTTTCTAAATTAGACTGTTTGTTATTTTTAAAAGCTGGTAATTTTAAATTATTACAAAGTTGGAGGCTTAAACAGGAGGCATTACTTAAATTAAACTCAAAAAATAAAGCAAATAGCAAAGTTATGAGCAAAAACGAGGTATTAACTTTTATGCAAACTTACCAAAGGGTCACACAAAATATGTTTAAATTTGCTCCAAAATATTCATCAATTGTATTAAATTTAAATAGAAATCATCAAATTAAATCAATAAAATATAATTAATGAAAAAAATCTCTTTAATCACATTTTGCTTAATAGTTTTTATACTACCATTAAATGCAGCAACTTTGAGTGATGCATTAAGGCAGACCTATCAGAACAATTTAGAGCTTAAAGCTGAGAGAAAAAATTTAGAAGTTCAAAAAGAAGTCTTAAATATTTCTAAAAGTGATTTTTTTCCAACTTTAACTCTTACGGGAACCAAAAGTATTGAAGATACCAATAAACTTACTAATCAAAATGGTACTGATGCTTCTATAACTAATACAAATCCAATGACATCTTCTATAAAGTTAGAACAAACACTTTTGGATGGTAGTGAACGTGGCACAAAATACGAAAAAAGTAAATTAGGTCTAAACTTATCTGAAGCAAAACTTATTAAAAAAGAACAAGATGTTTTTATGAAAGCAATTGAGGCTTATACAGGTTTAATCCTTGCTTATGAAAAATTAAGTATTAATGAAGAAAATGTTAACCTTCTTCAAAGACAATTCGAAATAGATAATGCAAGACTATCTAGAGCTCAAATAACTGCAACTGACCTAGCACAGTCCCAATCTTCTTTATCAGGGGCACAAGCAGGTTACATTGGAGCACAAAATAGTATTATCACGAGTAAACTAGCTTATGAAAATATAATTGGACCAATCAACAGCAATGAAAAATTAAAAAAAATTTATAATTCTGAAGTTCCATTACCTTCAAGTTTAGTTGATGCAAAAAAGATTTCTGAACAAAAAAGTCCTAATCTTATTATTGCTGAAATAGAATATGGACAGTCTGAATTAGA
>CACPQM010000001.1 GCA_902636075.1 uncultured Pelagibacteraceae bacterium | reverse complement strand
AATCCTTTTAACAGCCACACCGCTAAACTTAAATTTACGACTGTATATAATATGATCATTCCAAGGTGAGTATCCCCTAATCCTAATTTTCTATACATAATAAATATTGGAACAGCCACGGCAATTGGTGGAAACATCCTAGTAGAGAGAATAAAAAATAATAAATCATCTTTTAATGGAACCCTAAACCTTGAAAAGGCATACGCTGCTAATGCACCCAAAAATACAGATGCAAAAGTTGAACCAAATCCAATTATCATTGAGTTTGAATATCTTCCTAAAAATTTTGATGGACCTGTTATAACCATCTCTCTACTTCTAACTAGTTCTTCATACCAATTTTCTGGTGGTGGCAGTGAGTCAAGATATTCCTGAGATTGTCTTGATCTATTAGTAAACAAATTAACATATCCTTCTAATGATGGTTCAAAAAATACTTCAGGTGGATAAGAAATTGCACTATTTACATTCTTGAAGCTGGTCATCACCATCCAAGAAATAGGAATTAACGTTATTACTGTATATACAATAATAATTGTAGCAGCGAGTTTCTTTGAAAACGACGAAGGTTCTAAATATGATCTAGATGTATCCATCAGCGTTCCTTTATCTTATTCATTACTTTTACATAAACATTTCCAAAACCAAAAATCGTTACAAAAAGAATAACTGCAAAAGCTGAACTATAACCGGTTTTCCATTTTTCAAATGCTTCTCTTTTTAAATTGATTGAGGCGAGCTCTGTAGCTGACCCAGGGCCACCGGATGTAAGTTCGACGACCATATCAAACATTTTAAAATTCTCAATTCCCCTAAATAATAATGCCAACAATAAAAATGGTAATACAGATGGTAATGTGATGTAAATAAATTGTTGCCATTTACTAGCTCTATCGACTTCTGCCGCTTCATATAAATAATTTGGAACAGATCTTAGACCAGCTAAACAAATTAACATTGTAAAAGGTGTCCACATCCAAGTATCAACAATAACTATTGACCATGGCGCAAGCACACTTGATCCAATCATATCAAAACTTCCAAAATCGTGGAAAAAATTAATAACATAATTAAACAAACCTACTTGGGGATTATAAAGATAAGTCCAAAATACACCCACAACAGCAGGAGATAACATCATTGGTAATACTATTAAGGTAGTTAATAATTCATTACCTTTAAATTTCCTATTTAATAATAAAGCTAAACCTAGACCTATTACTGCCTGAAGTAACAAAGTCCAAAACATAAAGTTTGCGGTAACTTGCATTTTTTCCCATATGGCTTCTTTATTGAGAACTTTTATATAATTTTTTAAACCTACAAACTGTGGTTCTCTTCCAATTTTATTTGCATAAAAATTTGTGAAAGACATTCTGATGGCATAAATTAAAGGGTAAATATTTATTGCTAATAAAAGAAATACAGAAGGGCCAATAAAAAGCCAAGCTACAGCTTTATCAGATAGTCCTTTAAATTTTTTTTTAACGCTCATATGATTTTTTTAACAAAAAAAGGGGAGATTATATCCCCCCTCCTTTTTTTATATCTTCAAATAGTATTGTTAAAGTTTGCCGTCTGCTTCAAATACTTCAACCCACTCTTCAATGATTTTATCTAAAGCACCTTTAGCAGTACCTTTTCCATTAACTACATAATCATGAATAGCTTCCTGCATAGGTAACATTAACTCTACAAATGTTGGTTCTTGCCAAAAATCTTTGACTATCCCCATTGAGTCTAAGAAACCTTGTGCATAAACTGTAGATGTTGGAAAAGATGGTGAATTTAACACATCATTATGACATGAATATCCTCCCAAATCCCACCATTTTTGCTGTACATCTGGTCTTGCAAACCATTTAATATATTCTAGTGCAAGATCTTGTTTATCTGAATATTTCACAACAGATATACCTTGACCACCTAATGTGGCAGCAGCTACGTTTTGTTTTGGATTTGCGAAGAAACCACTAACTCTTCCGTCACTATCCTCTTTTGAAACACCTGGCCAAAAAGCATACCAGTTCATTTGGAATGCAACTTGTCCTGATTTGTATGCATCTAGGTTTGCTACCATATAAGCATCAGAGTGCCCTGGAGGTGCACAGTCCTCATATAATTTTCTATAGAACTCTACAGCTTCTACAGCTTGAGGAGAGTTAAAATAACCTTCCATATCATATGGTTTGTTAGGGTTTTCATACTCCATTCCCCATGCATACATTGCAGCTGTTACACCCATTGTAATACCTTCAGATCCACGTTCTGTATTAATGGCTGCACCATATCTCTTCTGACCATCAATTTCTCTTCCTTGAAAGAAAGAACACATGTCATGTAATTGATTCCAATTTGCAGGAACTCCTAGATCATAACCATATTTCTTTTTGAACTCTGAATTAAGTTCTGGTCTATCAAACCAGTCTTTTCTATAAGCCCAAGCTAATGCATCTCCCATAGCTGGTAATGCATAATAGTTTTCACTTCCTTTAGGCCAAGTTGAATATGCATAAACTGTTGCAGGTGAGAAATCATTCATTGAAATACCTTCTTTATCAAAGAAGTCATTCAATTTTACATAATGTCCATATACTGCACCAGCTCCAATCCATTGTGAGTCTCCAATCAACAAGTCAAAAGTTTTACCTTTGTTGTTAAGTTCATTCAACATACGATCAGCAAAATTTGGCCATGGCACGAATTCGAAGTTGACATCTATTCCTGTCTCTGCAGTAAACTCTTTAGTAAGTTCTTGTAAAGCATTGGCAGGGTCCCAAGCGGCCCATCCTAATGTGATTGACTTAGCATTTGAATTTGCAGAAAAAGTAAATAGAGAAACAAACAATAAAATCATTATTTTTTTCATTTTATCTCCTATTAGTTTAATTATTCTTAAGAATAGTCTATCCAAGAAGACTTGTGCCTGCTAGTATTTTTTTTGTAAAAATAGTTTATGTAAAAAATTAAAGAGAAAGGGGAATTATGAACAAAATAAAAGGTCCTGCAATTTTCCTAGCACAATTTGTAGGCGAAGATGCACCGTTTAATTCTTTAGATAATATTTGTAAATGGGCATCATCTCTCGGTTACAAAGGTATACAAATTCCTAGTTGGGACGGTAGATTAATTGATTTAAAAAAAGCATCTGAAAGTAAAGATTATTGTGATGAGATTAAGGGAATTGCTAAATCACACAATTTAGAAATTACAGAATTATCAACTCACCTTCAAGGTCAACTTGTTGCAGTGCATCCTGCTTATGATTCTGCTTTTGATGGTTTTGCTGCGCCTGAAGTAAGAGGAAATCCTAAAGCAAGACAAGAATGGGCTGTGAATCAGTTGATGATGGCTGCAAAAGCATCAAATAGTCTAGGAATAGATAAACATGTAACTTTTTCAGGAGCACTTGCGTGGCCTTATGTTTATCCTTGGCCACAAAGACCTGAGGGTTTAATTGAAAATGCATTTGATGAATTATCAAAAAGATGGAAGCCTATTCTTGATCACTTTGATCATAATGGAGTAGATTTATGTTATGAAATACATCCAGGTGAAGATCTTCATGATGGTGTAACTTTTGAGATGTTTTTAGAAAGAGTAGGTAATCATAAAAGATGTAATATGCTTTTTGATCCAAGTCATTATGTTCTGCAACACCTAGATTATTTAGCTCATATTGATATTTATCATGAGAAAATAAAAATGTTTCACGTTAAAGATGCTGAGTTAAACCCATCTGGGAAACAAGGTGTCTATGGTGGGTTTCAGTCATGGGTTAATAGAGCTGGTAGATTTAGATCACTTGGTGATGGACAAGTTGATTTTAAATCCATATTCTCAAAACTAACTTCATATGATTATGATGGTTGGGCAGTTCTTGAATGGGAATGCTGTCTTAAACATCCAGAAGATGGAGCAAGAGAAGGAGCTGAATTCATTAAAAATCACATTATTAATACAACAGAAAAAGCTTTTGATGATTTTGCAGGTAGTGGTGCTGACCATGAAGCAAATAAAAAAATGCTTGGCATTAATTAATGAATAGAAAAATACGCATCGGAATGGTTGGCGGTGGAAAAGATGCTTTTATTGGAAGTGTCCATAGAATAGCTTTAAGACTTGATGGGTATTATGAATTAGTTGCGGGATCATTTTCATCTGACTTTGATAATTCAAAAGAAACTGGAAAAAATCTTGGTATAGAAAATGATAGGATCTATAAAACCTACCAAGAGATGGCAGAGAAAGAGTCTGTTAGACCCGACGGTATTGATGTAGTTTCAATAGTAACACCAAATCATTTACATGTACCTATTGCAAAAATCTTTGCAGAAAAAGGGATTCATATTATTTGCGATAAGCCAATTGGTATGTCTAGTGAGGAAGCAATAGATCTTAAAAAGATAATTGAAAGTAAAAAATTAATATTTGCTTTAACTCATAATTATACCGGTTATCCTATGGTCCGACATGCAAGATCCTTAGTTCAAAAAGGAGACTTGGGTTCTTTGAGAGTTATTCAAGCTGAATATCCTCAAGATTGGTTAACTACAAAGGCAGAAGATAGTGGATTAAAGCAAGCGGAGTGGAGAACTGATCCCAATAGATCAGGCGCAGGTGGTTGTATAGGTGATATTGGAACTCATGCCTATAATTTGATTAGGTTTATAACTGAATTAGAGGTAGATGAAATTTCGGCTGATATTCATACATTTGTTGAAGGGAGAAAAGTAGATGATAATGCGCAAATAATGCTAAGATTTATAGGGGGTGCGAAAGGATCAATATGGTCAAGCCAAGTAGCAGTTGGAAATGAAAATAATCTTAAAATAAGAATATATGGAGAAAATGCTGGAATTGAGTGGAGACAAGAGGATCCTAATTATCTTAGTTATACTAAATTTGGTAGTCCTGCTCAAAACATTACAAGAGGGAGCAATATCACGAGTGAAGAAGCTAAAAATGTAACAAGAATTCCTCAGGGTCATCCAGAAGGTTATTTAGAAGGTTTTGCTAATATTTATAGTGATGTTTACAAAGAGCTATCAGCTAATATTGATAGACAAGAATATGATAAGTCAAATAATTGTTATCCTACAATTGATGATGGAATTGATGGAATGAAGTTTATAGAAAACGTGATTAAGTCAAGTAGGAACAATAGTAAATGGATCCAATTTAATTCTAATTAAATTTTGTTGATAAATATAATTAATAAAACCCATTTTGATCTTTTATTTTTTTTAATAATTTGAAATCAATTTTCTAGAATGATAAATTATGTTTACCATATCTCATGGTGAAAAAGAGACCGATATCGCATCGGTTAAAAGCGAGTTTTGGAAAAACAAACAAGGAGAGTGTATGAAAAGAATGCACAGAGTATTAAGTTCGTTTAGCCGAGGCTCAAAGAATGCTAGGCTAAATCAACTTATGTTTCGAAACTTGAAAACTGTAGAAACAAATGCAAATGGTACAAGTGGATACGTTATCAAATCTGGAAAAAATTCAGGAGAAACATTAGGTCACTTAAAGAAAGAGGCTAAAAAGTTTTAGCTTAAAGAATGAGATATGGGGCAATAATATTTACATGCCCCATATTTTTTCCTTCCTATTTTACTGGTGTCATAATTTTTTGACCTTCAACTCCCATCGCAACAACAATAGCTTTAACAGGAACATCTCCAATATTTTTTGATTCATGGACTACACCCACATCCTCTACGAATGCATCTCCAGCTTTATAGATATAGCTTTTACCGCCTTGGATAAGTTCAATCTCTCCTTCTTGTATCATTATTAAAACAGGGAATGAGTGAGTATGTGGAACAACTGGGCCTCCAACAGGAACGTTAAACTCAAATGCAGTTATCTTTGCTTTGCCTGAAGGATAAACAATATCGTTACCCATGCCAGTCTGACTAGTTGATAAAATTCTTTTTACATGACCATCAGCAAAAACAGAGCTGTTTAAACCAAATGCTACAAATAAAATTATAAATAATTTTTTCATAAAATACCTTTCTGATTAATGAAGTTAAACTATCAGGCGATAAAAATTAATATATATGGCAAAATGTAATCTATTTACTCCACTCAACTTTAAACATAGCTTCGTTGCGTCTCATCATAGGAAGCGTAAAAGGCCCATTATAAGTTGCTCTTATTGGGGGTCCTTTAATGATTACTTTATCCTCTAAGAGTTTTTTATTAAGAATTTCCTTATGTTTGAAGAAATTATTATCTGAGGCTCTTCCAGAATATTCTATCACAGCAAAAAAACCTTCTTCTATTGTTGAGATTTTAACTTCTGAATTTGTGGGTATAGGCGCATTCTCTTTTGTAAATTTTGATGGAAGATAAAATTGCATATAGTATCCATTATCCTTCTCACCCTGTGTTACTGGCACAGTCATTTTAATTTCTTGGGATTTATTATTCTGACCCGAGATATATTTAAAAAGTTTTCTAAAACTATTGTCATCATTTCTACTTACAACTTCAACAACTAGACGGTCTTTATAATGTCTCACTTCGTATATTTCAGATTTATATACTACATCATATTGAGATTCCTCATATGCCATTGAAGTAGAGTAAGGTAAAATACAAAATATATAAATCAAAAAAGATATTGATATTATAGATTTTCTCATTTAGTTAGATCCTAACTCTTGCAACTTATCAGACAAATAAGTTTGCTCACTATTATTTCCTGAGGCAAGTTTGATCATTGCATTCACAACTATCTCAACTTTTATTGGAGTGTATTTTTTAAATCCACCAAAAAAGAATAAGGATAGAAATTTCATCACTGGAATTCCTAAAACCTCAACAATTCTAAAGTCTTTTCTGTTTCCAACTAAAAATGAGGGTTGAATAATGCTTAGGTTAGAAAACCCAATCTTTTTTAGCTCCTCCTCTACTTGACCTTTATTTTTTAAATATGTACTTGAGGCTTTTGGGTTTGCTCCAATTGAGGAGACGTAAATAAAATTACTAATTGAATTAAATTTTGCAATTTTTGCTAATTGTACAGGCAAATCATATTCTATTCTTCTATATTCTTTTTTATCTGGTGTATCTTTGTGAGTTGTGCCAATGCAAAAAAAACAATCATCACCTGTTAATTTTTCTTTTAAAGTGTCTAAATCTAAAAAATCTGTATTAATCACTTCAACTTTTGAATTATCAATAGAAGGTAGTTTTCTAACAAATATTTTTATTTTGTTGTAAGTATTGTTGTTGATTAAATTATCTAGTAATTTAGATCCAATTAATCCAGATGAGCCAAATAAAACAGCGGTTTTCATTATTACTTTAAATACTCTTCTTTCATAAATTTTTTTATTCTATTTGCTCCTTCAATTATATCCTCAGTGCTTCTAGCGTATGAAAACCTTATTGTAGAATTTCCTCTTTTTTGATCGAAATCAAGTCCAGGAGTTATTGCTACTCCTGCTTTATCAAGCACTTCTTTACAAAAATTAAGGCTATCTTTCGAGTACTCTGAAATATCAATGTAGATATAAAATGCACCATCTGGGGGAGAAAATTTATTTAAACCAGCCTTAGGTAATTCTTCTAACAAAATTGATCTATTTTTTTTGTAAACATCTACATTATGGTTTAATTCATCTTTTGCATCCATTGCTGAAAGAGCAGTTAATTGACTGACATGTGGGGGGCAAATAAAAAGATTTTGAGATAATCTTTCTACTTGTCTAACATGATCTTCAGGAACAATCATCCAGCCAACTCTCCAACCAGTCATAGAAAAATATTTAGAAAATGAGTTTATAACATAACATTCATTTGAAATTTCTAGTGCAGATGTAGGATTATTTTCATATTGAATTCCGTGATAAATCTCATCACTAATAAAACTCACTTTATTCTCATGGGCTGTATTAATAAGTTCTTTTAGTTTTTTTTTATCAAGCATTGAACCGGTGGGATTTGCAGGAGAAGCAACTAATAAACCGTTTAAATTATTTTCTTTAATATCTTTCGGTATAGGCTGAAATTTATTTTGTAATTCTGTAAAAATATCAACTGGAATTAAATCTTGAGACTTTAAAATTTGTCTATAGCTAGGATAGCCTGGAGCGGCAATGCCTACTCTATCTCCAACATCAAATAATGCTGCAAAAGAAAGTATAAATGCTCCTGAAGATCCAGTTGTTATAATTATTCTGTCTGGGTTCAAATCAATATTGTACCAATCTGCATACAATTTAGAAATTCTATTTCTTAATTCTGGTAAACCTAAAGTAACTGTATAGCCAAGATCATTATTTGAAATTTCATCTGAAATAAATTGTTTGGCAAGTTTTGGTGCTGGTGTTCCTGGTTGACCTACTTCCATATGAATTACATGCTTGCCATTAGCTTCTGCTTTTCTAGCGGACTCCATTACATCCATAACAATAAATGGGTCAACATTACTTCTTTTAGATTTCTTCATTTAGTTTCTATTTCTGGATTAAATATTATAAACTGATCTTAAACACTCTTGCTGTTTTTTCGTCTGAAATATTTAGTATTTTAAACTTGGATGTTTTTTCTAACTTTTGACCTTTATTAGTTACAAAAGATTTCATTTTTTTTACTTCACCTTCAGGCATTTTTCTCGTGTATTTTAAAGTATGCTTTTTTGATCCTATAATAAATATTGTTTTCATAAATCTTAAGTTAATATATTACAAAGTATCAATTGATCCAATAATATTTAAATTCTTATCAGTTATTACTATTTCTCCTGAAGAAGTCCCTATATTTAGCATTGAAGATATAACAACAAAATGTGTGATAAAAATTATATTTTCATTACCTTTCCATTGATTAATAAACTCTTTTAGTTGAGTTATTTGCCTCTCTTCATTTGCTTCAAATCTAATATCATAAAAAGAATTTAGAGCGCTAAATGTTTGATAATTTTTAAAAGCAAATTTAGCTGTATCTATACATCTGCACCATTCACTTGAATAGACATTTTCAATTTTAATCTGGTTTTTATTAAATATACTTCCAATAAATTTTGACTGTTCAATTCCTCTTTGATTTAAATTTCTTTGCGTAGAGCAATCATTCAAATCAAAATTTTCTGGATCTCCATTCCCTGGTGCAAGCGCATGTCTAATAAAAATTATTTTTCCTCCCTCTTTTAAAGAAGTCAGGACTTCATCTACAGAATAAGCAGAATTAACTGCAAAAATATTGATAAAAAATATTAACAGTAGTTTTTTCATTTACACAGATTGGTTTTTAATCAACTCTTTAATCTGTGGTATCATTATTTGTGGTGACCTCATGGACGGATAAATCTCTTTTACTTTTTCATAACTCTTTAAAGCCTTTTCATAATTTTTTAACTTAATTTGAACTAGACCCTGTCCTGATAATGCTCCAAAATGTCTTTTCTCCAGTTTTAATACCTTGTCTATATCATTTTGAGAATCTTGATATTTACCCATTAAATAAAAGACAGTTGCTCTTTTATTCCAAGCTTCTGCCCAAGTAGGATCTTTGTTAATTACTGTTGTGAATATATCTACAGCAACTGAATATTGTTCCTGGTTCATAAATTTTGTTCCTCTTGATAGCAAAGAAGTTAAATTTTGATTAGTGGGATGTTTGGTCCAAATATCCCAAATTTTCATCTCTGTATCAATTGCAATTGAGTGGTTTTGAATTTTTAATTTTTCAAATAAGTTATTTAATCTTATTTCGTATTCATTAGAGTTTGATGAGTTAGTAATAAAAAAAATTGCAAAAAAAATGGTTATTATTTTTTTCATTTAGAAATTATTTTCCGCCTACAACCATACCTTCAACCATCATTGTCGGTGAATTCGTTGCATAATTAAATTCTAGATCATCAGCTAAAGTTATATTTTTAAAAATATTATTTAAGTTTCCAGCAATTGTAATTTCACTTACTGGATATGAAAACTCTCCATTCTCAATCATCATACCAGATGCTCCTACAGAATAATCACCATTAATAATATTTGTACCATGGCCGATAGTTTCTTTGATATACAAGATTTTATTTTCTGATTTGATTAGATCCTCAAATGTTTTTGATCCATTTTGAAAATACAAATTTGTTGTACCACTTGCCCTACCATTAGACTTTCTATTTATTTTTTTCCCATTATAAGTATCAATTAAATAGTCCTGAAGAATACCATTCTTTATCAAATCAAGGTTAACTACTGCTATACCTTCGCTATCAAAGTAACGAGATCCATTGGCTTTTCTTATATTACCGTGATCTAATATATTTATTTCAGAGTTAAAAACTTGTTGATTTAATTTATCTTTTAAAAATGTTGTTCCTTTTGCTATCGCACTTGATGATATTGCACTTGCAAAAATAGATAGAAAGTTTTTTGAAATTCTTTTATCAAATATTAGACTAATTTTTTCACTTTTTATTTTTTTTGGATTTAACTTCTTTACTGCATGTTCTGCTGCAATAGATCCAAGTTGTTTAGGTTTTAAAATATCGCTATAAAACCTTTTGCTTGTATATTCATAATCTCTTTCCATGCTCCCATTGCTTTTTGAAACAACTTCACAATATGCAGTAAATTGTGAGGTTTTATATCCATCAGCAAATCCATTTGAATTGGCTAATAAAAAATTTGATTTATTTTCACCAAAACCAGATCCATTAGTATTTATTATTTTGTCATTTAAAAAAGCTTCCTCTTCTGCCTCTTTTATATAATTAATCTTATCTTCATTGCTTAAATGAGTTTCATCATACAAGTCTAAGTCTTTTAATCCTTTAAAATGCAAATCTTTGTCTGGTAATGAATTATATTCATCCTCAGGAGTAATTTTCATTGTTTCAATACATCTATTTACTAACTCATCTAAATTACTTTCTTTAAGATTTGATGAGGCTATTGAGGACTTTTTTTTACCTAAATAAGTTGTAAGGACTACTCCAAGATTTTCAGACCTTTCAGATCCATCAAGTTTTTTATTCCTTACATTTACATTTTCAGAAACAGAACTTTGCACTAATATGTTTGCATCAGATGAACCTAATTTTTTTGATTTACTAAGGCATATATCTGCAATTTTTTTTAGATACTGTTGATCTTTAATCATCTTACTATAATTGGGTTCCGCCAACAGTCATATTATTGATAAGCAAAGATGGTTGTCCAACACCAACTGGTACGCCTTGTCCAGCTTTACCGCATGTTCCAATGCCAGGATCTAACATCATATCATTTCCAATCATTAAAATTTCTTTTAATGAAGATGGTCCATCACCAATTAAAGTAGCTCCTTTAATTGGAGATCCAATTTTTCCATTTATAATCTCATAAGCTTCTGTGCAGTTAAAAACGAATTTTCCAGAGGTAATGTCAACTTGACCGCCTCCAAAACTTACAGCAAAAATACCTTTATCTACTGACTTAATCATTTCTTCTTGAGTGTTTGATCCACCTAACATTATCGTATTTCTCATTCTAGGCATCACGACATGTTTATAGCTCTCTCTTCTTCCATTTCCTGTTGATTTTGTATTCATAAGTCTTGCATTAAGTCTATCTTGCATGAAATTCTTTAAGATACCATTTTCAATTAAAACTGTTCTTTCTGTTGGCGTCCCTTCATCATCAATATTTAAACTACCTCTTCTATTATCTAATGTTCCGTCGTCGATTATTGTAACTCCATCGCTCGCAACTTTTTTACCAACTAAATCATGAAAAGCTGAAGTTTTTTTTCTATTAAAATCACCTTCTAATCCATGACCTACAGCTTCATGAATTAAAATTGCAGGCCAACCAGGTCCTAGAACGACTTTCATTTCTCCTGCAAGAGAAGGTTTGCTTTCTATATTTGTACTTGCAATTCTAAAAGCTTCATCGCAAACTTTTTTCCAATTATCATTTTTTAGATATTCATCATAATCTTGTCTTCCACCAATACCAAAAACACCAGTTTCTTTTCTACCATTCTTTTCAACCATTACTGACATATTTATTCTAACTAAAGGTCTATTATCTGATAATAATTCTCCTCCAGATCTAATGATCTCAACATTTTTCTTTTCTGCCAGAAGGCTTGCTGTTACTTGTTTAACTGAACTATCTTTTGATCTGGCATACTCATTCATATTGTTCAGCAATTCTATTTTTGATTTCATTGACTTACTCTCAATTGGATCAACGTCTTTATAAAGTTTCTGATTAGTTTTTTTAATTTCTGAATTATATGTGCCACTATTATTTTTTAAAGTTGACTTAAGATTTTCGCTAGAATTTTTTAATGATTTTTCTGAAATTTCATTTGAATGAGAGTAAGCGACTGTATCACCTGTTACAGCTCTAAAACCATAACCTAAGTCAGATGTATAATTTGAACTTTTAATTTTGTTATCATCTAATACAATTGTCTCAGATTTTGTATCCTCTATATAAAGCTCGCCATCATCACAATTATTTAGAGTTTCAGAAACAATACTATCTGCTTTTTCTGAGGTTAATTCTGAATTTTTAAGTAAAGAAGACATTCGCTATATTTAAAGGTGAATTTAATATTATCAAGAATGATATGCGCGATTATTGATCACATCAAGTTAGACTATTACTTAATTTTCTTCAAAAAAAAATCAGTTAGGTGTTTAATAATTGCCTTTGGATTTTGCTCTGGGATGAAGTGACCTGAGTTTATAGGATAACCTATAACTTTTTTTTGAGTATATCTTTGCCAAATTTTTATTGGTTTGAACTGTTTTCCAATTACTCCCTTACTTCCCCATAACACTTGGACTGGAATATTTAGTTTTTTCTTTCTATCTTGTTTGTCATGATCCAAATCAATAGTCGCAGACGCCCTATAATCTTCACAAGATCCATGAATTCTTTTTGGTTGCTTGAAACATTTTAAATAATTTTCTTCAACTTTTCCAAATTTGTGATTACCTGACCATTTATCTAAACAACTTTTCATCCATTTACGTGGATCACTCATTATCATTTTCTCAGGTAACCATTTTGGTTGTATTAAAAAAAACCAATGAAAGTAAGCTTTTGCGAAATCTCTCGTCGTTAGTTCATACATATCTAATGTTGGACAAATATCTAAAACACTAAGAGCTATTATATTTTTTCTGTGGTCTCTTGCTAGCCTGTGAGCAACTCTTCCACCTCTATCATGTCCCGCAACAAAAAATTTGTTAAACCCTAATTTTATCATCATCTGTTTCATGTCACTTGCCATTTCTCTTTTTGAGTAGTTGTAATGTTTGTTATCTGATGCTGGAGCAAGACTATTTCCATATCCTCTTAAATCCGCAGCAACCACTGTAAATCTTTTAGATAAATCAGGAGCTGTTTTGTGCCACATTAAATGTGTTTGTGGATATCCGTGTAGTAAAAGTAATGGTGGACCTTCACCACCAACTCTACAAAAAACCTTGCCCTTTTTTACCTTTACGTACTTTGACTTAAAACCATTAAACATGCCTAATAATATGTATTTTTTAAATTAAAGCCAATGAAAACGCTTCATCAATATTAATAATTAATTTGAATTTGCTTTGAGCCCCTGTATAAATTCGGACTCGTGAGAATTGAAGAAGAACTAAAATTAGACTACTCAGATGTACTTTTTAGACCTAAAAGAAGTACTCTTCAAAGTCGTAAAGATGTAAATCTAAAAAGAACTTATAGATTTAAGTATAGTAATAATGAATGGTCTGGAATTCCTATCATGGCCTCAAATATGGATGGTGTTGGTGAACTTGGTGTAGCTGAAAAGCTTTCTGAATACGGAATGATCACTTGTTTAACTAAACAGCATAACATTCAAAAAATAAAAAAATTCAAAAAAATAAAATCTATTCATCCAAATATTGCTTTAAGTATAGGAATAAAAAAAGAAGATTTTGAAAATTTAGATAAAATTTTAAAAGAATATAGTTTCATAAAATTTATCTGCATTGATGTTGCTAATGGTTATTCTGAACACTTTAGTAAATTTTTAAAATCTGTAAGAGATAAATATCCTACTAAAACTATTATTGCTGGTAACGTGGTCACAGCTGATATGGCACAAGAATTGGTATTATCAGGAGCGGATATTGTAAAAGTTGGAATTGGACCAGGTAGTGTTTGTACTACAAGAATTCAAACAGGTGTTGGTTATCCTCAGTTAAGCGCTGTCATTGAATGTGCTGATGCTGCTCATGGTTTAGGGGCACACATAATTGCTGATGGAGGTTGTACTTGTCCGGGTGATGTCGCAAAAGCTTTCGGTGGTGGTGCAGATTTTGTGATGCTTGGAGGAATGTTTGCTGGTCACGATGAAGGTGAAGGTAAGCTAATAAAATCAAATGGTCATAAATTTATAGAATTTTACGGATCAAGTTCTGACATAGCAAATAAGAAACATTACGGGGGTTTGTCCGACTATAGAAGTAGTGAGGGCAGAACAGTGAGAATTAAATATCGAGGAAAAATTAAAGATACAATAAATAATATTCTTGGTGGTGTTAGAAGTAGCTGTACTTATGTAGGAGCCCCTTCTCTTAAACAACTTAGTAAATGTACTACTTTTGTAAGAGTAGCTAAACAATTTAACGATACTTTTACTAAGTAAGGATGAAAGAATACAAAATCGCCTCAATTGCTGGAGATGGTATTGGCAAAGAGGTTGTTCCAGAGGCTTTAAAAATACTTAAAGAAGTGGCAAATCAACATCAATTTAAATTAAAGATAGATGAATTTGATTTTTCATCATGCGATTATTATGAAAAGCACGGAAAAATGCTACCTGATGATTGGAAACAACAAATTGGTAATCATGATGCGATATTTTTTGGTGCAGTAGGTATGCCAGATAAATATCCAGATCATATTACTTTATGGGGCTCCCTACTTCAGTTTAGAAGAGAATTTGATCAATTTATTAATTTAAGGCCAGTAAAATTATTTGAAGGAGTAAATGCACCATTAGCAAATAAAAAACCTGGTGACATAGATATGATGATAGTGCGTGAAAACACTGAGGGCGAATATTCTTCGGTAGGTGGAAAAATGTATCAAAATACTGAAAGAGAAATTGTTATACAAGAAACTATAATGTCTAAACATGGAATAGATAGAGTTCAAAAATTTGCATTTGAATTAGCAAAAACAAGAGATAGAAAAAAATTAACTAATGCCACAAAATCAAATGGTATTTCTATAACCATGCCATACTGGGACCAAAGATTTTATGAAAATAAAAAAGATTTTCCTGAGATTAAAACAGATCAATTTCATATCGATATTTTAGCTGCAAGATTTGTTTTAACACCAGAGTGGTTTGATGTTGTCGTAGCATCAAATTTATTTGGAGATATTTTATCCGATTTGGGTCCAGCATGTACGGGAACAATTGGGATAGCTCCATCAGGAAATATTAATCCAACAAATAAACATCCTTCTTTATTCGAGCCTGTTCATGGATCAGCACCTGATATTGCTGGGAAAGGTATTGCAAATCCAATAGGTCAAATTTGGTCTGGCGCTATGATGTTAGATTATTTAGGCGAAAAAGAAGCTGCCACACGAATAGTAAGTTCAATCGAAAAAACTTTGCTAGAAAAACAAAATAGAACTAAAGATCTAGATGGTGACAGCAATACAAAAGAATGTGCTAATAAAATCTTAGATAATATTAATTAACTTAAGTTGTTAAATATTGAATAGCAAAAAATATGGTAGCAAATGAAGCAAAAGTTGAGATAAATAAAGCTTTAATTATATTTTCAGGACTTACATTATAAGCAGAACATAATACTACAGCTGTATGACCACATGGTGCAACACTAACAAAAAAAGCACCAGGAATTTTTTCAGGTTGTCCAGCATCAAATATGATAAAGCCAATTATCAGGAGGATGATTGGGGAAACAACTAATTTCAATATAGATATAGAAGTAGTTAGTTTATTAATAACTTTATGGGTGTAAAAAGATAATGTGATACCAATTGCAAAAAGTCCTATAGGAGAAACACAAGCTGCCAAAACAGAAAGTACGTAGTCTATTGGCGTATCGTCGATATTTATCTTAAATACAAAAAGTAAAAGACCAATTAAGATTGAAAATATCATTGGATTAAGAACTATGTTCTTTATAAATATGGTTAATCGAATATTTTTTTTAGTAGTAAGTTCTAAAAAAAAAGCAATTACAGATAATAAAATAACCCCATCCATTAATATTATACTTGTTACTTGAGTAATTACTTCAGTTCCAAAATAGATTTTTGTAATAGGTAATAATAATGTTACATGATTTGATAGCGCTACCATCAATGCCCATATGATAGATTCTGGAATAGGTCTTTTAAAAAACTTTGATGTTAATAAAAATGTTAAAAACCCAAGACTTCCTTGCATTAAAAAATATGAAACTATCTGTTTTATATCGACTTGGCCGATTTCACTTTGAGCAACAAATTTAATAATTAAGGCAGGGACCGCTACATAGAATAAAAACAGATTTAAAACTTTTGCATGACCTAAATCAAAAATTTTAAGTTTACCAAAAACAAAACCAAACAGTGTGATAAAGATAAAAGGTGTTAACCCAAGAAATATTGAATACATTTTATTAAAGTATAGTTATTCTATGAAGTATTCTATTACCTTTAAACGGTGTAGCCTGATGGAGCATGGCTCTATTATCCCAAATAGCAAGCTGATCTTTTTCCCATTCTAATGAATATTGAAAGGTTTTTTTTGTCTGATGATTGAATAAGAATTTCTTTAGTTCTTTTTTTTGTTTAGTCATATGTGTATTAAATTTTAAAAAGTGCCCTGGGCTACAGTATATAGTTTTTTTATTTTTAATAGTTCTAATTATTTTATGTCTGGAAATCAGTTCTTTAGATATTTTTCCTTTTTCTTTTTCTCTCTCAACTGTTGTAATTGATATTGGTCCATGAGAAGAGTAGATGCCTTTTAATTTTTTAAGCTTATTCCTATAATTTTTTGATAATTTTTCATAAGCTAAGTACTGCGAAGAAAAGTCAGTATTAGCAACACCTTTTTTAGGTACTAGTTTTGACAGTAACATCGTGTATCTAGGAGGTTTTTTTGTATAAGAGGAGTCTGTGTGAAATTGTTCACCAAAGCTAGGTCCTTTGTCAGTTGATTTACGTTGTACAACAGTTATTTGAGGATATTTTTTATTTAAACCTTTCAATCTTGGATAATTAGCTGGTTTACCAAATTTTTTTGCAAAATTTAGATAATTCTTGGAAGTAAGTTTTTGTTTTGGAAAGTAAATCATTCCATACTTATCAAGTGTTGATTTAATTTCTTTTAATTGCTTATTATCAATTTTATTAAGGTTGCAAATAATTTCCGCTGCCCTATTTTTTTTTGAAATTATCTTTAACATTAATTATTTTTTATATTTTTTTGATTTAAAGGTTTTTTGATTATTGTTACAGGGTATTTTTTCTTTTCAACTTCAATATATAAATTTTTATTGATCAAGTCTTCAATAGAATTTCCAGAGTTGACATAACCAAATGAAATATTTTTTTTAAAATTAAATGAATAATTTCCTGATGTTGTTCTGCCAATTATTTTATCATCTAAGTAAATTGGCTCTTCATGAAGTAACAAGGGTTCTCCAGGTATGTTATCTTTCAATACCATCATGGCTAATGATTTTGTAGGGTTTTTATCTTTAATTTTTAATAATGCTTCTTTTCCAACAAAATTTATATTTTTTTTATAACTGATTGCAAAATTAAGTCCTGCTTGATATTGATTTTCTTCAGGTGATATATCATGTCCCCAATGTAAGAAACCACTTTCCATTCTCATAATATCCATAGCATGCGCACCACAAAGTGATAAGCCATGATTTTTACCCTCTTTAATAATGGCTAAAAATAATTTTTTGCTTTCATCTATGTTTGTATATAATTCGAATCCTATTTCACCTACATAAGATAATCTTTGAGCCCAGACTTTAACTCCGTCAATAGTAACGAATTTTCCATGACTAAACTTTATACCTTCATTTGTAAAATCGTCATTACTGATATTAGATAGTAATTTTCTTGAGTTGGGTCCGTATAATCCTAGGCATGTTAAATCTTCTGTTACATCTTTAAAATTGACCTCTTCTGAAATATATTTTTTTATATGAAATTTATCATGTTCTCTTGTTGCTGCTGGACCTATCACTCTAAAATGGTTTTTCTTAAGACAAGTAATAGTAACGTCTGTCTCTATTCCTCCATCTTCATTTAACATCTGGGTATAAGTTGCTCTACCCTCAATATCTTTTATGTTTGCTGTACAAATTTTTTGTAATTCTTCATGAACATTTTGCCCTTCTAGGTCAAATTTTGAAAAAGGAGATAGCTCAAATAATCCAACGTTTTCTCTGGCATTTTTGGTCTCAAATTCAGCTGATGGATACCAATTTTGATAACCAAAACTATAATTATAATCAGCCTTTTCACCTTTTAACGCATACCACATAGGTCTTTCAAAACCACCCGAGGTTCCAAAACAAGCTCCTAATTTTTTTAGCTCCTCTTGGTAGGGTAATACAATTTGGTTTCTTGATGTTTTATGTTGTTTAAATGGCCAATGCATTCCATATAAATCACCAAGTGTTTCTGTCACTCTTTCCATTATAAATTTTTTTGATGAATGAAATTTTTGAAATCTTTTAATATCTAATGAAAATAAATCTTCATTTATGTGTCCATTAATCATCCATTCTGCAGTAACTCTTCCAGCACCTCCTGAACTTGCAATCCCAATACTATTAAAACCACAACATGTAAAAAGTTTTTTAATCTCAGGAGTTTCACCTAAAAGATATTGGGTATCAGGAGTAAATGATTCAGGGCCAGAGAAAAATTTTCTAATTCCTGCATTTTCCAACATAGGCAACCTGTGAAATGATTTTTGTAAATAAGGTTCGAAATGATCAAAATCATCTGGTAATTCACCAAAGGAAAAATCATCTGGCACAACACCAGTATTTTTAAAGGCTGGTTTTGCATTTGGTTCAAAAATTCCAACTAACATTTTACCTGCGTCTTCTTTAAGATAGAGACAATTATTATAATCTCTTAAAACTGGTAGGTTTTTTGGTAAATCTTTCATTGGTTCCGTGATCACATAAAAATGTTCATTGGGATACAATGGAATACTAACATTCATTTTTTCACCTATTTGTCTAGACCACATACCTGTTGCTAAAACAACATATTCACAATCAATTTTTCCTTTATCGGTCTCAACTCCAACTATAGAATTATTTTTAACAAGAATTTTTGTTACAGGTGTTTTTTCAAAAATTTGTGCTCCTTCCATTCTAGCAGCTTTTGCTAAAACATTGGTTACTCCTACTGGATCAGCTTGACCATCTTTTGGCATAAAAACACTTCCAATAATGTCCTCATTATTTACAACAGGATATAAATCCTTTGTTTGTTTTTTATCCAAAACATGCACTTCAACATCAGATAGTTGAGCGGTAGTTGCTTGCCTCAACAACTCTTGCATTCTCTCTTTAGTGGTAGCTACTGTAATTGCACCATTCTGTCTTAACCCTATAGATAATTCAGTTTTCTTTTCTAATTCTTGATAAAGATCCAGAGTATATTTTCTTAACTTTGTAATAGTAGATGAAGCCCCTAATTGACCCATTAAACCAGCTGCATGCCATGTGGTTCCAGATGTTAATTGGTCTCTCTCTAATAGAACTACATCTTTCCAGCCAAATTTAGCTAGATGATATGCACACGATGTTCCAGCTACGCCGCCTCCAATAACTACAACTTTAGTGCTTCTTGGTAAATCTTTATCCATGAATATATTTTAAAAGTATAATAATACTTAAAAACAAACAATGTGGTCAATGTGAATTGGTCGTTTAATACCAAATTTTTCGTCTATTTCATGCTGGTGAATATGGTGTGAATGAACAAATACAGGAATTTGTAACTCGCTTGGTGTTTTTAAAGTATAAATAAAATTTGTTCCTCTAAATTTACGATCAACGACTTCTAATTTTAAATTACTTTTATCATCATGTTCTAAATCTTCTGGCTGTAATAAAAGTTTTACCTCTGATCCATTTGGATAATGTTTAACAAAATTACCTTTAATTGTTCCAAGATCTTTATTTTCTAAACTATTTTCGCTTGTAACTTTTGCAGGAATTAAAATTCCTCTATTTAAAAAATTTACAACTTCTACTGAATTAGGAAAATGATAAACATTATATGGATCATCAAATTGTTTAAGTTGTTTATTTAATATAATTCCACATTTACTTCCTAAGTAAAACGCTTCGTATGAGTCGTGTGTAACAATTATAGTTGTTATTTTGGATTTACTTAATAATTGTTTTAATTCGACTTGAATTTCTTCTTTAAAGCTTTGGTCAACATTCGACAATGGCTCATCTAATAATAATAAGTCTGGATTCGAAACTAAAGCTCTTGCTAGTGACGATCTTTGCGCTTCACCAGCGCTAATCTCATGTGGATATTTATTTAATATTTTTTTTAAATTTAAAAATTCTACTATTTCTTTTGCATTTATTTTAATTTTTTTTTTATTTTTTTTTTCTGTACCAATTAATATATTTTTTTCAACATTGTAATGTGGGAATAAACTATTGTCTTGAAAGGCAAGTGAAATATTTCGATCCTCAGGCTCAATGTGAATTTTTTTTGAAGATATAGTTTTATTATTGATAATTATAGATCCATTATTAATCTTTTCTAATCCAGCGATTGTTCTCAATATGGTAGTTTTTCCTATTCCAGAAGGTCCTAGAAGACAAATGATGTCTCCTTCGTTTTGAACTGAAAAAGACACATTTTTTACTTTTGTTTTTCCACCAGCTTTGAAATCAACGTTATTTACTTCTAAAAAGTTATTAGCCATTATTCTCTTTTAAAATATAATTTGAAGTTATTGTAATAAAAAAGGCAGCAATTAAAATTAAAAACAATGATGGTACTGCTGCTGCTTCAAGCATATCCTCTGATGCAGAGATATAAGCAGTAGTTGCAAATGTTTCAAAGTTAAATGGCCGTAAAACCAAGGTAATTGGCAATTCTCTAATTATTTCAAGAGATATTAAAATAACCACAAATAATAATGAATTTCTCAAATATGGCACATGAATATTCAGAAATGTTTTTCTTTTTGAATAACCAAGAAGATATGCACTCTCATCAACTGAAACGTTTATTTTTTCATATCCTGATTTTATTCCATTGAAAGCTAGTGAATAAAAACGAACAAAATATACAATAATTAAACCTAAAACAGATCCAATAAATAATTTTTTAATTGATAAAAAACCTAAGGATTTAATTATATTCTCATCAAACCAGGCAATAAAAGTTATAAAAGCAACAGCTAAAATAACACCAGGTATGGCGTAACCTGAAATCGACAGTGTGGATAAAAAATTTAATGTTTTATTTCTTGAAACTCGATTTCCATAATTAGAAATCAGAGCAAATGTTATTAGAACTAAACTAGACAATACTACTAAATAAAGTGTGTTTAATAAAAGATTAGTTACATTTATATCAAAGAAATTTTCTGGAAATTTTATTGTCCAATAAAGCATTTGTCCTAATGGAAATAGAAAACTTATAAAGAACAATAAAAAACAAAATAAAAAGGCAAAAAAAGAATTTGTTCCAGAAAGTTTTATTTTTTCTTTTTGTTTAAAACCACCTCTTGTATCCAAGTGATATTTCGCTTTTTTTCTAGATAGATTTTCAGTCAGAAAAAGAATAAATATAAATAACAAAAGAAAAAATGATATTCTATTAGCAAAAGCTAAATCATCAAAAGTTATCCAAGCATTATATATACCTGTTGTTAGTGTATTAACTGAAAAAAAATCTACTGCACCAAACTCTGCTAGTGTTTCCATTGCAACTAAAGAGAGACCAGCAACTATTGCAGGTCTGGCAGCTGGTAATATTATTGAATAAAAAGATTTAAATTTTGAAAAACCTAAATTTTTTCCAAGGTCTATTAAATTTTGTGATTGATATAAAAAAGAAGATCTTGCAAGAATATAAACATATGCATAAAGAGAAAATGAAATAGATAATATTAAACCAAACATTCCATCAAACTTTGGTATACTTTTATTGTACTCACCATCACCAAATAAAGTCTTTAATATTGTAAATGCAGTGCCATAATTATCAAAAAATGCAAATAAAGAGTATGCATAAATATAGGGTGGTATAGCAAAAGATAAAATTAATGCCCATTTAAAAAAGTTAACTCCTGGAAATTTGTAAAAAGAGACTATGTAAGCAGATCCAACACCTAGAAAAAAAGTTAGTATTAAGACACCAACTAAAAGTGACAAAGAATTAAAAATATATTCAAACAAAAAAGTTTTTTTAAGTATGTCAAAATATCTGGAAGTATCTTCAAAAAAACTAAAAGAGACTGTCAAAATAGGAATTATAACAAGCAATGAAATAAGCAGAGAGCTTAAAAACCAGATACTAAATTTGTTTGTAAACATAGAGATATTTGTAATTTAAATGACCTATATAGTCTCTTTTAATATTTTTAAAAGTGCCTACGAAGGATGCATAGGCACTTTCATTAAGAAAAGTCAGATATTGAATACTTTTGAAATGTGCGGTAAATCTTTAGTACTTATCTCTGATAATTTTCTTTTATTTATTCTTTTGTTAATTTTTTTACACTCCTCGGCACATGGTAAGCATGCATTGGCTGATTTATTTAAATTAACTTCAGACATAAATTTTTTTTTTACTTTCAATGTTACTTCCAACCAGCAGCTGTCATTACCTCTAAGGCGTCAGCTTGCTTTGCTCCATAACTAGCAACACTTGTTGTTAGATCTTGTTTAAAATCTAAACCTAAGTTATTTACTACCAATGGACTTGGTGAAACTCCAGCTATCATTGGAAACTCAAACGTATTATTTGTAAAGTGTTCTTGAGCTTCTGGTGATAATAAAAAATCAACAAGTGTAATTGCATTAGTTTTATTGGGCGCTCCTTTAACTAAAGCTGCACAACTTATATTCATGTGTGTTCCTCTATCATTCTGATTAGGGAAAAAAGCTTTAACTTTTTTTGCAGCTTCTTGTTGTTCAGGTCCTTTATTCCCAGATAACATCAAAGCTAAGTAATAAGTATTTGCAACAGCAATATCAGCTTCTCCTGCTGCTACAGCCATAATTTGTGCTCTATCATTTCCTTTTGGATCTCTTGCCATGTTTGCAACAACTCCTTTAGCCCACTCACCTGCAGCTTTTTTTCCATTATTTTTAATTAATGAAGCTACAAGAGATTTGTTATAAATGTTGCTAGAAGCTCTAATTGCAATTCTGCCTTTCCATTTTGGATCAGCTAAACTTTCATAAGTTAACCCTGATAACTCAGCACCACTTACTCTTTCTGGTGAGTAGTAAACAATTCTTGCTCTTTTTGCTACTCCAACCCAGTGTGTAGTTCTAAAACTTTTTGGTACAGATGATTTAATTGTAGATGAAACTAATCCTGATTGAGTCATTCCTTTTGCTTTAAAAGCACCACATCTTCCAGCGTCAGCTGTTATGTAAAGATCGGCAGCTGAATCAGCCCCTTCCTCAATCATTCTTTTTTCTAAAGCACCAGCTTTACCATTGATTAAGTTTACTTTAATTCCTGTTGCTGCTGTAAATTTACTATAAAGTTCTGCATCAGCTTTATAATGTCTTGCATTAAAAATATTTACCTCATTTGCTATTGCAAAGCTTGATGCAAATAAGGATAAGATTAATGCTGAAATTGTCATTTTTTTCATATATCTCTATCTTTTAGTTTTTTATAATTTATAATGATTTTGATAACTATTCTCAATGATAATGATTATCAATCGCATTAATGACGCACTTAATGAAAATATTATTGATATTTTAAGACTTAAATTCCGAAATTTTACTATAAAGAAAGTTTCTGAAGGTTGTCACTCTAGCTACATTTTTTAATGATTCAGGAAAAACAAAGTGAGCCTCTGTAATTGGACCCTCAACACTGGGTAGAACTTTAATTACATTTCGAGATAAAGAAACTAAATAATCTGGAAGAGCCGCAAGGCCTACACCACTTTCGACTGCTAACAGTAAACCCATAACGCTATTTACTTTCATAACAGGTTTTCTTTTTTTATTATCTTTTATACCAAGTTTTAATGCCCAATCTGGGTTAAACACAGGTGATGGGGCTCCTCTACCAAATGATATAAAGTTATGCTTGTTTAAATCATTTATAGATTTAGGCATACCATGTTTTTCTAGATACTTATTTGAGCCATATATATGGTAATTTATGTCCATTAGTTTTCTTTGAATATAATTAAGTTGCTTTGGTCTTCTCATAAATATTCCTATATCGGCTTGTCTTGTGCTTAAATCTAACTCTTTATCGTCAAAAATTAATTCTATTTCAATTTCTGGATTTAATTGCATAAACTCTTGAATTCTCGGTGTTAACCAGTGAGTACCAAAACTTCTAACAGTTGTAATTGTTAGTTTTCCGGTTGGTTTATGTTTTTGATCTCCTAAAGTTGTTTCTACCTCTTTAAGTTTACTGATAACTTCATGTGCAGTTTTATAAACGTATTCACCATTTTCTGTAAGTGTCAATCCTCTTGCATGTCTTTCAAATAACTTTACTTTTAAATCTTCTTCTAAAGATTGAATTTGTCTACTAATTGCAGATTGGCTTAGATTTAGAATTACGGTAGCGCTTGTAAAACTCCCAGCTTCGGCTACTGCATGAAAAATTTTTAATTTATCCCAATCCATTATTTATTTACGTCCACTAAAATTCTATTTTTCAATTTTCCTTCAAGCATTTCCGGAAATACAGTCAATAATTCCTCAAGCCCAACTATTTTAATTGATTTTTCAATAATACTAAAATCTACTAAACTTGGTACTTCACCCCATACGAATTCTTTTCTTTTATTGCTTACATTAACTGAATCTACGCCCCATAGTTTTACAGCTCTGATATAAAAAGGAACTACAGAAGTATTTAATTTGTTAGTTCCACTCGCATTACCACAGACAGCTACAATTCCTTTTAATCTTGTTTGAGATATTGCATTTGCTAAAATATTTCCACCGACAGTGTCAACAACACCATCCCAAGTACCTTTGCCAATTAATCTTGGTTCACCTTCAAATTCTTTACGATCTAAAACAGTTTTTGCTCCTAATTCTTTTAAATAATCAGCTTTTTCAGGTTTTCCTGTGATTGCAGTTACATTACATCCCATTTTTGACAGAATATTTACTGCAACCATCCCTACACCACCAGTTGAACCTGTTACAAGGACATCGTTCACTTTGCTTTGTAGTAATAATTCTTCTTTTGCTTTTACTGCAAAGGCACATAACATAGCAGTAAAACCTGCTGTACCCATCATCATTGCTTGCTTTAAATCAATACCTGAAGGTTTCTTTATAAGAAATTCTTTTTTAACTCTTGCATATTGAGAGAATCCTCCGTGAAATAATTCTCCAACTCTGCAACCAGTAAGTATTACCTCATCACCTTCTTTGAATTCATCTGACTTACTTTCTGCTACTGTACCTGAGAAATCAATTCCAGGAATCCTTGGAAACTCTTTTACTAATTTTGCACCATCTTTTAAAATCAAAGCATCTTTATAATTTAAATCAGAGTATTGTATTTTTACTAAAACCTCACCTTCGTTTAAAAAATCAAAATTTAATTCTTTAACTTCTTGAGAAAAATTTTCACCCACCTGGTTTATAACCAGGGCTTTGAAAGTATCAGACATGTGTAATTATACTCTATTCTTTAATAAATCGTAAGTATCTATTCTGAATAGAAAGATCGTCCTTAAATTGACCTAAAAAGTAATTAGTAACTGTAGATGCTCTTTCTTTTTTTATCCCTCTAGTAGTCATACATTGATGAGCTGCATCGATTGTTACTGCAACACCCTTAGCATCAAGAGCAGTCATAATTGATTTAGCAATTTGTAGTGTTAATCTTTCTTGTGTTTGCAACCTTTTTGCAAATACATCAACAACCCTTGCTAGCTTACTTAGTCCTACAACTCTTTCTTTTGGTATGTATGCAACGTGTGCCATACCCAATATTGGAACCATATGATGTTCGCAATGACTTTGCACAGATATATTCTTTTGAATTACCATGTCATTATATCCTTCAACGTCACCAAAAGTTTTTTCTAAAACTTTATTAGCATCCTCTTTATACCCACTAAAAAATTCCTTATATGCTTTTATTACTCTCTTTGGTGTTTCTAACAAACCTTCTCTATTTGGATCCTCACCAATCCAAGTTAATATCTTAATCAAAGCTTCTTCAGCTTCTTTATCTGAAACTTGTTTAGTCTCTAAATTTTTATTGTCTGTGTCTTTTACTAATTTCATAGCGCCTTTTTATACAGTAAATCCTTAAATTTAAAATATTTAATATATTCAGTAATATGTTAGATAATGCGACTTATATATGTTTAAAAAAAGAGAAAATGTCGCTGATATAGAGGAAGGTAACCTTTTATCTCCAAAATTCGATAATGATGGCTTAATCCCTGTAATTACAACATGTGCAGAAACTAAAGAGATCCTAATGCACGGTTATATGAATGTTGAAGCTTTAAAATTAACAATAGAAACAAAAGAAGCTCACTACTGGAGCAGGTCTAGAAAAGAAATTTGGCATAAAGGAAAAACTAGCGGCTTTACTCAAAAAGTAAAAGAAATAAGAATTGACGATGATCAAGATGCAGTTTGGATAACTGTAGATATTGGTGATGGTGCAAGTTGTCATGTTGGTTACAGATCATGTTTTTATAGATCAGTACCTACAGGCAAAATTGAAAATGGACGTAAAGTAGAAATGAAATTTGAAGAAGAAAAGAAAAAATTTGATCCAGAAGTTGTTTATAAAGGACAACCTAATCCTACTAAAATTTAATGAGTGAGGCTCAAAAAAACGTTCTTGGTGAAGATCTTGAAGAATGTTCAAAAAATCCATTAACTGGTTGGTACAGAGACGGTTGTTGTAACACAGATGAAAACGATCGTGGTTTACACACAGTTTGTGTAAAAGTTAACGACGAATTTTTAGAATGGTGTAAGGAGGCTGGTAATGATTTGATAACACCTCACCCTGAATTTGGTTTTCCTGGATTGGTAGATGGAGATAACTGGTGTGTATGTGCCAGTTGGGTTGCAAGAGCTTTAGAGGCAGGAATTGGATGTTCTATATACTTAAAAAAAACTCATGTTAACACATTAAAGTTGGTACCAATTGAAACTTTAAAAAAATTTGCAATAGATCTTTCTTAATTACATATTTCCGTACTTAGGCCCACCCCCACCTTCTGGTGTAACCCAGGTAATATTTTGTGATGGTTCTTTTATATCGCAAGTTTTACAATGAATACAATTTTGAGAATTAATTACAAATTTTTCAACATCATTTTCTTTTTGAATTTCATAAACTCCAACTGGACAATATCTTTGCGCAGGCTCATCGTATTTACCTAAAGTATATTTTATAGGTAAATCTTTATCTTTAAGTTGAAGATGTACTGGTTGATTTTCAGCATGATTAGTTCCTGTTAGATAAACTGAACTTGTTTTATCAAATGTAATAATGTTATCTGGTTTTGGATAATCTATTTTTGGCATTTCACTTGCTGGTTTTAAGGTTTCGTGATCAGCATGTTTATGTTTAAGTGTAAATGGCAATCTTCCTTTAAATAAAATTTGATCAATTCCTGTAAATATTATTCCAAGAATTAAACCCCAGCTAAAGCTAGGTTTAACATTTCTAGCCTCATATAACTCTTTATAAACCCAACTTTTTTTGAATTTTTCTTCATAAATAGATAATTCTTTGCTTGATTTTATGTGATCAATAATAGTTTCCGCTGCAATCATTCCACTTTTCATTGCAGTATGTGATCCTTTAATCTTTGGCATATTTAATGTGCCTGCATCGCAACCAACTAATAATGCACCTGGCATAAACATCTTAGGTAGACTTTGAAAACCTCCCTCTATTAGTGCTCTTGCTCCGTATGATATTCTTTTACCACCTTCTAATATTGATCTAATCGCAGGATGAGTTTTAAACTTTTGAAATTCGTCAAATGGTGAAAGATGTGGATTTTTATAATCAAGACCAATGACATATCCTAAAAATATTTGTTTATTCTCAGCATGATAAACAAAGCTTCCCCCGTAGGTGCTGTTATCTAATGGCCAACCTGCAGTATGCATCACTAGACCTTCGTCGTGATTTTCTTCTTTTAATTCCCAAATTTCTTTAAATCCTATTCCATACTGTTGTGGATCTTTTCCTTTATCTAAATCAAATTTTTTGATTAATTCTTTACCCAAATGTCCTCTACACCCTTCTGCAAAAACTGTAACTTTTGCGTGAAGTTCCATTCCTGGTTCATAACTATCTTTTTTATTACCTTCTTTATCTAAACCCATATCTTGAGTTGCTACACCCTTAACAGAACCATCTTCATTATATAAAACTTCACTTGCAGGAAAACCTGGGAATATTTCAACTCCAAGAGTTTCAGCTTGTTCAGCCAGCCATCTACATAGATTAGCTAGACTAATAATATAATTGTTATGATTTTGTTGTACTTTAGGTAATAACCAAGTTGGCCAACTAATTTTTTTTGTCTTTCCTAGAAATAGAAACTTTTCTTTGTTAACTTTTGTTTTAATTGGTGGATTAAGATCTTTCCAATTTGGCAATAGTTCATCTAAGGCTCGCGTTTCAAACACGTTCCCGGATAAAATATGTGCACCTATTTCAGATGCTTTTTCTAAAAGGCAGACATTAATATCTGGATTTAACTGCTTTAATTTTATTGCAGTTGAAAGTCCCGATGGTCCGCCACCTACGACTACTACATCGTATTCCATCACTTCTCTGGACATACTAATTTCTTACAGTATTTGTTATTTTTGTATAGTGTTTAATTTGTTCAGTTCCTCTAAGAATTGAGGAAGTGCTTCGAATAAATCAGCTTCTAGGCCGTAATCTGCGACACTAAAAATAGGTGCTTCACCATCTTTATTTATAGCAACAATAACTTTACTTTCTTTCATTCCTGCTAAATGTTGAATGGCTCCAGAAATTCCAACTGCTATATAAAGATCAGGTACAACAACTTTTCCTGTTTGTCCTACTTGATGTTCGTTTGTAATATATCCAGCATCAACCGCAGCTCTTGAAGCTCCTATTGCAGCATTTAATTTATCCGCTACATCAGTTATTAATTTGAAATTTTCTCCACTTTGCAAGCCTCTACCACCTGAAATTACTATTCTAGCTGTGCCTAATTCAGGTCTATCTGATTTGATTTCTTCTCTATTAATAAATTTCGTATTTTCAGTTTGGTCTGCTGCATCTATTTTTTCTATTTCGGCAGATCCTCCAGTTGTTTCAGCCGCTTCAAATGATGTTGGTCTAATAGTAACACATTTTTTTTCATCATTACTTTTAACTGTAGCAAATGCATTTCCAGCATAAATTGGTCTTAAAAAAGTATCGGGAGATATAACTTTTATAATATCGCTTACTTGTGAAATATCCAATAATGCTGCTACTCTTGGCATAAGGTTTTTTCCAAATGTATTTGCTGAGCAAATAATATGTGAATATTTATCAGCGTGTTTTAAAATTGCTGCAGTATAATTCTCAGCAATATAATTTTCATAAATTTCATGATCTATATGCAGAACTTTTTTTACTAAAGAAACTTCAGATAAAGATTTTGCAACATCATCTGCCTTACTTCCAATTAACAGTACATGAAGATCTTGATCTATTTGCGATGCAGCTGTAATCGCGTTTAAAGTAAATGGTTTTACCTCTTTGTTGTTATGCTCTGCTATTAATAAAACTGACATTAAATTACCTTAGCCTCATTTTTTAATTTTTGCACTAATTCCTCAACACTAGCAACTTTTATACCCGCTTTTCTTTTCGGTGGTTCTTCAATCTTAATATGTTCTATTCTAGGGTTTGTATCAACTCCTAGATCTGACGCATTAATCTGTTCAATAGGTTTTTTTTTAGCTTTCATTATATTTGGCAGTGACGCATATCTTGGCTCATTTAATCTTAAATCACACGTAACAATAGCTGGTGTATTAACTTCTATAGTTTCCAGACCTTCATCTACCTCTCTGGTAACTTGTAATGATTTATCGTTTACCTCAATTTTTGATGCAAAAGTTGCTTGTGGCCAATTTAAATGTGCTGCTAACATTTGGCCTGTTTGATTACAGTCATCATCAATTGCTTGTTTACCCATAAAGACTAAATCTGGATTTTCTTTTTCAACAATTTTTTTTAAAATTTTAGAAACAGCAAGAGGCTCAATGGTACCATCAACCTTTACATGAATTCCTCTATCCGCTCCTACCGCTAAAGCTTTTCTGACTGTTTCTTGAGCTTTCTCTTCACCAACAGTAACAGCTATTATTTCTTTTGCTTTGCCTGCCTCTTTAATTTTTACAGCTTCTTCAATAGCATTGTCATCTGGTGGGTTTGTTGACATTTTAACATTATCAGTAACAACTCCACTACCGTCCTCTTTAACTCTAATTTGAACGTTATAATCAATAACTCTTTTTACAGCGACTAAAATTTTCATTAAGCTCTCAATAATTTATTTTCTGCATCGTAAGGACTTTCTTCTAAAATTGTTGCCTCATGCATTTTACCAAGTATATCAATCCTTAGTTTTTGTCCAACATTTGCTAACTCTGGTTTAACCATTCCTAGTGCGATAGATTTTCCTAGTCTAAATCCAAAATCACCACCAGTTGCACGTCCTACAACACTACCATTTTCATAAATTGGGTTGTTTCCTAATACATCCGCATCACTAGTTTCGTGAACCTCTAGAGTAACAAGCTTATTATCAAAGCCTTTTTCTCTCCATTTATTTAAAGCATCAAGTCCAATAAAACTTCCTTTGTTTGGATGAATAAATCTATCTAATCCGCTTTCATAAGGTGAATACTCAATTGATAATTCAGTTCCAACTAGTTTATATGATTTTTCAACTCTTAAACTGTTCATTGCTCTAATACCGTAAGGCTTTAAACCTAAGTCTTGACCTGCATCCATAAGTTTATCGAAAATATGATTTTGATATTCAATAGGATGATGAAGTTCCCATCCAAGCTCTCCCACAAAGTTAACCCTCATCGCATTAACGGGTGCAAAACCTACATCTACTTGTTTTGCACTTAACCATTTGAAATTTTCATTTGAAAAGTCATCATTTGATACTCTTTGCATTAATTCTCTTGCTTTTGGTCCTGATACTACAAGAACACCTTTGCTATTTGTTAAATTCTCAAATTGAACTGATCCATCTTTTGGCATCCAACCAAATATCCAATCGTGATCCAATCTTTGATAAGCTCCAGCAGAAACAAGATAAAAACTATTTTCTGACTCTCTCATTATTGTAAATTCTGAGTGAACACCTCCCTTTGTATTCAATGCATGACATAAATTAATTCTACCAACTTTTTTTGGTAATTTATTTGCTACCAACTTATCTAAAAATTCTTCAGCTCCAGGTCCTTTAATTCTACATTTAGCAAATGCGGTCATATCTAGCAGTCCAACATTTTCTTTTACATTTTTACACTCTTTTTCAACTGCTTTGAACCAATTAGATCTTCTAAATGACCAATCATCCTTTTGTTCCATGCCATCAGTTGCAAAAAAGTTTGGTCTTTCCCATCCAAATTTTTGACCAAAAACTGCACCAAGATTTTTCATTCTGTCATAACACGGGGCTGTTCTTAAAGGTCTTGCAGCTGGTCTTTCTTCATCTGGAAAGTGAGTTATAAATACATGACTGTAAGCTTCTTCATTCTTCTCTTTAAGATATGATTTTGAGCAATAATCTCCATATCTTCTTGGTTCTACTCCAAGCATATCAATTGTAGGTTCACCATCAACAATCCACTCTGCTAATTGCCATCCGGCTCCACCGGCTGCTGTAATTCCAAAACTATGACCTTCATTAATCCAAAAGTTCTTTAATCCCCATGCTGGACCAACTATCGGATTTCCATCTGGAGTATAGCAAATAGCACCGTTGTAAACTTTTTTAACACCTACCTCTCCAAATGCTGGAACTCTATGAATAGCTCCTTCAATATGAGGAGCAAGTCTATCTAGATCTTCTTGAAAAAGTTCATACTCAGATTCCTTTGAAGGACCATCTACATAACAGGCAGGAGCACCATCTTCATATGGTCCTAAAATTAAACCACCTGCTTCCTCTCTCATGTACCATCTGCTATCGCTATCTCTCAAAACTCCCATTTCTGGAAGACCTTCTTTTTTTCTTTTTTGAATTTCTGGATGTGGTTCTGTTACAATATATTGATGTTCAACTGGTATTACTGGAATATCTAAACCAACCATCTTACCAGTTTGTCTAGCAAAATTTCCTGAACATGAAATTACGTGATCACATTCTATAGATCCCTTATCTGTTTCAACAACCCATCCATCTTTATTTTGTTTCATTGCCAGAACTGTAGTATTTCTATAAATCTCAGCACCTCTATTCCTTGCGCCCGTAGCTAACGCTTGCGTTAAATCTGCTGGTTGAATATATCCATCTTCGGGATGTTGTATTGCTCCAATTAAATCATTTGTATTACACAAAGGCCAAATTTCTTTTACTTGGTCTGGTGTTAGAAATTTTACATCTACTCCGATAGTTTTTGCAACTCCAGCGTATTGATGATACTCATCCATTCTATCTTTGTTGTCTGCTAATCTAATATTTGAAACAACACTGAAACCGACGTTCTTGCCTGTTTCTTCCTCTAAACTTTTATAAAGATTAACTGCATATTTATGTAACTGGCCAACTGAGTAGCTCATGTTAAATAATGGAAGTAGACCAGCTGCATGCCATGTTGAACCTGAGGTTAATTCCTTTCTTTCAATCAAAACAACATCAGACCAGCCCTTTTTAGCTAAGTGATACAGAGCACTAACGCCAACAACTCCACCACCTACTACTACAACTTTTGCTTTTGATTTCATCATGCGATTTTTACTAAATTTTTTCTATAAACTAAACATAATTCTAATAGGGATAATCATCATCATCGTCATCTCTCCAACCCATTTGGTACATTAAATATGCGGCAGTTATTACACTCACCACTCCTGCAGCCATACCAAAATTTACTCCCATAGTTTGTCCAAAATAATACCAACCTATCTGGGTGGCACCAATCGGTGGGATACAAAGAATTGCCATAAGTATTGCAATTCGTACTGGAAAACTAGGTTTTTTCATTAAATAGAAGAGCCCATTGGCATTGGTTGAGATACTGCAGTAGTGAGCCAACAATTTTTTAAAAATCCATCAACTTCGTATTTTTCAACTTGCCATTTGAATTTGTAATATTTTTTATCCTTGTCCATAATGGTTACTTCAAATGTCGATACACCTTTAGATTTATAAACTTCTAAAATTTCATAATTTTCGTGGTTTAAAAGCATTGAATAAGAATCGGTCTTAATCATGTTTTTAAATCTCTCAATGGGTCCTGTAACTCTTTGATTATTTGGGTGAGCAAAAAACCAAGTTTGAATGATACCACTGTCTTTTTCTGGACTGTCATTCTTCATTAAAGCATTCAGTTGTATCTCAATAACTTCTCTTGGTTTTATCTCTGGATTTGGTTTTCTTATCTCGGCAGATAATTCATTTAAAGAAAAAATAAATAGAAATAAGATGCTATAGATTGCTGGCTGTATTTTTAACATCTTCCAAAAATTCAATTCTTTTTTCATTTGAGACAAATGGTACAGCAAAATATCGTTTATAGGCAATGTCATAAATACCACACTTATTAAAAATACCTTTTTTAATTCTTCTGAGGGGTAAATTTAAAAAAAAATCTGTAATTGAAAATCTTGGAGAGCCATATGTGCAGAAAATTATAGCTTTTTTACTTTTTAGTTTTCCTACAGCATATCCATGGTTACCGATAAGTTTCTTAAAAGAAAAAGCCCAAGGTGGTGCTAATACTTTATCTATCCAACCCTCTAATATTGCTGGCATTCTATAGTTCCAAATAGGTGCTACAAGGACAATTAAATCAGATTCATCTATTTTTTTTCTGTGATCTAAAACTACTTCGTCAGCTTTTTCACCAGCATATACTGGGTTAAACTTTTCTTTATATAAATCTATACATTCTACTGAATGACCTTTTTCTTCTGCTGATTTTATAAACGCATCTTTGATTGCTGAATTGAAAGATTTTTCATTATAATGGCCATAAACCAAAAATACTTTTTTCATTAGTCTTTAAGAACTGGAAAAACTGGATTAGATTTTTGAAAAAGTTTTTGATATTCCTGCTTTATGCATCTATTGGAAATAAATTCAATATTTTCTTTGTCAGCAATCACTTGAGCCTCATCGCTATGAATTCCATACTGTAACCATAATACTTTAGTTCCTTTTTGAATTGCTTCTTTTGCAATGCCCTCTGCTTCATTTGAAGGTCTAAAAACATCAACTATATCGATTTCTTCTTTGATTTTATCCAAGCTTTCAACCATTGGCTCACCATTTACAATTTCACCTACTGCAAAAGGGTTTATGGGTATCACTTTATAACCAAAGTTTTGCATATACTTCATGACTACGTTTGCAGGTTTTCTTTTAAGATTTTTTTTATCTTCCCCTTTTTTCTCAGAACTTACGCCAATCATTGCTATGACTTTTGATTTTCTTAAAATAGATTTAATTTGATCGTCGTTCATAATTAAAATTTAAAATAATTATTATTTATTTTTCCAGTTAGGTTTTCTTTTTTGTAAAAAAGCTGATATTCCCTCTTTTGCATCTTTTGAGGCCATATTTAAAGTCATCATTTTACTCGTAAATTTGTATGCATCTCCTAATGGCATTTCTAATTGTTTGTAGAAAGCTTGTTTACCAATTTTAATTGTTAAATTTGATTTTGAAGAAATGGTTTTGGCAATTTTTAAAACTTCTGAATTAAGTTTTTTACTTGAAAAACAATCATTAATTAAACCAATATCTTTTGCATATTTAGCATTTATTGGCTCTCCAGTTAAAAGCATCTTCATCATAATTTTTCTAGTCACCTTTCTACTAACAGCAACCATTGGCGTACTGCAAAACAATCCAATATTTACTCCAGGTGTTGCAAATGTAGCTGTTGTTGTGCTGTATGCAAGGTCACAACTTGCAGCTAACTGACATCCAGCTGCATAAGCTGCACCATGCACTTTTGCAATAACTGGTTTCTTTCCTTCAACAATTTTCATCATTAATTTTGAACAAAGATTAAATAATTTTAAGTGGTTTGACCTGTTTTTTATTCCACCTACTTCTTTAAGATTATGACCAGCGCTAAAACCTTTACCGGAACCTTCTAATATTATTACCCTAGTATCATTATCTTTATCTAAACTAATAAATGTATTTAAAAGATCTCTTAAAGTTTTAAATGATAGAGAATTATAGGTTTTAGGATCATTAATTACCACATTTGTAATTCCATTACCTAATTTTCTTGTTTTTACATTCATATTAAAGTTTATAATTATTTTAATTCTCCGTCTTCACGCATTTTAGCTCTAATTTTTGTGGCAGAAATTTTTTGTATTTCTTCAGACAATACTATCTCCTCAATTTTGTAACCAACTCCTCTCCCATAACAAATATTTGTAATATTTGGCACCATCATTATTTTAAATCTTCCTTCAAATTCAGGATTTAATTTATTTTCAATATTTTTTTTTACCGTTTCAAAGTCGAATGGATTGTCATCAACTCCTTGAACGTCTCTTATTTGAATACACACTTGACCGGTCTTTTTGATGATCTCTTTAAATAAAGTATAGTGACCCTCATGAAATGGCTGCCATCTTCCAAGCATTTGTGCTGTTGGTTTTTTATTATCCCATTCATAACTCATTATGATATCTCCTTTATTATTTTATCCGCCCAAAACTTAGCATCTTGAGTAGTTACATGAAAATCATATTTTTCTGGTTTGACAAACATTTGATTAGTATCGTCAAACCTTCCTTCTTTAATCGTGTCTACCCAAATAACAAAATCTGCAGGGAATAAACTTCTTGCTTCTGGAGTTGGGCAAATAAAATCTGCCACAACATAATTTCCTTGATTTTTCAGCTTTAAAGCAAAGTCTGCCATTCTTTTAGCTTGTCTTTTTCTACCCTCCTCAGAAAAATCCCAATCATTTGCTTCTTTTCTAACTTCGTCAGCATTTAATCTTTTTGCATTCAGTTTTGGAGCAAGTTCTTCTGCCAATGTTGTTTTGCCAGCCCCAGGCAAACCCATAATTAAAACTATTTTCATTAAATTTGTTCTAAAGGATGATGAGACATTAATTCTAATCCATTTTCGCCAACTAAATATTGTTGTTCTAATTTCACTCCCTCATGACCTCCAACTTCGCCGATATAACTTTCTAGAGTAATTGTCATATTTTTTTGAAATATACCGCTTCTTTCTCCACCATCAGTCGGATATCTAATTGCTGGCCACTCATCACATAAACCTATTCCATGAAGCATGACTGAATATCTATTTCCGTAATATTTTTCAGGAAGTATCCATGCCTTTTCAGTAAATTCTCTAAATGATACTCCATTTTTAATTAATCTTGAATTATAGTCAATCTGCTCAACTGCTGTTGAATAAATTTTTTTTTGATGTTCATTAAATTTATTTCCACAAACAAAAGCTCTAGAAATATCTGCACAATATCCATAAGGGCCTACCATATCTGTATCAAAGGATACGATCTCACCATCTTGAATAATCTTATTACTACTTTCTTGCATCCAAGGATTGGTTCTAGAGCCTGAAGATAATATTCTACACTCTATCCACTCTCCACCATTTTCAATGTTCGTTTTATGTAAAATCGACCATAACTCATCTTCAGTAATTCCTGATTTCAAATAATCTCTCATTTTAATTATTCCAATATCAGCAACATCTAAAGCTGCTCGCATGCATTTAATTTCTTCAGAAGATTTAATAACTCTAGCCTGTTCAAGTATTTTTTTCGCTTCTAAAACTTGAATTCCTTTTTTATTAAGCTCATTTACGGCTGGACCATTGATTACATCAATTGCGATTTTTTTACTTTTAAAATAAGAGTTAGATAAATCATTTACTTCATTGACCCATTTTTTAAGTTGCAACTCTGATTGGTCACCATTGCTAAAATAATCCCAAGTAATTGCTGGTCTTATTTCATCTATTAAATTGAGACCTTTAGATAATATTTCACAGTTAAAATATTCATATAATATTGTTGGACCATCAACAGAGATAAAACAATATCTTGTAAGATTATGCATATTATAAACACTCATATTCACAGTATCTAATGCATACCTTACATTTACTGGATCAAATAAAATACATGCCTCTATATTATTTTTCTTTAATTCATTTCTTAATCTGTCAAGTCTATAAGATCTAAGTTCGTCAAAATCTATTTCATCTTCTCTTAATCTTTTTTTTGAAATATATTTCTTAATTGGTTGGTTTTCTGAAAGAATTTTTCTGTTAAACTTCATCTCTATAACATCTGTACACCAACTCCTGTTTTTGGATAGGTGTATAAATTATAATTTGCACAAAGCTCATCTCCTGGTTTCAAATCTTTTATTGAAACCATAAAAAAATATTTTGCGTTTGGTTTCTCTCTTAAATTATAATACATGTTTTCTAAATTATCGTCATTTTTGTTAAATTTTTTTGCTTTTGCGGTAGGATCAATTGGATCACCAAATTTTAATGTAGGTAAAATATTTGATACCATTCTTTGAACTGTAGGATTGTCAGAATGATTATAAAAACCACCTAATGGAGTTCTTATATATTTATTTTCAAACTGCTCATCTCTTATGTGAGTAATTCCGATAAAAGTATTAGCTTTAATTTCTTTGGTTGCGAATAATCCCAAACCTTCGATTGGTGAACTTTTTATTGTTAATGCATCTGGTAAAGGTCTGTACATATATTTCGCACTTTCTACACAATGTGAGTTGCCACCCACTTGTGAAATTGATGTGTTGGATTATCCATATCAGGAGAAAAATTTCCACCATTATATGCATGTGAGTTGCGGCCTAATTGCATTCTTTGAATTATACCAACATCTTCTTTTTGAATATCTTCCCACAATTTATGATTTTGTTTTCTTAATGGTTTAAACTCTAATGATTTTGAGGCTTTTTCACCTACGTAATATATTTCCATATGCTCTAAGGTTTTTTTATGACTAATAGGTTCTAACCAATATGCGTAGAAATGATCTTTATGTATACCTAACATAACATTGGGAAACAAAGCTACATACTCTGCAATATTTTCTTTTTCTTTGGGCCAGTTAGGAAAGCAAGGAAATTTTTTCTTACCTTTAAATTTTGGATTGTAAACAACTGTGCCTTGGCCTGCAAAGCGGTTTGGTAATCCTTGAATATGATAGTGATCTTCAATTTTTGAATAAGAATTTAAACCTGGATGAACCCATGGCAAATGATAACTTTCACAATAATTTTCAATTGCAAATTTCCAATTACATTTTGCATTTATTTTAAAATAACCAAAATCATTTGCATGATTAATTAATTTTCTATCTTTTTTTTTCCAAAATTTAGCCCACCTATCACTTAAGGGTTTAATATATTTTTCAAATGGAATTTCGTTGTTACTAATATTAATAAAAATTAAATCTAACCAAACACATGATCTTATTTCTTTTAAATTGTTTTTATTTTTTTTAAATTTTGGGCTACTATGTTGGTTCATCCCACCTATATGAGGTGTTGCAATTAGCTTTCCATCTGATGTGTATGACCATGAATGATAAGGACATCTGATAACATTTCTAATATTGCCTTTTTTGTTTACTAGCTTTACTCCTCTATGACTACAGACGTTATGAAAAACTTTTATCTGATCTTTTTTATTCCTTACTAAAAATAATGGCAGTCCTAACAAGTTAAATGGTTTTACATCGCCGATATTTGGCAAAGAACTTGCTACTCCTATTACAGTCCATTTATTTTCAAATATTTTCTCTCTTTCTATTAAAGTATAATCTTTACTTGTATAACATTCGTTGGGGAGTCCATGTGCTTTTGAAATTGATTTCTTAACTATATCTAATTTTTTTTTATCTATAATTTTATAAATTGCTGACATTTTATTTTGTCACTTCATATAGACCAAGCCATGCATTTACATCTTTACTAGCAATATAATCAGATTTAAAAAACTCTATTTCTTTCCATTTATTTTCATTTTTTAATTGTTTGATTTTTTTATCAAATCCATATTCCTCATATATTCCCTCGTTAATAGTGAAACAAATTAGACCTTTATTTTTAGTAATTCTAATAAACTCATCTAATGCAGGTGGTTTTACATGTCCAAAAGTAAATGTGCCCACACACATTAAAGCATCATATTGATCATCCTTTTCCTTGATTGGTTTATTTAAATCTACTTTATCTAATTTTTTATAAAGGTTATTTGGAACCAAATCTAAAAGTTTTTGGGATAGATCGGCACCAAAAAAATTAGTGAAACCATACTTTTTCAATTCTACACCAACCAATCCAGTTCCACATCCAGCATCATAAATATTAATATCTTTTTCTTTTTGATGTTTATTGAAAACTTCTGCTGTTTCCTTTGGGCCAGTATAATTCCATTCAACCATATCTTTATCATATTTATTATCCAAACCCCATTCGTCATAAAAATCCATCACCTCTTTTGTTTCTTTTAGTTTATAAATTGGAACTTTGTTACCTACATCTTTTTGGGCCATTACCCTCTCATTTTTTCTCCACTTGGATCATAAAGTGGTTCTTTGATAATTGAACAATTGAATAAATCACCATTAATTTCTACTTGTATTCCATCTTCAGATGATAAATTTTTTTGATCTAGATATGAAAAAGCAACACTTTTATTTACAAAATGAGCAAATCCACCTGAAGTTATATACCCAATGCTATTATCTCCCTTCATTACTGCTTCATTGTTTGTGACATCTATGTCGTTTGTTTGAATTATTAAAGGAACTAATCTATTCGAGCTATTGTCTTGTTTAGCTTTTTCTTTACCAATAAATTCTTTGTTCCAATTAATGAAACTTTCTAATCCAGTTTCTTTAGCAGTAAAATCAGGTCGATAGTCTAAAGTCCACGCACCCCAATTTTTCTCTAGTCTCATAGACATTAAAGCTCTTCCACCAAAAGGTTTAATACCAAATTCTTTTCCCGCCTCCATTAACTCCTCATAAAGTTTAATTTGGAAATGTGGCGCAACATATATTTCATAACCAAGTTCACCCGTGAATGAAATTCGGTTTATAATTGCTGGAACACCTCCAACAAACATTCTTCTTGAGTCTCTAAATCTAAATTTTTCATTAGATACATCGTCTCTAACTATTTTTTCTAAAACTTTTCTCGAATTAGGTCCTGCTATAGATATTCCATGAAATTCATCTGATCTATTTTTATATTCAACATTAAATTTATCTAAATGGCTTTCAAACCAACGTCTATGCATTTCTTGAGCTGCACCTGAACCAAAAACCATAAATTCGTTTTCATCAAGGCATGAAACTGTAAGATCGCCACATAATTTTCCTCTATAAGATAACATTGGAGATAACGATATTCTTCCAGGATTTGGAAGCTTACCTGCCATAATATGATCTAAAAATTTTCTTGCATCTTTTCCTTTAAATTGATGTTTTGAAAAATTAGCAACTTCAATAAAACCAACATTTTCTCTTACATTAATAACTTCTTTGGAGACATAATTATGCGATCTAGATCTTTTTATAGTTGGCTCTTCGTATGCATCTTTTTTATCATTTGCAAACCACAAAACATTTTCTAAACCAAAGCTGTCTCCCATAACCGCTCCTTGTTCTACAAACCGATCATAAAGAGCTGTTGTTTTTTGTTTTCTTCCTTTTGGTAAAGTTTCATTTGGAAATGTCATAATAAATCTTCGTTCATAATTTTCAGAAGATTTAATTGTTCCGTATTGAGGTGATGCATAATCTCCAAATCTTGCAACATCCATTGCCCAAACATCTATTGATGGTTCTCCGTCAATTATCCATTCAGCAATACATTTTCCAACTCCTCCTCCTTGACAAAAACCAGCCATTACACCCACTGCTACCCAATAATTTTTCATTCCGGGAACAGGACCAATTAATGGTGATCCATCAGGTCCAAAAGTAAAAGGCCCATTTACAATATTTTTAATTCCTGCCTTTTCTAACGCTGGCATTCTTTCAAAACCTATTGCTAATCTATCTTGAATATTATCTAGTTTTGGTTCTAATAACTCATGACCAAAATTCATAGGTGTTCCTTCAACCTTCCATGGTGTTGATTTTGGTTCATAAGTTCCAAGAAGCATTCCCTTTCCTTCTTGTCTAAAATAAATGTTACCTTCAAAATCAGTTCCAATAGGAATTCTTTGATCACCCATTGCTTCAATTTCTGGAATAGCTTCAGTGATTAAGTAATGATGCTCCATTGGTTGAACTGGTAGATTAATTCCTGCAAGCTGTCCAACTTCTCTTGCCCATAAACCTCCAGCGTTAATAACTATTTCAGCTTTTATATTGCCCTTGTCAGTTATCACATCCCAACTTCCATCCTCTTTTTGTTTTGTGTCTTTTACAACTGTATGTGTATAATATTTTCCACCATGAACTTTTGCTGCTTTAGCAAAAGCATAAGTCACACCTGATGGGTCTACTTCCCCATCAATTGGATCCCACAATGCTAGAAGGTATCTTGATGGATCAATTAAAGGATTTTTCTTTTTTACTTCCTCTAAAGAAACAAACTCTTGGTCAAGACCCATATATCTTGCTTTAGACCTCTCTCTTTTTAAATAATCAGCCCAAACATCATTTGAAGCCAAATAAAATCCCCCACTTGATTTGAATCCAACTGAATGGCCAGACTCTTTTTCAATTTCTTTGTACAATCCGATTGTATAAGCCATCATTCTAGAAATATTTGGGTCAGATGAAATCACATGTACATTTCCAGCTGCATGCCAAGAGGATCCAGATGTGAGTTCATTTCTTTCAAGAAGAATACAATCTTTTAAACCAAACTTTGATAAATGATAAAGAATGGAACAGCCTACTACGCCGCCACCTATGATGACTACTTTTGCATGATTTTGCATGTTAGTATTTTATTTGTTTATTGACGTCTTTCAATGTCTTGTCTGTCCCATGGTGAAAATGTTTAGTCATATCTGGCATGTACTTCATGGCAATTGGTTTTTTACCAACTGCAACAGCCATTTCTCTAACATGATGAGCTTCAGCACCACAACAAATACCGATTAAATTAATTTTTTCTTTAAGACATTCTTTTGCAAATTCAGCCATTTCAAATCTGTTACAATATAAATTATCTAGAGCAACAGGGAATGCATTTCCTCCAGGAATGCAGTCACATCCGTGATCTGTTTGATTCAAAAATCCTGGTTCTTCCTCTGTTGTTCTATATGGAACAGGAAGACCTGCAACATGACAGGAAACTTTTTTTCTTATTTTTTTTAAAAGTTTCATGGTCATTTCTGGACCTCTGTAACAATTCAAACCAACAACATCAGCACCAAGATCTTCAATTATTTTACATGCATCTTCAGCAGTGTGGCCATCTCTTGTCAAATCACCACGAGGTATTGCATAATTGGCAACTGCAATCAAACCTTCATCCTTAATTGCTTTTAAAGCTATCTTCATTTCATCTACCCAATTAATTGTTTCTGCGACTACAAAGTCAACTCCTGCCTCTTTTGCCCAAAGCACTTGCTCTTCGTACATCTTTTGACATTCTTTGAATGAGTTTTTGTCTTTTGGATCAAAAATATTTGTATTAGCAACATCTCCACAAACCATTAAATCTAAATCTTTAAATTCTTTCGCAGCATCCTTTGCAATTTTAAGTGCATTTTTTTGCATCGGCTCTAGCAAATGTTCTTTTCCAATAATTCTTAATTTCTCTCTATGTCCATAATAGGTGAAAGCTTGAACAATATCTGAACCAGCTCTAATAAATTCTCTATGTAATTGTGTAACTACATCTGGATGCTCTAAAACTACTTCTGGCACAAATGGACCTGCAGAAAGATATCCTCTCCTTTCCATCGCAAATAAATATCCCTCTGCGAATATTACGGGACCCTCATCTAATCTTGATAATAAATTTTTATTCATATTTATTTAATAATTTATTTCTAAATAAAGAGAGTTTAAAGACAATTTTAACACAACTCAAAGTTGAAACTAGTTTGCAATTTTTCCATCTATATGTTCTGATGATTTATAATTAATTAATTAGGAGAAATAATGAAATTAAAAAGAATCTTACTTTCTGCATTATTTGTTTTAGGCGTTACATCTTTCGGTAATGTTGCTAATGCAAAATGTGGAGACATTAGTATTGCTAATATGAACTGGGCTTCTGCAAACTTCATGGCTGAAGTTGACAAAATCATATTAGAAGAAGGTTATGGATGTAATGTTGAGCTTGTGCCTGGTGCAACTCAGCCAACTTTTGCATCTATGCAAGAAAAAGGTGAACCAGATGTAGCCCCAGAATTTTGGGCTAACGCTGCAATCATTGCTTTAAATAAAGCAGTTGATGAAGGAAGAATGCACTCACTTAATAAAGCACCTATTACTGGTTTAGGTGAAGGATGGTGGGTGTTACCTGCTACTTTAGAAAAACATCCTGAACTTACAACTGCTGAAGCAATTTTGGCAAGACCGGATCTATTTCCTCATCCAGAGGATCCATCAAAAGGTGGGTTTCATATTTGTCCTCCAGGATGGAACTGTGAACTAAGTAATAGAAATCTTTACAAAGCTTTTGACATGGAAGCAAAAGGTTGGGCTATTGTTGAAACAGGTTCTGCTGCAGGATTAGATGGATCAATTGCTAAAGCTGCTGAAAGAGGTGAAAACTGGTTTGGTTACTATTGGTCACCAACAGCTATCATTGGTAAATATGATATGAGAGCTGTGGACATGGGAGCTTGGGGTGGAAAAGATAACTGGGATAAATGTATAGTTTTACCAGAACAAGAATGTGGAGACCCTAAAGCAACTTCATGGACAAAATCTGAAGTTTACACAATCGTAACTGACAATTTCAAAAATACAGCTGGAAGTGCTGGTATGGATTATTTCAAAAAAAGAACTTATCCAGGTCCAGTAATGAACAGTATGTTAGTTTGGATGGGTGAAAACCAAGCAGAGGGTGCTGATGCTGCAATTGAATTCCTAACAAACCAAGAAGATGTTTGGTCTAAGTGGGTTTCAAGTGAAGCTGCTGCAAAAATAAAAAAAGCACTATAATTAGTGTAAATATTACTGAACCCGTTTATAACGGGTTCAGTTAAAAAAATGGATTTCTTAAATTCGATACCTGTAATGGATAGAACAGCTCTTAGGGAGCTGAAAAAGGGTATTGATTTAAGTTTTAAAGATTTTTCAAGAGCTTATGGAGATGGAATAGAAAGTTTTTTTGATCCACTACTATATTTTTTAATTTGGTTAGAAAAGTTATTAGTAAATAGTCCTTGGCCTTTAGTCATAGGAACATTTGCTCTGTTGGCTTGGATTGGTTCAAGAAGTATTAAGCTGGTTATAGGAACTGTAATTTGTTTTCTAATTATAGGTTATTTTGGGATGTGGAAAAATTGTATGGCAACTGTTGCTATAATTTCTGTTTCTACACTTGTCTGTATTGTTGTTGGAATACCTATTGGAGTATTAATGTCAAAATCAAGTAGAGCAGAAAAAACTATTCTACCCGTATTGGACATGATGCAAACGATTCCAAGTTTTGTGTATCTAATTCCAATAATTATGCTTTTGGGTATCGGAAAAGTCCCTGGTTTATTGGCAGTATGCATATATGCTTTACCTCCAGTAGTCAGGCTAACAAATCTTGGGATTAGAGAAGTAGATAAAGAAACACTTGAGGCAAGTGAAGCATTTGGCGCAACACCTATGCAGAAGTTAAAATCAGTTCAAATACCTCTTTCTCTACCAACTATTTTTGCAGGTATTAACCAAACAATTATGATGGCTTTAGCCATGGTAGTTATTGCATCTATGATTGGGGTAAAAGGTCTTGGAGTACCTATTTTACAAGCAATTTCAAATCAGTATTTAGCACTTGGAATGATGAATGGGCTAGCCATAGTTGCTTTAGCAATTATCTTTGATAGGGTAACTCAGAAATATGGTGAGAGAATTCAAAAGCACAGAGGCCAGAAAAAATAGCTCTGACATTTTAGCTTACGATTTTTCTAGACAGACATTTTAAAATAAATAATTATTCAAAAATGAATTTTTCATTAGAAATTGGACCTCACACAGATCTTGATACTTTACCTGAAGTTAAAGATGTTTATGTGACTATGCTACCTGGAGGAGATTATAAAGAAACTGCGGATAAATCTGGTGACTTGGTTAAGAAAGGATTTAATCCAGTACCCCACTTCCCAGCTAGATCAATAAATAATGAAGAAGAACTTAAAGACTACATTTCGAGATGTAAAGATTTAGGTGTGAAACAGATATTGGCTATAGGTGGAAGTAGAGACCCAGTTGGAAAATTTGACAGCTCATATCAAATATTAGAGACAGGATTATTTGATGGAATTAAGATTGGAATTGCTGGACATCCAGAGGGTAGTCCTGATATATCCGATTCAGAATTAGAAAAAGCAATGATGGATAAAAAGCCTTACGCTGATTATATTGTAACCCAATGGTTATTAGATTCTCAGCCTATCGTTGATTTCATTTCTAAACAAACGATACCAGTTCATGTTGGAATAACTGGGCCCATGAAAATTTCAAGCTTAATAAAGTTTGCAAATATTGTAGGGGCAAAAAATTCCATTAACTTTCTTAAATCTAATTTTACTAAGGCATTAGATTTATTGAAACCTAAAGACCCTAATGATCTAATTGGGAAAGTTAAATCGCATACTGATTATTTTCACATTTATACATTCGGCGGCTTGAAGGAAACAAACAAGTGGTTGAAGGAGAATAACTATGTCTAAAGAATTTGACTATAGTAAGCTAAGACACGTAACATCAGTAGATCAATCTGATAGAAAAGTGCCTTATAATTTAAGACAAAGCGGACCTACAAAAGTAGAAATGTTGATTTCAACTCGTGTAAGAAAATCACCCTACTGGCATTTATCAATGAAAGCAGGTTGTTGGAGAGCAACTGTATATAATCGTATTTATCACCCAAGAGGCTATGTAAAACCTGAAGATGGTGGTGCAATGGTCGAGTATGATGCAATTGTTAATCATGTAACAATGTGGAATGTTGCTGTTGAAAGACAAATTAGAGTGAAGGGTCCTGATGCAGAAAAATTTGTAGACTATGTAATTACAAGAGATGCTACAAAAATCTCTCCAATGAGAGCAAGATATGTAATTCTTTGCAACGCATATGGCGGCGTATTAAATGATCCCATACTTTTAAGATTATCAAAAGACGAATTTTGGTTCAGTTTATCTGATAGTGATATAGGTCTTTATTTACAAGGCGTAAATGCTGACGAGAGATTTAACGTAGAAATTGATGAGATAGATGTAAGCCCAGTTCAGATACAGGGGCCAAAATCTAAAGCATTAATGAAAGATTTATGTGGAGATCAAGTTGATTTTGACAATATGCCATTCTACGGTTTAGCAGAGGCTAAAATCGGTGGTAGAAGTTGTGTGATATCTCAATCAGGATTTTCAGGTGAAGCTGGTTACGAAATTTATTTAAGAGAATGTACTTTATATGCTGAGGATATGTGGAATGCAGTTCTTGAAGCAGGAAAAAAACATAGCCTAATGGTTATTGCCCCTGCGCACCATAGAAGAATTCAAGCTGGAATTCTTTCTTGGGGTCAAGACATGGACAATCAACATAATCCTTTTCAATGTAATTTAGGTTATCAAGTATCATTATCTGGAAAAGGAGAATGGAACAAGAAGGCAGATTACGTAGGTAAGAAAGCTCTTGAAAAAATGAAATCTGATTTAAAAGCAGGTCACAAACCATACAAACTTCAATTAGTTGGTCTTGAATTAGGTGGAAAACCAATTGAGGAATATGCTCCTGACTTTTGGCTAATTTCTGATGAGGGTGGTGGAGAACCTATAGGCTTTATTACTTCTCCTTGGTATCATCCTGAAAAAAAACAGAACATTGCTATGGGCTATGTGCCATTTGATGGTACATTGAACGCAAATGGATTTCCAAAAGGAAAGGTAGGATCTAAGTTTAAGGTACATTTGCCAGAGATATATTCTGAAACTCCAGGTAAACCTGTTGATGCAGTAATTGTAGATATACCATTTAAAGAATCTTACAACGCAAATACAAGAGAAGTTGTAAAAGGTTAAATAACTTTAAGGGAGGAGTTTAGCTCCTCCCTAATTAAAATGTTCGCACAATTTTTAGAAATTTTTTTTAAATCTTTAAAATTAGATAAAAGCTTATATAGAGATAATAAATACTTTGGTGAGGCTGCAATCTATTTTGCTGGTCTTGTAATGATACTTGATGGTGTTGCGGGAGCAGTAGCGGCAAATTCAATTGTGAGAACATCAATTGGCATCTCAGGCTTGACAGCTCTATTAACATGGTTTGTTTGGGCTATTTTTATTTTTGTAATTGGAGTAAAAATTTTTCCAGATAAAGGGAATAAGGTGCCTTTCAAAAAAATTTTAATAGCTGTGGGATATGCTCATGCGCCAGGTTTAATTAGGTTTTTTGCAGTAACACCTGACTTAGTTCTACCAATTATTTTCCTTACTCAATTTTGGATTTTTGCATCTCTCATAATATCAACAAAACAAATTTTGAATTTAAAATCTAATTTAAAATCATTTGGAATAGTATTTTTATCTTTTCTAATAATAGCGTTCCTATCTATAACTTTCATAATTAATAGAATGAATTCAATTCCAATTAGTAATATTAGCTAAAAAGGAAAAACAGTTTTAGATGTTCTGCAAGATTTGCATATTTTAAAACCAGTAAGGAATAAATTTTGAGTTACACTTTCATCTTCTTTTTTACACTCTTCACAAATATCATTTAAATCTGCTTCTAAATTCTTATTTAATTCTGCATCATATTCTTTAGTCATTATCTGTTAATCCAGCTCCTGCTGTTCGTTCCCTCGATTTATCACTTTCATCGACGTAAGTTTTTAGAGATAAATTATAAATTTCAGACCAATCATCTTCAGTAAAACTGTTCTTATTATCTAAAAATTTTAAGTTAATTTTATCTGATTTTTCCAATACATCTCCTGTTAGATAGTTTGAATAAATAGACTCGTTAAAATTAAATAAAAATTCTTTATCATCCATCTTTAAAAAAATTCTCTTACCAATAATTTCTGAAGTTCTGCTTACAAATGATAAAAATATAAGTGGAAAAGCAATCTTATTAATTTCAATTTCATTGAATTTAGATATTGATGAAGATTGATCAAAAAAATTTAATCCAGATGATATAGGACAATAAAAAGTCTTTGGAGTATTTGAGACCGATATTTCATCAATATTTTCAAAATTACTGATTTTATAAATTTTGTAGTATTGGTTTAAATTTTTAAGACCTGGTAGTCCAAACATTTCTAGTAATCGAATATTTTTTCCAACCTCCTCTGATACTCCCCAAGAAAAACCAATAGCTTTAGATGCTTTTTTTGTAGTTACTTCTATTTCACTAAAGCTTCTCATTTATTTATGATTTATAAATCCATTTATCATCAAAATTTCGCAATTCTGAAGGCAAAGGTGCTCCTTGGAACATGCAAATACGCAACCATTTATCTGATCTAGGATCAAACTTTATAGCTCCAAAAAATGATAATTTTAATCTTAACATATCAATTGGAACTAGTTTGGACCCAATTGTATTGTCTTGGATTTCTGAATAAGGAAACTTTTCTGCAATAAATGCTCTTCTGACAACGTGTCTTAAATGATTATTATCTTTTAAAAATTTACCAATTTTAGAACTATTTTTTTTTGTAAATACAGCATCATAAAGTTTATTTATGTCTCTTGCTATTGCTAATGGCTGTTCTAAATCAGATCCCTCATCAATATATCTGTCTCCTATTCTAGGCTCTTCTTTATTTTTTGATATAAACCAAAAGTTTTGATTATTTTCGTCTTTTAAAAAATCAATTTTAAGTATTTCAGAATATTTATTTTCTAATATGTTTCTTAAATCTTCAATAGTTCTATCAACAGGAATGTTAAAATGTTCTTCCTCATCAGAACTCATTTGAGTAATCAATGGATTAACTATGTCATCAAATGGCTCCATCATCATAGATACAATATATTCTATACATTCATCATTTAAATTTTCCTCTGACCAGTTGTAAATTTGATTAAATTGATATGAATTTTGAAATTTAAAATCTTCTTTCATAAATTTAATAAACTTTTTTAAATCGACAATTAAACCTTTGATTTTTTCTTTTTGAAATTCGCTATCTGTGTGCCAACTGGTTATATTCTTTAAAGATTTAATTAGGCAATTATAAAAAATATCAATCTCATTTTTTGAAACTCGCTCTATTTCTCTTATTTGTTTCAAAGCAGTTTCTCTTGCATGTATCCAATTATTCAACAAAGTAGGATGATTAACAATAAAAGGAGCCATGCCAAGGCCAGTAGAATTTCCTATTCCTAAGTTCCTGCTGATTGAAGGATCTAATTCTACTGCTAGTTTTGGATTTTTATTTTTTGCAATATGATTAACCTGATCAAATGTAAATTGTCTAACGAGATATACTAGCATCATCTCTAATCTAAAAGGTCCTCTGATTTCCTCTCTATTTTTAATTCTAAACCTGTCTGCTAAACCAAATTTTCCTGATCCATAAACTGCTGTTGTTCTATATAAATACCCAACCTTTGATAAAATTTCTTTATTAGGTTGATCTCCATTTGATAAACTGTCAACCACATGGTCGAAAACTCTTACTGACTTGTTAGCTCTTGATAACGTTAATTCCTTATACGAAAGTCTTCCAACCTCTTGTTTTGGAACATTATTGTTAAGTCTATCTATGTCTTCTTTTGATGGAATTCCATCAAATAAGGTAAAAGCAGCATCCCACTTAGTGGCTATTACTCTATCTGATCTTTCATCATCATTGATTTCACTAGCAAAACAAATGAGAGAATATGTTCTTTTGTTTTTTGTAAATGAGTAAACTGCTCTACCATGTCCTTTGTCATTTAGTTGAAATAAATCTCGGCTATACTTCCAATCTTTAAATTCAGATAAAAAAGATCTTAGAAATGATAATTTTGATTGATGAAAAGACCCCAATTTAGATAGTTTCATCAAAAATTTTGGATCTCTTAATCTTATTTCCATTAATTAATTCCTTTATAAAAATTAAACCAATTATTTCCTAAAATTCCTTCTACTTCTTGCTTATTAAAACCAATTTTTTTTAATCCACTTTCTAAATTATTAAACCCTCTAGCATCCAAAAACCAGTCAGGTTGTTTTGGAAATCCAGGTTTTTTTTTACTTCCCTCTCCATAATTTGTACTTTTAGACCAAGTTCCGTTTCTCATCCATTCAACAACACTGTCAGGTTGGTTCAAACATAGATCTGACCCAATACCAATATTTTTTACTTCCATTATTTCTGCTGTTTTAGCAACCATTTCACAAAAACTTTCTAATTTACAATTTGTTCCATCTTTTAAATGATGAGAATATAATGATAAACCTAAGATACCTCCACTTTCAGAAAGTTTCTTTAACAAGAAATCTGATTTATTTCTTAAAGCTTGATGCCAGAAAGAAGGATTTGCATGGGTAATTGCAATTGGTTTTTCGCTTATTTCGATCGCATCTAAAGTGCTTTTTTCTGCTGAATGAGACATGTCTACAACTATTCCTACCCTATTCATCTCTTTAATTGCTTCTCTTCCAAAATTTGTGACTCCAGAATCATTTTTTTCATAACATCCTGTGGCTAGAAGAGATTGATTATTATAAGTAAGTTGCATAAATCTACAACCATGCTCATGGACTTTCTCTATTAAATTTATATCATCCTCGATTGGGGAACAATTTTGAAAACCAAAAAAAATTGCTGTTTTGTTATCAGATTGTGCTTTTGTAATATCTTCGAATGTTTTTCCCAAAAAAATTAAATCTGAATTTTCTTCAAAAAATTTATCCCACTCTTTAACTCTTTGTAAAAACTCGTCATAATCTTCGTGATATACTAGAGTAACGTGCACTGCATTTAATCCAGCTTCCCGATTGATGAGAAAAATATCTCTAGACCAGTTACAATATTGAAGATTATCTATTCGATAGTTCATATTTAAAGACAATATAAGTATAAAATAATTTGTCGACTAGTTTAAATTTAAAGAATATGTTAATCTATATTAATTCAAATTCGTATAGTGAAAAACAAAAAATATAGTCACAAGGTATCAATTGTTATGGGAAGTAATTCTGATTACTCAACCATGAAATTTTGTGAAAAAATTCTTAAATTGCTTAAAATTAATTACGAATCAAATATAGTTTCAGCTCACAGAACTCCAGAACGTATGTTTAAGTATGCAAAATCTGCAGAAAACAATAAAATTTCTGTAATAATTGCTGGAGCTGGCGGGTCAGCCCATTTACCAGGAATGATTGCATCTCTAACAAGAATTCCAGTAATAGGAGTGCCAATCGAAAGTAAAAAATTAAAAGGTCTAGATAGTTTACTATCAATAGCTCAAATGCCAAAAGGTATACCTGTTGGAACAGTAGCAATTGGTAAAGATGGGGCAATAAATGCAGCTTTGTATGCCGCATCAATTATTTCTAACTTTGATAAGAGTGTTAAAAATAATCTGAATAAGTGGCGATCTAAACAATCAAAATCTGTTAAAAAAAAACCAAAATAAATGAACCAGCCAGTTTTAGGAATAATTGGAGGTGGTCAGCTAGGTAGTATGCTTTCTGAAGCTGCTAAAAAGATAGATATAAAAACTGTAGTACTTAGTGATGATCCAGATGCGCCTGCCAAAAATTTTGCAAATAAGTTCATATATGGAAACTATAATGATACAAAAATCATAACAGAATTTGTTAATAGCGTTGATTTAGTTACTTATGAATTTGAAAATATACCCTTTGATATATTAAATGAAATCAATAAATCAAAGAGTGTTTTACCCAAACCAGAAATAAATAGTTTAATCCAAAATAGATTAACCGAAAAGGATTTTTTAAATAAAAACAATATTAGAACGACTAACTATGCTTTAATTAAAAATAAGGATGAAATAAAAGATAATGAAAACCTTTTGCCTGGGCTACTTAAAACTACTACTCTTGGATATGATGGTAAAGGTCAATATAAATTAAACAGTTTTATTGACATAAATGAAGACATTGATTTTACTAAAGAATATATTTTAGAAAAGTTTATTAATCTTAAAAAAGAAATTTCAATTGTTATATGTAGATTTGGCAATCAAAAATATGAAATATATGAACCGATTGAGAATGTTCATGAAGATCAAATTTTGAAACATTCAAAAATTCCTGCTGAAATTTCAGAAACAATAAAGGTAAAATCTAAAGAATGGGCAAAACAAATTGTTGAAGAACTAGATTATATTGGAACCTTATGTGTTGAGTTTTTTATTGATAAAAATGAAAACTTATATGTTAATGAAATTGCACCTAGAGTTCATAATTCTGGTCATCTAACAATAAACTCACATAATGTTAGTCAATTTGAAAATCATATTAGAGCTGTTTGTGGTTTAAAAAAAATCGACACAAAAAAAATATATAATGCTCAAATGATTAATCTCATTGGTGATGATATAACAATTTATAGAAATAAAACTTTTAAAGAGAATGAGTTTTTTTATGATTATTTAAAAAAACAAGTAAAAGCAAAAAGGAAAATGGGACATCTAACAATTATTGAAAAATAATTTTATAGAGGTTGTATTAGAGAAATATTGTTATTTGTTGGCTTATTTACATCCTTAGAAATTTCATAAAAAGAAAGTTTTGATTTTTGCGATTGTTTTAAATAATTTGAACCTGAAATTTCAATATTCAAATATTTATTAACATCACTTTCATTTAAGATAACTGGCTGTCTGTGATGAATTTCTGTTACATTTAAACTTGCTTCTTCAGTAATCATACAAAATTGATCTTCTTCATAAATACCAGCAATATAAATAAGTTTCTTATCCTCTCTTAAAAAGTAATAAGGGGTCTTCTCTTTTTCTATTCTCTTCCATTCATAAAATCCGTCGGCCACGGCAACACATCTTTGAAGTTTTATTAACTTTTTAAAAGAGACCTTTTCATCAATCGTCTCTAATCTTGCATTAATTAGTGGTTTAAAGTCTTTTTTTTTAGCCCAACTAGGTACAATCCCCCAATTTAAATTTTCAAGAGTATTTCCATTGTTATATTTCTTAATAACTGGAAGTTTTTGGTAAGGATGTGCATTATAATTTTCTGAGTCTTCTACTTTAATTGCAGTTTTAACGATTTTACTTGTTTTTGAAACAGCATTAGTAATGACGTATCTTCCACACATATTTTTTCGTATTGGTTTAATTTTTTTTTAGATTATATGTTCATGCTAATGATTAAATCAATAGAAAATAACTTTGACCACCCAAAGGTAAATCATCTTTTAATAAAACACTTTATTGAATTAAGATCTGTTTCTTCTAAAGGTAGCACTCACGTTTTAGATATCCCTGGACTTAAAGATCCAAGTATAAAATTTTGGAGCTTGTGGAATAATAATCATTTAATTGGATGTGGAGCCTTAAAATTTATTGGACAAAATCATGGTGAATTTAAATCTATTAGAGTATCTGATGATTTTCGAAATAGAGGTATTGGCAGTAAAATAATCTCACATTTGATATTTCAGGCAAAAAAAATTGGTATAAAAAAGCTAAGTATTGAAACAGGATCTGGAAAATTCTTTTTACCGGCCAGAAAACTTTTTGAACATTTTAAATTTAGTAAATGTAAACCATTTGCTCATTATAAAGAGGACCCTAATTCTTGTTACTATACTTTAGATTTATAATTTTATGGGAGATGAAAATAAAAAACCCTACATACTTTATGTTGCTGAGGCAATCTATTTAGAAATATTTCAAATTAAAAAGCAAAATATTGATATTTCCAATATAGACGCAATTGAAAGATTTATGGGTTCAAAGTTGTATCAAAAAGTAAGTAGTGGTAAATTTCATGATGAATGGTTTGAGAAACTAAAAGAAAACGATTTTGTTGATGAGACCTCAGGAGAAAAAATTTCTAAAGAGGTTTTAAGACTTTTGAATTTACAAAAAGAAGCAATGATTAAACAATTGATTAAATTTCCTGATTTGTACTATGCAAAGAGTCATTTTCCCTTGGAAATATCACAAAGAGCTACAAATCATTTGTGGCGAGTGTGCGAAAGTTATGAATTGTGGTGCAAAGAAACAAAAAATAATAGTTTAATTAAATTAAACCTTTTAGATTAAGAATAAATGGACAGAATCATTCAATTTATAGACTCAACACTGTTTGATTTAGGAAGACAATTTAAATTGTCTTATTTACCTCCGTTAATGATTTACGTGGCAGCGGGTATATCTGGACTTACAGGAATAGTAGGTACTTTCTTTGTAAAAGATTACTTAAATTTATCTGCAGCATTTCTTGCAGGATTAGGTTTCTGGGCAGGAATACCTTGGGCTTTAAAAATGCCACTAGGGCATTTGGTAGATTTAATATGGAATAAAAAGAATTACATGGTTTACGTCGGTGCCTCATTAATTGGTGTAAGTTTATTAATAATGTACGGACTAATAATTCATACAGAGCAAATGTCATCTTATTTAAAAGTTGAAACTTGGTTTGTAATAAGTGTTCTTTTAGCTCCTATTGGATATGTAGTTCAAGATGTTGTTGCTGATGCAATGACAGTCGAAGCTGTGCCTTTAATAAATGAGAACGGAGAAACATTTACAGCAGATCAAGTTAAAATTATGCATACGACGATGCAAACACTTGGAAGATTTGCAATTATAGGTGGGACAGTGTTGGTTGCTCTTGCCAATGTGATATTATTTAAGGGGGTAGATGATCTTGAACAGGCTGAAAAAATACAATTATACGGCTCGATATATCTTTATGCATTAATAATACCAGTGGTTTCAATTTTAGGTGTTATTTTTGCTGCTTATTTAAAAAATAAAAAGAAAAACATTTTAATTAGACAAGGTCTATCAGGTGAAGAAGATAATTTTAATCATGAGCAAACAAAAGTAAATTGGTGGATACTAGGTGGTAGTTTAATTTTTGTAATTTTCACATTGAGTGTCGGTTCGTTAGGATTACCTTTTGCACAAGAAATTGTTTTTTTAGGTTCTATGTTAATCATTTTATTTCTTATGAACAAACTTATTAAAGAGTTACCTGAAAAGTTAAGATTTACTATAGTTGGAACTGCTATAATTATTTTTATATTTAGAGCCATGCCTGGACCTGGACCGGGCTTATCTTGGTTTGAAATTGATGAACTACAATTTAATGAACAATTTTTTTCAATACTGTCTTTACTAGCTTCTATCCTAACATTAGTTGGAATAATAATGCTTAGACCATTTATGGCAAAAAATTCTATTGCTAAAATAATCATAATTTTATCAATTGCTGGATCAATATTATTTTTGCCAAGTGTTGGAATGTATTATGGATTTCATAACTGGACTTCTTCGTTAACAAATGGAATTGTTGATGCAAAATTTATAGCAATAATTAATACAGCATTAGAATCTCCATTGGGTCAAATATCTATGATTCCACTTTTGGCTTGGATTGCTAAGAATGCTCCTTCACATTTAAAAGCAACTTTTTTTGCGGTTTTTGCCTCATTCACTAATTTAGCTTTGTCTGCAAGTGCTTTATTAACAAAATATCTTAATGAAATCTTTACAATCACAAGAGAAGTAAAAGATAAGGTTACAAACGCAATTTTAACTACAGCAGACTATTCTGAGCTAGGATTGTTATTAATTACAGTTACAATTATTACCTTAATTATACCAGTGCTATTTGTTTTATTTATTCAGAAATCTAGATTTAAAACTGAGGAATAATAACTAATTACACTTATAACCAAATTCTAAAGAAGCATCAGTGATAGAATGGTATAGAGATTCTCCAAAACTCCTTAGAGAAAAAATTCTTGCTTTTTCTGGTTCATTTTCAACCATATCAACTATAAAAGAAATTCCATTATAAGCTGAGTTAATACTCATATTTTTTGTTAAAATGTTAAAATTAAAAGGACATCCTTTTTTTAAAACTTCTTTTACGTATGGTCCTTCTAATTCGATTGTTGCTTTTGAATGAGAAAGGTCTGTAACAGCAAAATCATTTTCATTATAAGTACTGTAAATTTCTTTTAACAATTCTTTTTCATGAGAAACTAAAAGCCAATTATTTGGTGAGTTCCACAAAACTCTTATATTTTCATTTGAAACTACTTTTTGTGCCTGATTTACAAATTTTAAATTGTTAAAATTTATATCGTCAATTTTAATTGAAGAATTTTTATATTGAACTATTTGAACAATTAATAAATTTTTTAATTCTTTAATTTTTAATAATTCATTTTCAGATTTATTTTCAAAGTTTCCAAATGACCCCTCGATATGGACATTTTGTAATGCAGAAATCACCGTCATGCTCTTACTCTCTTTCCTTCAGGATCAACATAATGCGATGAAACAATTTCCACAGGAATAGTTTTGTTTTTTAAAGGTGACATAGCAAATAGCTTTTGTCCTATCATATTTTTACCATCTTTAATTATCGCAAGTGAGAATGGATTATCATACTCAACACTCCAACATGATGCTGAGACATGACCTAATTTAGGGTTTGGAAGTTTTGCTTTAGGGTCTTTAACAATATATGAGCCTTCAGGAATACTTGTTGTTTTGTCTAATGGAACAACACCTACTATTTTTTCTCTATCTGGTTTTGTAAAAGCTGATCTGCTTAAAGATCTTTTACCAATAAAGTCTTTTTTCTTACTTACTAAACCTTCAAGCGATGCATCATGAGGAATTGTTCTACCATCAAGCTCAGAGCCAGCAACGTGACCCATTTCTATCCTTAAAGTAGATAGTGCCTCAGTTCCATATGGCTGTATTTGAAATTCTTTACCAACTTCAATAATTTTTTCCCACATGAAATTACCAAAGTCTGATTCCACGTTAACTTCATAAGCAAGTTCTCCTGAAAATGAAATTCTATAAATTTTTGCCGGAATACCAAATAAATCAGCCTCTTTGTAACCCATAAATGGGAGACCTTCATTAGATACATCGGTATTTGGAAATAATTTCATTAGTAATGCTCTTGAATTTGGGCCTGCTATTGCAGCACCAGCCCACTGCTCTGTTGTTGAAACCACATTAACATTTAATTCTGGCCAAACTAGTTGCAAATAATATTCTAAATGAGATAGGACATTGGCCGCCTGAGCTGTTGTAGTTGTCATGTGGTAATGATTTTCAGAAATTCTTGTTGTTGTTCCGTCATCCATAACAATTCCATCTTCTCTTAACATCACTCCATATCTTGCTTTACCAACTGGAAGTTTAAGCCATGCATTAGTATAAACTCTATTTAAAAATTCTGCAGCATCGGGACCTTTAACATCTATTTTTCCTAAAGTAGTTACATCACATACACCTACATTTTTTCTTACATTTTTTGCTTCTCTTTTTGAGGCTTCAAATAATGTTTCATTTCCTTGCTTATAGTATCTTGGTCTCAACCAAACTCCAGCATCAACAAATACTGCATTATTTTTTTCGTGCCACTCGTGCATTGGTGATTTTCTTGTTGGTTTAGAATGCTTGCCAACTTCTCTTCCCACAATTGCTCCAATTGAAACAGGTGTATAAGGTGGCCTAAATGTTGTGTGGCCAACTTGTGGTACAACTTTATTTTCAATGTCTGACACTAATTGTAAACCATTAAGATTACTTGTTTTTCCTTGATCTGTGGCCATTCCAAGGGTGGTATATCTTTTTACATGTTCGATTGATCTAAAACCTTCTCTTAATGCCAACTCTATATCTGATACAGCCACATCGTTTTGAAAATCTAAAAATCTTTTGTAAGATTTACCTTTTGGTAATGGAACACACCAAAACTTGTCATGCTCTGTAGATTTTTTTTCAACTACTGTTGGAACAGAAACTTTATTATTATTTTCAGTTATTTTGTTTGAGACTTCGTATCCTTTATTGAATGCTTCATTAATAGTTTCCTCTAAAGTAAATTTACCGTTTGCTGAACCAATAGTATTTTCTTTCTGTTTAGATTTTTTTGGAATGAATGCATCTATTTTCTCATTAAATTCAGATTTATTTCCAGATTGTGATGCTAAATGAATTGATGGCGTCCAAAACCCTGAAACACAAATACAATCACATTCAATATTTTCTATATTTGATAAATCTTTTTTATTATCAGATATTTTTGCAATATCAGCTGATTTAACTTTTTTGTATCCTTTAGCAGCAACTACCACATAAGAATATTTAATTTCAATTCCTAAATTTTTTGCTTCAGTAATAATGTCAGAAGATGGTTCTTTTCTAGTGTCTAAAATTAATGGATTAACACCATTTTTTTTGAACTCTATAGCGGTTTCATATCCACTGTCATTATTAGTAAATATCAAAGGTTTTTTCCCAACTAAAACTCCATAGACCTTTATGTATTCTTTAGCTGCCGAAGATAACATTACACCTGGGGTATCATTGTTACCAAATACTAATGGTCTTTCAATTGAACCTGATGAAATAAGAACTTCTTTTGCTCTTATGTACCACAAACGTTGTTTAGGTAAATATTTTTGGGTTTTAGGCAAGTGATCACTTATTCGTTCCGACATTACCAACATATTATGATCATAATAACCAAATACTTGTGATCTATTTTTTACAATCACATTTGACATTGACTTTAACTCAGTAATTATTTTCTCTGACCATTCAGCACCAGTTTGATTACCAATATTTACATCACTAGTTAACAAGCTACCTCCGTACCTAGGTTTGTCTTCAGCTAAAATTACACGCGCACCATTTTTTGCTGCTGCATATGCACTAGCTAAACCTGAAGGTCCTGATCCAGTGATTAATAAATCACAATATTCATATTTATGCTCGTATCTTTCTTTATCATGTTTGATAGATGCTTCTCCAAAACCTGCTGCCATTCTAATGAAAGGTTCATAAATTTTGTACCAGAAACTTGGTGGCCACATAAAAGTTTTATAATAAAACCCGGCTGGAAAAAACATTTTTAAGAAATTATTAATTGCTCCAATATCAAAGTTTACACTAGGCCAACAATTTACACTTTTAACCTCTAAACCTTCAAAAATCTCCTGTTCAGTAGCTCTAATATTAGGATCTCTCTCATTATTTCTTTCTAATTGTAAAATTGCATAAGGTTCATCAACACCAACTCCAAAGAAACCTCTAGGTCTATGATATTTAAAACTTCTCCCAACAAGATGCACTCCATTTGCTATTAAAGCAGAAGCAATAGTATCTCCTTCATAACCAAAATATTTTTTACCATTAAATGTAAAAGAAATTTTTTTATTTCTATTTACCATTCCAATGTTATCTAATCTAAAATCTTGTGACATTATTCAGTCAGTTCATCTGCTTTATAGGTTTTAAAAATCTCGTGAGTTGAAGTATCTCTTTCAACTTTTATCCATTGTCTGCAGCCAGATATATGGTGCCATAACTCTAGGTGTTTTCCTCTAGGACTTTTTCTTAAATAAACAAAATTATTCCACTCTTGGTCACTAATTTCCTTGTTAAGCTCTGGTCGTTTTACTGTTGCATCTCCGCCATAAGCAAACTCATTCTGTGATCTTGATCCACAATGTGGACAGAATATATAGAGCATTTAAGATATCCAAGTTTTGGTACCAAGACCTTTTTCATCAATTAAATCACCAGTATTAAATCTATTTAAACTGTAACCTGAGTTTAATTCATGAACTCTATCTTGCGCAATTGTATGTGCAAAAGTCCAACCTGAAGCAGGAGTAGCTTTAAATCCACCATAACACCAGCCACAATTTAAGTATAAGCCATCAATATGTGTTTTATCAATAATTGGTGAACCGTCCATTGACATATCCATAATTCCACCCCAAGTTCTAAGCATTTTCAATTTGCTTAGAAATGGAAACATTGCAATACCTTCAGTCAATACGTGTTGGAGTGTTGGTAAATTTCCTCTTTGTGAGTAACTATTGTATCCGTCCAAGTCTCCACCCATAACCATCTCTCCCTTATCTGATTGACTACAATAAAAGTGACCTGCACCAAATGTAACTACATGGTCAAGCAAAGGTTTTACAGGTTCTGATACACATGCTTGAAGGAGATGAGTTTCAATTGGTAGTGTCATATTTAACATTTCTGCTAAAATATTTGTGCTACCTGCAACACACAAACCAACTTTTTTCGCTTTGATATCTCCTCTGGAAGTTCTTACACCAACTATTTTTCCGTTAGTAACATCAAATCCTGTAACTTCACAATTTTGAATTATGTCAACACCCATTGAGTCTGCTTGTCTTGCATATCCCCAAGCAACAGCATCGTGTCTAGCAGTCCCAGCACTTGGTTGCATCAAACCTCCAAAAATTGGAAATCGCACATTGTCAGAAAAATCTGCCATTGGAATTTTTTTTTGAACCTCTTCCCTATTTAATAAAACTGCATCAATCCCATTTAATCGCATTGAATTTCCTCTTCTAGAGTACGCATTCATTTGTGCATCTGAATGGGCAAGATTTATTATTCCTCTTGGAGAAAACATGACATTGTAATTCAAATCCTGACTCATCTTTCTCCACAAATCCATACCAAATTCACTGAACAAAGCATTGTCATCATGCATATAGTTTGATCTAATTATTGTAGTGTTTCTTCCAACATTACCTCCACCTATCCAGCCTTTTTCAATGATAGCTACATTTGTAATATTGTGCTCCTTAGCTAAGTAGTATGCAGTTGCTAAACCATGACCCCCGCCACCTATGATAATCACATCATATTCTTTTTTAGGAGTTGGATCTTTCCATGCTACTTCCCAATTCTGATGATCTGAGAATGCATTTTTAATGAGGCTAAAAACAGAGTATTTTTGCATTTTATAATTTTATCCAATTAAACATAAATTTTTTCTTATTTTTTATATATATATTTTTTAGATGTTTAAAATCAAACCAAAAAAGTATAGACATTTTGCACATTAAACAATTATAAATTTTAAACTAAATGTCAAAATCAGATATTCAAATTGCTAGAGAAGCAAAAATGAAACCTATCCAAGAAATTTTGGATGGAGTGGGAGTACCCGACAAAACTGAGGCATATAGTCCAATAAGCAGATATATAGCTAAAATCAAACTTGAATACTTAGAAAAATTTAAAGACAAAAAAGATGGAAAATTAATTCTAGTAACAGCAATTACACCTACTCCGGCAGGGGAAGGAAAGACAACAACTTCTGTAGGATTGTCAGATGGATTAAACAAAATAGGTAAAAAATCTATTGTTTGTTTAAGAGAACCAAGTCTTGGTCCTTCTTTTGGAATGAAAGGTGGGGCTGCTGGTGGTGGTTATGCTCAAGTAGTTCCTATGGAGCAAATAAATCTTCATTTCACAGGAGACTTTCATGCAATTACATCTGCGCATAATCTTTTATCTGCATTAATAGATAACCACATATATTGGGGAAATAAACTAAATATAGATGTCAGAAGAATAGTTTGGAAAAGAGTTCTCGACATGAATGATAGAGCTTTAAGATCTATAAATATTAATCTTGGTGGTGTTGCGAATGGATTTCCAAGAGAAGATGGTTTTGATATTACTGTTGCGTCAGAAATAATGGCAATCTTTTGTTTATCAAATGATTTGCATGATCTTGAAAATAGAATTGGTAATATTACTGTTGCTTATACTAGAGATAAAAAACCGATATATGCAAAAGATTTAAACGCGCAGGGTCCAATGACTGTATTGTTAAAAGACGCTATTAGACCAAATGTTACACAAACCTTGGAAAACAATCCTGCTATAATTCATGGTGGACCATTTGCAAATATTGCTCATGGATGTAATTCAGTTTTAGCAACTAAGACAGCATTAAAACTCTCAGATTATGTCGTAACAGAAGCAGGGTTTGGAGCTGACCTAGGAGCAGAAAAATTCTTAGATATTAAATGTAGAAAATCAGGATTAAAACCAAGTTGTGTTGTGATTGTTGCAACTATAAGAGCTCTAAAAATGCATGGAGGAGTTAAAAAAGATGAATTAAAAAATGAAAATGTAGATGCAGTTAAAAAAGGATTGGTTAACTTAGAAAGACATATAGAAAATATTCAAAAATTTGGATTACCTGTAACAGTAGCTATTAACCACTTTGTTTTAGATACTGATAAAGAAATTGATGAAGTTACCCAATTTTGTGAACAAAAGGATATTAAAGCCTCTATATCAAAGCATTGGGAAAAAGGTGGAGAAGGTGCAACTAATTTAGCAAATGATGTAGTTGAACTATGTGAAAAAGATAGTGATTTTAAATTTTTATATGATGATAAAACTTCGTTATTTAAAAAAATAGAAACAATTGCCAAGGAACTTTATAGAGCAAGCGAAGTAGTAGCAGATACTAAAATAAGGGAACAATTAAAAGCTTTTGAAGAAAGAGGTTACCAATCATTACCAATTTGTATTGCAAAAACTCAATATAGTTTTTCCACTGACCCAAATCTAAAGGGAGCACCTTCAGGTCATGTATTACCAATAAGAGAAGTAAGACTATCATCAGGAGCAGAATTTATCGTTGTTGTATGCGGTGCAATAATGACAATGCCAGGATTGCCAAAAGTGCCAGCTGCGGACTCAATCTGTATTAATGAAAAAGGTGAAACAGAAGGTCTATTTTAAAAGATAATTAAGCCAGTTTTCAAGTTCACGCATTCTAAGATCTTTATTTGTAATCTTATTTTCTTCAGCAATCATTCTTACATGATTATTTATCTCTTGCTCATCTACAAAGGCATTATTGTTTAAAAGTCGTTCTTTTCTGAAATGTATAAGGCTTATCATTTTATCGTAAGTTATTTCAGGATGATATTGAATACCCCATATATCACTTATTGCAGACTGAAAATTTACTCCCATAACTTTATTTACAGGATTTGAGGCTAGTAATTTTGAATTTTTTGGTAATGTTGCAACTTCATCAAAATTAAAAGCAGGTGTATTAAAAATTTTATCTTTATTTTTATATATTGGATGTTTTAATCCCTCATTATTTATTTCAATGTTTAGTGCTATACCTCTGTGAGATCCGTTAGTACATCTTTTTACTTGACCTCCTGCTACCGTAACAGCAACCTGAAGTCCCCAGCAAATAGCTAATATTTTTTTAATTTTTTTTTGACACTCTCTCATAAATTCGATCTGTCTTCTTATTTCGATGGTATCATTATAAATATTTAGACTACTCCCACCCCATATTAGTCCATCATATTTATTGAGATCAGTTACTTTTTCAGAAATATTTTTATCAGATGAGGGATTTACAACATCTATTTCAATTTTATCAGTAAAATAGGCTATGCTATCTTTAAGACTTTCTGTATGTGTTTTAATTCCACCATCAGTAAAACTCTGATTTTCCTCTCTTAAATTTCCCTCAACTATTAGTATTTTTTTCATTAAAATAAATCTCCTGAAATACTATGCTCATACATAGCTTTCATATCATTTATAGTCAATTTTTTTGGATTTGAAGATGTTGATGGATCATCAAGAGCCATCTTTGATAAATCATCTAAGTTCATTTTTTTTGCCTCTATTAAGTCTGATAGTTTATGTGGAATATTTAATTCTTTTCTTAGCTCTAATATCCATTCAAGAAAAGCATCAAAACTTTTACTTAAGTTAAGGTAATCACATATAGAAATTATTCTTTCCTCAATATTTTCTTTATTAAAAGTTAAAACATAAGGCATAAATATTGCATTAGATAATCCGTGATGAAGATTAAATTGAGCATTTAGTGGATGGCTAAGTGAATGAATGGCTCCTAAGCCTTTTTGAAATGCAGTAGATCCCATACTTGCTGCAGCTAACAAATCTGATCTAGCATCTAGATCACTTCCATCTTTAACAGCTTTCAAAAGTGATTTTTTTATCAACCTCATTCCTTCAATTGCTATTCCATCAGCCATTGGGTGAAAGCCAGGTGCACAAAATGCTTCTAAATTATGCGCTAATGCATCCATTCCTGTCGCTCCTGTTAATCGGGGAGAAAGATCTTTAGTAAGAACTGGGTCCAATATGACAATAGATGGTAAAAATTTTGGGTGGAAAATAATTTTTTTTATTCCAGTTTTTGCATTAATTATTGCTGATGCTCTGCCAGTTTCAGAACCAGTTCCAGCAGTTGTTGGAACTGCAATTATTGGAGAAATATTTTTTTCATCTGCCCTTTTCCAATAATCACCAATATCCTCAAAATCCCAAATAGGTCTAGATTGACCAGACATAAAAGCAATGGCTTTACCCACGTCTAATGCACTTCCACCTCCAATAGCTATTACACTGTCACAACTATTATTCTTGAATAGTTCAACGCCTTCATCAACATTCTCACCCGTAGGGTTTCCTGAGAAATTAGAAAAAGTAGATAATTTAAATTTCTTTTCTAAATCATTAATTAAATCTTTTATAAATTCTAAATTGATTAAGTCTTTATCTGTTACTAATAATGGATTTAAAGTTTTAATTTCATCACAAGCCTTTTCTAAATCCTTAGCTCTATCTTTGCCTACCCAAACAGTTGTTGGATAATTCCAATTGTAATTAGTCATTTTTATTTTCAAGTATTAGGTCTAAAAATAATGCGGCAGTCCAAGAAAAATTTGTTGCACCAAATCCTTTACCAGTTTTACAGCTAAAGTATTCATTAAACCCTTTTTGCTTTACTAAATTAATAGTTTTTCTTTTTATTTGTTTAGCAAATTTAATATTCTTATTTTTTAACCCTTGATATATTATCCAATTACAATTAATCCATACCGGACCTCTCCAATATCTTTTCTCTTCAAACTTTTGGTGATTTGGTTTTACACTTGATAATAAATATTTTTCTTTAGAACTGTGTTTTTTTAAGTTTTTAATAATTTTATTATTTAATACTTTGTCTTTTAAATCTGCAAATAAAATAAAATAATGAGTAATTGATGGAATGTTTATTTTTTTTTTATTTTTTATATCAATGTTAAAAAATGTATTTTTTTTCTGATTATATAATTTTACAATTTTATTTTCGGATCTTGATATATAAGATTCTAATTCAATACTTTGCAAATTGAAGGTATTTAATAATTTAAGAAGATCTTTATTTGCTCGCAAAAATATAGAGTTAAAACCAACATCAACTACATTGAATAAAGATGCTTTATAAAGTTTTTTTGGATTATAATTATTTTTTCTCAAATGATTTTTGATAGTTACGTATCTATCGTAATCAATATCTAATGGTCTATATTCAGGATTAACAACTTTGTTATCTCCTCTTTTGTATTTAAGGTTTTTTGGGACTTTTACTTTGCTCATAGGATCATCCCATAATGGCGAATTATCATAGCCACTCTCCCAGGGGTGTAAAATTGATACTAATCCAGAATTATTTGGATCCCTAAATTTAATAAACCATTTGTGATATTTTAATATCCCCTTAATTATTTTTTTTATTTCGGGTTTATCTTTTTTGTTAATTCTTTTTTTATCTAAAATTAGTTTTAAAATTATTGCAAGAATTGGTGGTTGAGTAATGCCAGATGAATGTATTTTATTTCCACAAGCCCAAACAGAATGGTTTGGATAATAATTAGTATTTAAATCGTGAAATAATATATGAGGTATCATTCCATCTTTCCATTGACCTCTTATAAGCGTCTTTATTTCATCTAAAGCATATTTAAGTTTAAAATGAGAATATCCTAAAGCAATGAAACCTGAGTCCCAATTCCATTGTGCTGGGTACAATTTGTTATTGGTTGGTAATGTATATCCTTTTTTTTTATTGCCTAATAAAACTTTCTTTGCTGATTTGATAAAATCTTCCATTAACCCTTTACACTTCCTGCAGTAAGACCACTGACTAAATATTTTTCAAAGTATACAAAAATTAACAAAACAGGTATTGTAACAACTACTGACCCAGCCATTAAATATTGTCTTGGAGTTTCAGCGTCACCGCTAAGATATTGTATTGCCCTTGATAATGTAAATGAGTTTGGATTGTCTAAGAACATAAGAGAAAATAAAAACTCATTCCACGCAATCATAAATACATATAAAGCAACTGATGAGATTGCAGGTATACTTAAAGGCAAAATTATTTTTATAATTATGCCAAACCAATTTAATTTATCCATGATTGCTGCTTCTTCTAGTTCTTTAGGAATACTTCTAAAGTAACCTTGTAACATGTAAATTGCAACTGGCAAAGTAGTTGCTGTATAAACAATTAATAAACCACCTACCGAGTTTCTTAAACCTAGTTGACTAAAAACAGTATACAAAGGAATAACTAATACAATGGCAGGAAACATATAAATAATTAATATTGAAGTCGACAGAAAGTTTTTTCCAAAGAAATTTAACCTCGCTACAGCATAAGCAGCTGGTATTGCAAATAGTAAAGTAACTATCACTGTCCCGACCGAAACAAATGTACTTATAAGTATGTATCTACCAAATTTATAGGTATCAAATATCACAAAGTATGACTTAAATAATTCCTTAAAATCCTGGTTAAAATTAATACTAAAATCTAAAGGATTAATTAACAAAGCAGCTTGGGTTTTAAAGCTTGTAATCAACATCATGTAAAATGGAAATAAAATGACAAATGAGAATAAAACAATTCCAAAAAGAGTTAAAAAATCAAATACTACTAGTTGTGATGAATGCTCGGATGCTAAGTATTTTTGATTATACTTATTAATTTTAAATGAAAAAAATATCAAAATTGCAAATATTCCAATATTGTACCAAATGGGCATTATCTGAACGATATATCCATCAACAAAAGTAAATATAAAGGCAAAAAAAGTTGATTTTATATAATAATTTAACTTTTCTCCTATAAGTAAATTTAAAAGACTAATAGCGATACCTAAAGTAATAATTATTGCAAAATTAAAATTTTTTATCTCAACTCCCTGCAACGTTACTAAAATTTTCCAAATAGAGACCAAAGAAAACAAAAATATAGAGGATATTAATGCATAGTATATTACACTTTTAGTTTTCATCAGCCCTCTTACCTATTAATTTAAAATAAACGAACATAAATACTAGCAGCAGAGCAACTATTACAATTGATACTGCTGATCCCATGCCAATATCGGAAATAGTAAATCCTTGCTCATAAACATTTATTGGCAAAGTTCTAGTTCCTGAGGCACCTCCTGTTAATAAAAAAATATCCTCAAATTTATTAAAGTTCCAAATAAACCTAATCATAAAGAGAATGGATATCACAGCTGTTATTTGAGGAAGTGTGATATTAATAAATTTTTGTAAAGGACCAGCACCATCCACTTCAGCTGCCTCATATAATTCTTTAGGCACTGCTTGCAGTCGAGCTAATATAAATAAGAATGCTAAAGGAAAGTATCTCCAAATTTCAAAAATAATAACAGTTGTTAATGCTAATCGTAATTTAAGATCAAAACCAAAAAAATTTACAGTTAAATATTTTTGACCTAGTAAATTTAAGGGTTCCTGGATAACTTGAAAATTCATAAGAAGATTGTTTAAAGTTCCACTGTAAGGATCTAGTAATAACTCCCAAGTATAAGCTAAGGCAACAACTGGACCTACATATGGAAAAAGCAAAACACTTCTCATAAATGTTCTTCCAAAAAACTTCTGGTTTACGAGTTGTGCAGTTAGTATTCCAAATACAATTGAACCAATTGTACCAAAAAAGGTATAGTAAAAAGTAGTTGATAATAACTCAAAAAATTCATTTTGAAAAAAAACCTTTTTAAAATTCTTTAATGTAAAATTAGTATTTAATAGAATATTATCTGATTTACCTGTTAATTTTGGTTTAATGGTTTTTAATTCTTTTTTATTTAATTCTTTGCCATCAGAACTCTTTAATAATATTTGAAAATTTTCCTTGTATTTTGCTTCCCAATTTCCAAATTCACAATAAATTTTATTTGATTTGACCCTGCATCTTTCATCTAAATTAATAGGCTTGATATTCTTAGGTAATTTATCTTGAAATTTAACATCCCTTATTTCTAAAATTAATGAACTATTTCTAAGTTTATAAATAACCTTTAATTGATCTGGATTATCTTTAATGGATTTTACAATTTTTTTTGCTCTAGGTTCAGGGATCCTGATATCTTTTAGACCAACCTCTTTAAAACTTATCCATACATTTGCAAATATTGGAAATAAGATGATTGAAAAAACAAGGAAAACTGCAGGTAATATTAATATATATGCAGTTCTTTTCTCTATTTTTGAAAGTGTGTCACTCATAATAAAAGCGGATAATACATATTATCCGCTTTTATTTAAATTAAAATTATTAGATTAAAATTGAGAGAGTTTTTGATTGATCATGTCTACTGCTTGATCAATATCAATCTGTCCATCAACATAAAGTCTAGTTATTCTATTAATAAACTTGTTATTAATAATTTTAGAAGCTCTAGAAAGTTCACCTTCTTTTACACCCCATCTTTGAGCCTTATCTAATCCAGCAACGATATTATTTATAACATCCTCTGAATATAAGTCTGATAAAGGAGCTTTTCTATCAACTCCAACAGGTAGTTTACTCCATGCTTTTGTAAATGCCTCAGGGTCGCTTGCATTTCCTCTTCTTACAGGAAACTTACCTTCTGGTGCGATTGAAAGAGTTTTTGTATAACCTTCATCCATTGAGTATTTGATAAAAGCACTTGCTTCTTCTGTATCAGCATCAGCAGTTATTCCAAAATATCTGACATCAGCCCATGCAGCCCCTTTATTATTGTTAGGACCTTTTAGGTTCGTGATAAAGCCAGTTTTTGAAGCTAACTCCCCAGATGTTGGATCACTATTTATTGTTGGCGGCGCTGAGTCTCTTAAACCAGCTAATTCATCCATAATAAATGGAGACCAAATTATCATTGGAGTTTTTCCAGCAAAATACAATTCTCTTGATTGCTTCCAGTATAATTCTCCTGGAGGACTTGCATTTGCAATAACTTTATAAAACTCTAAAGAAGCTTTTAACTTTTTGCCTTGTTTTCTTATTGCGCCTTTTTTAACAACATTTACTCCATTTGCTAAAAGAACATGTTCTAAAACCTGACTCATAAAGTTTTCGTCAGTTTTTGTTGCTGCAACAAATCCAAACATTCCATCACCAGAAAGTGCTTCAACGGCTTTAGTAATATTTTCATAGCTTGTTGGTGGTGCAAGACCTGCTTTTTCAAATAAGTCTTTTCTATAAACGACCATTTGCGTCCAACCATCAACTGGTACAGCGGCTATTTTTGATCCTTTTTTAGCCATATTTAAAGCGCCTGGCGCAAAAGTTTTTTTGCCAAGTTCTTTAACAACTGCATTATTAGCATCTACATCTAATATTCCAGCTTCTGCCCAAGGTAGTACATACTGTAATGTATGATAGATTACATCAGGTAGATCACCAGCTGCAGCTGCTGCAGTTGCTCTTGTTCCTAAATCTTTTTCTTCTACAGGAATAACTTCAACTTTGATGCCAGTTTTAGCTTCAAAATCTTTAGCCATTGCCTCTTGTTTAGCCATTCTAGCTGGCTGAACTTCTGTAGTCCAAAAAGTGATGTCTGCGTAACTAATATTTGAAATTAAAAATATAAGCGTACAGACGGTTATTATTGTTTTTTTAATCATTGATTCCCCTCTTTTCGTTGATTAATAAATTAAATGTATCAGCGAGAGAAATGAATGACAATAAGTTAAAAAAGTCTCCCCTAATCAAAAAGTCAATAAATATAATATTTTTTAAATCGAAAATTTTTTATTTTTTAGAATTGCTCTAATCATTCTAAACATCAAAGGAATTTTTTTTGAATTAAATTTTTTTAAAATAAATGGCGCGATTTCTCTCACAAGTTGTTCGCCTTCTACTGTATCATTTGCCATAAACTTTTTTTTGGCACTTTTGAAAGTAAAACCTTGTCCTAAATAGTTTCCCATTTTGCTATTTCTTCCACCTGCAGCGCTTACATACAGGTCTCCAACTCCTGCTAGACTTAAAACTGTTTCTTCTTTTCCTTTTAACTGTCTAGTTATGTATTTCATTTCTAATAGTGATTTTTGAAATAGACTTGAAGATTTATTCAAACTTAAACCAGAGCCAATTATCATAGAATAAATATTTTTTATTGCTGAACATATTTCAACACCAATTACATCTTTAGAGTATTCTATTAAATAATATTTAGTTGAAATCATTTTACCTAACAATTTTGCAATTTTAATGTTTTTGTTAGCTATAATTACACTCGTTTGATTTTTTCTTGCCAATTCTTTAGCTAAACAAGGTCCCTTCAAAACTGATACATTTAATTTAGGAATATTTTTTAAAAGAGTTTGCGAAATAGTTGTAATTTTTTTATTTTTCTTTTCATATTTGAGACCTTTTGTAAGAACTAAAACTGGAGATTTTACTTTATACTTTTTTAATTCTTTACTAACAAAATTAATACCTGATAAACTTAATGCAATAACAATAAGATCATATTTTTCAAAAAATAATTCCTTGGCATATTTTTTAAATATTAATTTTTTTGAAAGATTAATTTTTAAACCTGAATGAAATATATTTTTTGATGATAAATTTTTAATAAATCTTTGGCTATATGGTTCTGTAATAAATACTTTATTATTATTATCTATACATGGAACAGAGAACGCTGACCCCATAGCTCCGCCTCCAATAATTAGAATTTTTTTCATAAATAAATTCACTAAAAATAAACTATTTATTAATAACAAGTAAATTTAAAGAAAAAATAGTTTTATTTTTTTTGATTTGTTTAATAAGATAAATTTTTAAAATTATACGGTTTATATGAATAAAATAGCAATAATTGGTGCAGGGCCTTGTGGTTTATCAATGTTAAGAGCCTTCGAACATGCTGAGCAAAAGGGAGAAAAGGTTCCAGAAATCGTATGTTTTGAAAAACAAGATGATTGGGGAGGACTATGGAACTACAGTTGGAGAACTGGTTCAGATCAATATGGTGATCCAGTACCCAACAGTATGTATAGATATTTATGGTCAAATGGACCAAAAGAATGTTTGGAATTTGCAGATTATTCTTTTGACGAGCATTTTGGAAAACCTATTCCATCTTTTCCACCTAGAGAAGTATTATATAATTATATTATTGGAAGAGTAAGTAAAGGAAACATTAAAGGCAAAATTAAATTTAGCACGAGTGTAAAGAGTGTAAATTATAATTCAGATAAATTTGAAGTTATTTATCAAGATAAAACTAACAATAAAATTTTGTCTGACAAGTTTGATTATGTAATTGTTTCAACTGGACATTTTTCAGTGCCATTTATTCCTGAATACAAGGGTATGAGTTCTTTTCCAGGAAGAATAATGCATTCTCATGATTTCAGAGATGCTGAAGAATTTAGAGATAAAAATGTGATAGTGCTTGGAAGCAGTTATTCAGCTGAAGATGTTGCTCTACAATGTAATAAATATGGAGCTAAAAGTGTAACCATAGGTTATAGACATAATCCAATGGGTTTTAAATGGCCTGCTGGTATGAAAGAAGTCTACTATCTAGATAGATTAGACGGTAACAAAGCAATTTTTAAAGATGGTACAGAGCAAGAAGCAGATGTAATTATATTATGCACTGGCTACCTGCATCATTTTCCATTTTTGAACGAAAAACTAAGTCTCAAAACTCACAACCGATTATATCCACCAAAATTATATAAAGGAGTAGTTTGGCAAGATAATCACAAGCTAATGTACCTGGGCATGCAGGATCAATTTCATACTTTTAATATGTTTGATTGCCAAGCATGGTTCGCAAGAGATGTGATAATGAATAAAATTAAAATTCCAAATGATAGTGAAATAGAAAAAGATATTTCTAAATGGGTTTCTATGGAAGAAAAATTAGAAAATCCAGATCAAATGATCGATTTTCAAACTGAGTATACTAAAGAGCTTCATGATATGTCTGATTACCCAAAAATTGATTTTGAATTAATAAGAAAACATTTCAAAGATTGGGAACATCATAAAATGGATGATATTTCAACTTACAGAAATAAATCTTTTTCATCACCTGTGACTGGATCCATAGCTCCTGTTCATCACACACCTTGGTCATCTGCAATGGATGACTCTATGGATACTTTTTTAAAATAATAGAATTTACAATAAAGTTTTCTCGACTGACAGCTTCCACCCATTCAATAGTTTTTTTCTCATTGTCGAACTTAGTTTAGGTTTAAAGGTTCTATCTTTTTTCCATTTTCTCTTTATTTGATCCAATGATTTAAATATTCCTATTTGGTATCCAGCAAATAAAGCAACACCAAGTGCTGTAGTTTCCAAAACTTTGGGTCTTTCTGTTTTAATATCAATAATATTTGCCAAAAACTGTGAAAACCAGTCGTTTTCTACCATGCCTCCGTCAATTTTTACTATATTTGGTTTTAATCCATCTTTTCTCATGGCATTAAATAGATCATAGCTTTGGTATGCCACAGATTCTATAACTGCTCTTACTAAGGTTTTCCAATCACTATTTCTAGTTAATCCAGTTATAACTCCTCTTGCGTCAGGTCTCCAGTATGGAGCTCCCAGTCCACTAAAAGCTGGCACAACATAGACACCTTCATTATTTTTTTTTGATTTAGCAATTTGTTCTGTGTCATAAGCATTATTAATTAATTTTAACTTATCTCTTAACCATTGAACACCTGCTCCAGCGATAAAAATTGAACCTTCAAGAGCAAAAGTATTTTTTCCGTTTAATCTGTAACAAATTGTGGTTAGTAATTTATTTTTTGAAAAAATTTTTTTTGACCCAGTATTCATTATTACAAAAGCACCTGTGCCATAAGTACTTTTAATTGAGCCTTTTTTAAAACAAGATTGTCCTACAGCTGCAGCTTGTTGATCACCTAAAACTGCAGATATAGGAATTTCATATCCAACTATTTTTTTATTTGTTATTCCAAAATCATCCGCTGAATTTTTTACGTCAGGTAAAATACTTTTTGAGATATTGAGCTTTTTCAAAATTTCTTTGTCCCAAGTGTTATTATTTATATTAAACAACATTGTTCTACTTGCATTTGTTGCCTCTGTTAAATGATGTTGTCCGCTAGTTAGTTTCCAAATTAAGAAAGTATCAACAGTGCCAAATAATAAATTATTTGATTTTTGAAGTTTCTTCGAAATTTTTACGTTTTCTAAGATCCATTTAATTTTAGTAGCTGAAAAATATGGATCAATAAATAAACCAGTTTTTCTTCTAAAAATATTTTCATATTTTTTTTGCTTAAGCTTTTCACAGTACTCATGAGTTCTTCTATCTTGCCAAACAATTGCATTGTATACTGGTTTACCCGTTTTCTTGTTCCATAGAATAGTTGTCTCTCTCTGGTTGGTTATTCCAATACTTAATATTTGTCCTTTTAGTAGAGATGCTTTTTTAATTACTTTTTTTAAAGCTTTAAGAGTTGTTAACCAAATTTCATTTGGATTATGCTCTACCCACCCATTTTTTGGAAAGTATTGTTTAAATTCAAACTGAGATGTAAATTTTATATTGCCATCTAAATCAAAGAGAATTGCTCTAGACGATGTTGTACCTTGGTCGATAGCAACAAGAAATTTTTTCACAATTTTAGTCTATACCTAGATGTTTTTTTCTCTGTCCTACCCAAGTTCTAATTAAGTTGTCAAAAATTAGTCCAATAAATGCAACACAAATTCCGAGTGTTAATCCAATACCTGCCCCTTTTTTATCTGATAGAGCTTTTAGAATGTACTGACCTAAATCTTCAGTTCCAATAAAGGCACCAATAATCACCATAAATAATGCAAAAACTATTGTTTGATTAAGCCCCAACATCATGTGTGGAAATGCTAATGGAAATTCTATTTTAAATAGTCTTTGAAACTTTGTGACGCCTGACATCGTTGCAGCATCATGTAGTCCAGCTGGAACACTTCTAAGACCCTCAATTGTGTATCTTGTTGCTGGTATCGTAGCATAAACTATTACAGCAATTAAAACTGAAGTATCTGTAATTCCAAAAAGCATCATCACAGGAATTAAATATACAAAAGATGGAAAAGTTTGAAATATATCACAAACATTTAACATAAAGTTTGTTGAATGTTTATTTTGAAAACATAAAGTTCCAACAGTAAATCCAATTGTGCAAGATACTAGTACACCAAATGTAGCCATGTATGTAGTTACTAAAGCTCTATCCCACCATGGGCTTAGAGCTATAAATAAAGTTAAACCACAAACAACTAAAGCAGATCTAACTCCACCAATTAAATATCCAGCTCCAACGACTAGAACTAATGTGGCTACGGCTGGCATTCTCAAATATAAAGCTCTCATCGGTTGGAGTACATCAACAATTAGCCAAGTGTTAAATGCTTTTATATATACAAAGAAAGTATCAAATATCCAGTCAACACCTTTATTCCAAAAGTCTGCTGTTGATATTCCTTTATTATGCGGAACTTCAAATAAATAATTATATCCATCTTTAAAATAAATTGATCCAAAGTAAGCTAATAGAATACCTACTATTACTATAACTCCAAAGAATAATGAATTTTTATTTCGTTGAAAAAAATTTAAATTACCAAAATAATCAACCTGTTTATTTGCCCAAGCTAAAGACATCTTATCTAATAAAATTGCAATCAAACTAATACAAAGACCTGCCTCTAATGCTAATCCAATATTCAACTGATTTAGAGCTAATAATAAATTAAAACCTAAACCTTTTGCTCCTATAAATGCAGAGATAACTGCCATAGAAAAACACACCATTATAACTTGGTTAACTCCTATTAAAATATCTCTTCTCGCTGTTGGAATTAATACTTTTGACATTAGTTGCCAGTTGCTACATCCACTCATTCTACCAGCTTCAATTACCTCTGGGGGAACAGCCCTTAAACCTAATAAAGTTAATAGTATCATTGGTGGCACAGCAACAATCATTGTTATAATTACTGCAGCATGGTCTCCTACCCCAAAAAGAACTAGTGCAGGAACTAATACCGCATACTGGGGCATCGTCTGCATAACTAATAGTATTGGATATAAAGCTTTTTCTACTCTTTTACTTTTGTATGCCGCAACACCCAAACCTAAACCAAAAATAAATGACAGAGGTGCTGCAACTAATATAAAAGACAGTGTTTGCATAGACGGTTTCCATTGTCCAAATATTGAAATGTAAGTCATTGATAAAAGTGCATATAAGGCCAATCCTTTGCCTCCTAACTTATAAGCAAGTATCGCTGATCCTGCTGCTACAATAGTCCAAGGTAAGCCTGGCAATTCTGCCCAGGGATTAGCATCAATCCAATCCCAACTAGTAAAAGCAACAATTGTTTCAAGACCGCCTAATAAAATCTCTCTAATTAATTCTATTAGAAAAGTCATAAATGCGGTTAGGTTTCTAGTTATTTGTAAAACTAAAGGTCGTGTTTTATATTCCTGCGTATCTTCATTCCAAAATTCCATTGGCATCCAATCATTCATTAAAAAGAATAATGAGTCATTTATCCAAATTGGAAGCCATCCAAGCAACGGAGGTAATCTCCAGAAAACGTCAAAAGCGTAATATCTAACCTCTTTACCCAGAAATACGAAGGCACTCTGATTAGGATCTTTTACAAATTCAGCTTGTCCTCTAATAAATTTGTAAGTTTCAGGAACATCAATTGCGAAGCATAGTGCAAAAAATACAGCTAATAAGAATAACCATTGAAATAATTTAGGATATTTTTTAAGTAATTCCATAATTTAATGATTATTTTTTCTTCCCCCAAAAACTGTATTAATAATTTTTGCAGGATTAATTGAACCTACGATATTATTTTTGCCATCTGTAACAGCTGCTGTTTTTTCTTGAGTTAATATTTTTTCAGCAACATTTTCAATAATCTCGTCTTTTGAAACTTTTATATCACCCATGTTATCAGAGGTTATTTCATCCATTACATCTTTAATTAATAAAACTTTTTCCCTTGGAACTTCTTCTGTAAATTTTCTTACATATTCTGTAGCTGGATTTAAAACAATGTTAGCAGGTGTATCTAATTGCTCAATTATTCCATCTTTCATAATTGCAATTCGATCAGCAAGTTTTAAGGCTTCATCAAAATCATGAGTAATAAACATAATAGTTTTTTGTAATTTTTCTTGAAGTCTTAAAAATTCATCTTGCATTTCTTTCCTTATAAGAGGATCTAATGCAGAGAAAGGTTCGTCTAAGAACCATATATCTGGCTCAACTGCCAATGATCTTGCAATTCCTACCCTTTGTTGTTGTCCTCCAGATAACTCTCTTGGAAAATAATTTTCTCTTCCATCGAGACCAACAAGTTTGACCATATCCATTGCTTTATTAATGCTATCTTCAGTTTTAATACCCTTAATTTGAAGAGGAAAAGCAATATTTTCTAAAACTGTTTTATGTGGAAGTAGCGCAAAACTTTGAAAAACCATTCCCATTTTATTTCTTCTTAAATCAATAAGTTCCTTGTTATTTAAATTAAGCAAATCTTGACCTTCAATAAAAATTTTTCCACCAGTTGCGTCCGTTAATCTAGAAATACACCTTAACAATGTTGACTTACCTGAACCTGATAAGCCCATTACAACTAACATTTCACCTTTAGATACCTCAAAAGAGGCATTGTTAACTCCTACAATACATCCATTTTCTTGAAATGTTTTTGCATCAACATTACCATTTGCTTCTTTAAGCATACTTTCAGCGTTTGCTCCAAAGATTTTATAAACAGATTGGCATTTAATTACTGGTTCAGACATAAATAATATTAAGGTTATACGAATTTAAGATAAAATAAAATCTCTATAATTTGTTAAATTGCCTCCTAAAAATTTTTAATAAAATAAACTCTTGTATCAATACCTGTGCTTAAAAAACTCAAAGCTTCTCCACTTACTTTTACAGTTTCATCTACACCAACATTATTTCCACTTACAACGAAACCTGCAAAACATTTATTTTTTTCATCGTCCCATTTTACAAATGTTTCATCTATTTTATTTCCGTTAATTGTATAAATTTCATGGGCTCTAAAGTTTAGAAAATTAGCACCCATAATTGCACGTTGAGGTATAAGTTTAGTTGCCTTGCATACAGCCTCATATAATTCGTCAGATAATTTAAAATTATCAGTGCCGTCAAACGAAACCAAAACTCCTGAGGGGAGACTAGAAATTAGCTTATTAAGTTTTCTTTCTTCAGCTATTCTTTCTTCTTCTATTTTCATTTTAGCAACCAGTTCATCACCTTCACCAAAAATATTATTTAAAACAAAAAAAGTTAGAAAGATAAGAATAATTATACCAACTAATCCACCAAATTGTTTGACTGGCTCTGACAAAGTTTTAAAACTATTCTTGAAAGCTTCCATTTTTCCAAATACCTTTTTTTTGTTTACCGTCTGACCAAGTAAAAGTACCTTCCCCGTTCATAAAACCATTAGCCCATTCACCTTCATAGGTTGAGCCATCAGGAAAATATAAAATTCCTATACCGTTCCACTGACTTTCTTTAAATTCACCTTTGTAAATATATCCATTCGGCCATGTTTCAGTACCTTGGCCATGTTTTTTCGTAGCTACCCATTCGCCTTCATAAGTTGTTTTATCTGTGTAAACCCACTTACCATAACCATTTTCACAATTTCCCTCTTTACACCCTGTACTTCTTGCTGATGCTAAAGATGTGATTAATGACGAAAAAAGTAAAAAAAATATAAGCTTTTTCATGGAAATATATTACACAAAATTTCTTAAAAAAAAATTAGGCATTTTTTGATTTATTCTTACAGATATAAATTGAAATATCTTTTTCTGAATTTTCGGTATTTATATTATTGGTAATTTCATGAATTAATTCGCCTGATTTTCTTGTAATTATCGCAGATTCTGAATACGTTTTTTCATTATTAAAGGCTTTAAATAAAACTACGTCCTTATTAACTATTTTGACATCAAAATTTGAATTTTGAGAGAAAAATTTTGATAATCCATTTACCATTAATGTGCTTGGTTTATTTGAATAAATTTGAAATGAATCTAAATTTTTAACATTTAGGTCTTTTGCTAGAAAAGTTTTATAATTATATTCCGAATTCTTAACAATTTTTTTTTCTAACTCACATGTAAACTCTAAATTTAAATTTTCACCAATACTTATATCTTTTGCATAGGCAAAATTGAAAATAAAAAAGTTTAATAATATTAAATAAAATACTTTTACCATTAATTATTTGAGTTGATAAAAAAAATCTCCCCCAATAAAATTGGGAGAGATCTTAAATTTATTAAATTAACCTTAATGATCGTGTGTAAATTCTTCCCACACACTTTTATTGTCAGCTAACCATTTTTTTGCTGCATCTTCGTGAGTCATTTTGTCGACATCAACTAAAGCTGCCATTGCTCCAATTTGACTTGTAGAGAATGACATTTTTTTAAACGCTTTTGCAGCTGCTGGATGAGTTTTTGGAAAATCTTCATGTGCTGCTTTTTTCAAATAACCATCCGGAGAACCACATTTTCCATCTCCACCATCTTCTGGTCTACAACCAGCTGTGTATGGTGGGAAGTCGATAAATGTAAATCCAGCACCATCTGTAAAGTTTGGTGTCCAGTTAAATATGATAGTTCCTCTTCCTTCTTTTTTAGCTGCAGCTAACTCTGCCCAAAGTGCATCTGCACTTCCAGCAAATTTAACCCACCAAAGATCTCCTAGTCCTAGAGCGTCAACTCTTTGAGGTATTAAATCTCCGTGCCATGTTTGTGGACCTTCCAACATTCTTCCTTTTCCATCTGGTGAGTCAGGTGTTGTGAAATTTTTCGCACAATCAGGATTCTTTAATGCTGTCCAGTCTGGTAGACCTGGGCATAAGCCTTTTTCTACAACCCAGTTTGGATATCCCATATCCTCAAGAGTTCTAGCTTCGTGATCACCCATATCTAATAAACCACCTTTATCTAAAGCAGTTGTGAATGATTTTCCGAATGCAGATTCCCATACTTCATGAGATATAGTTACGTCACCGATTCTAATCGACTCATAAACTGCTTGCGAGTCAGCATTAACATATTTTACATTGTTCCCCATACTTTCAAAAATTCCGCCAATTACGTAAGCCATTACAATTTGGCTTGACCAGTTATGAGTTGGGATAACAATCGGTTTTTTACTATCTGCTGCGTTTGAAATCCCTGCAAAACTTACAAGAGATATCACCATAGCTGATAATAGAGATATTATTTTTTTCATTATTTCCCTTTCCTTAATATTAAGTGATTAAAGTATCCCCTCTATTAAAGTTACAGTCAACTAGCAAAATAGATACAAATGTATATATAAAATTTATATATAAATTTATTTATACTTTTGTATAATTTTTTAATATTTTTTAAAAATGCAAACAAGTTTAAGTATTAAAGAACCTGGTTTAAACGTATTACCACCTGGAGTTGAAAGATATGTAGTCAATGCAGGTGGAATTACTGGTATTCAAATATTTCCTGAAGATGAAATTGAAATAATAAATAATGAGGGAAATCAAATTTGTGAAATTAGTATTTTTAACAAAAATGGAAAATCAGAATTGGGAATTTTAAATTTGAAAGAAAATAAAAATTCATCTGCAATAAAAAAAATACTTTTGAAAAAAGAGGAAAGTTCTTTGCAGGCATTACTTCAATTAAAAAAAAGAAATTTACAAATTGAAAAAGCTACCTCATCAATTCTCTTTGATAAAAATACTATTGCTGGAGAAAAAATAACTCTAAATGCAAAAGATAATTGTTATTGTATATTCGCCGCTCCTGGGAACGATATGCTTGTTCATGATCAAAATCCACCTTCAGATTTGACTGTATTAGTTAAAAGAGCAAAAATTAAAAATTCTGAAAAAGAATTTTCAATAATTCCTGATCCAATTTACGATCCTGACTATGAAGTTAATATAGATAGAAAAACTGCAACAGGATATCAAGTTAAGGCTGGGGACTATATTCAAATAATTACACCAACTGGAAGACAATGTTCAGATTTTGTTGCTTATGATACAGCTAAATTAGAAAAAGGCAAAGAGAGAGGTCTTGATTGGCAAACAACTAGAACTTTTATGGGAAATACTTTTCCTGGTCCTGGTTTGTTTTCAAAATTCTATGATACTGATCATGAACCATTGGTAGAAGTTATAAGAGATACAGTGGGTATTCATGATACATTTAATTTAGCTTGTACCTCAAAGTATTATGAAGATTCTGGATATTTTGGTCATGCAAATTGCTCTGACAATTTAAATGACTCAATGAAAAAATATGGTGTAGAAGAAAAAAAAGGTTGGCATGCAATTAATCTTTTCTTTAATACATCTTCAGGCGGTCAAAATTCTGTTACATCTGATGAGTCTTACGCGAGACCTGGTGATTACGTAATTTTTAAAGCTTTAAAAGATTTAACATGTGGAACTACTGCATGCCCTAGTGATATTGATAGCTGTAATGGATGGAACCCTACTGATATTTTTGTTAGAACTTATGAAAAAAGTAAAGAATTTACTAAATCATATGGTTTTAGAATGAAAACAGATTCAGAAAATAAACTTACAAGAAATACAGGTTTCTATGAAAGAACATCAAAATTAACTAGAAACTTTGTTGATGCTAGAGGTTTTTGGTTACCAAATGATTATACAAAACATGGTGTAATTAATGAATACAATGCATGCAGAGAAGACGCCGTCTTAATTGACTTATCTTCATTGAGAAAATTTGAAATTCTTGGGCCAGATGCAGAAGAATTAATGAATTATACATTGACACGAAATGTAAAAAAACTTTCAGTTGGTCAGGTTGTTTATTCAGCAATGTGTTATGAAAATGGAACCATGTTTGATGATGGTACTTTATTAAAACTTAGTGATCATGGTTTTAGATGGGTTTGTGGTGATGAATATGGAGGTGAGTGGCTTAAAGAACAAGCGAAGAAAAAAAATTATAAAGTTCATATCAAAAATTCTACTGACCAAATAAATAATTTATCATTACAAGGTCCCAAAAGTAGAAAAATTCTAGAAAAAATAATTTTTACTCCACCTACCCAACCTTCTATATCTGAATTGGAATGGTTTAGATTTACAATTTGTCGATTGGAAGAATTAAACGGAATACCATTAATTGTTTCAAGAACAGGTTATACTGGTGAACTTGGTTTTGAAATTTGGTGTCATCCAAGTGATGCTCCTACCGTTTGGGATAAGGTAATGAAGGCAGGACAAGATGAAGGTTTGATACCAGCAGGATTTGCAGCTTTAGATCTTTTAAGAATTGAAGCTGGTTTAATTTTATTTGGTAATGAGTTTGACGGACAACAAGATCCATTTGAAGCTGGCATTGGGTTTTCTGTTCCTTTAAAATCTAAAGTAGAAGATTTTATTGGAAGAGAAAATTTAATTAAAAGAAAAGAAAACCCTCAAAAAAAACTAGTAGGATTAGAGCTGATTGGTAAAGAGATAGCAAATCATGGAGATTGTGTTCATATTGGAAGATCTCAGGTTGGTATTATAACAAGCGGATGTATTTCACCGACTTTAAATAAAAATATTGCTTTATGCAGAATTGATGTTGGTCATTCTGAAATAGGTAATGATGTAGAAGTTGGTAAAATAGATGGGCATCAAAAAAGAATACCTGCAAAAATTGTTGGATTTCCACATTACGATCCTAAGAAAACTAAAGTTAGATCATAATGCCAAAATCAACAAAGGATTTGCTAGAGTTTTGGGAAGATCAAATGAAGCTTTCACACACATCTAGCAACTATTTTTTTAGAAAATCACCTTCTCATTATCATATGATGCTTCTAGTAATGTCAGCTTTTAAACAAAAACAAAATTTATCAGTAGAGGAACTTAAAACTAAATTATTTAAGACCTCTAGACCAAAATCTGCATTAATAATCAATGAAGCATGTGAAAAAGGTTTTTTTTATTTAGAAAAAACTGCTGAAGATCAAAGAAAAAAACATATAAAACCAAGCACTTCTTTTATTGCGGAATTTAACGATTATTTATCTACTCTTAAAAATTTGAGCTTTTAACAATTAGGAAATCCTAAGTTCTATAAGTTTTTATTTCTAAATTTTATATATAAAAAAAATTATATATTTAACCCTTTTCAAAAAATAATGTTTTAACATGTCATTACCGACAAAAGCAAAAGTAGTAATCGTTGGAGGGGGAATTCACGGTCTAAGTACTGCTTGGAAGCTGTCCGAAACTTATAAAAATCCAGGTGATATTGTCGTATTAGAAAAAAAAGATACTGCAGCAGGAGCAAGTGGAATTGCCTGTGGTGTTGTTAGAAATAATTATTTTCAACCTGCTATGAGAGAATTAATGGCTCATTCAGTTTCAGTTTGGGAAAGTGATCCTAAAGCATTTAAATATAATGCAGTTGGTTATTTACAGATTTCACCAGAAGTAATGCATGCAGATGTTGCAACTATTTATGAACAACAAAAAGCAATTGGTTACGAATCTGAATTTATAGAGGGTGAAAAAGATTGCATGAAATATATGAAAGGAATGTTTGGTGACTGGCAAGCAAAAGGCATAACTTCTGTTCTTCATGAAAAAAAAGGTGGATACGCTTTTAATAAAGATTCAATTAAAGCACTTGAACATAAATCTACTTCAAATGGTGTTGAAGTAATGAAAGGTGTAAAAGTTACAGGTTTTAAAAGAGGAAGTAACAGCAAAGCCGTTACAGGAGTTGAAACAGATAAAGGCACGATAGAATGTGAACAAGTTGTTATTGGTGCAGGTCCTTGGGCAAGAGATTTTTGGAATATGCTAGAACTTCCTAAAACTGCAAATATTAAAGGTAAAGATGGCAGAATTCACGAAACGGACATGTGGAAATATTGGATGCTTCAAGAGGGTGTACTTGGTGTAGAACCAGATTTTTTAAAAATGGACAATGGTGAACAGCCACCTGTAATTCATGTAGATTCAACGGCTCCGTTATACTCAGATAAAACTAAAAAATTGATTACAGATAAAATTTGGGGAATATATTACAAACCAGATATTGACGGACTTGGTGTTCAAGGTGGAACTTCACCTTACATTGTTGATAAACATTTTGATCAAGTAAACGTTGATCCGTATGGAATAGAGTCCCCTGAATATCAAACTACAGAAGCTTTTAATGATATGTGGTGTTCAGCTTTAGCTCATTGTCAAAAAAGATTTGAGGGAAAATCGGATTTATATAGAAAAGGACCATCAGGCGGACTTGGATGTATGACACCAGATTCTTTTCCAATTTTCGATAGATTTTTAGAAAACGTTTATATGATAGCAGACTCTAACCATGGTTATAAAATGATTGGAGTTGGAGAGCTAGTGGCAAAAGAAATTTTAGGTACAGAGAGCGAATTATTAAAACCGTTTAGATTCAATCGATACGCGAAAGGTGAATTGCATCCGACATCTAACAGTCCGTTCCCTTGGAGTTAATTTATCTAAGTGGACAGATGTTTTTTTTTCAGTTAACTTTTTGTTCTAAAAATTCTTAGGGGGAAAATGACTGATCTAGAAAAACATGTAAATCAACCAGGTAGAGCAAAGTTAGTTAAAAAAGTAAGAGAAAAAATTAACGAATTAGGAATAACCTATATATATTACCAATTTATTTCGGTAACAGGTAGAGTAGTAGGTAAAGGTATCCCTGCAGACCATTGGGAAAGGACTGCTGAAAAAGGTTTTCAATTAGTATATGGAGCAACAGCAAATTTATTTTTGGACAGGCACAATAACTATATTGGTTATGGACCAGAAGCCATGGAGTTGGTGGGAATACCAGACCCAGAAACGTTTGTGCAATTACCATGGGATAAAAGAGTTGGAAGAGTTTTTGTAACATGTTTTAGAAATAGAGAAGAGAGAAAAAATCCGGGTGGACACTTAACTTCTGATTGCAGAGGAAATTTAAGAATTTTTAGTGACGAATTTAAAAAGAAACATGGACTAGAATTAAGAGTTGGCACTGAACCAGAAATGATGTGGTTAACTAAAAATGATGATGGAACTCCAACTGGTAAAGGTTTTTCTAAACCTTTTTGTTATCATATCGATCAATTCGAGTCTTTGAGACCAGTTTTTATGAAAGTAATAGAATATTCAAAAGCGATGGGATTGGACATGATACAAGGTGATCATGAAGATGCTCCTGGACAACTAGAACTTAATTGGACTTATGATAATGTTTTAAGAAATGCTGATAGATTATCAACATATAGGCAAATTTGTGCCCAAGTTGCAAGAGAGAACAATCTAATAGCTTGCTTTATGACTAAACCGTTCATGGGTGTATCTGCAAGTGGATGTCACACTAACATGTCTTTATGGAAAGGTGGAAAAGTTTCTGTTAACAAATTAGGAAATAAAAAACTTCCGGGAGTTGAAGAAGTGTTTAGTTATGTATCTGGCGGAACAAACACTTTTATGCCAGACACAAAGGATATGCAGTTGCCTGGAAAAATTGGACTTCAATCAATTGCTGGTATAATGAAACATTTACCAGCTTTGACAGCTCTAGGATCATCTACGGTTAATTCATATCGAAGGTTGTGGGACCAGGGTTTTTGGGCACCAGTATATGCTGACTGGGGATATCAAAATAGAACATGTGGATTAAGAGTTTCAGCACCTGGAAGATTTGAGTATAGATCTGTTGACTCAATGCATAATCCATACTTACTAGGTGCAGCTTTGCTAAAAGCTTGTGATGAGGGAATATCAAAAAAAATGAAACCAGCTAAACCTGAATCTAGAAATATTTATGAAGCTCAAAAAGCTGGTAAAGATGTTAAAAAATTACCACTAAGTCTTGGTGAAGCGTTAAATAGACTTGCTGAGGATGAGGTAATCAAATCAGCAATGCCTGATGAAATGTATAAAGTTTTCCATTGGTATAAAAACGATGAGTGGGAAAGATTTCTTGGAGCAACAACTCAATGGGATCTTGATACATACTTGGATTGCTTACCATAAGGTAAATTAGGAAAGGAAAAAAATGTGCGGTATTGCTGGACTTATTCATAGAGGAAAATCCTCAGATGTCGGGAACGAGTTACAATTAATGCTTCAAGCATTAAAACATAGAGGTCCTGACTCAACCGGATACGCTCTCTATGCAGATAATGATGGAGAAAATTTCATAATGAGATTTAAAGTTGGGGAAAATGTTGGAGAAGGAAGCACATCAGTTAATGAAGATGATAGTGTTTATGACAAAAGAAAAGAACTTGTCGACCAGATGCTAAAAAACCTTAATGCTACAGTTGTGAAAGAAGAAAAGTTAACTCCTTACTCTTATAGATATGAAATGAAATATGACCAGGATTTAATGGAGTTTTCAAAAAAAATTGAAAGCATAGAAAGTGTGGAGATATTGTCTATTGGGAAATCATTAGAATTGATCAAAGACCTAGGAGATGCACGGGCAGTATCTGAAAGATATGATCTAGGTAAAGTTAAAGGAACACATGGTATTGGACATGCTAGAATGGCAACTGAGTCTGGAGTAGATATTAAATCTGCCCATCCATTTTGGGGTTATCCATTTAGTGATGTATCAGTTGTACACAACGGTCAACTTACAAATTATTGGAACAATAGAAGAGTGTTAGAGAATAAAGGGATGAGATTTATGTCTGAATGTGACTCTGAGCTGATAGCTGTTTATTTAGCTGAGAAAATGAGAAATGGAGCTTCATTAGAAGAAGGCATGAAGGATAGTTTGTCAGGTTTAGATGGAGTGTTTACATATTTTGTTGCAACGAAAGATTCTTTAGGAATGGCTAAAGATACAATGGCAGCAAAACCATTAGTCTTATACGAGTCAGATGATTTAGTTGCTATGGGCTCTGAGGAAATAGCAATAAGATCTATCTTGCCGCATGAAATAGATACATATGATCCATTTGATGGGGAGGTAAAAGTATGGCAAATTTAAAAACAACAGAAAAAAAGACCAAAGCCCAATCAATGGGACTTCATACTGAAGTTCTAACAGGTAAAACTCAACAAAAATTTTTTAATCCTGATGAGGCAGAAAACTTTTACTATTGGGGAACTTATGATGTTGATTTTAACAAAAGAATTGACCTTGATGTAAATGATCTAGACTGCAAAGAGGCAAACAAAAAAATTGATGAGCTAATGAGTCAAGGTTATGGAACAATAGTTATAAAGAACCCACAAGGAAAACATAGTTTAGGTGTTGGGGTGTTAAATAAATTAAATTTAATATTTGAAGGAAGTTTGGGTTATTTTGGTGTTGGTTCTATTGACGGTCCAACGGTAAGAATTAATGGTAGAGTTGGATGGTCATGTGCAGAAAATATGATGGCAGGAAAAGTAGTAATAGAAAAAAATGCAGGATCATGTTTTGGTGCAGCAGTTAGAGGTGGAGATTTAATATGTAAAGGTAGCGTTGGTGCTAGAACAGGAATTGATCAAAAAGGTGGAACAATTATTGTTGGTGGTGACGCTGGAGCATTCACTGGCTTTATGATGCAAAGAGGAAGAATAATAATTTTAGGTAATGTTGGTATAAACCTTGGAGATTCAATGTATGATGGAACCATTTATGTTGGTGGAAAAATTGGTTCATTTGGGAGTGATGCGATTGAGTCGCCTATGACAAAAAGTGATGTAGATTGGATTAAAAGAAAACTTAAAGTAGCAGAAATTGGCGAAAAATTTGATGTTTCAAAAATGACAAAAGTAGTCGCAGGTAAAAAACTTTGGAATTACGACGCTTTAGAACCAACTGAGAAAAAAGGAGCAATTTAATGGCAAAGAAAAAAAATGGAAAATCAAATGGTCATTCAAATGGGAATGGTGGTAGTGAATTTTCAAAAAGAAATAAAAGTTTACTAGGTTATAACGCTATATTTACACCAGAAGTAATCGACGACATTCATATTAAAGCTCAGTTAGGAAGATACCGAATGAGAGGTATGGCTCTGATGAAAAAAATTCCTACATTTGACGATTTAGTTTTTTTACCTGGAACTCTTACAAGATTTGTAATCGAAGGTTACAGAGAAAAATGTGAAACAAAAACTATAATTGGTCCAAGATGTGAAAACCCAGTAGAATTAGATATACCGGTTTATATTACAGGTATGAGTTTTGGAGCTTTATCTTATGAAGCTAAAACAGCGCTTGCAAGAGGAGCAACTATGGCCGGTAGCGCAACATGTTCGGGTGAAGGTGGAATGATACCTGATGAAAGAAGATATTCAGAAAAATGGTACTATCAATGTATTCAATCAAGATATGGATTTAATCCGCATCATGCTCAACTTGCTGATGGAATTGAAGTGTTCATTGGTCAAGGACAAAAAGTTGGAATGGGTGGTCACTTGATGGGTCAAAAAGTTACTGACCAAGTAGCAGAAATGAGATCACTACCAGCTGGTATTGATCAAAGGTCTCCTGCTAGACATCCTGATTGGTTAGGACCAGATGATTTAGCTTTAAAAGTTCAAGAGCTAAGAGAGTTAACCAAAAATAAAGTTCCAATACAATTAAAACTTGGTGCAGCAAAAGTTTATGATGATGTTCGTATGGCAGCAAAATGTGATCCTGACTCTATTTATCTAGATGGTATGGAAGGTTCAACAGGCGCTGGACCACACATCGCAGCAGCAAACACAGGTATACCTGGAATAGCTGCGATCAGAGAAGCAAGAAGAGCAATAGATGATGTTGGAAAAACTGGAAAAGTTACTCTTATTTATGCAGGTGGTGTTAGAGATGGAGCTGACATGGCAAAAGCATTAGCTCTTGGAGCAGATGCTATTGCTATAGGTACTGGGGCTATGATTGCACTTAATTGTAATAAAGAAATTCCTGAGTCTAATTTTGAAAAAGAAATGGGAGTACCAGCAGGACATTGTTATCACTGTCATACTGGTCGTTGCCCAGTTGGTGTTGCTACTCAGGATCCTAAATTGAGAAAAAGACTAAATCCAGATGAGGCAGCTCTTAGAGTATATAATTACTTACACACTATGACTTTAGAAGCACAATTATTAGCAAGAGCTTGTGGTAAAACAAATATCCATTCATTAGAGCCAGAAGATATGGCAGCTTTAACAATGGAAGCTTCTGCTTTAGCAAAAGTACCACTTTCTGGAACAAATCACACAGTAGGAGTTGACGATTTTCATAAAATATAATTATGCCAAAGAAAAAAACTAAAAAATCGAGCAAAAAAAAGGTTAAAGGTCAGTTAGGTAAAAAGAAAGAGACTGCTCGAGAAAAGATGATAGGCCAAACTATTGGTTATAGATATGATGTGAATTTATTGCCAGACTATTCAAGAATAACTCCTTTCCTAAAAAAATATATCGAAGCAATGGGTTGGGATGATTTAAATTGGTTGGAAGATGTTCACATGGGATATGAAGAAGATAGACCTGCAGTTTTTGATAGAAACGCAAATGGTTGGGTAACTATTCCGAAAAAAATTAAATTACCAAATAACCAACAAGATAGAGACATGATAGCAAGAGAACTATTGGTAAAATTTCAAATGTCTCCAAATCACCCATTAGTAGATTTAAAAAAAGCTTATCGAAAATTTTAGAATCACCAACAATTTATATATACCTATAGTTGTAATATTATAAATTTTTATTGATACAATTGTTTTATTTAAGATTGATCCGATAATTCGAAATAATAATATTTAAATAATTTGTTTAAACAATTGGAGGTTAAATGACTGACGAACTAGGTGCATTGACAACCATATTCACAGAATTTTACTATTGGATAACAGTAGTACTAATGTTTCTTATCCACGTAGGATTCTGTATGTATGAAGTTGGAGCTTCCCGATACAAACATCATCAACATACATTAATGAAAAACACAATGCTGATACCTTTAGTAACAGTAACTTGGTTTTTATTTGGTTGGTGGATTTATTGGGCATTTCCAACTGGGCCAGGTCTTGCACCATCAATAATGAATGAAAGCGCAGCGCTAATTACAGATGACTCAGCTTTTAGTGCTAAGTGGTATCTGCCAAATAGTGAATTGATGGCAGTAAACTTAGGAGATCATATTAGTGGAGTATTTTGGGCTGCATTTTTACTTTTCTCATGGACAGCTGCATCCATTGTATCAGGTGCTGTAATTGAAAGAATTACTACTTTTGCTTTTGGAATTCTTGCGATTGCAATTGGATCTGTATTTTGGAGCATAGATGCTGCATGGGGATGGCACTTTGACGGATGGATGTTGAAGATACTAGGTTACCATGATGCTTATGCCTCAGGAGTAATTCACGCAGTAGCAGGTGGATTTGCTTTAGGTGTACTTGCTGTTTTGGGACCAAGAATTGGAAAATTTTCATCAAGTGGTGAACCTAGAAACATAGGACCAAGAAATCCTTGGTTAGTAACTGTTGGATTATTCTTAATTTATACTGGTTTTTGGGGATTTTATGCGGCTTGTAATATTCCAATTTACGATCTTGGACCTGAGTATGGCATGGAAGGTGTAACCTACTTTACCGCAACCACAATTTATGTAACGCCAACCACACTTAGTGGAATAACAATGAACTTTTTAATGTCTCTCTCAGGAGGATTGTTAGCAGGTTATGTTGTTTCCAAAGGTGATCCTTTCTGGACTTACTCAAGTGGTTTAGCTGGAATAATCTGTGCCTCTGCAGGAAATGACTTATATCATCCAATACAATCTTTGATAATTGGAATGATTGGTGTCGTTATAGCTTACAAAATGCATTACTGGGTTGAACGTAGGTTCAAAATTGATGATGCAGTTGGAGCAGTGGCAGTTCATGGTTACGCTGGGTTTGCAGGACTTGTGATATGCGGTTTTGTATTAAATGGATACCCTTCTTCAGGATACAGTGTTGGTGCTATGTGGGATGGAACTACATACGCTGCAATAAATCCTTTAGGAATGTTCATAGGTGCAATAATCATGTTCTTTGTTCTTGGAATGATCCCAGGCTATATTATAGCTAGAGTCTTAAATGGTATTGGCAAACTCAGAATCCCAAGAGAAGTTGAGTTAGCTGGTTTAGACTATCAAATAATGGAGGAAGCAAAAGAAGATGAACGCACTGTTGCTTCTTCAAGTAGTTAAAGGAGGATATTATGGCTACAGTATCTAATTGGATAGATCACTTAAATAAACCTGCAGAAGATGTTGTAGGTGCTATTTATCCTGGAGTAGGATCAGAAGGTATATTGGTCCTTATACTTGCAATTATTTGGATAGGTTGGACTGTTGTAAGCTCAAAACAAGAAAGTGATAAACTTTCTAAGCTTGCAAGAAAAAGACCAAACTCAAATGCATGGAAAAGTAATATAACTGACGGATAAATAAATAGTAATAGGGGCGCAAAATTTTAATTGCGCCCTTAAATTAAAATGGACGAGCAAAATAAAAAAGAGCAATCAAATAAAACTCCAAGCAAAATGGCAAGATTAGCATGGCCAAAGGCAAAATATGGATTGGTACTAGCTATATTAATTATTATTGTTGTAAATATAATTTACTATAAAGATTTCTTTTTATCATTTTTTTAAAAAGTATGATAAGAAGATTGAGTGGCAAAAGACTTATATAAAATTGCAAAATCAAAAAAAATAAAATATTTTTTAATAAGTTTCGTTGATTTGTTTGGTGTATTAAGATCTAAATTAGTACCCGCACAAGCTATCAAAGAGATGCAAAAAAATGGTGCAGGATTTGCTGGATTTGCAGCTTGGCTTGATATGTCACCAGCAGACTCTGATATGTTTGCTGTACCAGATCCAAATAGTTTAATTCAATTACCTTGGAATAAAGAAGTAGGTTGGCTTGCTTCAGACCTGTGGATGAATGGTAAGCCTGTTGAGGCATCGCCAAGAGTGATGTTAAAAAAGCAAATAAAATTAATATCAAATGAGGGTTACTCCATGAAATCGGGTGTTGAGTGTGAATATTTTCTTATATCACCTGATGGCAGTTCTATTGCAGACCCTAGAGATACTCAATCTAAACCTTGTTATGACCAATCAGCTTTAATGAGACAATATGATTTAATAAAGGAAATATGTGATTGTATGATTACAATGGGATGGAACCCATATCAAAATGATCATGAAGATGCTAATGGCCAGTTTGAGATGAATTGGGATTATACTGACTGCTTAACTACAGCAGATAGACATACATTTTTTAAATTTATGGTTAAGTCCATAGCAGAAAAGCATCAGTTAAGAGCAACATTTATGCCAAAACCATTTGAACAACTGACGGGTAATGGATGTCATGCGCATATTTCACTTTGGGATAAGAAAAAAAATAAATTTTTAGATAAAAATGACAATCTTGGACTAAGTAAATTAGCATACAATTTTTTAGGTGGTATAATTAAAAATGCAGGTTCATTATCAGCATTCTTTAATCCAACTTTAAATAGTTATAGAAGAATAAACGCGCCACCAACTAAATCTGGTGCAACATGGTCGCCGAGTAGTATTTCTTACACAGGAAATAATCGAACACATATGATTAGAGTTCCAGATCCAGGAAGGTTTGAACTAAGATTAATGGATGGATCAGCAAATCCATATTTGCTACAAGCTGGAGTTTTAGCAGCAGGTATAAACGGCATTAGAAAAAGTGTTAATCCTGGAAAACCATTATTCTGTAATATGTATATCGATCACAAAAAATATCCTAACTTACCAAAATTACCAAATACATTAGAAGATTCTTTAGAAATGTTAAATTCTAATTCAGTTATGAAAAATGCATTTGGTAAAAATGTTTTAAACAGTTATATCAAATTAAAAAAATCAGAAATTGAAAGTTTTAAATCTAAAGAAAAGTTTGATAAACAAAAACCTATTACAAAATGGGAAAGATCTAATACCTTAGATTGTTAAAATATGTCTATTAATTATAGTCATATTTATAAATTTTCATCTTTCATTAAAAATAAAAATTATTCATTTAGTAGAGATAAAATATTAAATATATTAAGCGAAAAAACTATAGATAAAGCATTTAATACAATCTCTAATTGGGAGACTTATAATCCTACTCCCCTTCTTAATTTAAATAAACTTTCAAAAGATCTTGGACTTAAAAATATTTTTTACAAAGATGAGTCAAGAAGGTTTGGACTTAAGTCTTTTAAAGCACTCGGAGGTGCTTATGCGGTAGCAGAGGTTTCGGCTGGAAGAAAAGATGTAGTTGTTGCTACAGCAACAGCAGGAAATCATGGAAAATCCGTTGCCTGGGGAGCAAAAAGACTAGGAATTGAATGTAAAATTTTCATAAGTGAATTTGTTACTGAGACAAGAGCTGACGAGATGCGAAAACTTGGAGCAGAGGTGACAAGAGTAAAAGGCAATTACGAAAATTCTTTAAATGAATGCATAAGGCAATCAAAGCAAAATGGTTGGGAAATTGTACAAGATGTTGCCTGGGAAGATTATCAAAAAGTACCAAAACTAACCATGGCTGGATATTCAGTTATGATAGAAGAAATCTCCAAACAAACTGATCATTATATAACACACATATTTTTACAGGCAGGTGTAGGAGGAATGGCCTCTGGTGTAATAGCTGGAGTTGCCCGGTATTTTAAAAGAATTCCAAAAATTATTATTGTTGAACCAAAAAATGCAGACTGTGTCTTAAAAAGTATTGATGCAGGAAAACTTACTAGAGTTGAAATAGAAAAAGAGAGCATTATGGGGGGAATGTCATGTGGAGATGTATCATTAGTCCCATGGCAAATTCTTAAAAACTCAGTAAATAATTGTCTAAGTATTCCAGATACTGACATACCATTATCAGTTGCAATGTTAGCTAAGGGATACTTTGGTGACGATAACATTGTTGCAGGAGAATGCTCAGCACCTGCTCTAATAAGTATAAATGTTAGTTGTAATAACGAACAAATTAAAAAGGATCTTGAGTTAGATATGAATTCGAACGTTTTATTAATTGGATGTGAAGGTGATACAGATGTAAAACTTTATAACGAACTTCTGTCTAAAGGATCAGAACAGTTATCAAATGGCTAATACAGCACTCGTTTGGATAAGAGATGATTTTCGAATACAAAATAATGATGCGCTAACTTATGCTACAAATCAACATGATGCTGTTACCGCAGTATTTATTTTTAATAGTAATATTTTCGATCATAAAAGAGAGGCTCAAAAATGGTGGGTAAGTAAATCTCTAGAAAATTTTAAATCTGATTTAAAAAAATTAAATATTGGATTGGAAATAATTAAAGATGATGAAATAAATTTTTTTTCTAAAATAAAATCTAATAGTAAAATATCTGTTTATTGGAATAAAGTTTATGAACCTAATGAATTAGAAAAAGATAAAAAAATTGGTACTGATTTTTCAAAAAAAAATATTGATTTTAAATTTTTTAAAGGAAATGTTCTTAATGAATATAATAAAATTACGAAGAATGATGGGACACCTTTTAAAGTCTACAGTCCTTTTTGGAGAAATGCAGAGCAATTTTATTTAGAAAGACTGCCTGATAAAATAAACAAAGTTAAGAAGTGTAAAAAGGTAAACACATTGTTCAAAAATCAAATAAAATCTGAGGATATTTTACCTAAATCTGATTGGTATAAGAAATTTGAAAAATATTGGGAACCTTCAGAGCAAAAAGCCCATGAAAATTTAGATAATTTTGTCAACAAAAGCATACTTAATTATGGTGTTGATCGTGACTTTCCATCAATTAAAGGCACTTCATTACTTTCTCCATATATTAGAAATGGACAAATAAATGTTGGAGATATTTGGCAAAAATGCAAAAAACTAAAATCAAATAATGTGAGTATAAAAAAATACACTAATGAAATTGGTTGGAGAGAGTTTTCACATAGTCTTATAAATTACTTTCCACAAATGCTTAAAGGAAACTTAAGAAAAGAATTTGATAAGTTTCCATGGGTAAATAATTCTAAATTTTTAAATGCATGGAAAAAAGGTATGACAGGATATCCAATTGTTGATGCTGGAATGAGAGAATTGTACGAAACAGGATGGATGCATAATAGGATTAGAATGGTCGTTGGATCTTTTCTAGTTAAGCATTTAAGAATTAACTGGAAAGAAGGAGAAAAATATTTCAGAAATTGTCTTCTTGATTTCAATGAAGCAAACAATGTTGCACAATGGCAATGGGTAGCTGGATGTGGTGCAGATGCGGCACCATATTTTAGAATTTTCAACCCTATTTTACAGGGTGAAAAATTTGATAAACAGGGAGATTATGTAAAAAAATGGGTTCCTGAATTATCAAAAGTTCCTCCAAAATTTATTCATAAACCATGGGAAATGGAAAAAAAATATCAAGAAGCAATTAATACTATCATAGGCTCGAGCTATCCAATGCCAATTGTTATTCATGAGAAAGCTAGGGCTGACGCTTTGAGTGCTTTTCAATCGATTAAGAAAAAAAATTAGTCTCCAATATAATGATGAATTACAGTTCTTTTTGTTGTATCTAACCTGTGTTCGAACAAATATATACCTTGCCAAGTTCCTAGGAGTAATTCACTATCTTTTATACTTAAGGAGATTTGATTATTGGTTAATGCAGATTTGATATGGGCTGGCATATCATCCTTTCCCTCAGTTGTATGAACATACAACTTGTTGTCCATGGGTACCAATTTATCAAAATAATTAATTAAATCTTTTTGTACATCTGGGTCAGCATTTTCTTGGACAATTAGTGAGGCACTAGTGTGTTGGATGCTGAGATTAATGATTCCATTTTTAAAGTTATTATTATTAATCCATTCAATTGTTTTATCAGTAAACTCATACAGTTTTTGACCATTTGTATTAATTTCTAGATTGTAAAATTCTTGTTTCATACATTAATTAAAGTTTTGTGATGTTAGTTCATGCAATCGACTAACTGTTCTTTTGAAAGGCTTTTTCATACTATAAGTGGATTCGAGTGAATTTAATTCAACTTCTGATTTGATCATCAATGGTATTTTTTTTTCATAAATAATATCGATAAAAGTAATAAACCTTTGTTGTTGGTTAGAATTACTTTCATTAAAGTTAGGTAGATTTTCAATAAAAATAAAGTCGCTCTCGTTAGCAATTTTAATGTAGTCCTCGGATCCAAGATTTCTATTACAAATTTCGTCAAAAGAAACCTTAAGAACTCCTTCATGAAAGTTATCAAATACTAATTTACGACCCTTCACATCTAATATCTTAGTCGTTTGTTTTTTATTCTTTGTGGCTTTTCTAAAAGATATATTAAACTTAAAATTAGATGAATTATCTATTGGTGATAAAAATCGACTTAAATTTCTATTGTTTGTAGCTCTGTAATCTTCCTCAATATTAAGTTCTAATTCAGAGCAATTATTTTTTAAAATATTTAAAAAAGGGATGAATTGATCTCTCTGTAATCCATTTTTATATAAATCTTTAATTTTTATATTTGAGGAAAAAATAACTTTTATATTTTCATTAAATATTCTTTCAAATAATTTACCTAAGATCATGGCATCAACAATATTTGTTACTTGAAATTCATCAAAATATAATATTTTTGTTTTGTCACTTAAATTTTTAACAAATTTTTCTAACCCTTTGTCATTTCCTTTTTTTTTATTTTCAAATATAAAATCATGAAGTCCAACCATAAACTCATTAAAGTGTAATCTTGATTTTTTTTCTTTTAAACTTTCAAAAAAAAAATTTAAAATCATAGTTTTCCCGACACCTACATCGCCAACTAAATAAAAGCCTAATTTATTTTTTTTATCTTTGAATAGTTTTTTAATAAATGACTGACCGAAGTTAAGATTGTAATATTCACTTAATTTTTGGACTATTTTTATTTGATTTTCATTTATTTCTAAGTCCTTATCTTTGCAGTGTTTAAGATAAGATTTTTTCAAACTCATTTTTTTGTTTTAAAATCTATTCCATATTCCGATCTTGGTCCTTTTCTCAATCCATATGGGCCTGCTAAAAAAATTGTCATTGGTTTAGTTCCTGGTTCTAAGTCTACTCTGTGAAAATTATTAGCAGATCTAAACCCTATATATCCTGGTGCTCGCCACACTTTTCCTGTTTTTAATGTTTCCCAATATCCTCCTCTTAAAATGATTGTGATGTAAGGAAATAAATGATTGTGGACACCATCACCATGATCATCGTCTAACATTTCATGGATTAGTATGTTAAATGGAAACCACTTTGGTCTATGTCTGAATAGAATATAATACCTATTCATCCAAGGTTTTGCTTTTTGGAATTCTGGGTGTGATGGACCTCGGTCAAATACTACTTTTTTTCTACCAAGTTTTTCTAAAATCTTTAAAAACATTATTTTGTTCTGGCTATAGCATTGTCTTTTATTAAATACATACTGCTCTTAAATACATAGGGTCTTGAAATTTTTGATCCATGTATTTTTGTAATCTTTTCTTGTAAACCAGTTATTGAATTAATTGTTAATAATCGTCCATTATTTAATGAGACAAATAACTTGTATTTTCCGTGTATAAATCCTGTTGGTTTTATATCCCTTCTATTTTTAAAATTTGTCAAGATATCTGTAATTCTTAAAATATTGCCAGTTCTATCATCTATCACAAAAAGGTACCCTTCATTAGAAACTGTAAAGATTAAACTTTCGATTATAGTTGGTCTTAAACTGGAATTTATCGATTGCGTCCATTTAATTATTCCTGTTCTTGCATCTATTGCAAAAAACTCATTTTTGTTATTTGAAAAATAGATTGTATTATTTTCAAAAACTAAGTCTGAATTTTCTAAGCTAAATGCGTCTTGATATATTAAACTACTTTGTGTTGGTGTTTGCCAAACTAAACTTCCATTATTTACGTCTAGCGCTGTTACATCTCCTAAGTTATTTATAAAAAAAACAATTTCATCCTTTAAAATTATTGAGAGTTTTTTTTGTGATTTTATAAAAGAATTATCTGTTTTAAAATTCCATAATTCCTTTCCATCCTTAGTAGATATAGCTCTAATAATGTTATCGAAATCTATTGTTAAAAATTTATCTTTATAAACTTTGATATCAGAATTAAAAGATGATGAACTATATTTTGACCAAATTACTTTTCCATCATTTAAATCAATTGAATACATTTTTGACAAATTATCATTTACAATCAAACGATTATCAGCTTGAGCAAAATATAAAATAGGATTAAGTTTCTTTTCTTTTTTATTATAATTATTAATCTCCCATATTTTCTTAAGGTCTTCACTTAACTTGATAACTGAACCTTTTCCATTGAAAAAAATAACATTTTCGTTCTCTGTAAAAAATAATTCAGGCTGATTTGAGTCAAATTTTTTAATTTTATTTATTTTGTATGTTAAAAATTTATCAAAATTAGAGTCAAAATTAATATTTCCATTACTATTGCTGTTATTTTTTTGAAAAGGTTTTGTTTTAAAAGTATTTAATTTCTTAATCTTTAATTGTTGATTGAATTCTTTTTCAATGGGTTCATTTTTTTTAAAAATATCTATTAATTTCTCATTATCGACTTCGTCCTTTTTTGAGAAACTACAATTTGATAAAAATATTAAAATAATTATATATTTAATAGCTTTATTCACTGAAATCTGATCGTAACCTTCTTTGGACTTCCAATTTAACTTTTGGACTAACATTTTCCATTTCTGCTATTTGATTAAAGAATTCTTTTGATTTCTGCTTTTGATTTTTTGATAAATAATACTCAGCCATAAGATATAATGCTTGTGGTTTCCAGAGACTGTCAGATTTTATTACTGGATTAAGTATATCTAATAATTCATTTTCTTTTGCAAAGTCTGAATTAAATAGACCTTTTTTGTATATGGTTAAGTTTTTAATTTCTTTCTCAAGTGATACATCATTTATAAGAAGATCAAAATATGAATTTATTTCATCACTAGAAGTTATTAAATCATTATCTAATAAGAAAAAGAAAGCTAATGGAGAATAGGTTTTATCTTTAGCATTTATGATTTTTATCAAATTATTATTTATATTATCTTTTTTGCCTGTCTCAAAATTTGTAACAATTGAATTGAATTTATTTGCTAACTTTTCTTTACTACTAGACTTGAACTCTTGATAGCCAAAAAAGGTGATCAATATCAAAATAATTAATATTAACAAAGTTATTAATTGTTTTCTTTTTGAAATTAAAAAGTTTTTTAATTTTTCTACTCTTGTATTTGTATTAATAATTTCTATTTCTTCATCCATTAATCATATTCCTTAGAACATATTGTAAAATACCACCATTCTTATAGTATTCTAATTCATTTTTAGTATCTATTCTGCACAACATTTTAATTTTTTTTATGTCACCTGTCGCGTATTTGATCTCAACCTCTAAATGATCACCTGGATTAATTCCTTTCTCAAGACCTAATACTGAAATTAATTCAGACCCTTTTAAGTTTAAATTCTGTCTATTCATGTTATCTACAAACTGCAAAGGTAAAACTCCCATGCCTATAATATTAGATCTATGTATTCTTTCAAAGCTTTCTGCAATCACAGCTTTTATACCTAATAATTTTGTTCCTTTTGCAGCCCAATCTCTTGAAGAACCAGTTCCATATTCTTTTCCTCCAAATACAACTAAATCTGTTCCTCTTTTTTTGTATTCAACAACAGCATCATAAATAGGCATTACTTTTTCTTCAGGATATAATTTAGTGAAACCTCCCTCTGTACCTGGAGCCATTTCATTTTTAATTCTAATATTAGCAAATGTTCCTCTCATCATTACCTCATGATTTCCTCTTCTTGCACCATAAGAATTATAATCCTTAGGCAAAATTTGATGCTTCATAAAATAATTTCCTGTTGGGCTTTCTTTTTGAATGCTTCCAGCTGGCGATATATGGTCTGTTGTTACCATATCCCCTAAAATTAATAATGGTCTTGCATCTTTTATTTCCTTAAAACCTTCTGGTTCATCAGGTAAATTTTCAAAAAATGGTGGTTTTTTAACATAGGTAGAATTTTCTTCCCAATTATAAATACTTCCTTTGTCCACTTTAATTTTTTGCCATTGTTCCGGTCCCTCAGAGACATTTGAATATCTGTTCACAAACATTTCTGGGTTTAAGGATTGTTTAAGAGTGTCCTCAATCTCTTTATTAGAAGGCCAAATGTCTTTTAGGTAAACATCTTGTCCTTTATTATCTTTTCCCAATGGATCTTTATACAAATCCATTCTCATAGATCCTGCAATTGCATAAGCTACTACAAGAGGAGGTGAAGCTAAATAATTTGCTTTAACTAATGGAGAAATCCTTCCTTCAAAGTTTCTATTTCCAGAAAGAACTGAAACTGCATATAAATTATTTTGTTTAACAGCATCAGTAATATTATCTGGTAAAGGTCCAGAGTTACCAATACAAGTTGTGCAACCATAACCAACTAAATTAAAACCTAATTCATCTAAATATTTACTTAAACCAGATTTATCTAAGTAGTCAGTAACAACTTGTGACCCAGGTGCTAATGATGTTTTGACCCAAGGTTTAACATTTAAGCCTTTTTCAATTGCATTTTTGGCTAACAGTCCTGCGCCAATTAATACATTTGGATTGGAGGTGTTCGTGCATGATGTAATGGCTGCTATTAATATATCTCCATCTTTTATCTCGAAATCTGTGTCTTTAACTTTTGCAACTGTTGGATCAGTTTTTTTACATATATCTTCAAAAACTTTAATAAAATTTTTTGATGCCTCTGTCAAAAGAACTTTGTCTTGTGGTCTTTTTGGTCCAGAAATTGTTGGAACTACTGTAGACATATCTAGAGATAAAGTATCTGTAAAAACAATATCTTCACTTGCCCACAAATTTTGTTCTTTTGCATATTTTTCTACGATTTGAATATTCTCTTTTGATCTTCCTGAAAATTCTAAGTATTTTAATGTTTCTTCATCAATTGGAAAAAATCCACAGGTAGCACCGTACTCAGGTGCCATATTGGCAATAGTTGCTCTATCAGCAAGTGTCAAATTTTTTAGACCTTCTCCATAAAATTCTACAAATTTACCTACAACACCTTTGTCTCTTAACATTTTCACTACTGTTAAAACTAGGTCTGTAGCAGTTGTGCCTTCTGAAAGTTTATTTTTAATTTCAAACCCAATCACTTCGGGTATTAGCATTGATATTGGTTGCCCCAGCATACCTGCTTCTGCTTCAATTCCTCCAACACCCCAACCAAGTACTGACAACCCGTTAACCATTGTTGTATGGCTATCAGTTCCAACAAGCGTGTCTGGAAATAAATACTCTGTATCCTCAAATTTTTCGTTCCATACTACTTTTGATAAATATTCTAAATTTACTTGGTGACAGATTCCAGTGCCTGGAGGAACAATTCTAAAATTATTAAAGGCTTGTTGTCCCCATTTTAAAAAGGAATATCTCTCAAAGTTTCTATCAAACTCAATATCAACATTCTCTTTTAATGAATTCTTTGTTGCAAACTTATCCACCTGTACTGAATGATCGATCACTAGATCAACCGATGAAAGAGGGTTAATTGTATTAGGATCTTTATTCTTTTCCTTAACTGTATCCCTCATTGCTGCAAGGTCAGCAACAGCAGGTATACCTGTATAATCTTGCAGAAGTACTCTTGCAGGTCTATATGCAATTTCTGTTTTGGATTTTTTTGAATTTAACCACTCTTTAATCGCTAGAATCTGTTCTTTATTAACAGTAACGTTATCTTCATATCTTAAAAGATTTTCAAGTAAGACTTTTATTGATTTTGGTAATTTATTTATGCCCTCTAAACCATTTATCTCTGCTTCTTTTAGTGAAAAATAAGAATAATTTTTTCCATTTACTGATAGTTCTTTAAGACAATTAAACGAATTTTGTGTTCCTGGTTTCATAAATTTTTTAGTAATAAAAAGTTGCTATACAGCTTAATAAGAGTGCCGACATAACATAATTAAACCATTTAATAAATTTCTCATTTGTCGCGAATTTCCTCATAAATTTTCCAATTATAGTCCAGAAAATAATACTAATAACTGCAAACAAAAAGGCAATGCTTAATAGCCAAATAGAATATGAAATAAAGTTACCACCTGCTTCTACATAGGTGGAAACTGCAATTATAGCAACAATTACACCTTTAGGATTTAAAAATTGATATAGAAATGTTTCAACAAAATTTACAGGTTTTAAATTATCACTTTCACTTGATGATTTTGAAAATGAAATTTTGTAAGACAAATATATTAAAAAAATTGTTCCTGTAAAAATTAAACCTTTTTGGAGTATTGGATAAAGCTTAAATATATTTATTAAACCAAAGTTAATTACTGCTAGCATAAATGTAAAACCAAAAATTACTCCCAACATCAAAGGAATAGTTTTTTTAAATCCGTGATTAAATCCAGAGTGAGAGGCAACTATATTATTTGGTCCTGGAGAACAGCTCGTTACAAACATAAATAAACATAGAGACAGTAATTCGGGGTGCATGTTTATGCTACAGGCAAACCATTTTCTACTTTTTGGGATGGGTGAACAAGAACAACTTTGCCCTCCTCATCTATAGAACCAAGTATTAAAACCTGAGAGACAATACCTGCTATATTTTTTTCAGGAAAGTTACATATGCCAATGACTTGTTTTCCAACTAGATTTTCCTCGTTATAATAGTGAGTTATCTGTGCTGATGATTGCTTAATTCCTATATCTTTTCCAAAGTCAACCTCAACAACAAGAGATGGTTTCCTTGCTTTTTCATTTTTTTTTACCGATATTACTGTTCCTACTCTGATATCTACTTTGTCATAAATGTCGTAGGTTATTTGTTCTTTCATAAATTTAATATATAATTAAAAATAAATGAGTACAGGAAATAATTTAGATGAAATATATAGTAATTCTATTATGATACTTAAAGATTTAATTGCTTTTAAAACAGTTTCTGGTGAAAACAATACTCAACTAATTGACTATTGTGATAATATTTTAAATTCATTGGGTGCGGTATCATTTAGAACATATGATGAAGAAGAAAAAAGAGTAAATCTATTTTCAACTATAAAAGCTAAAAAAAAGAGTAAAAAAAAACCAATTATTTTATCTGGACATACTGATGTGGTTCCAGTTTCTAAAGGATGGGCAACAGATCCTTTTGATGCAACAATCAAAGATGACAAATTATTTGGTAGAGGCTCATGTGATATGAAAGGATTTATAGCATGTGCATTAGCATACGCACCTATTTTCTCTTCTTCAAATTTAGACAGAGATATTCACTTTTCATTTACGTTTGACGAGGAAACTGCTTGCATAGGTGCACCTATTTTAATTAAAGAATTAAAAAAAAGAGAAATTCATGATTGTATTTGCATAGTGGGTGAACCAACCAATATGAAAATAATAGATGCACACAAAGGATGTTATGAATATACAACATATTTTGAAGGTCTTGCAGGACATAGTTCACAACCAGAAAAAGGTGTGAGTGCAGTTGAATTTGCTGCAAGATATGTGAATAAACTATTAGAATTAAAGGAAAATCTGAAATCTAGACAATTAAAAGACTCGATCTTTGAACCACCTTATTCAACTTTACAAATTGGTGGAATTTTTGGTGGTATAGCACACAACGTCATTGCTGATAAATGCCATGTAAACTGGGAGACAAGACCTGTAGTTAAAGAAGATGGAATTTTCTTAAATAACGAAATAGATAAATTTACAAATGAAATTCTTTTACCAGAAATGCAAAAAATTTATCCAAAATCTTCAATAAAAAAAACTATAATTGGTGAAATTACTGGTTTCGATAGAGTCCCTAACTCAGAAGCATGCGAATTTGTTTCGAGTATAACTGGAGATAATTCTAGAGATGTAGTTTCTTTCGGAACAGAAGCAGGACTATTTCAAGAGATTGGAATTAGTACAGTTGTATGTGGACCCGGATCTATAAAGCAAGCTCATAAGATTGATGAATTTATAAAACTATCTGAAATTAAAAAATGTATTAGTTTTTTAGATGGTATTAAAAATAAATCTTTAAATTAATTCCAACCACCAATAGATTTTACTTCTAAAAATTCTAATAAACCCTCTTTTCCACCTTCTCTTCCTATTCCAGAGTGTTTAAATCCTCCAAATGGAGCATCTACAGCTAGTGAAGCTGTATTAGCAACTATCATCCCAGATCTAAGTTTTCTTGCAACCCTTTTAACTTTTTCTTGATCTTCAGTTTGAATATAGTTTGTCAGACCATAAGGAGTGTCATTTGCGATTTCAATTGCCTCTTGTTCTGATTCAAATGGAATTACTGATAATACTGGACCAAAAATCTCAGTTCTGGCAATTTCCATGTTATTATTTACATCAGCAAATACAGTTGGTTTCACATAATAACCATCTTCAAAACCTTCAGGTTTTCCAGGTCCTCCTGCTATTAAATTAGCACCTTCATCTATACCCTTTTTAATTAAAACTTGAATTTTATTATATTGTGTTTCAGATATTACTGGACCAATGTGATCTCCTTCTTTTTGGGGAATATCAACTTTATATTCATTAGCAAATTTTTTTAATCTGTTAACTGCATCATGATAGATTGATTTTTCTACGAGCATTCTTGTAGGTGCATTACATGACTGGCCTGAATTTCTAAAACATCGTGCAGCTCCTCTTTCAATTGCCTCAGAGTCTGCATCTTTAAAAATAATATTTGCTCCTTTTCCACCTAATTCAAGGCTTACCCTTTTAAAGTCTTTTGCTGCGTTTTGAGAAATTAGAGCTCCTGCTCTTGTTGAACCAGTAAAAGATATCATATTTACATCTTTATGACTGGTCAGTGCATTACCTGTAGTTTCCCCATCTCCATTAACTAAATTAAATACACCTTTTGGAAAACCTGCCTCATCAATAAGTTCTGCAAGTATCATTGATGATAAAGGTGCTAGCTCAGAAGGTTTTAAGATCATGGTGCATCCTGCTGCTAAAGCTGGGATTACTTTTAAACAAACTTGATTCATTGGCCAATTCCAGGGTGTAATTAATACACAAACTCCTTTGGGTTCATAAATAATTCTCTGATCTTGCGCATGATCTCCTAAAGGTTTTTCAAAATCAAAAGCTTTAAGATACTTTATAAATGATTTCGTATGACTTGCTCCTGTACCAGTTTGTAGTTTTGATGCAAAATCTTTTGGAGCACCCATTTCCATCATTATTGCTTCTGTAGTGTCATTCCATCTTTTTTTATATAACTCATAAAACTTTTCTAATAGTTTAATTCTCTCTTCTTTTTTTGTGAAACCCCAAGTTTGAAAAGCAGTTTTTGCAGCTGATACTGCATCATCAACATCTTCTTTTCCACCCAGTGAAATAACCGCACAACTTTTTTCTGTAGCAGGATTTATTACTTGAATATCTTTAGAATTTTTTGGTTCTACCCATTTACCATTTATATAAAAATTTCTTTTTTCTAACATATATTAAGCTATCTGTTCTTTAGGCTTTTGCAAACAAATTTGTTAATTCATAAACAATTGTTGCAGCTGCCAAAGAAGTTACTTCTGCATGATCATATGCTGGTGCTACCTCGACTACATCTGCTGAAACTAAGTTTAGCCCTGACAATCCTCTTATAACATTTACAATTTCTCTTGTAGTCATACCTGCTATCTCAGGCGTTCCAGTTCCAGGAGCAAAAGCTGGATCTAAGACATCAATGTCTATCGACAGATATAAAGCATTGTCACCTACTCTGTTTCTAATTCTCTCAACTATTTTGTCTATACCTTCTGTTTGAAATTCATCACAATGAATTATTTTAAAACCAAAACTTTCATCATTCTTGATATCTTCCCTACTATAGAGTGGACCTCTTATTCCAACGTGCATTGATGCGTCATCTAAAAATAAATTTTCTTCTCTAGCTCTCCTAAATGGTGTGCCGTGTGTGTAAGGTGCTCCAAAATAAGTATCCCAAGTATCTAGGTGAGCATCAAAATGGACTAATGAAACTGGACCTTTATTCTTTTTATTAATTGCCCTAAGTAATGGAACAGCTATTGTATGATCACCGCCAAGACTAATAATCCCTCCTACTTTATTTAAAATATTTGTAGCACCAACTTCTATTTGTTTTATAGCTTCATCAATATTAAATGGATTACATGCAATATCCCCTGCATCAGCAACTTGTTGCACTTTAAATGGTTCAACATCATAACTTGGATGATAATTTGTTCTCAAATGTCTTGAGGCTTGTCTTATACTTTGCGGTCCAAATCTTGCTCCAGGTCTGTAACTAGTTCCAGAGTCAAAAGGAACTCCTACAATTGCTACATCACAACTTTCAACATCTCTTAATTCTGGTAATCTAGCAAAGGTTGATGGTCCCGCATATCTTGGTACTTTTGTACCACTTACTGGTTGGATTGGTTTTTTATTTTTATCTTTCAATTTTTAGAGCTATTTTTATGAATAAATTCAGCTGCTTTTTTAAAATCTTTGATATTTTTTTGATACATAGAAAGCTCTTTATTCGAATTTGAAGAAAATAGAATTATTATTAAAGCAATTATAATAGCTGCAGCATAATAAAATGGCATTTTTTTCCTCCAAGAGATTAGAATTTTTGTAGCGTTGTCTACTTGTTTTTTTGTTGGTCTATTTGCCATTATGCTAGTTTATCAGAGGTTTACCAGTTTTCAATGTATGTTTAATTCTATCTTGAGTTTTTTCTGTCTCAATTAGCTTCATAAATGCATCTAACTCTAATTTGTATAGATCATCCTCTGATAAAGTTTTTTCTAAAGAGGTATCTCCGCCACTTAAAACTTTTGCTAGTTCTTTTCCAACTTCCATTCCATGATCAAGAATGATTTTTTCATTGTATAATTTTTCTAACATTTTTACCATTTTGTCATAAACGCTTTTTCCTGATAGGTTAAATGTACACTTCTCTGGAGGAGAAAAATGTTTATTATTTTGAATTATCTCTTTAGAAACCTTTAATAAACTATTTCTACTCATTATTTTTTTATCCTCTGGTCTTAAATATTTTAATGGTTCAGCTTCAATTGGTGAAGTTGCAGTTTTAGCATATCCAATAATATCAAAAACTTTTAAAGGAGCATAATCAGGATCATTTTTTGCTTCTTCAGTTTGAGACCATCTCCAAAGCATTTCTTTACATCCTCCACCTGCTGGAATTAATCCAACTATAGTCTCAACTAAGCCAACTACAATATTGGTATGGGATGCAACAAAGTTACTTTGACATAAAACCTCAAAACCACCACCTAATGCCAATCCAGATGGCGCTGATACAACTGGATATTTCGAATATTTTAAATGTTTACAAGTCTCTTGAAAATATTTTACAAACTTTTCAATAGATTTAAAATCACCTTTGTCTGCAAAATTCATAGTGTAAGACAAATTTACACCTGCTGAAAATTGCATTGCCTCATTTATTATTATTAAAGGTTTGTCTGTTGCATTTTTTAAGCTATCCATTGAGTCATAATCTAAAGCATTAGCTTTAGTTGTGAATTCAACAATATTAAAATCATTAAATCTATAGGTTTCAGCAGAGTTATTTTTATCTAATTTAGTTGCTCTAGGTTTTATTTTTCCTAATGTTTCTAAATCAGTGTATTGCTGTCTTACACCATAAAAATTTTCGTCTTTAGTTTGTGATAAGTTTTCAAGAAACTTGTTATTTTCAAATGTATCTATTCTTTCAAAAAAATCCTTAACACCTATTTCTTTTAACATTTCAAAAGGTCCCTTTGACCAGTTAAATCCTAGTCTCATTGCTTCATCTATATCATTAAATTTATCCGTAATACCTGGAACTAAAGATGATGCATATTTGATAATTTTTGAAATTACTGACCAGGCGTATTCACCATATTTATCTTTTCTGTTTATAAGACCAACAATATCCATTTTTTCTGATCCTAAATTGAACTTTTTAGATAGTGAATATTCACCTGTTTCTAAGTTTATACCCTCTAAAATTTTTTTATTATCAGACTTATTCATTCTATAGAAACCACCTTTTCCTTTTCTTCCTGTGTATCCAGTTTCTATAAGTTTTTTAACTAATGGTATTTCTTTCGCCACAACTTGGAAGTTATCAGTTTCAGGTAGTTCTTTAATAAAACTTTTCAAAACATCGGCCATCAAGTCAATTCCAATTAAATCATAGAGACCAAAAACTCCAGTTTTTGGTATACCCATTGGCCTTCCAAAAACGGCATCAGCTTCTTCAATTGTTAATTTCATTTTAAAAGCTTCAGTCATAGCCACTTGCATAGCGTAGACACCAATTCTATTTCCTAAAAATCCCGGAGTATCATTACAAATTAATACTCCTTTTCCTAAATCTTTTTCACAAAAACTTTTAAGTGAATTTATTTGATCTAAATCATTATTTTCATTTTTTACAATTTCTAACAAATCCATATATCTGACTGGATTGAAGAAGTGAGTTATACAAAAATCTTTTTTTTCTTCATCTGAAAGTTTTTCTGAAAGAACTTTAATTGGAATAGAAGATGTATTTGAGGAAACTATTGATACTTTCTTTCTTGCTTTAAAAATTTTTTCATAAATATTATGTTTAATATCAATTCTCTCAACAACAGCTTCAACTATCCAGTCTGCTTCACCGACTTCATTAAAATTATCATTTATATTTCCAACATTAATATTATTTATTTTAGACTTATCTATTAATAAAGGTGGTCTAGACTTTAAAATTCTTTCTCTAGCTTTTTCAGAAATTTCAGTGGTTAAGTCTAACAGTGTTACTGGAATATTTGCATTACATAATTGAGCAGCTATTCCACTACCCATTGTACCTGACCCTATAACTACTACTTTATTAATTTTCATAATGAGAATTAAAACTTATAATGAATATCTTATTCAAGAGCAACTTAAAGCCATTATATATTTTAATATTATTATTTAATTATTTTTGTAATTGATGGAATTATTGCCACTGCTAGAGCAATTTTGAATAGTTCACTTGGTAAAAAAGGATATAGACCGCCAGCTAAAGCCTTTTCATAACCGATAACTGAGCCCAAATAACCCACCCCAAAAATAAAAATAATAAAAGTTGCTATCAAAAGAGAAAATAAACTTTTAATATAAGAGTCGTTAAAATTTCTTTCTGCTAAATAGCCTACAATACCAGCTGCAATAGTCATTCCATAAAGATAGCCAGCCGTTGGACCTGTTAAATAAAGTAATCCACCGCCTTTTGCAAAAACTGGAAGTCCAATAGCTCCTTCGAAGAGATATAAAATGAGTGTAAAAAACGCTAACTTTGAACCGAATGTCATTCCAATGATAAAAACTGCAAAAGTTTGCATTGTCATTGGAACTGGCCAAAATGGAACTTGAACTTTTGACGAAAAAGCTAGGATAAGTGTACCTATTATCATCAAAGAAATATTCTGAAAATAAGTATTTATTCTAAAATCTGATAGTAAATTTTTAATCAATGTCGAATTATTTTTCATCTTAAAAACTATTTAAACATACTTGAATGCAAAGTTAAAATAATAAATATAAAATTTTAATTAATCTGGTCTTTTTGTAATTCTTTTAATGGTATATGGCATCTGATAGAGTTTCCACTGTTAGTTATTTGCCATGGTGGTATCTCATTTTTACAAATATCACCTAATATTCTTGAACATCTCCCCTGAAAACTACACCCTTTTTGAGGTGGCTTTTCTTCTACAATATCTTCAGCAACTAATTTTGGTTTAATATCTGGATCTGGTTCTAACACCGCTCCTAATAAAACCTCTGTGTAAGGGTGTGATGGAAATTGATAAACATCTTTTGATGGTCCCACTTCACACAATCTTCCTTGATAAAGAACAGCAACTCTATCACTTATAGCTCTTACGACAGCTAAATCATGTGAAACAAATATATATGTAGTCCCAAAATCTTCTTTAAGTTGTTGTAACAAATTTAATACGGCCGCCTGAACTGATACGTCTAACGCAGATGTTACCTCATCACATAATATTATATCTGGTTTAGCTGCAAAAGCTCTTGCAACCGCAACTCTCTGTTTTTCACCTCCAGATAATTGTCTAGGGTACCTAGACATATAAAATTCACCCAGTCTTACTTTTTGTAATAGCTCTTTAATATTTTTTTTTAATTCTTCACCCTTTAAACCAAAATATAACTTTAATGGTTGTGCTATTATTTCTTCAACAGTATGGTTTGGGTTTAAAGACTCATCTGGATTTTGAAAAATTAATTGAATAATTCTTAAATCATTAGGATCTCTCTCTTTGAGGTCAGACGGTAAGTTTCTTTTTTGATCAAATTTTATTACTCCACCTTTGGTTCTGAGTAACCCAGCAATAGATTTGAGAATTGTTGATTTTCCACTACCTGACTCTCCAACTAAAGCTATAGTTTCACCCTTCTTAATATTAATATTAATATCTTTAACGGTTGGGTTATCATCAGAAATTCTATTTAACACTTGATCTAATAGATTTTGCTTAGCGTAACTTATTGAAACTTCTGAAATGTTTAATATTTCTTTATCCTGCAAACTCGTCTTAATTTTATTAACAGTTTGATTAACCTGACTGTCATTCATTAAACTCTTATGATTAAAACATCTAACACTAGTGTTTAATTCTTCTAAGTACTCAAGTTGAGGAGAGTTACTTTTACATTTTTCTTCTGAAAAATCGCACCTATCAAAGAAACTACAGCCTCTTTGCATTGTTCCAGGTTGAGGTTGGCTACCAGGCATTGATTGTGGAAGTCCTGCAAGTGATAATTTTGGTATAGATTTAAGCAAACCATAGGTATACGGATGAATTGGTTTTTTAAGAATATCTCGAGAGGGCCCCTCTAAAACTATTTCACCAGAGTACATTACAATAATACGGTCACTTACTTGAGCTATTGCTCCTAAGTCATGGCTTACATAAACCATTGATGTTCCTGTGTCTTTCGCAATGAAGTTAAGAAGTTCTAAAACGTGAGCTTGTGTTGTTACATCTAAGCCAGTTGTAGGCTCATCCAATAGTAGAAGGTCAGGGGTTCCCGCTAATGCCATAGCAACAGCAACTCTCTGTTGTTGTCCTCCTGAAAGTTCATGAGGATATCTTAGAGCAATTGTTTCAGGTGAGGGAAGTCTCACTTTATTTAACAATTCTGAAATTTTTTGTTCTCTTTCCTCCTCCTTTAAATCAGAATGCAACTTTAATGCTTCATCAATTTGATAACCTATTTTTAAATTTGGTGTCAATGCCTGTCCAGCATTTTGTGGTATCATTGCAATTTTTCTACCTCTGATTTTTTCCAAATCTCTATTTTTCATTTTTAAAAGATTTGAGGAATTAAATTCACATTCTCCACCAATAGTATAGAGACCATGTTTAACATACCCCATCATTGCTAGTGCGAGAGTACTTTTTCCAGATCCAGATTCTCCAACAATACCAACGGTTTCACCTTTTTTAATGTTTGTACTTATGTTTCTTAGTATTAAAATCTCTTCACCTTTTTTACTCTTAAAACCAATGGACAAATTTTTTACTTTTTGAATTATTTCAGTCATTTTTAAACTGGAGCTTTTGTTGATCTATCTATACCTAATGCTTTAGCAAAAGCATCAGCTGTCAAATTGATGCCAATTATTAAACTGCTCAAACCAACTATTGGAGCTATCACCGACCAATAAGCAAAAGACATTAAACCCCTAGCGTTTGATATCATCAATCCCCAATCTGGAGTTGGAGGACTAACACCAAAACCTAGGAAAGACAGAGAACTAAAGCCAAGTAGCATCCATGACCATCTCATTGCACCTTCCACCAAAATTGCATCTCTTACATTTGGAATTATTTCATACCATATTATTGAAAAATTACTGTGACCTCTTGCTCTAGCGGATACAATAAAGTCTTTCGCAATAACATCATGGGTTGCAGCTCTTGCTACTCTCACAATTCCTTTTCCATAAAAGAAACCTAAAGCAGGTATTAATACTTCAGTTGATGTACCTAACAAAGACACAATTAACAACATTGCTAATATCCAAGGTATAGATAAAAATGCATCAACAATTCTCATCACAATATCGTCAGTTTTTCCTCCAACTAATCCGCAAAAAATTCCTAATAAACCACCCCAAAGTAGTGCTATCAAAGATCCAAAAAAAGTAATTGTTAAAGCTGTCCTTCCACCTAAAATTGTTCTAGTAAAAACATCTCTTCCAAGATCATCTGTTCCAAACCAATACTCAGCCGAAGGGGCTTGTAGCATTAAAGTTGGATTTATGGCTTTAAAATCATATGGCGCAATATAAGGACTAATAAATGCAAGTATTACGTGGAATATTAATATACTTAAACCAATAAATCCTGACGGTCTTGAGGCCATTGTAATTATTATCTCAGAGACCTTCGTGAAGTTGCTTTTCTTTTCTTCCTGATAAATATTATCTAATTTCATATTATTTTCTTATCTGTAATGTCTTTAATCTTGGATTAAGCATAAGTGTCATCAGGTCTGCTAATAGATTTATACTAACATATATAGATGCAAGAATTATTGCTAACGCTTGAACTGTTGGCAAATCTCTATTTGAAATCGACTCAATGACTAACCTTCCAAGACCAGGATAATTAAATACAACCTCTGTAACAACTACACCACCTAAAAGCCATGCAATTGTTAACGCTACAACATTAATAGCTGGTAACAATGCATTTGGTAAAACATGTGTAAAAACCATTTTCCAATATGGAACACCTTTTAAAATTGCCATTTGAACATATTCACTTGCCATAACTTGAATTACACTTGATCTTACCATACGTGCCATATGAGCAGTCATTATCATTGCAATAGCAATTACTGGTAAAATTATATTGGGTAATAGTTCAAAGAATGAAACATCAGTTGGAACAATTACAATACCAGGTAACCACTCTAACCATATTGCAATTATTAAAATTAACAGAGTAGCACTAATAAATTCAGGAATTGTCATGGCAAATATAGTTACGGTTGAAATTGCTACGTCAGGTAATTTATCTCTCCAAAGTGCAGTTATTATTCCAAGTATTAAAGCGATCGGTATACCAATAAAAATAGCAGCTGATGCTAAAACTAATGAATTTTTAATTCGAGGCCCAAGAACCTCTTTGATTGGCATTTCTCCACTCAATGAATAACCAAAGTCTCCTTGAATTGCACCTATTGCCCAGGAGACGTATCTCTCGTATGCAGGAACGTTCAAACCTAATCTTCTATAACAAGCTTCTAATTGTTCACCAAATGCTTGTCTTTCAAGATATGTTGTACAAGCATCTCCAGGTAAAATTTCAGTTCCAACAAAGGTGATTAAAGATACTATAAATAAAGTTATTAAACCTAATAGAATTCTTTTAATAATTAAAAAAAGCATAAGAATACTTAAATTTTAAATTATTTATTTAGAAATGAAAGAGATTTTACAGGCCTACTTAAAGGCCTGTAAAACAAAAATTATTAGTCAACACTAACTGTGTGCCACCTTATTGAAAAATACTCAACTTCGTCGAGGTTTTTCACTTTTGAAGATGTGACAACCAGTCTAGACACATGATAAGGAATCATAGTTCCAGACTCTTCCCACAGTGTTTTCTGTGCATTGATATATGCTTTTTTTCTTTTGTTAAAATTTAACTCTCCTCTAGCTTCAGCTAAATTCTTATCAAAAGAAGCACTTTTATAGAAAGACTCGTTCCATTTTGCTTCACTATGATAAGCTTCATGCAAAATACTGTCTGCAGGTCTCTCATTCCAACGTGTCATTGCTACAGCTTTTTTCATCCAAGTTTCATTCCAATAACTTTTTGAAGGTGTCATTTGGATATCTGCTCTTATGTTAGCTTTTGCAAATTGTTGTTGTAAAACTTCAGCAATAGTAGGCCATGTCGGTTCTTTAGTAGAAACATGAATTGTCATATCAATACCATCTGGATAACCTGCTTCTGCTAAAAGGTTTTTGGCAGTTGTGGGTTGAGGAGGACACTTCTTATTCATTCTGTATTGGTCAGAAGGGGCAACAGGCGTATCACATGATACTGTTGCTGCTCCAGCCATAACTAAATCAACAAGTTCTTGTCTATCTACAGCTATTCTAACAGCCTTTCTTACTCTAGGATCATCAAATGGTGCAACGTCAGTTCTCATTACCATACCTCTCCAGTTTCCAGTAGGTATAACTGAAACGTTAAACTTTGAATTACCATCAAATATTTTTTTCTGGTTGAATGGAACATATCTATTCATATCAATTTGACCTGTAAGTAGAGCTTGAATTCTAGCTTGACCATCTGGGATAGCTATTACATGCACTTCAGCAAGTTTAGGTGCCCCTTCCCAATAATCTGGGTTTGCTTTAAGAATTGTTGTTCCTTCAGCATCAAACTTTTCTACTATAAAAGGTCCAGTTCCAATACCTGTTTTTCCAATAGTATCTCCTGATCCATTAGGTATCATTCTTAGTCTATAATCAGTTAATAAAAGTGGAAAATCTGCAAAAGATGTATTTAATTTCATTTTAACTGTGTGTGAGTCTATAATCTCAATATCTGTTACTGCACTCATACTTTTCTTTGCAGGCGAACCAATTTCAGGATCTTTAACTCTCATCAAAGAATATTTTACATCCTCTGCATCAAAATCAGATCCATCATGAAACTTAACACCTTTTCTTAAGTTAAAAGTCCATTCTGTTGCATCTGCATTTCCCGACCAGTCGGTTGCAAGCTCAGGAGATGTAACCCCTTTAAGATCTTTTCTTACAAGACGATTCTGTGTCATTATTACTACCTGAAACAGTCGTCCTTTAGTAATTGCGTCTAAATTTGTATCTTTTCCAAAACCTACATCATGAGATAATTTAAAAACTCCACTTGATGCGTTAGCAAAAGAAAACGTTACAAATAGTGATACCAATGAAACTGATATCAATTTAAAAATGTTTTTCATAATTTCCTCTCTTTAAAAAGTAAAAGGTAACAATTAGCAACTTATATAGCAACAGTGAAAATGGTTCTTTTTTATTTGTTTTATTGATGTATTTTGATTGTTTAAAAAAAAAATAATGAAAGATTTAATCAACAAATATAGGTTTACAGTTAAGCCTGTTAGCCTTGAAAATTCAAACACTTTGGAGCTTGCAAGGTCAATTCAAGTTCACCCACTAACATACCAGGAGCTTCCCTACGACCCTGAATATTCTAATTATGCTGGAAGATTAACACTTGAGAAATTATCAAATGTTAGTTCCGAAGAAATGTATTGGAAAGGAAGGCAAGAAATAATATTTAGACATACAGGTGAGCATCCATTTGAAATATCTGGTCCAGACTCATTAAAATTATTACAAAAAATATTTCCAAGAGATGTATCAAAAATATCAAAAGGAAGATGTTCTTACCAGTTTGCTTGTTATCATGATGGGGGAATGATTACAGATGGAGTTCTATTAAAAATTGAAGAGGATAAATATTGGTTTGCTCAAGCAGATGGGGATCTTTTTTCTTGGTATAAAGCTCACTCTAAAAATATGGATGTTGAAATAAAAGACCCCGAGGTATGGGTAAGTCAAATCCAAGGTCCTTTATCGATGAAATTGTTAGAAAATATAACAGATGGATTTTCTGAAAATGACTGGAAATATTTTGATTGGAAAGAATTACAAATCTTAGATCAAAAAGTAATTATAAGTCGAAGTGGTTTTACAAACGAGCTGGGTTGGGAAATTTATTTTCGACCTGAAAACGAGACTGAAAAAATAGGAGATTATATTCTTGAGGAAGGAAAAAAACTAGGTATGATTTTAGTCGCCACACCAGGTTTTAGATGTAGACGAATTGAGGCAGGTCTACTATCTGCAGGACAAGATTTTACAAAAAAAACAAATCCATTTTCAGTTGGTCTTGGGCGTTTTATAAATTTTGATAAAAAGGATTTTATTGGAAAAGAAGCTCTTATGACATCTGACAAAAAATGTAAGACATGGGGAATTAGAGTTGCGGAGGGGACTGCTATTAAAGGTGAAAGTATTAAAATAAATGAAAAAAATATTGGTAAAATAACTTCTAGCACTTGGTCACCATATCAAATTTGTGGAGTTGGTATTGTACACCTCAATAATAATGAAAATGGACCAGGAGATGTTGTTGATGTTAAATGCACTGATGGAAAATTTCATAAAGGGGAAATCTGTAAATTGCCAATGTATGATTCCAAAGGAGAAATTGTTAGAGGTCTAAATAGAAATATTCCTAAAGTGCCTAATCCGTGGCCTGGTATTAAAACCACAAATTAAAAAATTTATTTAGTGAAGGCTAAAAAACAAATAATAGCAGTTGGAGGTGGTGGTTTCACTCATAATAAGGATGGTGATTTAGATCAATTTTTTTTAGATCAAATAGGTAAAAAAAACTGCTCTATAGGATTTTTGCCAACTGCTAGTAATGATGATTCCAAAAAAACTGAGCTATTCTATAAAAGATTTAAAAATACTAGCTTTAAAGTTTCTCACTTTAACCTTGTCTCCAATGTTAAGGGTTTTGAAAACTGGATTTCAAATTTAGATGCTATTTATATTGGTGGAGGAAATACTAAATTCATGCTCGACTTGTGGAATAGAAATAATTTAATTAATATTTTTAAAGAAGTTTATAACTCAGGAATAATTGTTTCTGGTGTAAGTGCTGGAGCTGCATGTTGGTTTGATTATTTTCTCACAGACTCAGATGGACCTGGCTTTAAACCGTTAAGTGGTATTGGACTTATATCTGGAAGTTTTACCCCACATTATTCAGATGCAAAAAGAGCTTATAAATACAGAGAAAATATAAATAATAAAATTTTACCTAGTGGTATAGCTGTAGATGATGGGGTTGCAGTACTTTTTATTGACGGAAAACCAACGGAGGTTTATTCTTCCAGAGAAAGTCATAATGCTTATTTTGTTGATCAAAATAAACAACTTAATTTAAAAGAATATATTAAAGTTAATAATGAGTGATAATATTTTACCAAGTCAAAAAATTTTTAGCATTAAAGACGCAAGGGAACTGTCACGTAAACGTCTGCCTAAATTAGTTTTTGATTTTATTGACGGTGCATCTGGAGATGAAAAATTAGCAGAAATAAATAGCAGAGCTTTAGATCAAATTAGACTTGAACCTAAAGTTTTAAGAAATGTTGAAAAGAGATCTCTTAAAAAAAAAGTATTAGGTTATGAATTTAATTTTCCCTTTGGTTTTGCTCCAATGGGAATGACTAATTTATCATGGCCTGGAGCAGACTCTATGTTAGCAGCAGAAAGCGCAAGAAATAATATACCTACGTGTGTTTCTATGGCTTCTACAACAACTTTAGAAAAAATGTATGAACTATCAGAAGGTCATTCATGGATGCAACTATATATATTTCAGGATGAAAATTTTGTCATGGAACTTTTAGACAGAGCTAAGAATACTGGATACGAAGTTGCAATATTAACTGTGGATGTTCCAGTGCTATCCAGGAGAACTAGAGATGATAAAAATGGTTTCTCCTACCCTTTCAAGATCGGTCCAAAACAATTTTTTGATTTTGCAACTCACCCAACTTGGTCTCTTTCGACTTTGCTGAGTGGGATTCCTAAACCAATGAACTATGTAACATCAAAAAGTAGAGATAGTATTTTTAAAAGAAAAGAAAGTAGAGGCTCTACAGATTGGGATACTCTTAAAAGAGTGAGAGATAAGTGGAAAAGTAAACTTATAATTAAAGGAGTAATGTCTCCTGACGATGCAGTAAAAATTAAGGAAGCTGGTGCTGATGCAATACAAGTTTCAAATCATGGGGGTAGACAATTAGATAGCGCTACAGCAGCAATAAATATGCTTCCGCTAATCAGAAAATCAGTGGGAAGTGATTTTCCTTTAATCTTTGATAGTGGAATAAGAAGTGGAAGTGATATCGTGAGAGCACTTGCATTTGGTGCAGATTATGCAATGATTGGTAGGCCCGTAATGTATGCAATGGGTGCTGATGGAAGAAAAGGATTGAGGAGAATTGTGGAAATAATTAAAGAAGAAGCCAGCACGACACTCGGGTTAGTAGGATTAAATGATATTAATGATGTAACTTCTAATATAGTAATAGATAATACTGTAAATAAGGTAGATTACTAAATGAGTGAAAATAAAATTAGAGGTGGAGCATTACTTGCAAGGGCTCTAAAAGACAAAGGAATTTGCAAAGTTTTCACCCTTTCGGGAGGTTTTTGTAATCCAGCAATTGAAGGTTTTGCTGAATGCCAAATTGAAGTCGTAAACACTCCTCATGAACAGATTGCAGGTCATTTAGCAGACGGCAATACAAGAATTACTCGTAAACCTTCGGTATGTTTAGTTGGACCTGAGGGGTTTACTAACGCTGTACCTTCAATGATGGAGGCTTGGGGTGAAAGAAGTCCCATTATTTACATCACAGGATCTAGCAGTCTTAAAAGACAAGGCTCAGGTGGTTTTAAAGAAATTGACGATGTTTCAATTGCAGCTCCCTTAACCAAATATAGTGCAAGTATTACTGATGGAAATAGAATAAGAGAATTTGTAGACAAAGCATATCATATTGCAACTAACGGATATCCAGGTGCTGTACATCTTAGTCTTCCAGTTGATATTATGTTTTCATCTTTTGCTGAGGAAGTTGGTTTAGAAGAAAGACCGTATTCTCAAAAAGCAAAACCTATAGCTAAAGCGTGGCCAGATCCAAATTCACTCTCTAAAGTCTTAGAACTTGCTTGTAATTCAAAAAAACCAGTTATTATTGGTGGACACGGTGTTTGGTGGTCACATTCAGAAAAAAATCTTGAAGCAGCTGGTAATAATTTAAATATACCAATTTTTAATGTTCCTTATCATCAAAAATTATTAGGAGAAGAGGCAAACGCTTACATGGGGTTAGCGGACATACATCAATACCCTCCTTCAGAATTTGCATTACAGAATTCAGATCTGGTTCTTGTAGTTGGAGCGAGATTAGATAATCAATTAAATTTTGGAAATCCACCTTTTATACCAGAGTCAACAAAATTAGTTTGTATAAATGGTTCACATGAAGAATTAGAACTTAATAGAGCTGCAGATTTAAGTTTACTAAGCGATCCTGGTGTTTTTTTAGATACATTATCCAACTTAAAAAAAAATAATAAATGGTCTTTAGATACAAATTGGTTTCAAGAGAATAAAAAAAAGAAGTATGAGTGGGTAGATAAATCTTTGAAAGATTTAGAAATTGAAGCTGAAGCATCGAAAAAAAATGGAGGAAAAATTCACCCTCTACAACTTTCATTGGATGTTCAAGATGCAATGAGTGAAAATGATTGGCTTGTTATTGATGGAGGAAATACTCATTTTTGGTCAGAAATTGCAATCAACATCGCAGGTGCCAAAGGTAAAAAATTAAAAGGAATATTGCATCCTGGAACTTTTAGTATGTTAGGTGTTGGAGTTTCATTCGCTCTATCTGCTAAAAATCATAATCCAGATTCAAATGTAGTTCTGATTAGTGGTGATGGTGCGTTTTTATCAGGAGGTATGTCTATTGAAAGTGTATTTTATGAGAAAAAACCTATTACTGTTGTAATTGATAATAATGGGGGTCTTGCTTCAATTGGTCAGCAACAAGAGAGGTTATTTAAAAGTGGAAAAAGTGTGGGAACTGACTTCCGCGATATACCATTTCATAAGATATTTGAGGGTTTTGGAGGACATGGAGAATTAGTTAACAAAAGAGAAGAACTAGGTCCAGCACTTAAAAGAGCTATAGAAAGTGGAAAACCCGCATGCGTAAATGTTAAGGCAAAACCTGTATTAAGCCCAATAGTATCTGCAGTTGCAAGTAAGAGAGAGAAATCATCAATAGAATAATTGTGGCAACTTTCTCTTCTCACTTATTGGATGCAACAAATGGCTCGCACGCTGCAAATGTTGAAGTAATTATTTATCAAATTAATGAAAGTGGAAAAAAGAAAGTTTTCTACGAGACTAAATCTGATGAAGGTGGACGAATACTACAAGAATTTGAATTAAGTAAAGACGACTGCAAGTGTGAGTATGAAATGGTTTGTAAAACCGGCAATTATTTTTCAGAAAAAAAAATAGTTTCAGAAATTAACATTAAATTTCAAATGGAAGATCAAAATAAAAAATATCATATTCCAGTAATAATTTCTAAAAATAGCTATACAGTATGGTGGTCTAAATAAAATGAGTAAAGAAAATTTAATTACACAAAAAAATATAAAATTAAATATGTCTAGGCGTATAAGACGAACTCCATTTACAAATAAAGTGGAGGAATGTGGAGTATCTGATTTTACTGTTGTTAATCACATGCTACTACCAAAAGGTTTTAAAAATACTGTAGAAGAAGACTACTGGCATTTAAGAGAGTACGTTCAAGTGTGGGATGTCTCTTGCCAAAGGCAAGTGCAGATTACAGGTCCTGATGCTCAAAAACTTGTACAAAAATTGACACCCCGATCAATAAAGAAAATGGAGACTGGTAAATGTTTTTATATTCCAATAATTGATGAAACTGCCGGTATGATCAATGATCCAGTTTTATTAAAACTAGATGACGATATGTTTTGGATTTCTATTGCAGACTCAGATATTTTACTTTGGGCAAAAGGAATTGCTTTAGGATCAAAATTAAATGTAGAAATAATCGAACCAGATGTATATCCACTAGCTATTCAAGGTCCGAAATCTGAGGATCTACTAATTTCAATTTTTGGTGAGGATATTAAAAAGTTAAAATTTTTTAATTTTAAAGTGTTTGATTTTTTAGGAACTAAACAAATTATTGCAAGATCTGGTTACAGTAAACAAGATGGTTTTGAAATATACTTTAAAGGATTTGAAACACATTTTAATGAGATAGAACTCGGAGAAAAACTTTGGGATACTATATGGGAGAGCGGACAAAAATTTAATATTTCTCCAGGATGTCCAAATTTAATTGATAGAATTGAGGCTGGGTTAATGTCTTATGGAAATGACTTTACAAGAGAAAATAACCCTTTGGAGTGTAATCTTGAAAAATACTGCAAACAAGAGGATGATCATGATTTTATAGGTAAAGAGGCTTTAAGAAAGATCCAATCTGATGGAATTGTACAAAGAATGAGAGGAATTTTGTTTGATGGAGATCCGTGTAAGCCAACCGGAGTGCCTTTACCAGTATACTCAAAAGATAATACAAAAATTGGGCAAATTGCATCTGGAATATATTCTCCTGGATTTAGAAGGAATATAGGCCTTTCTATGATTTTAAAAGATTATTGGGAAATTGGAAATGAGGTTTTTGTAAATACTTTCAATGGAAAAAATAGAAAAGGCATTATAACTTCTTTACCATTCAAAGATTAACCTTATATTTATTAATATGTTTAAACCTGTAATTGCCGGCTTTTCAAGATCGCCCTTCACAATGGCAAGAAAAGGTGCGCTCGTAGATACAAAGCCAGTAAATTTATTAGCAGAAGTGATTAAAAATTTAGTTGCTAAATCCAATGTTAAAAAAGAGGATATTGAAGATATTGTTGTTGGTTGTGCATTTCAAACTGGAGAGCAGTCATTTAATATTGGAAAGTTAACAACATTTTTAACTAATATGGATGTTAAAACTTCTGGAATGACAGTTGATAGATGGTGTGGTTCCTCAATGGAAGCTATTCATATTGCTGCAGGTAAAATTTCGTTAGGAGCAGGAAAAGTATTTATATGTGGAGGAGTTGAAAGTATGACTAGAGTTAATACAGGTTTTGATCCAATACCTTATCCTGAAAATAAAAATGATAATCCTCACGTTTATTTTTCAATGGGAACTACCGCAGAAAATGTTGCCAAAAAATATAATATTTCAAGAAGTGAGCAACAGGAATTTGCTTTATCAAGCCATCAAAAAGCTCACGAGGCACAGACAAAAGGAAATTTTAAAAATGAAATCGTATCAATTGGAGACTGTGATACTGATGGGAATATAAGACCAAATAGTACAATGGAAAAACTGGATGGGCTAAAGCTTGCTTTTGATGAAAATGGCACTGTAACGGCTGCAACCTCTTCACCATTAACTGATGGTGCTGCAGCAACATTAATTTGTGAAGAAAGTTATGCAAAAGAAAATAATTTAAATATTTTGGGAAGAATTATTTCTACAGCAGTGCAAGGTTGTGACCCTGACTACATGGGATTAGGACCAATTGGTGCATCAAAAAAAGCTTTGGAAAGAGCTAATTTATCTGCAGATAAAATTGATATTGTAGAATTGAATGAGGCTTTTGCATCCCAATCTTTAGCTTGTATTAGAGATTTGGGAATAGATAAAAATAAAGTTAATTTAGATGGAGGGGCACTTGCTCTTGGTCATCCACTTGGAGCAACTGGTGCAAGAATTACAGGTAAGGCTGCTGAATTACTAAAAAGAGAAAATAAAAAATATGCACTTTCAACTCAGTGTATTGGTTTAGGTATGGGAATTGCTACAGTGATTGAGTCTATAAACTAAATTATCTATTTATTCCTCTTAATTTCTCAGATCTTCTTCTCAAAAGTTCAGCAGTTAGTAAAATTAATACTGATAAAACTATTAAGCAAGTTGCTACAGCTAAAATTGTAGGACTAAGCTGCTCTCTAAGACCTGTCCACATTTGAATTGGAATTGTTGTATTATCTAAGCCTGCTAAGAATAATACGACTACAACCTCATCAAAAGATGTTACAAAAGCAAATAAACCACCTGAAATTACACCTGGTAATATTAATGGTAATGTAATTTTCATAAATGTATTATAAGGACTGCTTCCAAGACTAGATGCTGCACGTGTTATACTATGATCAAAACCTGATAATGTTGCAGTAACTGTTATTACAACAAAGGGAGTTCCAAGAATAATGTGTGCTAATATAATACCCAAGTGTGTTGCTGCTAAACCTACTTTTGCCATAAAAAAGAATATTGCAACACCTGAAATAATCAGTGGAACTATCATTGGAGAAATTAAAATTGCCATTATCAAACCTTTATATGGCATATGTCTACTGCTTAAACCCAATGCAGCAAGAGTACCCAAAATAATTGATCCTAAAGTTGCAAATATAGCAATTATAAAACTATTTCTTGCTGCTAATCCCCACGGATTTTTCGTTCCATAAATCATATCATTATACCACCTTAATGAAAAAGCATCTGGATCCAATCTCTTCATTCCATCTGTAAAGACTAAAAATTCCTCCGCATTAAATGATAATGGAAAAATTACAAATAAAGGTGCAATTAAAAAGAAGAAAACACATCCACAAACAAAAAGATAAAAATAATGCCAAATTCTATAATGTAGTTCTGTATATTTCGGTAAAGCCATAATTATCCTAGTTTAATATTATCAACTCCTACAAGTTTGTTATAAATCCAATAGATTACAAGTACTCCTGTTAAAAGCATTAAACCCATCGCAGATGCAAAACTCCAATCTAAAGTACTCTTCATGTGATAGGCTATTTGGTTACTAATAAGTGTTCCAGAAGCTCCACCTACTAAGGCTGGGGTTATGTAATACCCAATTGCAAGTATAAATACTAATAAGCAACCTGCCCCAATACCTGGAATTGTAAGTGGAAAATAAACTTTAAAAAAAGCAGTAGCTGGTGTTGCTCCTAAAGACTTACCAGCCCTCATAAGACTTGGAGAGATCGTTTTCATGACACTATACAAAGGTAAAACCATAAAAGGTAAAAGTATTTGAGTCATTGCTACGTAAGTTCCAGTTTTATTGTACATCATTTCTGGTCTGTTATCGTCTGCAACGAGACCTATCCAAACAAAAAAGTCATTAACAATACCCTGTTGTTGTAAAAGAATCATCCAACTAGCAGTTCTTACAAGTAAAGAAGTCCAAAAAGGCAATAAGACACAAATCATTAGTAAATTACTATATTTCATTGGTAGAGTTGCCAATAAATGTGCAATTGGATAAGCCATTAAAAAACAAAACAAAGTTACAAAGAAAGCAACCTCCACTGTTCTAATCCATAAAATTCTGTGAATTCGTCTATCCTCAGATACTTGAACAATTTTTCCATCTTCATTTGAGTACATATCTATACCCTTAAGATATTTTGAATATGTATAAGATGGAGCTCTTCTTTTAATTGCTCTCCAATATTCAACATTTCTCCATCTTTTGTGAACTTTCATTATTTGTTCTTTGTAGTTTCCTTCCTCGAATTTCTTTTGTTTTCTGGCAAGTTTTTTTAAAACACTTTTAAATCCATTTTTTTCATAGTTTAATTGTGTTTGTAATTTTCCTGCTGTTTTGTTTTTAACTAGAATTTTATAATCTAAGTAAAATGCCTCAAAAACTTCTTCTGGGGGTAATTCTTTTCCATCCCAATTTTCCATTGCTTTATAGGTTTTGGGAAGCATGTTTGTAACCATCTTGTCGTCTATGCTTCTAGAAAACATATCTCCAATTGGAATCATGTATGTGATAATTAAAAATAATAATAATGGTGCAACTAGTAAAAAAGCTTTAATTTTATTTTTCTTTTCTGACTGTTTTAGACTTTCCTCTAGGGGAATTCCATCTGTTGTCAAAATTTTTCCTGTTTCTGAGCTCATAAAAAAAAAGGGCGGTCAATATGACCGCCCTTACTATAATATAAAATTAAAGTGTTTAAAACTTTAATTATTTAATACTAGCTTTCATAGCTTCCCATTTTTCACCAAGCTCTGTACCATTATCAGCCCAGTACTCAGCGTCTACTAAGAAGTATCTTTTAAGGTTAGCTGGTGCTGTTGGCATATGTGGAACCATATTAGTTTTTCCATCTTTATACCAAGGCTCTCCTGCTTGCATAACTGCAATTGATGATTTTCTCCATGGAGCATAAGCAATATATTTTGCACTTCCTGCTAACATCTCAGTACTTGTCATCATTGCTAAAGCCTTCATAGCGTCTTCTTGGTTTGGTCCACCTTTTACTAATGCAAAATATTCATAGTCAAGACCTTGTCCGTCCCAAACTTGAACTATTGGAGCACCTTCTCCAACTGCTGCATTGAAAAATCTTCCATTCCAACCAGTAGCCATTACAACTTCACCACTCATTAATAATTCTGGTGGTTGAGCTCCTGCTGACCAAAATACACATCCGCCATTTGGATCCTCACAAAGCGCTTTGATTTTGTTCATTGCTCTGTCAACATATCCTGGCTCTTCTAATTTTTTGTAGATAAATTCTCCACCTTTACCCATTTTTACACCATCTGCTGCTAAAGCAATCTCTAAGTTTGTTAGAGCGCTTTTATAAATAGCTCTTTTTCCTGGAAACCTACTTGTATTAAAGAAATCTTTTAAAGTGCTTGGAGTGCTTTTTAATAAATCACTGTTGTAAGCATAGTTCCAAGAATACAAGATATTTCCTACTGCACATTTACTAGGCATATCAGTAAAAAAGTCTTCACTAGCTGGTGTACCATCTGGTGCTGGCGGGAAATCCTTGTCGAAATCAAATTCAACAAAAATTCCTTCGTCACATCCATTAATAGTATCATAAGCGAATACGTCTATAATATCCCATGTGATTGCTCCTGCCTCTATTTGCGCTTTAATTTCTGAAAGTCCACCTGAATAGTCAACCCACTCAATCGGTACACCTAATGCTTTAGATGTTGGATCACCATATCCTAACTTTTGACTTTCTGTGTATGCTCCACCCCATGATGCAACAACTACTGCAAAAGCGGATGTAGATACAGAAACTGCAAATGTTAAAGCAAGTAATAATTTACTTAATTTTCTCATTTATCCTCCGTTTAAACGTTTTTTTTATAAAAAAAGAAGTACAGCAACATAGAATATAAGAGTCAACAGGTGATTTTGGCGAAAATGTAGTAATTTAGCTTATTTTGGGTCTAAAGCTCGAGCATCATGACTGTTCCAGCCGATATTAATTTCATTGCCAAGTTTTATATCTAAGTTTTGAGAACTGTTTGGAACTTTCAATATAAATTCTGAATTACCAAGTAAATTTAATCTAACTCTAGTATGATCCCCATGATAAATGACCTCTTCGATTTTACCTTTTTGATTGTTATCCATTTTATCTTTGGGATTAATCAATGCTCTCTCAGGTCTAATTGATACAGTAGTTTTTTCGCCAACAGATTTTACTGAAATTGGATTAGCAATTATTTCACCCTTTTCTAATTTCACTCTACATGTTCCATTTGAAATTTCATAAACCTCTCCATCAAAGGTATTATTTTCTCCAATAAATTCTGCTACAAATGAATTTACTGGCTCTTCATATAATTTATCTGGACTTGAAAGTTGCTGAACTTTACCATCATTAAATACCGCGATTCTATTTGACATAGTTAAAGCTTCACCTTGATCATGAGTTACATAAACTACTGTTACACCAATACTTTCATGAATGTGTTTAATTTCGTACTGCATACTTTCTCTTAAATTTTTATCTAAGGCACCTAAAGGCTCATCCATTAATACAACAGATGGATCGAAAACTAATGCTCTTGCAACTGCTACTCTTTGTTGTTGACCTCCTGACAGCTGACCTGGCATACGGTTTCCAAACTCTGACAATGAAACCATGGATAATGCTTTATCTACTTTTTTATCAATATCATCTTTAGAAATATTTCTAACTTTTAATGGAAAAGCTAAATTTTCAAAAACTGTCATATGAGGAAACAAAGCATAATTTTGAAAAACCATTCCAATACCTCTTTTGTGTGGAGGAATATTTGAAATTGGATTTTTATCTAAATAAATTTCTCCATTAGTTGGGGTTTCAAAACCTGCAAGCATCATTAAGCATGTGGTTTTTCCTGAACCAGAGGGTCCTAGCATTGTTACGAACTCACCTTCTTTAATATCTAAGTTTAGATCTTTAACAACTAATACTTTTCCATCGTAACTTTTGTCGACTTTATCAAATTTTACGAAATCTTCTTTTTTTGACATAGATTAGTTTTTAAAACATTTAGTTAAGTTGTTTGCAACAGTTAATTAGCTCTTAATGTGTAACTCTTTTGAAAAATTGCAGAATAATTCACACCCTTTTTCTGTAACTCTTATAGCCTCCGAAGCTTCAACTCCCCAGTCGCCAAATTGCATTACAGCTATCATATGAAAACACGAATTCGGTACTAGTTCAGTCATTTCTCCTTTATATATGTTAAGAGTATGTTCACCCCAATCTGGTGGATAACCTATTCCAATTGAGTAACCAGTTCTTGATTTTTTTTCTATGCCATATTTGTCTAAAATACCCCAAAAAGCTTGCGCTACATCATTTGCAGTATTCCCGGGTTTAGTAGCATCTATTCCAGCTTGCAAAGCTTCGATGGTTTTGTTCATTGTGTCTATTTTTAATTGATCAGGTTTTCCAAGTAAGACTGTTCTGGCCATTGGCGCATGGTATCTTTTATATACTCCAGATAACTCAACGATTGTCGCCTCACCTTCTACAAACTTGTCATGCGTTGCTGTTAAATGAGATGCAGATGTCCCTTTTCCTGTTGGTAAGAGTGTTGCGATACTAGAATACTCTCCACCAAACTCAGGTGTCCCATAAAATAAAGTTTTTTGTATATCACCTACTGCATCGCATTGTCTGACACCCGGTTTAATTACCTCCATTGCAGTCTTCATTCCTTTTTCTGAAATTAGTGCAGCAGTTTTCATATAATTAATTTCTGCATCAGATTTTGCATATCTTGCCCAGTTTACTAATCTTTCTGAATCTTTTATTTTTGCATTCGGTAAACCTTGTTTTATCTTTTCATAACAAAAAGCAGTGAAGTAATGAGCGTCCATCTCCACTCCAATTGAAAGCTTATCCCAATTTCTATCTTTAATGATCTGTACTAAATAATCGTAAGGATGTTTTGGCCATGTATGAATATAATTTTCATCATACACAATTATATTTTCATCTTTGAGATAAGTTTTTATATACGCACCTCCTGAGTCTTGAGCTCTTACAAAACATAAAGGTTCATCAGCATTAACATGAACAATTGCACACTGTGCATAATAAAAAGACCAGGCGTCATAACCAGTTAAATAATTCATGTTATTAGTATCGTGAGAAATCAATAGTTCGATACCTTTATCCTGCATCATCGACTGAACTTTTTTTAATCTTTGTTTATATTCGTCTTTAGTAAATGACATGAATTTCTATCTAAATAATTTACCAAAACCTTCTACAAGGTTATTTTTATTTATTTGGACAAGAGTATCCCAAATTAATGTCTGATTACTTGATAAAACAATCGTATTAAGTTTTTTTTCAAGTTTATCAATTATTGGTAATACAGGAAGAGCTGTACAAGATACAAATAATGCATCTGCTCCATTTAAATCTATTTTAGACAAGACATCATACAAATAATTTTGGTCTACTTTGCCTATGTCGTAATCTGCCTCTATATCAAAGTATGAATTGGATGTTATCTCAAATCTCTCAGACTTAAAATAACCCATAACTTCATCATTAAGTTTTTTGCTGTAGGGCGTAAATAGTGAAAGCTTTTTAACGTTTAACTTTTTTAATGCTTTTATTGCGGCTGTACTTGGCGTTGTAACCTGGGCCATTGGTTTTGCTGCTTTTACCTTTTGCTTAATAGAGTTATAACCTGCTGCAATAGTTCCAGATGTACATCCGTAGACTACGCAATCAATATCTTGATCTGGCAAAATATCTTTTGTAACACTGGTTACTTTATCTGACATTTTAATGAGATTTTCTTTTGTTAAAGGATTATAACACTCTATTCTATTAACAAAAAAATCAATTTCTCTATCCTTAATTACGTTAATAAAATCTCTCTCAATCATAAAATCACTTGCAAGAGCAATAAGGCCAACTCGTGGATTTGATTTACTTATGTATTTTGGTTCTATTTTTGTTGAATTCATATTTTAAAAAAGTGAATATATCATAAGTTCTTAAATAATCATTAATATTAAATAAATTGAATGAATTTTAAAGACACTCTAGTTGCATCACTTGTTCCTATCTTTTTAGGTTTTGGTTTTGTAATTGCCAAACCTGCTTTTGAGTCTTTTCCTCCAATACTTCTAATGGGACTAAGATTTATTTTTGCTGCTTCTATTTTAGTTTGGTGGTTTCCAATTCCAAAAGGTTTCATAAAAAAAATTTTTATCGCTTCGTTTATAGCAAACACTTTGCAATACAGTATTACCTATACTGGTTTAAATTTTATTGATGCATCTGCAGCGGTATTATTAGTACAAACAGAAGTTCCATTTGGAGTAATATTTGCTTTTTTCATGTTGAAAGAGAAACCAACTTTAAGAGCTTTGATTGGGATAGGAGTTGCATTTGTAGGAGTTTATATTTTAACCGGCTCACCTAATTTAGATGGAAAAATATTTGGTATCGCTCTTACGATTTTAGGTTCAGCAATATGGGCACTTGGCCAAGTAATTGTTAAACCTTTGAGTAAAGAAATTAATCCTTTAGCTTTAGTTGCTTGGCTTGCATTATTTTCTGGACCCACTTTAATTTTAATTTCTGCAATAATTGAAGGTGATACCATATCGTATTTATCAACTGCTAAATTTAATCATTGGCTAATAGCATTTTACATTGGATTTATAATGCAACCTATAACTTATGGTTGCTTTTATTATGTTCTTAAAAATAATCCATTATATAAAGTGCTACCCATAGTGACTATGGGTATACCGCCGACTGGATTGCTTGCAGCAATTTTTTTGTTAGGCGAGAAACCAACAACTGAATTATTTATTGGAGGATTAGTAATAATATTTGGTGTCATAATGATATTATATAAAAAGAAAGAGGAGGTAAATTAATGAATATAGGATTTATTGGTTTAGGAAATGTTGGAGGAAAACTAGCTGGGAGTTTGTTAAGGAATAAATTTAATTTAACAGTTAGAGATATAGATAAAAATTTAACAAAACAATTTGAGAGTATGGGGGCTAAAATTGCAAACTCTGCTAAAGAGATGGCAGAGAAAGTCGATTTAATAATAACTTGTCTTCCTTCTCCTGAAATTTGTGCAGAAGTGATGGAGGGGGATAACGGAATTCTTGAAGGTATTTCTGAAAATAAAATATGGTTAGAAATGAGTACTACTGATGAGGCAGAGGTAAAAAGAATTAGTAAAAAAATAATTGAAAAAAAGGCAATACCCCTAGATGGTCCAGTAAGTGGTGGATGCCATAGAGCAGCATCAGGAAATATAGCAATATTTGTTGGTGGAGAAAGAGATGCATTTGAAAAGATTTTACCTGCTTTAACTGTCATGGGGCGTAAAATATTACATACAGGAAAATTGGGTACCGCTTCTATTCTCAAAGTAATTACAAATTATTTAGCCTCTACACATTTGGTTGCCCTTGGGGAGGCATGGACAGTAGCCAAAAAATCAAACCTAGATCTTACAAAAGCTTACAAAGGAATTGCTGTGTCATCAGGAAATTCATTTGTTCATGAAACCGAGAGCCAAGTTATTTTAAATGGCTCTTATAATATAAATTTTACGATGGATCTTGTCTTAAAAGATACTGGTCTATTTGATGAACTTGCAAAAAAATTAAATGTGCCTTTGGAAATTTCACCTAAGATAGTTGAAATATTTAAAGATGGTCAAAAAAAATATGGCTCAAGAGCTTGGTCCTCGATGATAGTAAAAAGAATGGAAGACTTAAATAAAATTAATTTGAGAGCTGAAGGTTTTCCTGAGGAGTTAATCGACAATGAGCCTGAAGAAAAAGGTTATGAAATTTAAATTTTATGCTACAATAAATTTATGATTGAAAAGAAAGATTTTTATATAAATGGAAAGTGGGTTTCGCCTGCTAAGCCAAATGACTTTGAGGTAATTAACCCCTCAACTGAGGAAGCTTTTGCAATAATATCTTTGGGCTCTACAGAAGATGCTGATAAAGCAATAAATGCTGCCAAGATCGCATTCGAAACCTGGAGAGAAACTACAAAGGAAGAAAGATTAGCTTTACTTGAGAAGTTTGATGAAATTTATAATAGAAGATGGGATGAAATGGTAGAGGCACAATCTAAAGAAATGGGCGCCCCACTGGATTTTGCTTCCGAAACACACACTAAAATGGGTGCTGATATTTGTAGAAATAACATTGAAATTTTAAAAGATTTTAATTTTGAACATCAATTTGATCCTAAATCTAATAACCATATAAGATATGAACCAATTGGAGTTTGTGGATTAATTACGCCATGGAATTTTCCTATGAATCAAATCGTATTAAAGGTTATTCCTGCTTTAGCTGCTGGTTGTACAATGATTTTAAAACCATCCGAAATTGCTCCGGTGTCAGCAGTATTGTTTGCAGAAATGATTGATGAAGCTGGTTTTCCTTCAGGAGTTTTTAATTTAGTTAATGGAAATGGAGAAGTTGTTGGAAATCATATTTCTGGTCATCCTGATATTGATATGGTTTCATTCACAGGATCAACAAGAGCTGGAAAATTAATTCAAAAAAATGCAGCAGATACTATAAAAAAAGTTACTCTTGAATTGGGTGGAAAAGGTGGAAATATAGTTTTTGCGGACTCTTATCCAAATGCCGTTAGAGATGGTGTAAGAAATATAATGAGCAACTCGGGACAATCATGTGATGCTCCAACAAGAATGTTGGTTGAAAAACCAATCTATGAAAGAGCTGTTAAAGAAGCTGTTGATGAAGCAAACAAAATTAAAGTTGATCTGGCTTCTAAAAAAGGAGACCATATTGGACCTTTAGTTTCAAAAGTACAATATGATAAAGTTGTAAATCTTATCAATGAGGGAATAAAAGAAGGCGCAACATTATCTGCAGGTGGACCAGATTTGCCAAATGGACTTAATAAAGGTTATTTTGTTAAACCAACAATTTTTTCAGATGTAAATAATGACATGAAAATTGCAAGAACTGAAATTTTTGGACCTGTGCTTTCAATTATACCATTTGAAACTGAAGAAGAAGCAATAGCAATTACAAATGATACATCTTATGGACTAGGTAATTATCTACAAACTGAAGATAAAGAGAAAGCCAAAAGAGTTGCTAGAAAAGTTAGAGCTGGAACGGTTTATATCAATGGTCAGGGAACAGATACTGGAATGCCGTTTGGTGGTTACAAACAATCTGGTAATGGACGTGAAGGTGGTGTCTGGGGTTTCACTGAATTTTTAGAAGTAAAAGCAATTACCGGTTGGAATTAATAGTTTAAATAACTTATAATCAGAATTAGTTAATAGAGGTTTATATGATTGGTTATGTGATGGTAGGTACTAATAATTTAAATGATGCTATTACATTTTACGACAAAGTTTTAGATGTAATTGGTTTAGATAGAAACGAGACAATAGAAGATGATTATGCTGCATATGGAGCAAAAGGTACCAAAGATATTGAGTTTTACGTCACTAAACCTTTCAATAAAAAAGATGCTACTTTTGGGAATGGAACACAAATCACATTTTTAACTTCATCAAGATCTCACGTGGACAAATTTCATGAGGTAGGTTTAAAAGCTGGAGGAACTAGTGAGGGATCTGGTGGTGAAAGACCAGAAGGCTCAGGAGTTTATTATTCTTATCTTCGTGATTTAGATGGAAATAAAATTTGTGCATTTACAAATAGTAAAGAATAAAATTTATGTCATACGACCCAATCAAAACAAAATTAGAAAACAATAAAATCATTATTTTAGATGGAGGTATGGGCGCTGAACTAGAAAAAAATGGTGCTGAGATGGATAAGCATATGTGGTGTGGGAAGTGTTCAGTTGATCATCCTGAGTTAGTCAGAAAAGTGCATGAGGATTATATAAACGCTGGTGCCGATGTAATTACTACTAATACTTATAGTACTACACCAATATCAATGAGACAGTATGGTTATGAAGACCTTATAGAAAAATTTAATCAAAAAAGTGTTCAGGTTGCAAGAGAGGCAATAGAAAATACTAACAACGAGACTGCATTAGCTGGAAGTGTATCGACTTTTGGAAATTTTTATAAACTAGGTATCAAAGCAATGATACCTGGTTTTAATGAACAAATAAAAATTTTATCTGACGCTGGAGTAGACTTAATTATTTTAGAAGCTATGTCTTCACAAGCTGACATAGTTGAAGCAATGTTAAATTGTTCCACAAAATTAAACATACCTGTTTGGTTATCTGTATCATGCGTAATGGATGATCAAAAAAATATAATGCTTGGATATAATGATACAATTGACTCGGATACACATGTCTATGAAAACTTTGAGACATCCATAAATAATTTTAAAAAATTACACAGTGGTCCAATATTAGTTGCTCATTCAGATATAAATATTACAGGAAAAGCAATCGAAACTGCGAGACAAAATTATGATGGAGTTATAGGAGCATATCCAAATAAAGGATATTATGAAAAACCACATTGGAGATTTATAGATGACATGACTCCAGATGATTATTTGAATGAGGTAAAAACGTGGATTAAAGATGGAGCTCAAATTATAGGTGGCTGTTGTGGAATAGGAGTTAATGAGATTAAAGCCATTTCAATTTTAAAAAACTAAAGTATAAATTAACAAATAATGAAAACATTTATTGGTGGTATTGGTTGTTTTTGGGATGAAACTAAGTACGAAGGTATTAAAGGTATAATCTCTACCGAATGTGGTTACTGTGGAGGGGATGATCCCAATGTAACCTATAAAGCTGTGTGCGGTGGTGACACTGGCCATATTGAAGTTGTAAAAGTTGAATATGATGAAAAAGAAAAATCATATGAGGACATGGTAAATCTATTTTTTGAACTACATGACTCAACACAAGTAAATCGACAGGGTACTTATGTAGGAATTCAATATAGATCGGAAATATTTTATAATACTGATGAGGAAAAAAAGATTGCTGAAAAAGTATTAAACGAGGTTAATAAGAAATTGGACGGTAAGGTATCAACAAAAATATCCAAGGAAAAAAATTATTGCAAAGCAGAAGGATATCACCAAAAATATGAACAAAAAAAATCATTAAAATATTGAAAATTAAAAAATTATCTTCTGATAAAAATCCTGAATTAAAAACAATTAGAGACAATAAGGCTTTATGGAATCTTCCAAAAACTAGAAGATTAGGTTACAGAAATCTACATAAAATAAATAGATACAGTCTTTATTTAAGATCCGATCTAGTATTAAGACTAAAGTCAAAACCTAATAATAAAATTAGTAAAATACCATTGGTTAAAAAAATGATCAAAAATAAATCTTTTTGCTCATTAATTGTTGGCAAAGGTCAAAATATATTATTTGAAAAATACGCTAAAGACTTCAAAAGAAATCAACCACAGACAATTATGTCAATAACTAAAATGTTTATTAACTTATTTGTTGGAGAACTGGTTAAAAAAAAATCGATAGATATGAATAAAAAAGTTTCACATTATTTGCCTAAGATTGGAAGCGGTTATGCTAAAGCAAAAGTGCAAGATGTTTTAAATATGAATATTATAAATTCCTATACCGAAGATTATACTAAAGCATATTCTTCCTCTTTTTTACATGAGCCAGTTGGAGGTTGGAGAATACCAAAAAATTTAAAAAATCATTTAAGCCAAGAAGAATATTTAAATTCAATTAAAAAAATTAAAAACAAAAGTATAATAAATAGTTCTGAATATGCATTTTATAAATCAGCGAATACTGATGTAGTGGGATTAATTGTAGAAAAGGTAAGTGGAAGAGCTTTAAGAGATTGGGTATTGTCGGCAGTTGAAGCAGCTGGCTTTGAAGAAGGTTTATATATTGCCTCTGATAGATATGGGATGCCATGGATGTCTGGTGGTGGTTGTTTAATTGCCAGAGATTTTTTAAGAATGGGTTTGCTTTTTGCAAGAAAAGGTATGGGGGTTGGAAATAGAAAAGTTGGATCACCTTCTTTTTTAGACAAAACTATTAAAAATTTAGGACCTAAATACATGGAATTATCAAAAAATAAATATTTGTATTACTCAAATTCAACAATGGTATCAGGTAACATGATTGGACACTCTGGATATGGAGGTCAATTTTTGGCAACAAATTTTAAAACTGGCAAAGTCGCAGCATTTTTTTCAGTATTGGAAACAAAATCTGCAACCAAAGAGAGTTATAAAGTTGATATGATTAATATGTTGATAAACTTAGTTAACAATTAATATTAAAATTAAGAATACCTAGAAATTAATTTTTTTAGATGATTGTCAGTGACACCACAACACCCTCCGATAATTTGTATTTGGTCATCAATTAGTTTTCCACATTCATCAGCAAATTCATCCTCTGCGTATGTAACTGTTGCCTTATGTGTTTTTGTATCAAACTTATGTATCTCTGGATAAAACATAATTGGACCCTGCCAATTATTTTTAATCACCTTTAATCCATCAAGAGCATCAACAAGCCAAGTATGCATTATACCATAAACATCTCCGCCGATATTTGTTAAAGATTTCATAATATCATCTAAAAGAACAATCTTATCATCAGGAATAAATTTTGGTTGCTCTTTGTATTTACTTTCATCATAAATAAGTGATTTTTCTTTTTCAGCCCTAAAATTTCTTCCAATAACGTTATTATCAAACTTACTTATACAGCAACTTAGTCCAACCCAAACAGGTAAACCAGTTTCTAATGCAGAGTTAAGTAAGATTTTAGAGTGATCTATATCTAATATCATTTCTAGAATTAAAAGATCAACTCCCTCTTCTTTTAAGATTTTAGCAGCCTCTTTATAATTTTTCTCTTCCTGTCTAAATGTAGGTATGTGCTTTGGATCTGGAACAAATTCATTTTCCTTCAATGAGAAAAAATTCGACATACTCCCTGCTATTCCAACTATATTTTCTTTTCCCTTATTCTTAATTGCCTTTTTGGCTATTTCGACAGATCTAACAATAAACTCCTTTGTTTCATTACCTCTATTAATACTCTTCATATTGTGTCTTGTAGTGCTAAAGGTATTTGCTGTAATAAGATCACAGCCTGCATCCATAAAATTTTCGTGAACTTGTCTTACAATTTCTGGTGCTGAGATTGTTGCTAATGCAGAAAAAGCTGGGGTCATCTCACCTCCTAAGTTTGCAATCTCAGAACCATTTCCACCATCTAAGAATATTTTTGAATTTGATTTAAACTTTTCTTTAAACAGCATCTATTTTTCTTCTTTTGGTGCTAGAACAACAGCTAATACTCCTCCTACAACAATCATTGTACTTCCAACAACTTCTCTCCAACCAAATGTTTCGTCAGTCAGAATGCCAGCTGATATAACTCCAACTACTATTTCGCTTAAATACAATATTGCACAAAGGCCTGCACCTAAAACAGATGGAGACCACATTATAACTACTCCGGTAGGAATAAAATAAAATACTGAAATAAGAACTAAAAAAGTAAACATTGATGCAAAGGCTTCAATCGGTGGCATAGGTCCTAAGTAATCTTTTAAAATAAAGCCAGCAAAAATATTAAATATTGTCCCATAAACGAAGAAAGAAAAGATTACCGGAAAGACACCATCTGTTTTGGAAATTTCTAAACGTATTAACCCAGCCCCAAATAATACACCACCTACCAATGCCAACCAATCTCCTGCATTTTGTGGTAACGGTATAATGTTAGATTGACTGAAAACTACCCACAAACCCCCAAGTGCTAAGCTTAAAGTTAAAACTCTTTCTAAACCTGGTTTTTTTTTTAAAAAATATATTTCAAAAATAGTCGTCCAGACAGGTATCATGTAAAACATTATCAATGCTCGTACGACATCTGTAAGTAAGAAACTTAATGCATAACATATAAAACCACTACCAGTTAAAAAACCAACAAAAGGTATTTCTAAACCAGATGTACGACCTTTATACTTTCTCCACAAAGAGATAGGTGTAAGTAATAAAATTCCGATCATCATTTGAGAAATTGTTCCCCAACCTCCAGTGAGTCCTCCATCTTCTAAAGTTCTTTGAGGTAGCCAATATACTCCCCATGATCCAGCAGCTATTGCTAACGCAAAAGCTATTTTAAAATGATGTTTGTGTCTGACCATTAGTTTAATTTTGGTTTAATTTTAGAATAATTAAAAATTTCCTCATATCTTTTTGCAAAAGACATCACTTTTAAATCTTTTTTTTGTTTTGCTATAATTTGAATACCTATTGGAAATCCATCTTTATTAAAACCAATAGGTAAAGAAATTGATGGTAAGTAAAAAAGACTAGCAAATATATGTATTTCAATCCATCTATGATAAGTATCCATTAATTTATTATTAATTTTTTCTGGGTATCTTAAATTTTTATCAAAAGGAAATGATTGTTGAGATGGTAAAGCTAAAAAATCAAAATCACCAAACAAACTATTTACATCATTTGATAATTCAATTCTTGAGTTAAGAGCAGATTTTACATCTTCCTCTGTGAGCTTGATACCTTTATTGTATTCCCATATCGCCTGTGGAGTCATTTCGTTAACATCTTTGATATTCATTGTAATAATATCCTCATAAATACTTTTTGCTCTCAATGTGCCCCAGCAATTCCATAATTTATGAACATCTATTTTTGGTTTTAAGTTTTCAATTATAACTTTATGCTTTTCAAGATTGTTTAGTTGTTTGTTACATATTTCAATTACCTCGGGATCATATTGATAATTACCATTCATGTCAGATAACCATCCAATTTTTATTTTTGAAAATTCTTGGTCACTTAAATTAACCTCACTAAAAGAATTATTTAAACTGAAAGAAATTGGATCTTCTTTATGTTCTCCAACTATAACATCTAAAAGAATAGACATATCATCAGGTGTTCTTGCAAGACATCCTGGTGTTGAAATAACTGGAAGATTTTTCTTTTTATTATTTGTTCGATAATCGGGAAGTAATCCTGGAGTTGGTCTAAAACCATAGACATTTGCGTAAGCAGCAGGTGTTCTACAAGAACCCATCATATCTGTACCATCAGCAAATGGCAGTAAATTTGCTGCAACTGCAACACCAGCTCCACCGCTTGATCCACCAGATGATTGACTATTTCCATAAATGTTTGGTGTTATTCCAAATAATCTATTCGCTGTATGAGCGCCCACTCCTAATTCAGCAGTGTTTGTTTTTCCAATTATTATTCCACCGGCATCTATTTGACGATCAACAATTATAGAATTTTTTTTTGGAAAATAATCTTTATATCCAGGAAAACCATAAGTGGTTGGAAAACCAACTACATCTAGCAAATCTTTAGAGGCAAGAGGTAAGCCAAATAACGGCTTATTCTCGTCAAAATTTTTGTCCTTAATCTCAGCTTCTTTAATTATTTCTTCTTCATCCTTAATTGAAACAATAGCATTCAAAGATGGATTAAATTTTTTTATTCTTTCAAAATATAAGCAAACAATTTCTTTTACTGAAATATCCTTTTTCTTAATTAAAGATATAATTTCTTTAACTGATTTATTTTCAAGCATGAGAATTTACTATTACCTAGCTTTTTTAATTGATGCTAGAGTAATTTCCTTTATTTCTTCTAAAGTTGCTTTTCTAGGGTTTTGTGCATAGGCTTGGTCTTTCATTGATTTTTCAGCAATTCTATCAACACAATCCTCGGGGACTCCAATTTCGCTTAAACTTTTTGGAATTTTAATTCTATCAAGAATGTTTTCAATGTTTGATATAAATGCATCTACAGAATGATCTTTAAATTGCATAGCCTCTGACATTCTTTTAACTTTTTCTTCCATACCTGGTAGATTATATTTTAAAACTACAGGTAATATTATTGCATTCGTTAGTCCGTGATGAGTATTGTATTCGGCTCCAACCATATGAGCAATAGCATGTACTAATCCTAAACCTTTTAAAAAAGAAATTCCTGCTAAACAAGATCCAACATGCATTCCACCTCTTGCAACTATATTGCTAGGATCTTCTACAGCTGTGACTAAAGATTTTGATATCAAAGATAAACCTTCTAAAGCAGCACCATCACACATTGGATTGAAACCAGGAACACAATAACCCTCTATACCATGGATTAAAGCATCTGCACCAGTCCATGCCGTTAAATTTGCTGGTAATCCAATTGTAAGTTCTGGATCTAACAATGCTAAGGAAGGTCTAACATCTGGATGCCACATACAAAATTTCATGCCTTCTTTTAAATAAGTAACCATAGCTGAAATTTCTGTTTCAGCTCCAGTTCCAGCAGTTGTTGGAATAGTTATAATTTTTGGGAATGGGTTATCCTTACTAATTTTAGGTGGAGTTAATTCAAACTCAAAATCTCTTAATGGAACGTCATTGTTCGCTGTGAGGCAAATTAATTTTCCTCCATCCATAGCACTACCTCCGCCAATTGCAATTATAGCGTCATGGTTACCATCTTTAAATTTACTAACACCATTTGAAACTTCATCTTCTCGAGGATTTGGAGATATATCAAAAAATAAATCTGATTCTATATTTGAGCTATTAAGATAGCTTTGTAAATTTGTAATAAATGGTAATTTTGGACTTCCTTTATCTGTAACTATTAACGGATTTTTAATATTTAAATTATTACAAATACTTCCTATTTCTTTTAATCTGCCAGGGCCATAAGCAATGTTAGTAGGAAACGTCCAATCTTGATTAGATAAAATATCAGTCTCGTTAAGTTTAAAACTTTGCATTTATTTTATAAAGTATACAATTTTAAAAGATTATAAATGAATATTTTGTCTGAGAATACAGATTTAAAAAAAACATATTTAGCAATAGTTACTATGCTCTTAGCAATCCTATGTGTGGATATGTATATGGTTGTAATAAAGTTTCTGGGCAATGAATATACTGTAATTCAGTTAGCAGTTTTTAGAAATATTGCGGGAGTAATTCCTTTATTTATACTTATTTTATTTACTAAAGAATATATTTCAGTTTTTAAAAACCTTAACAGCAAATTTATTGTTTTAAGCTTTTTTAGAGGTTTGGCTTTCTTATCAATGAATATATTCATATTTATTTCAGTGATTAATTTAGAATTTGCTACTGCTATGGTTCTTACATTTTCTTCACCATTTTTTATTGTAATTTTATCAATAATTTTTTTAAAGGATAAAGTTGGTATTTATAGATGGTCCGCAATTTTTATAGGTTTTTTTGGAGTCGTTTTAATTGTTCAGCCAGGAAGTGACATATTTAGTTTTTACTCAATATTTCCAATTCTAACAGCAATTGCTTGGGCATTGAGTGTGATAATTTTAAAATTTATACCTGATGGTCACTCAACAGCAAAAATTCAATTATACACTTTAATATTCAATGTAATTGGTGGTGTTGTACTGTTTTTATTGACTACTGGACATGCAGAAATAAAAAGTACCCAAGATTTTTTTCTTATGACATTAACTGGTATTCTTGGAGGTACTGCAGCAATACTTTTTATCTATTCTTATAGATTAATCTCTGCAAGTAAGATGGCTTCGTTTGAATATTTTGGTATTCCTTCATCATTTGTTTTAGGTTGGTTATTTTTTAATGAGGCTCCTTGGGAACAATTATTTCCAGGAGTTTTCGTAATTGTGTTTGCTGGAATGATTATAATTTGGAGAGATAAAGTAAAACAAAAAAAAACTAAGGTGAGTAGAGAAATTAACTAGCAGATTTCATTGATTTCATAACTATTGCTCTATCAATTTCACCAATAAGCTCGCCTGTCTCACTATTAACCACTGGAAATTTCTGATCTGTATCTACAAGCTTATCAATTAAAGTTTCTATTTTTGAATTGTGAGGAATATTATTTGATCCGTTTTCAAACATTTTTTTTGTATCGTCACAACATTGCTCCCTCATTACTTTGCTTGCACTAAGTACTTTATATTTTGGTACGTCTTCGCAAAAATCTTTTACATATTGATCTTTGGGGTTAGCAACAATTTCCTCTGGTGTTCCGACTTGAGAAACTTCTCCATCTTTCATAATTGCTATATGATCACCCATTTTAATTGCCTCTAAGAAATCATGAGTAATAAATACCATTGTCTTCTGTAATTTTTCTTGTATCTTTAATAGTTCATCCTGCATTTCTCTTCTAATTAATGGATCTAATGCTGAAAAAGGTTCATCAAAAATTAAAATTTCTGGATCAACAGCAAGTGCTCGAGCTAGACCCACTCTTTGTTGCATACCTCCAGATAACTCTCTTGGGTAATTGTTGTGCCAACCTTCTAAACCAACCATTTTTAAAACTTCCATTGATTTTTCTACTCTATCATTTTTTTTATTTCCTCTAATCTCTAAACCATATCCAATATTCTCCACAACTGTTCTATGTGGAAATAAACCAAAATGTTGAAAAACCATGCTCATTTTATTTCTTCTTAAATCTAATAATTCTCTTCCACTCATTTTCGTTACATCAACATCATCCATTTTAACTGTTCCAGAAGTTGGTTCGATTAATCTTGAAATACATCTAACTAAAGTTGACTTTCCGCTTCCTGATAAACCCATTACAACAAATGTCTCTCCTTTCTCAATTGAAAAGCTAACATCTTTTACTGCAACTACATGTCCGGTCTTTTCTTGAACTTCTTTTATTGATAAGCTTTTATCTAAATCTTTAATTATTCTTTGTTCGTCAGAACCAAATAATTTCCAAACATTTGAACACGTTATTTTTGGTTGATTATTCATATTTTGTTATTTTAATAACACAAAAATAGACAATATTTTTCTTTAAAAGTAAAATTATTTATTTTAAATTTTAGATAATATGTCATCTGAAGTAGCAAGTATCCAAGGAAAGCCAAATTCATCAAAAAATATTATTACATATTCTGTAATCTTAATAACATTTTTAGTTGCATTGTGGTTATCTTTTCAAAGTGATGGTCCTTCAAAAATGCCAAAGGTCGTCACTGACCAATTTACATTTACAGCATGGGTTAATGAGGGTGAAGATTATTTAAAGAAAAATTATAGATGGATTACCAAAATAATAGCCAGTTACATAAAAAATGTATATTACTTTGTTGAAGATTTTTTGATCGACTCTCCCTGGCTATTAATTGCTGCATTAATATTTTTACCCTGCTTAATTGCAGGTGGTTTAAGATTAGGGTTGTACTCTTTATTCGTTATTTATTTTTGGGGTGCAACAGGAATGTGGGAACCGTCTTTGCAAACAGTGGCGTTGATGGGTTTATCTGTTTTACTATGTGTAGTAGTTGGAGTTACCTTGGGTGTGCTTTGCTCACAAAGTGACAGATTTGAAAATTTTATGAAGCCTATTTTAGATACAATGCAAGTAATGCCTGCGTTTGTTTATCTTTTTCCAGCTCTTTTCTTTTTTGGAATTGGAGGGGCTCCAGCAATATTAGCCACAATGATTTACTCTATGCCTCCGATCATAAGATTAACAAATACCGGTATAAGACAAGTTTCAGCAGAAACTATAGAATCTGCAACCTCATTTGGATCAAGTAAATTACAACTCCTATTTAAAATTAAAATTCCACTTTCACTTCCAAGTATAATGATGGGAATTAATCAGGTGATAATGATGGCTTTAGCGCTTGTAGTTTTAGCATGTTTTATTGGAGCTGAAGGGATCGGTGGTCAAGTATGGCAAGCAATTAGAAGACTTGATGTTGGATGGGCAATGGAAGGAGGACTCTGTATTCTTTTCATGGCAATAATGTTTGATAGATTTAGTATGTCATTTAGTAAAACGAAACAAATACTTCCATCGAACGTTCAAAAATTTTATTTGCTTCCTCAATCTTGGGAAAAATTTACTATAGCAAGAATTATAGAAAAGCCTTTAGAATTTTTAGGTGGTTTAATTAATTTTGTTTGTACAAATTTGACAAAATTTATTGCATATATATTTGAATTTTGTATTTCGTTAGCAAATAGACAAACAGCTAGAGATATTGGTGAAATAATTTCTAGAAGATATTATATCATTCCATCTTTTTTACTTGTTCTGACTATATCATTCGTTGATTCTTATATGATAAGTATAGGATCATTTCCTGAAGAGTGGAGATTATCAATAAGACAACCAATTTCTAATAGTGTAGAGTCTTTAACTGTTAATCCTGGTTTTATTGCATTTACAAAAGCTCTTAGAGGATTTGTATATCTTAAACTTTTAAGACCACTTGATATATTCCTAACTCATGTGCCGTGGTGGTATACACTAGGTGTATTTGCAGCAATTGGATATTTTACTGTTGGTATCAGATTTGCAATTATTACAGCAATATTATTACTTTTTATTGGTGCTTGTGGGATATGGCCACAATCAATGATAACACTATCATCTGTTTTAGTGTCTGTAGCTTTATGTTTTATAATTGGAGTTCCTCTTGGAATTATTGCTTCTTATAATGAGAGATTTAGAAATGTTCAAAACGTGGTTTTAGATGCCATGCAGACTTTACCTTACTTCTGTTATTTAATTCCTGTTTTGATGTTTTTTGGAGGAGGAATAGTATCTGCTGTACTAGCAACAGTAATATACTCCATACCACCCATCATTCGATTAACATCTTTAGGTTTAACTCAGGTATCTGGTACTTATTCAGAGGTATCACGTTCATTTGGAGGAACTCTTCTTCAAACTTTAAACAAAATAAAATTTCCATTAGCAATTCCAAGTTTAGTTATTGGATTTAATCAAACAGTAATTATGGCTTTCGCAATGCAAATCGTTACACCATTGATAGGTGGAAAAGGGTTAGGTTTGGAAGTATTTAATGGGTTAGCGAGGTCTGACACGGGAAGAGGTTTAGCCGCAGGTATAGGTATTGTGCTATTAGCAATAATTATTGACAGAATTTCACTTGCTTGGACCAAAAAGCAGAGAGAAGCTTTAGGCTTATAAGTCAAGTAAAAGCATCATAATTCACAGTTTACAAACTAGTAATTTTTGTTTTAAGATAAGACTTTAATTAATTAAATGAGAGGAAATAAATGAGGTTATCAAAAACAATATCAGCTCTATTTTTATCTTTCGTAATTTTATTTGCAAGTCTTACTCAGGCAAATGCAAAAAGATTACATGCTGCTATTGCTGACTGGACAGGTGGAATAATTACTTGTGAAGTTGCAGTAGCAATTCTTGAAAGAGAAATGGGCTATAAAGTTAAACAAACAGTTTTCCCTTCTGGTACTGGATTATGGGAAGCAATTGCAGCTGGAGAACTTGATTTCGCTTGCGAGAGTTGGCCAAGTTATGCAGAGGCAGACGATGTAATGTTTAATGAAGATTTAATTTATGACGGCAAAGTAGTAAAGTCTTATAAAGGAGATGGAACAGTTGATCTTTTAGGAACTACTGGAATCATCGGTATGTCAGATTACTGGATACCTAAATATGCTGCAGATGAATTAGGCATTAAAACTTGGAGAGACCTAAACAAACATAAAGCTAAATTTGCTACTATTGAAACAGGCGGTAAAGGTAGATTAATTGGATGTCCTGTAGCTGGTTGGAACTGTCATGACCAAAAAAGACTTGATCTTTTAGGAATTGATTTCCAAGCAGATGAGCTAGGTACTGAAGCGGCTGCAATTGCAGAAGCAAAAGCTGCTTACATGAGAAAAGAGCCGTTCTTGTTATACTTATGGTCACCACACTGGTTCTTTGGTGAGTTTGACATGGTTGGAGTTCAACTTCCTGACTACAAAACTTGTGCAGGAGACACTTTTACTGAAGCAAACAACTGGAAGACTTGTGGTACAGATGGATGGCCAGCAACTGGTTGGGATAAAGATTATACTATGAATTATGGAAATCCTGACACATTTGCTAAACCAGAACATGCTAAAGCAAAAGCTTTTTTTGAAAGAATGAAGTTAGAAAACTTAGACCAAGCTAAGATGCTTGTTGAAGTTGACATCAAAAAAAGAGACGTTAAAGAAGTTGTAAATGAGTGGTTAGACAATAATCCAGATAAATGGAAAAGTTGGTTACCTAACTAATAATTAAACTTCAAAAAATAATTAAGGGCTTTGTGGAAACAGAGCCCTTTTTTTTTACATGCATATAATACACAGAGGAATTGTAAATAAGAGTTACAAAGAAAACTGCATAGAATCCTTTAAAGAATCTTTTAAGGAAAAATTTGGGATTGAGACAGATATCCATTCAACCAAGGATAAAAAGTTTGTATGTTTTCATGATTTTACATTAAAAAGAATTTTTAAAATAAACAAAAGTATCAAAAATATTAATTATGAAGATCTAAAAAAGATTAAAAATAAAAAATTTCAAATACCACAATTGAAAGAGGTTCTAAAAATCTCAAAAAAAAAATTTCCTGTCTTTATTGAAATAAAGCCATTATTTAGTAAAAAACTATTATATAATTTGATTGAAGAAACTAGAGGTTTCAAAAAATGTATTTTTATCTCTTTTAAGCATGAAAATATCTATAATCTTCTTAAACTTAATTCAAAGCTATCAGTGGGTTTATCATTTTCCAACAAATCTAGCATAAAATCTATTTTGAAAATTAGCCGAAATAAAAGAGTAAAATATCTAATATTAGATAAAAAGTTTTTAAATAATGGAAAAATACAAATGATTAATAAAGAGAAATATTATTACACAATTAAAAGTAAAAAGGAGTTTTTGAAATATAATAAAAATAACAATCTTATATTTGAAAACTTATAATTTTTATTTTTTAAGATATTCCAATCTTCCAAGTATTTCATCTCTATCTAAATAGTATCCTTGAAGATGACGATGACCTGAATTTGGATCAAAAGCTGTTCTGCCGTGTAAAACACGCCTATTATTAAAAGAAAATATGTCTCCTGGTCCTAGTCGAAATTTAATTTGAAATTTATCATCATGTAAAAGATTACCAAATCTGTGGTGAGCTTTATAAACTTTGTCCATTTGGTCTGGATGACAGTCTAATGCATCCATAGTTGCAACACTAAATCTAATATCATGAAAATCTTTATCTTTTGTTAAACTAATTGCTGGAGCATGGAAGCTTCGGTGAGATTCTTGGGTATAATCTTTATCTCTAAACTTTAGAGGTACAGAGATTAATGTTTCAAAAATATCTTTTTCATTTTTTCTCAAATAATCAGCAACTGCAAAACCATCAATTGCAGAGGAATCTCCACCCTTTGCATCATTTACTAAACAGTGTAAAAACTGATAACCAGGTGGTAATTCAAACCAAGGTAAATCCATATGATTTCTTAGAGCATGAGCTGTATAAGCAGAATTATTTGGTTTTGGAATATTGATTACTTCAAAAGGAGTTTTAAAAAAGGTTTCCCTTACATGACTTATTCTATGAAGAATTTCAAAGCCTGATTTTTTTTCTGTAGGTGAATTTTTAACTATTGCTATACCTTTATGATGTAATAATTCTAACCACTTTATTAATCCTTCATCAGAATTAATTACTTCATCATGTTCAATATATATCGACGAAAATTCGTTTTCCAAATTATTATCCCAAAGATGATAAGGTGAGACATATTCTTGTTTATTTTTAATAGTATAACAATTTTCTCTCAACCACTTAGGATCATAATAACTTGTGTGGTCACCCTCACTCCACTCTATTTCTAATTTGCCATCACCATTTAAAGAATATTTTTTGGGATTTATTTCTTTTGATACCTCTAAGATATTAAACATTCTATGTCTTGAATCTTTATCATGTGCAGTGGGACAATTATCTCTTAACCACATGTAATTAAATTTACTTTCTTCACCATCATTCCAAGTAATTTGTAAATAAGTGCTATTTTTTGCGATTTTAGAAATAGAATTCATAATAAATAATTATATAAAATCAAAAAAATTTCAATTCAATTAATAGTTGAATTTAATAAAGTTATTTTATTGTTGATTTGCTTTGATGAACTAAAAGAACTAAACTTTAAATAAATGTCTAAAATCGAAATCAATAACGTATACAAAATTTTTGGTCCAAAACCTGCTAGCGTTCTTAAAATGGTTCAAGAAGGAGCTACAAAAGAAGATGTTCTAGAAAAAACTGGACATACGGTTGGTTTAGATAATGTATCCTTAAAAATTGAAGAGGGAGAAACATTTGTTTGTATGGGTTTGTCTGGATCAGGAAAATCAACACTAATTAGACACTTAAATAGATTAATAGACCCAACCTCTGGAGAAATTCTAGTAGAAGGCAAAGATGTTACCACTCTAAACAAAGAACAATTAATTGAATTTAGAAGACAGAAAATGAGTATGGTATTTCAACGATTTGGGCTGTTCCCACACAAAACAGTTTTACAAAATGTTGGTTATGGACTCGAAATGCAAGGTATGGAGATTGAAAAAAGAAATTCTGTTGCTATGGAAAAAATCGATTCTGTCGGTTTGACTGGATTTGAAAATCAATATCCTGCACAGCTTTCTGGAGGTATGCAACAGCGAGTAGGTCTTGCAAGAGCTTTAGCTACTGACACGGACATTATGTTAATGGACGAAGCTTTTTCTGCATTAGATCCTCTCATTAGAAGTGATATGCAGAAACAACTTATAGACCTACAATCAGAATTAAAAAAGACGATAGTATTTATTACTCATGATCTTGATGAGTCATTAAGGTTAGGAGATCATATTGGAATTTTGAATGCAGGAAAACTTGTTCAGGTAGGAACACCTGTAGAAATTATAATGAACCCTGCTGATGAATACGTTGAGGCATTTGTTAAAGACGTAAATAGAACAAAGGTTATAAAAGCAAAAATTATAATGAAACCAGTAAATCAATCAGATGATATTGACAAATCAAACTTAATAAAAGTTGAAGAAGACCAATTTATAGAGGAATTTCTACCTCAAGTTGTTTGTAGTAACTCTAATTGTGAGGTAGTTGATAAACAAGGAAATGCTAAAGGCTATATTTCTAATAAAGAATTGCAAGAATCACTTTCAAACTCATAATTAGATTAAATAGTTATGAAAAAAAGTTTAAGCAACATCGTTGATTTAGTTAAATACCCAATTCATGATTTACAATCACCAAAGATCAAGAAAATAATTGAAAAATGTAAAACTGAATTAGATAGCGATAGTTGTTCGGTAATTCCTAATTTTATTTTACCAAATTCTTTAAATGTAATGAAAAAAGAATTAGAGCAACAGCTTAATGAAGTTTTTATGTCTAAAGAAAGTATCAACGCATATCTTTATGCAAAAGACGATCCTACTCTTCCTAAAGATCACCCAAAAAGAATATTTATGGATAGATTTAATGGATATTTAAATTCTGACTGTTTTGAAAAAAATTCGGAGATGAAATTTCTTTATGAAACTGAGGAATTATTAAAATTTGTATCTGCATGCTTAGGGATTGCACCTATATATAGATGGGCTGATCCTTTAGCCTGTCATGCATATAACGTTATGGAACCAGATGGAATATTACCTTGGCATTTTGATAGTTGTGAATTTACTTTAAGCCTCATGATCCAAAAACCAGAAGAAGGAGGAATATTTGAATATTGTCCAAACATAAGAGAACCAGGTAACGAAAAATTTGACGATGTTAAAAAAGTACTAGATGGAGATCGAACAAAAGTAAAACGACTTGAACTTGAACCAGGTGATTTACAAATATTTAAAGGTAGATTTACTATGCATAGAGTAACTAAAGTTATAGGAAAAACATCACGATTTATGTGTATACCCGCCTATGTATTGGATCCATGGAGAGTAAACACACCTGAACACTCAAAAGCTATTTACGGAAAAGTATTGCCCATACATTTAGAAAGAAATAAAGTTAGATCTGATGGATTAACAGATTAATGTCATACAATTTCAAAAATAAAAAAATAATTATCTCTGCTGGTGCATCGGGAATTGGATGGGCAACAGCAAAGGAGTGTCTTGAAAAAGGTGCGAAGGTATTCGTTTGTGATATCGATAAAAAATCTATAAATAAATTAAAAAAAAATCCTTTAAATAATAAAAGGTTGTTTTCTTTTCATTGCGATGCCTCAAACGAAAACGATGTAATAAATTTTTTTAAAGAAATTAAAAAAAAAACACAAAAAATTGATGCACTAATTAATAATGTTGGAGTTGCGGGCCCAACAGGGACTATGGATAAACTTAAAACAAAAGACTGGGAACAAACTTTAAAGATAAATGTAATTAGTCATTTTATTTTTTCAAAATTAGCAATCCCAATGTTGAAAAAGAATAAAGGTGGATCAGTGGTCAATCTGTCTTCTACAGCAGGTATATTTGGTTTTCCATTAAGATCTCCCTACTCAGCCAGTAAATGGGCGGTAGTTGGAATGACTAAAACTTTAGCAATGGAATTAGGCAAGTTTAAAATTAGAGTTAACGCAATTTGTCCAGGAACTGTAAAAGGAGATAGAATGGGAAGAGTTATTAGAGATAAAGCTAAATTTTTGAAAATTTCAAAAAAGGCTGTGGAGAGTGAATTCGTTTCTATGACTTCTCTTAATACTTGGGTTTACGAAAAAGATATTGGTAAAATGTGTTGTTATTTAATATCCGATGAGTCTTCTAGAATTTCTGGTCAAGTAGTTGGCGTTGATGGTAACACTTTAAGAATGCATTAGAGCTTTAAATATTTTCAATGAATTCTATTAAGTTATTTGCAATTTGCTCAGGAGCCTCTATCAAAAAAGAGTGTTTTACCTCTGGTATGATAACTAATTTAGAATCTTTCACCTCATTTGACATTTTTTTGTTATGAGAAGGAGTGCATCCACCATCATTTTCTCCCGTCATAAATAGACAGGGTTTCTTTATATCTTTTAACCAAGAGATCATCTCAGTTTCCGCATAAATTTTAAAAACATTTATAAATACATCTTTATCTGTATCTATTACTTGTTTTAATCTCCTAGATACAAGATCTGGATTTTTTTCAATAAAATTATCTGTAAACCATCTGTTAGTCAGATTTTTTAATGTTTGTTCAACGCCCTTATCTTTTAGATCTGAAATGACACTCCACACTTTTTGTTTATCTTCATCAGATCTTCCTGCAACTGTTGATAATAAGCCAACTGACAAAACTCTTTCTGGAAACTTTTTAGCATAAGCAGGAGCAATCATGCCCCCTAAAGAATGTCCCATAAAATGGGCTTTTTGGATGTTTGTCTTTTCTCTTACTCTTTCAAGATCTAATACAAGATCATCTAAATTAAAATCTTTATTATCTACAGGTGATTTTCCATGACCTCTTAAGTCATATGTCACAACTGTGAACATGCTTTTAAGTTTTGGAGTAATAAATCTCCATGCATCTTCTGCGCCTCCAACTCCATGAATTAAAAATATTGCAGGTCCTGATCCTGTGACTGAGAAATTACAATCTATGTTGCTCATAGATATTTAAGCTACTTGTATATTAGATTTTTTGAAATATGGGATTACGTTTTCACCAATTCTATACATTGACTCTATTAGGTCTTCTTGAGATTGTCCAAAACTTGAACTAAGAATTACCTCATCAACTCCTGCTTCAGCATAAACGCTAAGTTTATCAATCATTTCATTTAAAGGACAAATTAAAAGATTTTCTTTTAAATTTTCTAAAGTTTGTTTTCTTGGCAAAGCTTCTATATTCCCTTCTTTTACTTTTCCAGGTCCTGTAAACATATTGTCAAATCTTTTGTAATATTCGTAAGCAAGTTTTATTTTCTCTTTAGCTTCATTTTCATCTTTTGCTAAGTAAGCCATTCGTTGCATTGAAAGTTTGAGTAACTTTCTTTTTTCACCTAGTTGAATGCAACCTTCTTTAAATGCATTAACTCTACTTAATAAAAGATCTTTTGTGCCTGATAATACTGTTGACTGAACATGAAATCCTCTTGAAGCTGCATCTTTTATACTTTCTAAATTCATTGCGGCAACCATCATTGGTATTGGATTGCTTATGGGTCGAGGCATTATAGTTAATGGTTCGAAGTCATAGTATTTGCCTTTATACGAAACTTCTTTATTTTTTAATAATAATTGTAGAACCTCTAAAGACTCTATAAATTTTTCTTTTGATTGTTCTATTGGTGTACCTAGTCTCTTCATTTCCCATGGAAATGCTCCTCTTCCTACACCTAAGATTAATCTTCCATCAGTTAATATATCAGCAGTAGCTACTTCACCAGCATATGTTCTCATATCGTGTAGAGGCAAAACAACTATCCCTGTTGTTATTTTAATATTTTTTGTAATTGATGCAATTTTTACAGCCATCTGCAATGGTGATGGCATCATTAGTAAGTTAATTAAATGATGCTCTGGTATTGATACCGTTGCATAACCAAGTTTTTCAGCAGTTACACATTCTTCAAGCATATTTTTAAAATGCTGCCTTGAACCAATACTTGTATCTGGCATGTAACTTGTTAAAAAATGATTAAAATCCATACAACTAAATTACCATTTTAAGTTTTTTTTAGATATCTATTTTCTAATTTTATTTTCATATTTTTTTCTAAGGTTTTGTAAGTTGACTAAGTACTCATCTCTTATATTTGACAATTGATTGATTGACTTTCCTTTTGCTTGCTTTTTTGTACCAGAAATCAATCTTTCTGAGAGTTTTTTTGATAATTTTGGTGCTTTAAGCTTAGTCCATGGGAGTTTTAATGCGGGCCCAAATTGTTCAAGCATATGTTTCATTCCGGCTTTTCCTCCTGCTAAATGAAAAGTTAAAAATGTTCCCATTAATGAGTATCTTAAGCCTGGACCATCCTCAATAGCTCTATCTAAATCCTCTGTTGAGGCATACCCTTCATTTATAATATGAAGCGCTTCTCTCCATAAAGCTTCTTGCAGTCTATCAGATAGATATCCTGGCAGCTCCTTTTTAAGAGTAATTGGGTTCATTGAGATCGATTTATAAAATTTATTTGCTGCCTTTAATGATTTAGAACTTGTTTTTTTTCCTGGAACTATTTCAACTAAAGGTAGTAAATAAACAGGATTAAATGGATGGGCAATGATACCTCTTTTATTATTTTTACATTTTGAAAAAATCCTTGAGGGTAATAATCCTGATGAGCTTGACGATATCAAAACTTCAGATTTACAATTATTTGAAATTTGACTTATTAATTGAGTTTTAAGTTTATAGTTTTCAGGAGCACATTCTTGGATTAGATCTGCATCTTTAACTGCACTCGCCAAAGAAGAAAAAAATTTTAAATTATTTAAGTTAATTTTTTTTTTATTAAATAGTTTTTTTACATAAGGTATAGCTCTTTTTATTTCTTGGATTAAGTTATTTCTTTGAATTAAATTTTTATCGTAGGCTAAAACTTTTATGTTGTGAGCCAGGAGTCTTATTGTCCACCCTACTCCAATTACTCCTGTGCCAATTACTGCCACTTTTTTAATTTTGGACATTACTTGTGTTTTACAAGCTTTAATTTTTTCCTTGTTTCCTCTGCAGTCATTATCGATGCTCCAAGATCAGTTACAATTCTAATCGCTTTTTCAACTAACTGAGCATTAGTTGCAAGTTTACCTTTTGATATATATAAATTATCTTCTAAACCAACTCTTGGGTTTCCACCCATAACAACTGTTTGTGCTACAAAAGGCATTTCATTTTTTGATATAGCAAAACCTGACCACACTCCTTGTTCTGGCATTATATCTTTCATTGCTTGCATTGCTAATGGAGTAGCAGGAGCCCCCCAGGGAATACCTAAACACATTTGAAACATTGGTGGATCATCAAGTAAACCTTCTTTATACAATTGTGATCCAAACCACATATTTCCTAAATCAAATGCCTCTATTTCTGGTTTAACTTTAATCTCTTGTAATTTTTTTGCAGCCTTTCTTAAATCATTTGGTGTATTAACTGTAATAACTGATCCATCTCCAAAATTTAATGTACCGGCATCTAAAGTACAAATTTCTGGCAAGAATTGTTCTGCATTAGCTATTCTTTCCATTACATTTGCCATATCAGTCATTGGACCGAATTCTAGAGGATTTTTACCTTGACCAATGTCTAAATCTCCACCCATCCCAGTTGTTAAATTTAAAATAACATCTGTTTCACTTGATCTAATTCTATCTACTACTTCTTTGTATAATTCTAGTCTTCTGCTTGGTGTTCCGTCTGCTTCTCTTACATGAATATGAGCAATTGCAGCTCCTGCTTTTGCTGCCTCTATTGCTGATTTAGCTATTTGCTCTGGAGTTTTTGGTAAATCAGGATGTTTGCTTGCAGTATCTCCAGATCCAGTAACTGCGCATGAGATAAAAACGTTATTGTTCATAATTTATTTTTCAACTATATTTTAAAATCATACAAATGGAAATATCTGAATTACAAAAAGAATTAGCTGCTACTTTTAGATGGACAGCAAGACTAAATATGCACGAGGGTGTTGCAAACCATTTTAGTGCATGCGTTCCAGACTCTTCTGATTTTTATGTAAATAAAGCAGGCATTCACTTTAGTAATATAAAGGCAAGCGATTTAATCTTAGTGACTAAAGAAAACAAAGAAGAACTGAAGAATAAACCAGACATAATTGATCCAACAGCTCTATATATACACAGTGCAATTCATGAAAAAGCAGCTCACGCAAGGTGCATTTTTCATGTTCATTCAAAATATGCAACTGCCCTCTCTACTTTAAAAGATCCTGTTATGAAACCTATCGATCAAAATACAATGATGTTTTACAATAGAGTATCTGCATTCAAAGAATTTGGAGGTCTAGGACTGGAGGAAGAATCAATAAAAATGGCAAATGCTTTAGGAAACAAACAACACATGTTGCTTGCAAATCATGGAATTTTAACCACAGGAAGAACCGTGGCTGAAGGTTTTAACTCTCTTTATTATTTTGAGAGAGCAGCAGAGACGTATCTTACAGCTTTATCAACAAACCAGGAACTTAATGTTGTAAGCCATGAAATTGCAGAAAAAACTGCAGAGCAGCATGAAAATTTTCCCACAGATTTTGCAAATTTATTTTTATCTCAAATTAGGATTATTTTAGATAAAGAAGAACCAGATTATAAAAATTAAGATGGACTTAGATAAATTAAAAGTAAGAAGAAGTTTTATATTTACACCAGGGCTTCACCCTGAAATGTTTCCAAAAGCGATTGCATCAGGGGCTGATATGGTTTGTATTGAATTAGAAGATGGGATAGCAATAAATGACAAAGAACAAGCACGAAAAAATACTATAGAAGCTCTTAAAACACTCGAAGTTAAAAATGATGTAGAACTAGTTGTAAGGTTTAATAATCAAAGAACTAAATTTGGTCTTTTAGATCTAGAAGCTTTTATCTCAAGTAAAGTAAATCTAAAGGCTATTATGTTACCAAAAGTTAAAACACCAGATGAAATAACATTTATAGACGATCTACTAACAGACTGTAATTTAGATACCGATCTTCATGTTATTATGGAAACAAATGAAGCTTTAGAAAATATTTATAATATTGCTCATGCTAGCAAGAGAATAGTAGCTTTATACTTTGGTGGTGTTGATATGGCTGCAGAGCTTAGAGTTGAAAATAAATGGGAAAATCTAGTTCACGCAAGATCAAAGTTGGTTCATGCAGGTGCAAGTGTCGGTGTAGACGTTATAGATGTGCCTTATTTAGATCTAGAAAACATGGATGGAATGAGAAAAGAGGCTGAACAAGTAAGAAATCTAGGATTTACTGGAAAAGGCTCTATTCATCCCAAACAAATTCAAATTTTAAATGAGGTATTTACACCACCAAAAGATGAAATTACTAAAGCAAAAAAAATATTAGAAGAATTTAATAACTCAAATACAGGTTTAGTAGTTATAGATGGTAAGCTAATTGAAAAACCTGTTCTTAGAGAAATGAAAAGAAAAATACTAATAGCTGAAAAAATTAATAAGGGTTAAAAATGTCGTTTCATCTTGCCACAAGAAAAATTATCAAAGAGTGGACAGATTATAATGAACATATGAATATGGCTTATTATATCTTAATCTTTGATCAAGCATGGGAAACGATGCTTAATAAATTTCAAATGGGTGGTGAAAATGCAAAATCAAATCTGAGAAGTACTATGGTTGTTGAAACTAGAACTACTTACAATAATGAGGTTAAAGAAAATCAAGAAGTAGATGTATATTGCACTCATTTTGACCATGATAAAAAAAGATTACATTTAAAATGTGAGATGTATGAAAAAGAAACTAAAACTCTTGCTGCTACAATGGAAAGTTTATCCCTTTATATTGACTTGGGGAAAAGAAAGGTCACAGAATTTGAGGAAGATAAGCTAAAAATAATGGGTGAATTTATTAATGAAAATAAATCAAGTTTTAAGTCTGAAAACTTAGAATTATCTGGTAGATTAAAAAAATAGATTATGGAAATAAAATTAGTATCAGGTGCATTAGGAGCAGAAGTAAAAGGCATCGATTTAAAAGATAGTTCTTTAGAAAATTGGAAAAAGATAAATAATTTATTATTAGAACACAAGGCTTTATTCTTTAGAGATCAAGATATTACATCAGAAGAACAGATAAATTTAGCAAAACATTTTGGTCCATTAGAAAGACATATTTATGTTAAAGGAAGAAAAGATTATCCTGAAATACTAAGAATAATTAAAGCTCCAGAGGAAAAAAGACAATGGGGTGAAACTTGGCATACTGACGTAAGTTATAATCCAAAACCAACAAAAGTAATTATATTAAGATCAATTAAAGTTCCTCCAGTTGGTGGAGATACAATGTTTTCTAATATGGAAATTGCTTACGATACATTAAGCGATGAAATTAAAGATAAGGTTAAGGATAAAAAAGCTATTCATAGTTCTTTAGGTGCGGCAGCATTTGTTGAAGCATATAAGGAAATGGAAGGGAATGGTAATCTAGATGAATATTCAAATTCCCATCCAGTAGTTAGAACTCATCCTGAAACAGGAAAAAAAATTTTGTATGTGAATTCAATGTATACAAAAAGAATTTTAGATTTAGATGAAAATGAAAGTTCAGATATTTTAAATGAAATATTTTTACATCAAGAAAGACTTGATTTTACATGCAGGTTTAAATGGACTGAAAATGCTGTAGCAATTTGGGACAATAGAAGCACTCTTCACCAAGGTCTGACTGATTTTTTTCCTGGCAGAGGATTGGGTCATGAAAGAGTTATGGACAGGATTGCAGTAGAGGGCGATAATCCAAATTAAATGCAAGCTTTCGATTATCTCATAGTTGGTGCTGGTTCAGCTGGATGTGTAGTAGCAAATAGGCTATCTGAGAATCCTAACAATTCTGTAGCTATTTTTGAGGCAGGTGGATCTAGTGATATTTGGAAGGTTAAAATGCCATTAGCTCTTCTATATACGATGCATGATCCCAAATATAATTGGAAATATTATTCAGAACCTGAGCCATATTTGAACAATAGACGTGTTTTTTGCCCTAGAGGAAAGATGATTGGAGGATGCTCATCTCATAATGGAATGGTCTTCGTAAGAGGAAATAGAGATGACTATACAAGATGGGAAAACTTTGGTTTGGATGATTGGTCCTATGATAAAGTTCTTCCTTATTTTAAGAAGATTGAAACTTGGTCTGAAGGTGAAAATCAATACAGAGGATCATTGGGTCCACTTCCGATAAATTTATCTAAAAATTCAAATCCACTATTTAAAGCATTTATTGATGCTGCAGCTGAAGCAGGTCACAAAACAAATATAGATATGAATGGTGAGGAACAAGAAGGTTTTGGTATGTTTGATACAACAATGCATCAAGGTGAGAGAGCTGGAGTTGCCAAGTATTACTTAAACCCTGTTAAAAATAGAAAAAATTTAAATATTTTAAAAAACTCATTTGTTGAAAAGATACTATTTGAAGGAAAAAAAGCAGTTGGTCTTCAAGTAAAAATAAATAACAAAGTTGAAAAGATTTATGCAAATAAAGAAGTAATTTTGAGTGGGGGATCTATAAATTCTCCACAATTATTAATGTTATCTGGTATAGGTGACGAAACCCATCTTAGAGATAATGGTATTAAAGTTATTCATCACTCAAAGGGTGTTGGAAAAAATTTACAAGATCATCTTGAAACTTACATACAGCAAAAATGTAAAACTCCTAATACACTTTACACATACACAAAACTAATACCTAAAATTTTAGCAGGTATGCAATGGTTTATGTTTAAATCTGGACCTTGCTCAAAATCATTTTTGGAGGCTGGTGGTTTTGCAAAATCATCGCCAGAAAGAAAAGTTGCTAACATTCAATTTCATTTTTTTCCATCATTTGTGATAAATCATGGCCTAGAAGATCCTGACTCACATGGTTATCAATTACATGCAAGTCCAAATCATCCAAAAAGTAGAGGTGAAATAACACTTAATTCCTCAGACCCGTATGATTATCCTAAAATATTATTTAACTATTTAAAAGAAGAAGAAGATCTTAAACAAACAAGAGAATGTATTCATGTTGCAAGAAAAATTCTATCACAGCCAGCTTTAGCAGAGCATGCTGGTGATGAAGTTGGGCCAGGTTTTGATGCACAGTCAGATGATGAATTAAATGAATATGTTAGATCTAAAGCAGATACTGCTTATCATCCTTGTGGAACATGCAAAATGGGAGTTGATGGTATGGCAGTAGTAGACCAGGATTTGAAAGTAAATGGGATTGGAAATTTAAGAGTAATTGATGCATCAGTGATACCTGAAATTCCAAGTGCAAACCTAAATGCTCCTACACTAATGATTGCTGAAAAAGGTTCAGAGGCAATTTTAAATAATTAATATTATTATTACCACTGATTTGATATAGGTGTCTCATGGATACAAACCAAAATACCAGAGGTATTTTTTTTATAATGACTGGTATGGCTTTTTTTTCAATACAAGATTCTCTAATTAAGTTTATTTTTGAGGATATTGCTTTATTCGAGCTTTATTTTGGAAGAACCCTTATACAATCAGTATTTTTGCTATCCTTTGTTTTAATAACTAAAAAAACAATATCTTTAAAAACACATTACCCATTATTAACACTAATAAGAGTTATATGTTTTTTCTTTGGTTTTAGTTTTTTTTATATTTCACTGACCTTTATGACACTTGCTATGACAAGTGCACTATTTTTCTCCTGCCCGTTCTTTATGTCTATGTTTGCTAAATTTTTCTTAAAAGAAAAAATTGGAATTAGAAGATGGAGTGCTATAGTAGTTGGATTTATTGGTGTATTGATTGTCTTAAATCCATCTTTAGATGATTTTAATTTCTTTAAATTAGCACCTGTAGCATGTGCGCTTTGTTATTCAATCTCGATGACTATAACAAAATATACATCTGATAAAGATACTATCTATACTCAAATGACATGGCTTTATATTTTTGCATTATTTGCGAGTTTGGTAATATTTTTTGTTAGTGGTGATGGAAAATTTAATACTTTTACAGATCCAACTTTGCAATTTATTGTGAGAGAATGGTTTACTAATCCAGGGGAGGCTTGGCCTTACGTTTTAATTATGGGAATAGTTGCATCAATTTCGTTTTTTTGCGTATTTACTGCTTATAGTATTGCCTCACCATCGGTTGTTTCATTATTTGAGTATTCATACATAGTATTTGCAATGGTAGCTGGTTACATATTATTTGAAACAATTCCAGTGCCAAGAACTTTCCTTGGAGCAACAATAATTATTGGTGCTGGTGCGTATATTTATTTTAGAGAAAAAGTCCGAGGACAAATGATTGCTACAGATACACCAGCAAATAGATGATAAGAAAAAATTATATTCCAACAATAAATATAAATCCTATTCTAGAAAATAACTTTAATTCAAAAGCAACATTAAAAATTACAAGGGAAATTGAAAAAGCTTGTGTTGAGGTTGGTTTTTTTCAAATAATTGGTCATGGAATAAAATTAAAAAAAATAAATAAAGTATGCAAAATCGGAGAAAATTTTTTTAAATCTAATAAAAACAATAAATTTAAATTAGCTCCAAAGAAATGGAATAAAAAGAGTAAAAATATTTATCGTGGATATTTTCCAAATGATGTTAATGGAAAAGAAGGATTAGACTTAGGTGATTTAAAAGTAACAAAGGATTTTTCAAAAAAAACTAGAAATCAATACATCGAGCATTTAAGTATAGAGAAGTCATTTAATAAGCAATCTATTGCAAAACTAGCAGATTATTTCGAAAATTTATTTAATTTAAGCGAAACTCTGTTCAAATGTATTATAAATATTTATAAAAAAGATCCCAATTTATCTAAAAAAGTTTTTTCAAGATTAAAAACACTTAGTACCTTAAGATTTAATTATTACCCAAATCAATCTAAACCAGTTGAAATATCAAAACAAGATGGGGTCGCACTTGGATGTGAAACACATGTTGATAGTGGTATTTTCACAGTTTTATATCAAAATAAAAAAGGTGGTCTTCAAGTACAAAACCGGAAAACAAAAAAATGGCATGATGTTCCTTTCAATAAAAATGCCTTGGTAGTGAATACAGGTAGAGCGCTAGAATATTTAAGCAAAGGCAAGTTTAAAGCAACAAATCATAGGGTATTGTGGAATAAGCAAAAAAGGCTCTCTGTTCCTTTCTTTTTTGAGCCCTCTTATGACTTTAAAATGAATCTTTCCTTTTTAAATAAGCGAAAATTTAGTAACGGTGGCATCAGATATGATAATTTTCTAAATAAGTCTTTAAAAAAATTCGTTGAATATCAAAGATAACAATAATAATATCATCCTATAAAGCGATACATAACTCGTCGTAAAATCTTATACGAAAGTGGGATCGGTCGTCTTTAAATTAACTTTTAAAGGAGGCTTAAATGAAGTTCGGTTATTTTTGTAATACTACAAATTGGACACACAAACCATATCACAAATTATTAGATGAAACTAAACATATCACTGAATACTGTGATCAAAACAATTGGAATTCAATTTGGTTTACCGAACATCATTTTAACCATGAGGGAATGGAGTCGTGTACTAATCCCTTAATGTTAGGAGCAGATGCTGCAGCAAGAACAAAAAATATAAGAATAGGACAAGCAGCAAATGTAATTACTTTTCATAACCCAATAAGATTAGCAGAAGACATTGCTACACTTGATCAACTTTCAAAAGGAAGAGTAGAAGTTGGTGTTGCAAGAGGAGTTTATGGGAGAGAAGCAATTAATTTAAACAAAGAAGCAGATTTAAAAGATCAGGCAAAAAATTTTAGATTATTTGCAGAAACATTGGAAATTTTAAAAAAAGCTTGGTCAGAAAAATTTTTTAATCATAATGGAGAATTTTATACTTATCCGTCACCTAACTATGTGTGGCAACACGATATGAGTCCACCTAGTGAAGAGTTTATGAATATGGAAGATAGCACTATGAAAAAAATTAGTGTTCTTCCAAAGCCTTATCAAGATCCATACCCTCCAATACATCAAGTTGTTGATGGTATAAGATCTATTGAGTGGGCTGCAGAAAATAACATAAATGTAATTATGTGGATACCCACAGTCAAAGCATTGAAAATAAGATTTGAAGCTTACAAAAATAAAAGATCTGAAGTAACTAAAAAAAATGTTCCTTTAGGTGAAGGAGTTACTCTTGTTAGAGATATGTTTGTTGCTGATACTATGGAAGAGGCTAAAGAGAAAGCAGGCCAACATATGGTAAATTATATGAAATGGGTTTGTCATTGGAGAGGTCTTGGTAATCACATGGATCCTGGTGAAGAACTTCCAGAAACAAAGGGTAAATTGGATCTTCTTAACTATGAGTTTTTACATAAGCGAAATATGTTATTTGGTACTCCTGAATATGTAACAGATAAGATTAAAGAACTTCAATCAGAGCTTAATCTTCAAAATCTTCAAGTCTGGTCTAACTTTCCAGGTGTTAAACATGAAGATTGTATGAAAAGTATTAAATTATTCACTGAAAAAGTAATGCCTAACTTTAAAGATGATCTAGATACTGAAGTTAAAAAAGTATCGTGATTAAGTCCAAGAATACCTTGACCGGTGGTCAAGCGGCAGTGAAATCCCTAAAAAAGGAAAAAGTTAAACACGTCTTTGGTTTAATTGGTTCTGCTACAATGGAAATGTTTGATGCGTTGTATCATGAAAAAAAAATTAAATTTATAGGTGTAAGAGATGAAAGAACAGGAACACACATGGCCGATGGCTATGCAAGAGCTTCCAATCAACCAGGAGTAATTATTGCAGGACAAAACGGTCCAGGAGCTACTAATCTAGTTACAGGAATTGCTCAAGCAAAAGCAGCATTTTCGCCTGTTGTATCTATTGCCGGTTTATATTCTACCAAGGATAAAATGGAAGATGCATTTCAAGGGCTTGACCAACAGTCACTTTTTAATCCAATAACAAAAAAAACTTGGACTGTGAAAAACGTAAGCCATATTCCAAATGCATTTAGTGATGCTTTTAATCTTGCAATGTCACCTCGTAGAGGTCCAGTTTGTATTAACCTTCCAAGGAATGTTTTATCTGATACTTCAAAGTTTAATATTAATGAAAATAAAAAATCTTACAAAACTGAAAGTGTTTTAAAAAGCAAAAAGAATTTAATTAACAAAACTGTAGAACTTATTCTTAACTCAAAGAAAATAGTAATTATTGCTGGAGGTGGAATAAAATATAATTCAAAATTTAAGTCTGTAACAAAACTTGCAGAATTTTTAAACATTCCAATGGTTACAGCAGCAGGTCACGGTGATGCAATTCCATTCAGTCATAAGTTAAATGCTGGACAAATGGGACCTAGAGGAAATATTGTTGCATCAAGATTGGTCAAAGAAGCAGAGCTTATTATTGCAATTGGTACAAGACTTGGTTTCAATTCTACGTTTTACTCGTATGACAACTTAAATAAAAATGCAAAAATTGTACAAATCGAGTTAGAAAAAAAAATGCTAGGAAAATATTTTCCTGTCAGTGTAAAGATACACGGTGATGCTGCACTTGTTTCAGATCAAATATTAATTGAATTAAAAAAAAGGAAGAAAATTTTTAATTATAAAGAGTGGACAAATAGATTTTTACTTGAGAGATCAAAGTTTCTTAAAGATAGAGAAAATATAAAGTCAAAAAATTTTCCAATCCAACCAAGTGGTCTATTTAAAGAACTAAGAAAAGTTCTACCTAAGAATACTGCAATAACGCTGGATGCTGGCACACTTTGTCTTCAAGCAACAGATGCCTTGGAATATTATAATCCACCCGCTCTTTTTACTCCCCTTGATTTTGGTTTAGTAGGCTTCTCATTTGCATGTGGTTTGGGAATAAAGGTTGCAAAACCTAATAAAACTGTCGTTAGTTTAATGGGTGATGGTGGATTTGGAATGACTATATCCGAATTAAGTACAGCTGTAGAACATGGCATAAACACAATCACAATAGTGATGAACAATAAGAGTTGGGGAGCAGAAAAAGCTTATCAAAAAGATTTTTATGGTGAGAGATATCTAGGAGCTGACATTCAAAGCCCTCCCTTTGATGAAGTTGCTAAACTGTATGGCGCTAAGGGAATTAAAGTTAAAAAATTATCAGAGGTTAATGAAGCAGTAAAAAGTGCATTAAAAGTAAATAAACCAGTTGTTATAGATGTTGATGTAGATCCAAAAGCGTTATACAGTTTTAGGAGAGATAGCTTTGCACATAGAATTAAAAAATGAAATTAGAATTACGTAAGTTTACTAAATTTGTAGATAAGACTTTTATTGAAGGTGGAAAAGAAGCTAAAGAACCGGTTTTGATGGTTTCTGTTGCTGCAGTTTTTAAAAACCCTTGGGATGGAAAAGGTTTTGTGGAAGACTTAAAACCCATTATTTTAGATCTAGCTCCTAAACTCGGAGATTTATTAGTTCCTGAACTTATAAAAGAAATAGGCTCTCCTGATAAAATATTAGCGTATGGGAAAGCAGGTGTGGTTGGACTGAATGGAGAAATAGAACATGCATCAGCATTTATTCATACATTAAGATTTGGTAACAAGTTCAGAGACGCTGTTGGAGGAACTTCTTATTTAAGTTTTACAAATACAAGAGGTCCAGCTGGATCAAAGATATCTATCCCAATGATGCATAAAACCGACTCTGGTTTAAGACCATTTTATCTTACTCATGAGTTTACAATCCATGATGCTCCATTTGATGATGAAATTGTTATTGCAATTGGTGGCGCTTCGACAGGTAGAGCTCATGCAAGAACAGGTGATAGGTACCAAGATATGAAGGAGATGGGCATTGAACCAAAATAATAATGATCAATGCAACAGACTCTAAAGGTACATTCTATAAACTAAATCAAAAAGAAGGAATTCCAATAGTATTTATTCATGGTGTGGGTCTTGATCATAATATATGGGATCCACAAATTAATGAATTTGATAATACAGTTTTAATTTATGATATCCTTGGTCACGGTAAAACACCATTAAATAAAGAAAAAATAAGTTTTGATGATTTTTCAGATCAAATTATTGATCTTATTGACGAATTAAAATTTAGTAAAATTCACCTCATTGGATTTTCAATAGGCTCTTTGATTGCAAGAAACTTTGCAACGAGATTTAGTGATAGATTGAAATCACTAACATTGTTGTGCTCAATATTTAATAGATCTGATAACGAACAGAAGATAGTAAATGAAAGGTTTGAACAGACAAAAAAAGATAAAAAACTGACAAAAGACTCACTCAATAGATGGTTTAATAATGATTTTATTGAGAAAAATCCTATAATTTCAGATAAAATTTTCTCAATTCTTAGAAATAATAATATGGACAACTTTATTAAAGTTTACTCGTTGTTTGTAAATCACAAAGATAACGAAAAATTTGAAAATATTAATGTCAAAACACTTGTGATGACAGGAGAAGGTGATGTAGGCTCAACTCCAGAAATGTCTGATAATCTGTGTAAAAAAATTAAAAATTCTGAAGTAAAAATAATACCTGTAGGCAAACATCTATGTAGTATTGAATGCTCTTATGATGTAAATAAAGCAATTAAAGATCATATACAAAATGCCTGAATTAAAAAAATATAAAATGTTTATAGGGGGACAATGGGTTGACTCTGATACTAAAAAAACTTTTGAAACTTTAAATCCAGAGGATAATAAACCATGGGCTATTGTTCCTGAGGCAAGTGCTTCTGATGTAGATAAAGCAGTTCAAGCAGCTCAAAAAGCCTTTGAAGGAGATTGGCCTAAAATATTACCGCGTGAAAGAGCAAAGTTTCTAAGAGCTATTGGAAATAAGCTTAGAGATAACGCAGAATTACTTGGAAAAGTTGAAACTATAGATACTGGAAAACTTTATAGAGAAACAAATAAACAGGCAAATTATATTGCTGAGTATTATGATTATTATGCAGGTATGGCAGACAAGGTCGAAGGCACAGTTCTGCCAATAGATAAACCAAATATTCAAGCCATAACTTCAAGAATACCTATTGGTGTTATTGCTGCAATTGTTCCATGGAATTCTCAAATGTTTTTAACAGCTACAAAACTTGCACCTGCTTTAGCAATGGGAAACACGGTGGTTATTAAATCCTCAGAACTTGCTCCAGCAGTAATGTTTGAATTTGCAAAACTTATTGAAGAAACTGGTATTCCTAAAGGTGTAGTTAATGTTATTACAGGATTTGGAGACCCATGTGGAAAGGCCTTAACTACACATAATTTAGTTGAAAAAGTTGCTTTTACAGGAGGGCCCGAAACTGCAAGACATATAATTAGAAATTCAGCTGAAAATTTATCAGAAGTAAGCTTAGAACTTGGAGGAAAAAGTCCTGTTGCAGTATTTGATGATGCTCATCAAGAAAATGCTATTAATGGAATTACAGCAGGAATATTTGGAGCTAGCGGACAGAGTTGTATTGCTGGTTCAAGGCTATATCTTCAAAAAGGAATTTACGATGAGTTCCTTGATAAACTCACAAAAAGAGCTGAAAAAATAAAAATTGGTGCTCCTATGGATCCAGATACTGAAATGGGACCTTTGAGTAATTATAAACAATTAGAAATTATTGAGAAAAACATAAAAAAAACCACAGAACAAGGTGGCAAAATAAAATGTGGTGGTGAAAGGCATCCATTTTCAAACGAAGGGTACTACTTTCCTCCTACAATAATTGAATGTGATAATCATAATCTTCCAACAGCAGAAAACGAGCTTTTTGGACCAGTTTTATCAGTTATGAAATTTGATACAGAAAAAGAGGTAATAGAGAAAATGAACGATAATCAATATGGATTATCTTCTGGGGTCTATACAAGTGACTTCTCGAGAGGTCTAAGAGTTTCTAATGCAATAAGAGCAGGTATAACATTTGTAAATACTTATCGATTGATTTCTCCATCAGCACCTTTTGGTGGTATTAAAGATAGTGGATATGGAAAGGAAGCGGGAATGGACTCAATTAAAGATTATACTAGAGTTAAGACAACTTGGTATTACACATCTGATGAACCAACTTTAGATCCTTTCTCTATAAGATAATTTTTGTCTGCAAAACATACTTTACTTATTTTATTTGTTGTATTTTTATTAGGAAGTGCATATCCGACTGGCAAGCTTGGATTGAACGACACTATTCCACCAATTCTTTTTGGTTCATTAAGAATGGCTATTGTTTTTATTTGTTTAATTCCATTTTTTAAAATTCAAATTATAGATAAAAAATTTATTATTCCTTTGATTGGGTTTTCGTTATGTTTTGGTGTTGCAGTGAATATGTTTTTATATTTATCTATAAATGCATCAAGTATACTTGCACCAATTACAATAGGTTCTCAACTTTCAATTCCCTTTGGGATAATATTAAGCTCAATATATTTAAATGAAAAAATAAGTTATAAAAAATGGATATTAATTATGATATCTTTTTTTGGTGTTGTCATACTCGCTTTCGATCCAAAAGTAATAGAGGAAATAATAGGGTCACTTCTTATTTGTGGTATGGCTTTTTTCTATGGGCTATCCCAAGTATTTTCGAGATATTTAAAAGAATTAGATGTTAAATTTACAAATACTATAATGAGCTTCACAGGATTTATAATTTTAATGATATTATCTGCAATATTTGAGGGAAATACATTTCAAACAATAAAAAATATTAGTTTAGGAAGTTGGTTCACAGTTTTATATGCAGGGGCAATTATTTCTTTGCTTGGACATTTAATGATGTTCTATCTTTATAAATTTTATCCTCTTGATATGGTATTGCCATTCTACGCATTATTCCCTGTATTTGGTTTAATCCTTACTTTTTTTATTTTTGGAGAAATTCCATCTCTGATAACAGTAATTGGAGGAATAATTGTCATTACTTCAGTGTTTTTTGCTCAAAAAATGAGATAATTTTCTCATTGAAAATTTAAATCAATAGGATTTAATTTTAATTATATAAATTGTTAACAATTAGAGGGAATATATGAAAAAACTAGTATTAGCGATGTTCGTATTTGTATCTTGCTTTGCATCTAAAGCATATTCAGATGGACATGGCATTAAAATGGGAATTATTTTAGGATTTACAGGTCCTATTGAGTCCCTAACTCCAGCTATGGCTGCATCTGCAGAGCTTGCATTTAAAGAAGCTTCAGACTCTGGTTCATTACTTGGAGGAAAGAAAATTTCTGTTGAAAGAGCAGACTCAACTTGTGTTGACTCAGCTGCTGCGACAGCTGCTGCCGAAGGTTTAATATCTGGTGGTGTAGTAGCAATAATGGGTGCTGATTGTTCTGGTGTTACTGGAGCTATTGCAACTAATGTTGCTGTTCCAAATGGTGTTGTTATGATTTCACCATCAGCTACTTCTCCAGGATTAACTGATCTTAATGATAATGGATACTTCTTTAGAACTGCTCCATCTGATGCAAGAGGTGGTCAAGTATTAGCAGATATTACTAAAGACCGAAAAGTAAAAAGTATTGCCGTAACACATACTAATAACGATTACGGTAAAGGTTTAGCAGACGTATATGTTGCAGCTGTTAAAGCTCATGGAATAAACGTAACAGTTGTTACAGCTCATGAAGAAGGTAAAGGAGACTATGGTGCTGAAGTTGCAACATTGGCTGCAGCAGGTGGCGATGCTCTAGCTGTGTTAGGTTACTTAGACCAAGCTGGTGGAAGTATCATTGATGGTTCATTGGACTCTGGCGCGTTTGATGTATTTGTTTTATCTGATGGAATGATTGGAGACTCTTTAACTGACCGATTTGGAAATGATCTAAATAAATCATTTGGATCTTTGCCAGGATCAATGGGTAAAGGTGCTACAATATTTAAAGGTGTAGCCGGAGGAGCAGGAATTGACTCATCTGGGCCATATACATCAGAATCTTATGACGCTGCAGCTTTGATTGTACTTGCAATGCAAGCTGGTGGAAAAGCTGATAGAGCTACTATTCAAGCAAATGTAATGTCTGTTGCAAATGCTCCAGGAGAAAAAATTTATCCAGGAGAATTGAAAAAAGCATTGGATTTACTTGCTAGCGGTAAAGCAGTTAACTACGAAGGAGCATCTAGTGTTGAATTAACTGATGTTGGAGAAGCATCAGGTGCCTTTATTGAAAAAGAAATTAAAGGCGGTAAGTTCAAAGACAAAAAACAAAGATAATACTTAATAATTTAACTCCAGCGGTGAAAATCGCTGGAGTTTTTTTATCCTAAAATATTGATCAACACGTAAATACTAAGAGCCGACATAAATAAAATTATTGAGATATTAATAATTCTCCAAACTTTATTACTTTTTAAGTAATTAGATAAAAACTTAGACAAGTATCCTAACGTAAAAAAAAATATTATTGAGGAAAAAGTTGCTCCAAATCCAAAAGATAATTTTTGATTAATTAAAAAACTTTTCGAAAAGTTTCCCAAAAAAAATACAGTGTCAGAATAGACATGGGGATTTAAATAAGTAAAACCAATAGTTTTAATTATTACAGAACCTAGACTTGCTGTTTCATTTTTTTGATTTATTTCAAAATTAGTATTTATGCTTTTTATTTTTTTCCATACAAAATATATTAAAAATAAAAGCAAAAGAACATTTAAAATTAACTCAACAGAAGGTGAAAAAAAACTTTCAAAATAGTAAAATAAGAATATTCCTAAAAAAATAAGAAGGAAATCTGAAAATGCGCAAATTGCACACACAATAATAACGTATTGTTTTTTTAAACCTTGCTCAATTACAAATATATTTTGAGCACCAATAGCTAATATTAAACTGAGTCCTGTAAAGAACCCTAAAATAAAAAAACTCATTATAAATTATTGTTTTACAATTTTTTCTGGAATTATACCTTGAGGTCTAAATCGCATTATCAAAAGAAGACCAATACCAACGAGCAAAAATCTAAAATATGGAGCACTATTTATTAAATGAATTTTGATATCATTCGTTTCAGGTAAATGAGCTGTAAATAAACTTATAAAGAATAGAGCAATTGGTGCTGCTTCTACCCATAAAAACCACACAACAAATCCTCCTAGAATTGCTCCAAAGTTGTTACCTGTTCCTCCAACTATAACCATGACCCAAATTACAAAAGTATATCTCATTGGTCTGTAGCTTCCTGGGGTAAACAGTCCATCATTAGTTACCATCATGGCTCCAGCAATACCAACTATTGCAGATCCAAGAATAAATATAAATAAATGTTGTTTTACTACATTCTTACCCATTGCACTTGCAGCTTCTTCATTATCTCTTATTGCTCTCATCATTCTACCCCAAGGTGAGTAAAGAGCTTTTTGTGTAATTATTAATAAAATTATAACTACAACTAAAAACATTCCTGCAAAACAAAGCTTTACATAAACAGATGAAGCATCAATCACTAACTGATTTAAAATATCTTGTCTTTCCGATAATGAATTTGCTATATCTAATTTTGCTGAGTGAAATTTTTCAACTAAATTTATAAACCAAGGAGAAGTTTGCAAGTCAATTTCGTAAGGAGCTGGTCTTTTTAATCCAATAACATTTTTTACACCTCTTGCTAACCAATCTTCATGTTTGATAATGGAAACAACAATTTCAGCTATTAATAATGTAGCAATAGCTAAATAATCTGCCCTTAATCCTAAGGCAACTTTTCCTACAACAAATGCTAATCCAGCTGCAAAAAGTCCTCCAACTATCCATGAGAATAAAACTGGCAAACCAAGTCCTCCAAGAAAACCGGTTTTTGCAGGATCAACAGCTTCTATTTGTTCAATTGCAGGCCCTGCGATTATTTTAATTAAAATTAGTCCAACTATAATTATTCCAGCAATTAAATAATTTCTTTTATTAGATTTTTGAATATTTTTTAAAATATACCTTGTAGAAAAAATCATTATTATAATTATTCCTAGGCAAGTCATCATATTTACTCCGCCCACGCTCCAAGCTTCTGGAACAGGTGCTACAGATACTAATACTACTGCTAAACCTCCTAATGCTGTATAACCCATGATTCCAAAATTTATTAAACCAGCATAACCCCATTGAATATTTGCTCCCAAGGTCATTACTGCAGAAATCATACAATAATTAAAAATTGTTAGGGCAATAGACCAGGATTGAAAGACTCCAACTAAAATTATTAAAAGCATCATTATAGAATATGCAACAATTATATTTAAATAATTCCTCATATACGTTTTCCTTCAAATATACCTGACGGCCTAAATATTAAAACAATTACCAGTATAGAAAATGAAATAGCAAATTTGTAATCGGTTGATAATAATTGCATCAATGAATTTGGTTCTAGAGACTCTGGCAAAATATAAACTAAAAATCTTTTATATGCATAAGTCAAAAATATTTCAGCAAATGCTATAACATAACCTCCAAAGAACGCTCCGTATGGATTTCCAATTCCACCAACTATCGCAGCAGCAAAAATCGGTAACATATTATTAAAATACACAAACGGTCTATAACTTTTGTCTAAACCATAAAGAATTCCACCAATTGTTGCTAATATTCCAGCAATGATCCAAGTAATTAGAACTACTTTTTTTGGATCTATTCCTGAGAGAAGTGCTAAATCTTCATTATCTGAGTAAGCTCTCATACTTGTCCCAGTCTTAGTTTTATTTAAAAACCAAAACATTATAGCAACAACAATAATAGTAACTACAATTGTTATCATTTGTGTTGATTTAATTGTCAAACCTTCTGCAAGACCTGTCATTTCTTTAAATTCAGTTGCTTTTAAAATGAATTTTTCACCATCTAAAAACCGTCGATCAGTTGGTCCAATTATAATCCTTATGACTGCTTGGGTTACAAACATTACCCCAACACTAACCATAGCAAGCTGTACTGGAGGACTTTTTTTAATTCTGTAATATTTAAAAACTGTTTGATCAATTAAAAGCATGTATAAAACCATCATAAAAATAGCAAAGGGGATAGTTAGCAAAGCAGTGGGCAGAAAACCAAAGTTAATTCCGATTGATTGAAAGTAATAAGTCAAAAGAACAGCAAACATTGTGCCAAATGACATCATGTCTCCAGTTGCAAAGTTAGCAAATCTTAAAATACCGTATACTAATGTTACAAAAATTGCTCCAAGAGCTAACTGAGAACCATAAGTTAAGGCTGGAATAATTGTATAATTCAATAAAACTATTACTGCATTAATTAAATCCATACTAAGCTCCTAAGAAAGATCTCCTAACTTCTGGATCATTTAATAATTCCTTACCAGACCCCTCAAATTTATTTTCACCAGTTACAAGCACATATCCTCGATCAGAAATGCTTAAAGCCTGTTTTGCATTTTGCTCGACCATGATGATTGCTACTTTTGTATTTTTAACTCTAATAATGTGTTCAAATAATTCGTCCATAACTATTGGGGAAACACCTGCTGTAGGCTCATCTAACATAAGAACTGATGGTTTAATCATAAGAGCCCGTCCCAAAGCTACTTGTTGTCTTTGACCTCCTGATAATTGTCCTACAACTTGATCTTTTTTTTCTCTTAAAATTGGAAATAGATCATATATTTCTTCGATAACATTATTTACATTATCTGTTCTTAAAAAAGCACCAACTTCTAAATTTTCTTTCACAGAAAGTTCTGCAAAAACATTTCTAGTTTGTGGTACAAATGATATTCCCTTTTTTACTCTTTCTTGAGGAGATAGTTTAGAAATATCTTCTCCATCAATTGAAATATTACCTGATTTAAGTTTAAGCAACCCAAGCATTGCCTTCATTGCTGTAGATTTTCCAGCTCCATTTGGTCCAAGTATTGCAACTATCTCTCCTCTATTAACATTGATAGTGCATGAGCTAATAATGTCAGGACCATCGCCGTATCCTCCTGTCATTTTATTTCCCTCAAAAAAAGCCATTTACTTCTTTCTTCCTAAGTAACTATCTATAACTTTTTCGTTTTTCTTAACTTCATCTGAGGTTCCTTCAAAAAGAACAGAACCTTCAGACATTACAATGACTGGATCACACATTCTGCTTATAAAATCCATATCATGTTCAATCATACAAAAAGTATAGTTTTTTTCTTTGTTAAGTCTTAAGATTGCTGTTCCTAGGTCTTTTAATAATGTTCTGTTAACCCCTGCTCCAACCTCATCCAATAAAACTAGTTTTGCATCAACCATCATTGTTCTTCCAAGTTCTAACAACTTTTTTTGACCGCCAGATAAGTTACCAGCGCGTTCATTGGCTAGATGTTTAAGATTTAAAAATTCAGTTACTTCATATGCTTTTGCTCTAATTATATCTTCTTCTTTTTTAATTAAATTTGGTTTTAAAAGAGCATTTATTAAAATTTCTCCTGTTTGGTTACCTGGTACCATCATTAAATTTTCAAGAACTGTCATATTTGAAAATTCGTGAGCTATTTGAAAAGTTCTTAGTAAACCTTTTGAGAAAAGTTCATGAGATGGAACATTTGTTATATCTTCTTTATTAAATGATACTTTTCCATCAGACGATTTAAGATTGCCGGCTATAAGATTAAATAAAGTAGTTTTGCCAGATCCATTTGGACCAATTATGCCTGTAATTGAACCCTTTTTTATTTTTAATGAGCAATTTGATACAGCTGCTAAACCACCAAAATATTTTGATAAGTTATCAATTTGCAGAATGTTTGATTCTTGCTGCATGTAAAATTATACTTTATTTAATCTTTTGAGAATACTATTTAAGGTTTTATTAGTAGCTTTATAGAATCCAGCTTTTTTTAATTCATTTACACCTTGTTCATTCAATCCTTTTGGCGTTTGAGAGTCCTTAACAAGCATTTTTAAATCTCTTTTCGAATTGACTACAGCATCTTCAGAAAGTGCTAAAAAAAGAGATGTTATATATCTCTGAGCATGGTCTTTTTTAATTCCCTTTTTATTTAACCATTCAGACATTGTTCTTAATAATTCATAAAAAGGTGCCATCATTCCAGATGTAGACCAAAAATTTTTAGATAATTTTTCATTTTTAATTTCAACAACTGTACCAAGATGTTTAAAAAAGTTTTTAACTTTCCTATTTGGTGGAAAAATAGGAATTGGCCCTTTTTTAAGAGAAATAGGCGGTAAAGGAATTACTCTCGAAATATTTGCTTTTACTTTTACTGCCTTTTTAATGTTTTGAAGATTCATTGTTGATATGAAACTTACAATTACCTGACTTTTTTTAAATTTTAGCTTATGTATAATTTGATTAGCCACAGTAGGTGTTACAGCTAGAAAAATCCAGTTACAATCATTGACAATATCTTGATTGTTTTTTGCGATATAAATTTTTTTAAAACTTTTCTTAAGTTGTTTTGAAATTTTTTTATTTCTTTCAGATAATATAATTTTGGTATATTTAATTTTTGACTTGGATATACCCGTCACCACTGCTGATGTAATTTTACCGGTTCCTATAAATCCAAGTTTCATAAGTGTATTTTCTACACTTAATTGTTAAAAAAGGAACCTCTTATTCTTATTAATTCTCTTGATAAATTTTTATTTTCTTTAAAAGGTTTCCGACCATGAAGCCAAAAATAATTATTAGCTACAACAGCACTTCCAACTGGTAAAGATGTTATTATCTTATTTTTACTGCCCTCGAGAGCATCAGATAATCTTTGTAAAAACAATCCTTGATCCATATTTTTTGGTTCAGGAAATTGGTCGATGTAAGAGATAATGGGTTTTCCATCACTATCTTTAGAAAACACAGGGTGTTCAACTTTATAATCAATATTTTTACTTTTTGGAGATCCCCAAATAAAATTTTGCTGTCCAATTTTATCATCTGAAAGATCAGATAAATGTTCCCAATCATCAAGATGTAGTAAAGCAGTCTCTCCACCAATCACATTCTCCTCCTCAAGCTTTGACATTAATATCCAATCAGTTATTTCTCGTACATATGTTCCATCAGTATGTAAATCCATGTTTATATATGCCTTACGAAGATATGAGTCGCTATTATCTTCATGTTTAACATGAAACCTTGCATAGTATTTTCCAGCCATTGAGTCGTGATTTGGATTTCCAATTAAGTGAGTTATTGCTGTTGATAGTTTAACTAAAAATGTTTGATCTATTTTAGAAGACTTTTTTTTTGGACCAATTATAAAACAACCAGTATCTCTATCTTTAATAATTTCATTTAAAAAATTACTTAATTTATTAGATGCAGTTTCATCTAAACTTTTTGCAATAGTGAACCTTGTAAATGGTTTATACTCTAATGCTGTAATATTAAATTTTTTAAATGGAAATACTAATCGATCAATAATTTGATCCTCAATTTTTATATTTATTATCCTCTTAGATTTTTCATGAAAAGAAATTTCAAATCCATCTAATTTAAGAAGGTTCTTCACGAATTTATTTATTACAAATACCTATAGACTCTGGTCCACAAATTTCTCCCATTGTCCAAGTAGCTCCAATTAAATTCGCACCATCGAAATTTGCATTTAAAATATTAGATGATGTAAAGTTTGCCTCCATTAAATTGGAATTCTGAAAATTTACATCTATGAGGGTAGAACCTGTAAAATCTACTCTAGTTAAGTTAGCACTTGTAAAATTTGATTGCTCAAAATTTCCACCACCTAAATTTGACTCATATAAATTAGCTCTTATGAAAGATGACTCTGAAAAAGTTCCAAATGTTAAATCTGAATTCATCATTATACTTTTATCAAAATTTACTTGAATGAAACTAGCAAATGAGAGATTAGAGTTAGGAAGAAAGGTTCCTTGTAAATCCTGACCATCTGAAAATTTACATTTAGAATAGTCTACTCCATCAGCTATTGGATCATCACATCCAGCATTTGCATTACTAGAAAGTATTAGAAAAAATATAATTAAAAAAAGTTTTTTCATATCGCAAAACTATTTAAAGTGGCTAAAATTATAGCAGATAATATTGTTGGATAAACTAAATTTCTTTTAGTGACATAAAAAATTAATATTGATAAAAAAATGACAATTATCCTTAAAATATAATCTACATCTGAAAGATCTCCAGATGGGAAAATTAACATTCTTGAGATTAAAGCTGCAAGAGTAGAATATGCTACACAATTAAACCATTTATAAATTTTAGATGTCTCTCCTATCTTTTCTGAAGTTAGAGCACCAAGAAATCTTGAAATATAAGTTGCAAGAGAAGTTACTAAAATTGCTAAAACAATATTAGCTGTCATAAACCTCTCCTATAAAGTAAGCAATTGAACCAGCTACCAATCCACCAAGTAAAACACTCCATTCTGGTGAAAAAAAATAAAAAATTGGACCTAAAAATGCACCCAGGATAATTGCAGAGGAAAGTTGTATAGTTTTCATAACTCCTATCATCGCACACATAAAATAAATTGGATTGACTATAGCAAGTCCAATTATCATATCTTTGCTTAAAAAGTCGGCAGCATAAAATCCTAATACTGTTGAAAAAATGGCAATTAGCCAAGTGGCTGTTCCTATACCAAACCAAAAATCTATTCTATATTTCCTATCAATTTCCTCATAATTACTTTTTAAAATCAACCACGACGAAACAGCTACAAAGTGACAAGATATATAATATTTCCATCTTGGTTGACTATTATGTTTAAGTAATGGCATAATTGAAACTGTCATTGGAAATAGTCTAGAATTTACCAACCATACTGCTAAAAAAATATTTACAAGTGAAGCGCCGATGAGCATTGACTCTGCCATCACTAATGATCCTGGGAGTGCGTAAGTTAAAAGTGTTGAGAAAATACTTTCTTTTATGTTAAACCCTAAATTTTTTAATAAGGCACCTATAGCAATGAAGCTTGCTCCTAATGCAATTGCTGGACTATCAAATTTTTTCGAGCAGATTATACCTTTGATAAAATATTTTAAGTTTATCATTAACCGCCTAAGAATAGACGGCCGACATCTGGATTATTTAAAAGATCATCTCCTTTACCTGCAATAGCTGTTTCTCCTGAAACTAAAACGTAACCAATATCAGCAAACTCTAAACCTTTTTTGGCATTCTGCTCAACCAATATAATTGTTTTTTTTTCATTTTTTTGAAGATCATCTAAAATCTCAAAAACCATTTGAATATACCTAGGCTCAAGTCCAATTGATGGTTCATCAACAAGTAAAATAGAAGGTTTCATCACTAGCGCTCGAGAAATCTCTAAAAGTCGTCTTTCTCCGCCCGATAAAACTTTTGCGGGTTGATTTCTTCTGTTTCTTAGTCTCTCATATTTTTGAAGAACTCTTTCTGCTTCATCAAAAGATTCCTCTGTTTTATCTTTAATATATCCACCCATTAAAAGGTTTTCCTCTACAGTCATATCTGGAAAAACCGAATTATCTTGAAGAATATATGCTATCCCCTCAGATTTAAGTTTTTCTGCAGGACTAAGATTAGTTATTTCTTTTCCACCAATTTCTATTTTTCCTGAAAAGATATTTGTAAAACCATATATTGAATGCAGTATAGTTGATTTTCCTGCACCATTTGGTCCAATCAAACAAAGAGATTGAGCTTTACTTACAAATAAATCAAAATTATGTAGTATTTCCATCTTACCATAACCGGCTGATAAACCCTTGATAGTTAAGTGAACATTTTCAGACGATAGTTTTTTTAAATCTTCTGCTCCAGGAGCTTTACCAAGAACTTCGTATTGATTTGCCATTATTGAGCTCCTAAATAAGCATCAATCACACGCTTATCATTTTTAATTTCATCAGGTGTTCCATTTGCAAGCATTTTTCCATGCGCAAGACAAAAGATACTTTCAGCTAATTGCATTATTACTCTCATATTATGTTCAATAACAAGTAGAGTAATTCCAAAATCTTGATTTACTTTTATCAATCTATCAATAATTCCATTTATTAATGTAGGGTTGATACCTGCAGTTGGTTCGTCCAGTAATAACATCTCAGGCTCATTCATTAATGCCATTGCTAATTCTAATAATTTCTGCTGACCAAATGATAAATCTCCAGCTCTTAATTTTCTTTTTTGGTATAATCCAACAAAATTTAATAAATTTTCAGCTTTTTCTGTAAGGTTTTGTGGTATCTGGGAAAATATAGAAACTAAACTTTCATCGCTTGCTTTGTGACTTATAAGCATATTATCTACGCAATTCAATTTTCCATAAATTCTTGTTTGCTGGAAAGTTCTAAGCAAACCAAGTTTAGCTATTACTGGAACTGGTAATTCAGATACTTCTTTACCATTAAATTTAATTGATCCTTGGTCAATAGGATACGTTCCAACTATAGAATTAAACAATGTTGTTTTTCCAGATCCATTTGGCCCAATTAAACCTACAATTTTTCCTTTTTCAACTGACATAGATATATCAACATTGGCTTTAACCCCACCAAATGACTTACTGACATTGCTTACTTCTAAAATACTCATTTAAGTGTAACCTGTGCTTTCCGATCTGCTTCATCTACAACTTCACCAAATCTTTCTGGATACTTTTCTCTCAACCAACCCATAATCCCCTCTGGAAAATAAATAACAATTACAACAATCAAAACCCCAAGAGCAACATACTGCCAACCTAAGAAGAAAGTCCAAAAGCCTTCTTTAAATATATGAAATAAAGTTGCACCAATGACCGGACCCCACAAAGTTCCTTTTCCTCCTAGTATAGCCATCAACACCATGAATACTCCCATTTCTCTTCCATCAAATGCAACATCAGTTGAGTCTATATATCCAACTAATCCACCCATAATACCTCCAGCCAATCCACAAAAAAACGCAGAAATCATCCAACCAATAATTTTATATTTCATTGTTTGTATACCCATTGCTTCAGCTTTATCCTCATTATCTCTAATCGCATTAAGAACCAGTTTAAATCTTGTTGAGTAAATTGCTTTAACTGCAAGAAACGTGAATACCAAAACTATAAAACTACAAAAGTAGAAAAACTCACCTCTTGCTTCCAACCTATCGACATTTGGAAATGGTGGTGTTGTAAAACCTTGCCCTGCTCCAATTATTTCTATTCCACCAGAAATTTCTCCAGCTGCAACCCCTAAACCCAATGTGCAAATTGCAAAATAATGTCCTCTTAAACCTAAAATAGAATATCCTATAAGTCCTGCGATTATTGCTGGAACTACTGCAGCAAAAGCTAGTCCAACTCCAAAACCTTGGAAAAACTGTGCAGGAGTATGGACAAATGTCTTTTCTCCACCGCCCTCAGTCCACTCAGCTAATGGAAAGAACATCCCAACTTGAACCGATGCACATAAATACATTCCTAAACCATAGAAAAGAATATTTCCAAATGTGTTATAACCCATTTCCCCACCTTGGACATTCCAAGTGATAGATAGAATTATTAATATACAAAGAATTGATAATTGAACTTTAAATGCTGGAAAAATAAATGGTGCGGCAATACCAAATATTAAAATAGCACTATATAAAATAATATTTTTGTTCATTATTTTAGATATTCTCTTTTTCTTGAAAGTTTAAATCTTCTATAAACAAGTATTAAAACTAAAAGTAAAAATACTGATCCAATTCTAAATTCTGTTCCTAGAATATAATCTGCAAACTCTTCAAATACACCCAGTCCCATACCTGACATTGCAACACCAGGTAAATTTCCAAGTCCAGCAACAATTACAATCATAAAAGATCTAATTGTGTAAGGTAAGCCCATATAAGGGTGTATCGTAAATGTTATAGAAATAAGAGCTCCAGCTACTCCACAAAGAGCAGCATTTATTCCAAAAGTTGCTGCATAAACTTTTTCAGTATCTACGCCTAATATTTTTGCGGCTCTAGCATTTTGAGCTGTAGCTCTAATAGCCCTTCCAAGCTTTGATTTTTTCATATAAATCACAAGTCCTATAGCAAAAACAATACTTATAAATGCTGAAAAAATCTTTGAATTTGGCAATGTAACTGAATTATCAAACAACATCGTTGTTCCATATCCAGAGTTTGCAAGAACTACATCTGCACCAAATGCAAAATTCATTAATTGCATAAATAAAATGCTTATTCCAAAAGTTGCTAAAATCGAAATGAATAAATCTCTATCAACTACTTTATTTATCACTAATTTATAAATTACTACTCCAACAAAATACATTATTATTGGTGAAACTATTACTCCCCATGCGGGATGAATTCCATACAGATACATAAAGTATGCAATGTATCCTCCTAATATAACTAAATCACCTTGTGCAATGTTAATTATATTCATAACTCCCCATTGGAGAGCCATTCCATAAGCAATTAATGCAAACAAAATTCCAAGTAACAAACCATCTAACACAGCTTGTAAAGTTAACATCGGAACTTGGAAAATTAAAAAATCCATAATTAACTAATACTTATAAAAAAAAGCCCCCTATTTCTAGGGGGCTCATATTATTTTTTATTATCTTTCAGACCACTTAGGAATTGGGTGAATTAATTCTGCTGAAGCCCATTTTAATGGAGCTACAACTTTATTTTCACATTTTCCTGCATCGTCACACATAACTTGGAATAATACCATTGGTTTGTCAACGTTCTGACCACCTTCTGCAAATTTGATATTTCCATAGAATGTTTGCATATTAGTATCTGCAAGTGCATCTCTGACTTTCTTTTGATCAAAAGAATTTGCTCTTTCAAATGCATCTTTGAAAACTAATAAAGCAGCTGAAGACTCTGCTGATTGATATGGTGGGTCATAACCAAATAATTTCTCAAAGTCTGCAGCATATGTCATACCGTCTTTGAAAAAATCATCTTTGTAAGTTAATGTTTTATGCCATTGAGATGCACACAAAGCGTACTGTGAGTTCTTACCATGTTGCTTAGATAATTTAGCAGCGTCACAGTGTGTCATAGCTAACATTGGAACGTCAACTTTCATTTCAGCAATTTGTCTAATAGCTGTTAATGCACCTTTTGTATGTCCGGATACAACTAAAACATCTGGTTTAACAGCTTTAACTTTTGCTAAAGTTGCAGCCATGTCATTTAGCTCTTTTGGAAGTTTATCATCGATTATAATTTTAGATCCAGTTCTCTCTGCAGCATCTAAAATACCTAATCTAACGTCTTGTGAGAATGCATCTTGCTCAAAAGCTTGTGCTATTCTTACACCTTTTCCACCGTTTAACTCCACAGCTGTTTCAATCGCAACATCTAAATATAGGTTCGCTGGCGCAAGAACTGCGAATAAATATTTATAACCTTTTGTAAACAAAGATCTTGATGCACCATTAGCCTCAACCATTGGAACACCGTATTTCTCTGTAACAGGTGCAATTGCTTTTGTTAAACCTGAACTGTAAGGTCCAAGCATAAACTCAACACCATCTTGTGAAATTAATCTTTCTGCAAGTTGCGCTGCTCTTTTAGGATTTGATTCATCATCGTAATAGATAATATCAAACTTGTAAGTTTTTCCTCCAACTTTAATACCACCCATGTCGTTAATTCTGTCAACGGCCATATTATAACCATTTTGAGTATGAACTCCATTAGATGAATACTTTCCAGTTAAAGAGATTGCAGCACCTAAGATAATTTTATCACCAACAACCTTTGCGAATGAAACAACTGAAGTTGAAAATAAAATTGCTATTGCAGAAACAAATGTAATTATAATGTTTTTAATTTTCATTTATCTCCTCTTTATTATTAATTAATTAATTTAAACCTTATTAAACTAAGAAATTAATTTTTTTGCAAGTAACAGTAGTATCGCATTAAAGACTAATATTGTTGCATAAATGCAATTATTGCTGCAATTATAATTAAAACGCACGCAGAAATTGTGTTTATAATCTTTGCGTTAGCTTTAACCCAGGTAATCATTTTATTTGCTAGAATTGCGTAACCAACTAGCGACAAAAAATCTAAAATTACATATGTGGTTATTAAAATAATAAATTGAGCTATATAATTAGAACTAAAATCAATAAATTGTGGAAAAATAAATGGAAAAAACATCCAAGCCTTAGGGCTTGTGCCAGCAACTAAAAAACCATCTTTGAAAAAAGATAAAAAACTTTTTTCAGATTTTTCATTTGAGTCTAAACTTTTTGGTCGGGATTTATAAATATCATAGGCAAGATACAGAATATAAACTATTCCAGCCCACTTAAATATATTAAGCAACTTAGGATTATCTGAAATAAACGAGCCAATAACAAATATAACAAGTGTTGCTTGAATTATGTTTGCGGTAACATCACCCAATGCTGTCCACACACATTTTTTAACTCCATAATTCATTGAATATGAAATGATTACAATCCTTGGTGTTCCAGGAGTAATAAACATAAAGAGAATAATTTGTAAAAAAAGGAAATAGTTTAATGGGAGCATTTTAGGATAGTCCTAAAAAACCGGGAGCTAAAGATGGCTAGATAGGACTATCTAAAGATGATAATATCATAGGCATTAAAATTTGCATTAAAATTAATTTAAAGTTTTGCTGAAAAATCTATGAAAAAAAGTCACAGGCCTACAACCAAAGTCAAAAACCCTGAGCCAAAACCTGGAAGTCCAGATTGGGTTATTTGGGCAGCTTGGGCTGACAGAATTACATTTGAGGAAATAGAAAAAAAAACAGGCAAAACTGAATCTGATGTAATTAAGATAATGAGAAGAAATTTAAAACCATCTTCATTTAGATTATGGAGAAAAAGAGTAAATTCGCAAAGTATTAAGCATAGAAAAAAATTTGAATATTCAAGAAAACAAATAAGAGTAAAAATAAAGAAAAATGAGATTCTTAACTGGTAAATCCCAAAAATATAATTATATCTAAATTATGAAAAATATTACAATGTATTCAGGCCCAATGTGTGCTTTTTGTGATGCAGCAAAGAGATTACTAAATAGAAATAATCTTGAGTACAAAGTTATTGATGTCTCTACTGGACCAGAAATTAGGGATGAAATGATTAAAAAAGCTAATGGAAGGAGAACAATACCTCAAATTTTTTTTAATGATGATCATGTCGGTGGTTATCAAGAACTTAGAGAACTTGAAAAAACTGGTCAACTAGAAGCATCTTTAAAGTAAGTTAATTCCAATCAACTAAACCTAATTGTTTTTTTGCAAGAACGCTTAGATCTTTTTCTGTCACCCTTCCTTTATAATTAACCTCAAAGTCTTCTGGTGCAAAATCTGGTGGACTTTTTCCCTCTAAAAACTTTTTTGATTGCTTGTTAATATAATCTAAATTTTTTTTACAATATGGGGTTGCGCCAACATAAATAACATTAGAAAAATTTTTTCCTAAATGCTTGTCTTCTACTGCATGGATAACATCGGGATGCCACCAAATAGTATCTCCTGGATACATTTTGGGAATTGGAATTAAACCTTCTAAGAGCAAGCTATGATAAGTTTCATTTACTGATAGAGCCTTTCCTACTTTTGATCCACATAATTCATTTTCTGGAACATCTTCTATTAATGCTCTAGTTAAAATATATGCCATTGCTTTTGCGATTGGAATCAACTGTAATGTTCCATCTTTAGGGCCCTGTTCAGTTAAGGCTGTCCATCCTTGAAAGGTTCTAAAAACATGAGCAACTGCTGGAGACTCAAACTCTATTGTCCTATCTCTATATTTTGCATCGAATGGATTAAAATTTTTAAATCTATCTGAAAATATATCACTATAAATTTTTTGATATGAAGGATCGATCCATCTTTCAACTGACCCTGCATCGCAATGTGGTGACAAACCTAAACTATTGTCGCCTGGCTCTCTTCTACGGATCCTGTCAGCGTATGAAAGTTCTCGATTTGGATCAAATACCCTATATTCCTCATTTTTAAAAACCCATAGATTATTTAAAAATTTTTTAATTTTGGCCATTTTGTGGGAGTGCCTGATTTTAATTTGAGCTTTTGACCAATACAATCCATAAATTTGAGGCTTACCAGATTTTAAATCACTAAAGTAATTATCTAGACCCTCTTTCTTTTTTTGATCATTGTAATATCCATTATGTTCAATATATTTTTCTAGATCATTGTTAAGTTTACCTATTTTTTTTTGATCAAATACATCTCTAATAATAATACATCCTCTTTTTTTTATTTGATCAATTATTCGTAAATTGGGTGATAAAAGTTCTTTATACTTTATTTCAGGAATAATATTATTAGATAGCTTCTTTAACCTCTTTATTTCATAAATCTCTTTTTTAATATAATTCTCAATATTTTTAAAATTTTGCTTATAATTTTTAGATAATTTTCTAAGCTTTTTTTTTGCTAGAATAATTTTATGATCAACTTTTCTATTCATAAATATAGTCTAAATTAAATTATGAAAATTATGAAGTTTTATTGAATAGTTATTGTAACTACTGGTTCTTGTGGGTCAAACATACAGAAATCTGTTCCTACTTCTGTAGCTTTAATTGCTGCTGAAGTACCAAAACCAATATCTATAATTGGAGGTGTTAAAGATACAGTATAAGGTGATGAAAGAGTATAGACCATTACATGATCGTCAGAGGTGCTCCCATCTGCATGCTGAGTTTGATATGTTGATGATCCAGTTCCTTGAGCATAAGTGATCGTATTTGCATCACCCACTCCAGTACAAGCAGCATTTCCACAAACTTTCATTTGATCATTTTTTAAATATAAATCTGCTTCTGCAGCAGTACCCCCGTCAGCAATAATTGGTGTTCTATCATATTTTTCATTACTACTTAAAGATCCACCAGGGTAACCAGAGCCAGATAGTGCTGTAGTCGTCGTGCAATTATCTGTAACACCTGAAACTTCTAAATCTGCTTTAATCGTAAATTTTCTATCTATAGTAACTCTCATATGTGTATAAGTTACTCCTAATGGTAAAAGTGCTGGATCTCCAAATGTTGCAGCTGCAACACCTGCATTTACGGATGCAATATCCACAACTTTTTCGGTATTTCCTATTACGACTGCACCAACACAACTTGAAACACTTGTGCTGGCTGTACATAACTCTACTTTTTTCATTGTTACTTTGTATACACTTGCAAGGCCAGTTGTGCTTGCAGCATGCAAAGTTGAAAATGAAAAGAACATTATGATTTTTACAAAAATTAATATTCTAAAAGTCATTTTCATTAATCAGCTCTCGATATTGTTGATTTACCATTAAATTCTACAAAAATTTTATTATTACGTTTTACTTTTGTTAACAATTGACCAGACATATCTTTTTGATCTCTCCATGTATTTGCACTTATGAAACCATCTTGTAAAGAATTTTTATTTCTTGGAGGATGAACAAACATTATTTTTGCATACCACTCATCTTCTAATCCCTTTTTGTCTTTATCATCATACGCAATTTCTAGATTTAATGTTGGACTTAATAATAATTCTGATCCAATTTTTGTGCCTTTTACATCGTCTCTAGAAACACCTTCCCATTCATAAGTATTAATAAATACATCTGCCCAATGTAGATAAGGAATTTGTGATGCCAAACCTAATTCGTATCCATCTAAAACTTTTTCATCTGACGCATCATCTAGTCCAAAATAATAATTGTACATAAATTCTAAAACTGCACTTCTTGCTTCTAAACCAAAACTAGATCTTAAGTTTCCAGCATCATCATAATCGAGAAAAACATTGAAACCAGTCATTAGCGTATTGTCTTGGCTTAATGATCTTTTACCTAAGCCAATATTTGCTACAATTCTTTCATCATTATCTTTTTCTGTATTAAATAAAGATAACTGAGAAAAAAAATTTCCATTTTCATTTTTTTCAATCTCTCTTACTGTAAGAATACTATAATCGGGTTTATTATTTTCTCTTAAATCAATACTAACCTCTGTATCACCCTCACCAGGGATTAAATTATATATATATTGTGAAATATTATTGGATACATCTGCGCTCAAATTACTTGTAAATAAAACGAGAAATGAGACCAAAAGTATTTTTTTCATAACTTGTATTTATATAAAAACCTATATTGGACAAGAAAATTTAACAAGATAATTTTAAGTTTGTATTATTTGTTCGGTTTAAAAACCAAGCAAACACCGTTATTGCAGTATCTTTTGCCCGTGGGTTGTGGACCGTCGTCAAAGATATGACCATGATGACCTCCACAATTCTTGCAATGATATTCGGTTCTAGCATAACCAATGTGATAATCGGTTTTGGTTTCAAATGCATCAGGCAAAGATTCATAGAATGAAGGCCAGCCAGATCCACTTTCATATTTAGTATTTGAGTCAAACAACTTTACTCCACAATTAGCACAATGATAGGCACCCTCTCTTTTTTCATGATTTAATTCACTTGAGCCTGGTGGTTCTGTGGCCTCTTCAAATAAAATTTTGTTCTGCGTATTTGACAAATTTGGATTAATTTTTTTCATTAAGAATTTTTTTACAATTTTTATGTAAACTTGAGTGTAATTCAATAAGTTTTTTAAAGTCTTTGTTATAACCACCACCTAAAACTCCACAAATAGGAACTTTTCTTTTAAAAAAGTTTCCAATAACCATCTCGTCTCTTTTATTAATTCCTTTGTCAGTAATACACAACTTTCCTAATCTATCATCTAAGTGAATGTCAACACCTGCAATGTAAAATACGAAATCAAAATTAAAATCGTTTAGAAAAATTAAATTTTTTTTTAAAATATTTAAATACTCATGATCTTCCATGTTTTGTTCAAGTTCAATATCCAGATCACTTTTTGATTTAATCGGTGGATAATTCACTTTTGTGTGCATACTAAATGTAAAAACGTTATCCTCATTTTTAAATATTTCTGAATTTCCGTTACCTTGGTGAACATCTAAATCAACTATAAGGATTTTGCTAGCTAACCCTCTATTCAAGAGATATTTTGCAGCAACAGCCACATCATTAAAAACACAAAAACCAGCTCCCTCGTCATAAATAGCGTGATGACTTCCACCAGCTGTGTTACAAGCTATTCCATAATTTATTGCTAATTTAGAGGCCAATACCGTCCCACCTGTTGCAACTAAAGATCTTCTAACCACACTATCAACTAAAGGGAACCCTATTTTTTTAACCAATGTTTTCTCTAATGTTTTATTTTTAATTTTTAAAATATACTCCTCTGAGTGAACTTCTTTTAATGTATCAATTGAGCATGGCTCAGGTTTATAAAACTTCTTAACTACATTTTCTTTTTTAAGAAAATTTGCTAATTCACCAAATTTTTTAATTGGAAATTTATTATCATCGCCAATTTTTGCCTCATAATCAGGATGATTTACAACTGGTAATTCCACTTTACTTTATTTCTCGAATAGGCTTACCAGCAACACAAGCTTCTAAATTTTCTATCATTTGTGAATAAAAAATAGAATAATTTTCAGCTGTTACATAGCCTACATGTGGAAGCAAAAGTGCATTGGGTACAAATCTTAATTTGTGACCACTAGGTAGAGGTTCTTTATCATAAACATCTATACCAGCACCAGCTATTACATTAGTTGATAGAGCAATAATTAAATCATCTTCGTTAACAATTGGACCTCTTGAAGTATTAATTATAAATGCAGTTTTTTTCATTTTATCAAATTCAGCCAGCTTTATACAATCCTTGTATCTTTCTCCACCTTGGACATGAATTGATATAAAGTCAGAGTTTTGAATAAGATCCTCTTTATTAGATGGTAAAACATCAAGTTCTTTACACTTATCTAAACTGAGATTTTCGCTCCATGCCATAACTTGCATGCCAAAAGCTTTTGCAATTTTAGCAACCTGGGATCCAACTTTTCCTAAACCAATAAGGCCCAGAATTTTTCCTTTTAATTCAACTCCCACTGTTGTCTGCCAATAGCCTTGGTACATATTATCAACTTCCACCTTAATATTTCTAGCTAGCCCTAAAATTAACGCCCATGTTAATTCAGAGGTAGGGTTTGAGTTAATTTCTGTTCCAGTAACGACAATTTTAGCTTTTTTTGTTGCTTCAAAATCTATTGCTTTATTTCTCATTCCGCTTGTAGAAATGTATTTTAGTTTTTTCAAACTTTTAATAAGATTTGAAGTAATTGAGGTTCTTTCTCTCATAATAAGCAGAGCTTCAAATTCTTTTAATTTTTCTATGGCATCATCCTCGTTTTCAAAAGGTTCACTGAAAATCTCAATATCAAACTTTGATGAAAGATTTTTCAAATCTATAAATTCTTGAGCAACGTTTTGATAATCGTCTAAAATAGCTACTTTAAGCATTTTGAGTTTTTCTGTTAGAAATTGTAATACCAGCAATTATAAAAATTGCACCTAAGAAATGATAAAATAAAATTTTTTCATTGAAAATTATCATAGCCATTATTGCACCTAGAATTGGCATCAAATGAAGAAAAACTCCAGATCTATTAGCCCCAATAAGTTTTACACCTTTTATCCAAAACAGAAATGAGATTAGACCAGGGAAAAAAACAACATAGAATAAAACTAAATAAAAAGAGTATTGTAATTTGATTACACTGCCCAAACTATAATCAATAAAATACATAGGAATCAGAAAAATAACTCCAAAGGTTATAACGACCTGCAATAGAGAAATTGGAGATAGATTGAATTCCTTTTTTTTCAGAAGCGCTGAATAAAGAGACCATGCGAACATTGCAATTAATGCGAAAATATCTCCTTTGTTAAATGACAAATTTAATAAATTATTTAAATTTGCTTTTGTTATTATAAACAAAACACCTGTAAGTGAGAGAAATACTCCTATTATTTGAAATGAATTTGTTTTCTCAATTTTAAGTAAGAATGAAAATAATATAATCATAACTGGTACTGTTGAAATCATAAGTAATCCAGTAATAACTTGGGTATGTCTCAGCGAGTAAAAAAGAGCTGAATTAAAAACTGTTACGGCTAAAATTCCTAAAAGTGAAAACAAAAAAATATTATCGAATATAATTTTTCTGTTATTTAACAACTCTTTATAAGTGAATGGTAGCAAAACTAACCAAGCCAAAAACCATCTGTAAAAATTTAAAGATATTGGAGGAATGTCAATAATACTTGCTGCTTTTCCTACTATAAAATTACCTGCCCAAAATAAACAAGCTAGAACCAAATAAAAAGAGGCTAAATATAGTGGCCTAAGTGTTTTCATGAAAAGAATTAAGTAAATTTGTTCTATAGTTTATAGCTTCTTTTATATTCTTTTCCTTAACATGTCCAAAACCTCTGATTTGATCAGGTATTGATGCTATTTTAACAGCTGTTTCATAGTTTGATTTATTTATTTTTATTCCTATGTCAGTAATTGTTTGTTTGTAATCTCTTATCAATTCTCTCTCTTTTTTTCTTTCATTTAAATAACCAAATGGATCAAGCTTTGTTCCTCTTAAAAATTTAAATTTTGAAAGTAATTTGAATACATTAAATAACCATCCTCCAAATTTGATTTTTAGTAATTTTCCATCAACTTTACTTTTTTTACTAAAAATTGGAGGGGCTAAATAAAAATTATAACTAAAATTACCCTCAAAGTTTTTATTTACATCATCTACGAATTTTTTATTAGTCATTAATCTTGATACTTCATACTCATCTTTGTATGCCATTAATTTAAAATAATTTTTTAAGACTGCAGTTGAGAATTGACTTCCATTTCCTATGTTTTTATCTATCTTTCTTGCGTAATTAACAAGTTCTTCAAATTTTTCAGCATATTTTATATTTTGGTAATCTTTTAAAAATTTAAATCTATTCTGATATTTTAACTCAAAACCTTCTAATATTTCAGGTTCATCTTTAATTATATCTAAAACCTCATTTTTTAAATTTTCATAATGTCTGCCAAATCTGAATGCGTCTATATTATCTTTTACACTTGCACCATTTAATTCAATTGCTTTTTCAATCGATGAAGCTGAAATTGGTATCAGGCCTGATTGATATGCAACTCCAACATTAAACATATTAGATAATATTGAATTTCCTAAAATCTTGGATGTAATTTTATTTGATGATATAAATTTTATATTTTCTTGACCTGCTATATTAATCAAATTATGTCTCATTTCATCAAATGGTAAGTAAAAATTTTTGTCCCTTGTAAAATCTCCAGGCATAACTTCATCTGTATTAATTATTAATTTTGAAATTTTTTTATCTAATGTTTTTATTATTTCTAAATCATTAGATACAAGTAAATCAAATCCTAGAAGTAAGTTTGTATCACCATATGATAATCTTATTGCTCCAACATCTTTTGGTCTTTCAAAAATTCTCAAGAAACTTTTAACAGCTCCACCTTTTTGGGCTAATCCAGTCATATCTAAAACCCCTGATCCTTTTCCATCTATTTGGGCAGCAGTTGCAAGCACAGCTCCAATTGTAACAACTCCTGTACCACCAATTCCAGCAATCATTATCCCAAAAGATTTATCAATTTGAGGTAATATTGGATCGTCTATCTTTGAATTTATTTTATTAATTAAATTATCATCATAATTTTTCTTAAGTCTTATATCTCCCTCAAGACTTATAAAACTTGGACAAAACCCATCTACACATGTGTAATCTTTGTTACAAGAAGATTGGTCAATTTGTCTTTTTCTTCCATACTCAGTTTCAACAGGTACAATAGAAACACAATTAGATTGTATTCCACAATCTCCACAACCTTCACATAAGTCTTTATTAATAAAAATTTTTTTTTTAGGCTCTTCCAAGATGCCTTTTTTTCTTCTCCTTCTTTTCTCGGCTGCACATGTTTGATCATAAATTATTACAGTTGTGTCATTTATTTTGCTCAATTCAATCTGAACATCTATAATATTTTTTCTATCGTAAACTTTAGAATTTCTCGCAAAACTACCTCTATCACTATATTTTTCAATTTCATCTGTGATTATTGCAATTTCTTTAACTCCTTCTGCTTCAAGTTGTTTAGACATTTGAGCAACTGTTGGTAATCCATCTAATGCTTGACCTCCCGTCAACGCAACAGCATCATTATACAAAATCTTAAATGTCATTTTTGTTTTTGCTGCAACTGCATGCCTTATGGATAGAATTCCTGAATGGATGTAAGTCCCATCACCCATATTTTGAAAAACATGATCTGTGTTACTAAATACAGACTCACCAACCCAAGTTGCCCCTTCTGATCCCATTTGTGAAAAGCCTTCATTGTCTCTTTCCATATGTTCAACAAGATAAGCACAACTGATACCTGTAATTGCTCGACTACCCTCCGGTATTCTTGTTGACGTATTATGAGGGCACCCAGAGCAAAAATGTGGGACTCTTTTTAATGAAATATTTGAGTTAGTTTTTTCTTTTAAAGACTTTAATTTTTTTGAAAGATTATGTACATCATCTGATAAATTAAGGTAATTAATTATTTCATATATTTTTAATCCAATTTCTCCTGGGTCTAAAGCACCAGATGAAACAAATAAATCGTTGTTATTTTCGTCATGTTTTCCAACAACTTTCATATTTAAATTTTTATTGAATAATATTTCTTTGACTTGTGTTTCAATGATTGATCTTTTTTCTTCCACAACAATGATTTTTTCTAAATTTTCTGCAAAATTTTCAATTATCGTTTCCTCTAATGGCCAAGGCATAGCAATTTTAAGAAATTTAATTCCTATTTGATCGGCAACATCTTCATTAATTCCAATTTTTTCTAAACCTAATTTTGTATCTAAAAATGATTTTCCTGTACTAATTATTCCAACCTTTGGAGTTTCTGAGTCAAAAATTATTTTATTTAAATTATTTTTTTTACAAAATTCTTTGACATATTTAATTTTATGATGATGTAACCGATACTCTTTTTCTTGTGCAGTATCTTTGAGTCTTATATTTAAACCTTCAAATGGATAGTTTTCATTTGAAATATCAACAATATTTAAACGATTTTCATCCAAATCAACTGTTGCTCCTGAACTCACATTGTCATGGACACATTTTATTCCTACCCAACATCCACTTCTTCTAGATAATTCAATTCCAATTATTCCATAATCTAGTATTTCTTGAACACCACTTGGATTAAAAAAAGGTATCATCGCATCAATCATTGCAAATTCACTTTGATGAGAAGTCGTTGAAGACTCACATATATGATCATCACCCATTAAAGCAATTACACCACCAAATTCTGAAGTACCAGCTAAGTTTACATGTTTTAAAGCATCTCCTGCTCTATCTACACCTGGCCCTTTACCATACCATATGCCAAAAACCCCATCATATTTATCTTGTTTTCTTAGATTAACTTGCTGTGTGCCCCATAAAGAAGTTGCTGCAAGTTCTTCATTTATTCCTGGTTGAAAAAAAATATTATTTTCATTCAAATATTTTTTATTTTTTAAAATCTGTTGGTCATAACCCCCTAAAGGAGAACCTCTATAACCAGAAATATAACACGCTGTATTTAATTTTTTTTGTTTATCTCTTCTTGATTGAACAATTGGGACTCGAACAAGAGCTTGGGCACCAGTTAAAAATCTAGTACCTTTTCTTAGTTTATATTTGTCTTCAAGTTTGATTTCCACACTATTAAACTTTATTAGGCAAATCTAACTGAACTGTAAGGTTTTAAATCCATATTAGTATTTTCATTTGCAATCATACCAGAGACTATTTTCCCAGAAATTGCACCTAAAGTCCATCCTAAATGATGATGACCAAATGAGTAAAAAACATTTTTATAATTTTTTGATGGTCCAATTATTGGTAAAAAATCTGGCAGCGTAGGTCTAAATCCTAACCACTCATCTTTATGCTCAGGTAAGCCGTCAAGCATATCTTTTGCATTTAAAATTAAGTTTTTGATCCTAGATTTTGATAAAGCATTTTCTAGACCACCAAACTCCACAGTACCAACTACTCTTAACCCTTGATCCATTGGTGACATTCCAAACCCTCTGTTAGAATAAACCACTGGTCTAGAAATTAAATGATCAAAATCTTTAAAATGAACATGATACCCTCTTTCAGTATCCAGTGGAATATTCTCATGAAGTTTATCAGTAAGTTTTTTTGAAAACGCACCACATGCAATAACTAATTTATCAAAAACAAATCTCTGGGTTTCTGATCTTAAAACAGGTTTTTCCTCATCAAAATTCAAATCTTGGATATTAAGTTTTAAAAACTTTCCTCCTTTATTTATAAAATTTTGAAATAACTTAATTAGTATTTTTTTTGGGTTTCTTGCATGTCTTGCGTAATCGTAAAAAACACCACCGTGATAAAATGGTTTTAAATTTGGTTCTAAATCATGTATTTCTTTTTTACTTACTACCTGTTGTTTAACACCAAGTTCATCTCTAATTTTTATTTCTAATTCTCTACTTTTTAAATTTTTTTCGTTCCAGACATATAAAATTCCATTATTTTCAACCAAACCTTCTAAATCTATCTCCTCAAATAGTTCATCATATGCCAGTAATGATTGATCTAAAATTTGATGCATATTTTTTGCGGTATGCATCATTTTATCATTAGTGCAATTCAATAAAAATTTTGAAAACCAAGGTATCATTTTTGGAACATAGTTCCATTTAAGTGCTAGCGGTCCTCTTGAGCTCATAAGCATAGATGGTACATCGCTTATTATATCAGGTCTATTTAATGGAACTGATGCATAAGGTGAAAAATGTCCTGCATTCCCATATGATGCTGCATTTCCAGGTTCATCCCTATCAAATAAAATTACCTGGTACCCTTTTTTTTGAAGAAAAAGGGCATTACAGACACCTTGAATTCCAGCTCCAATTATACCAATTTTTAACATTTTTCTGACTCAAGAAAAATATAGTTGGTGAGATAAATTATAATAGATGTTATTTGATCGCGGATAACTGTTTACAATATCTTAACTGCCAATTGTATCTCGACTATAAATTTTGCAGCTCATTACAATACTTAAACCAAGCATTATTGATAACATAGATGATCCACCGTATGACATGATAGGGAGTGGCGCTCCAACAATTGGCAACAATCCAACTACCATAGCTATATTTACAAAAATATATAAGAATAAAGCAGATGCAAAACCAAAACAGTATAGTTTTGCAAAAAATGACCTACTAGAAAAACCAATCCTTATTATTCTGTAAATTAATAAAGCGTATAATAAAATTAACACCATTGAACCAACAAAGCCAAATTCTTCAGAGAAAAGAGTAAAAATAAAGTCAGTGTGTTTTTCTGGTAAAAATTCAAGATAACTCTGTGTACCTTGCAAGAAACCTTTACCTAACAATCCTCCTGAACCAATTGCTATTTTAGATTGAATTATTTGATAACCAGCACCCAAAGGATCTCTGTCTGGATTAAAAAAAGTTAATATTCTTGATTTTTGATATGGTTTTAAAATTGAAATTACAAAAGGTAATGAAACTAATAATATTAATCCTGAATATATAAAATATTTTAAATTAAGTCCTGCTAACCAAATAATAGCCAACCCACTTCCTGCTATTAAAATTGCAGTTCCTAAATCAGGTTGAGTTATAACTAAATAGCAAGGTATCAACAAAAGTATAATTGGTTGTAATAAAAATTTATAACTTTGAATATCTGAGCTTTGAATACGATGGTAATATCTTGCAAAACAAACTATTATTGCAATTTTCATTAGTTCTGAGGGCTGAAGGTTCATTATGAAAAGATTTACCCATCGCTTAGATCCAGAAGCAGAAATTCCAAAAAAAATTACAAGTAATAAAAGTAAAATTCCTAAAATATAAAAAATATAAGCCTGTCTATACCAAAATGAAACTCTTACAAATGACAGAACTAAAAACATAGAAAAAAATACCAGAAATCTAATCAAATGATTTTTAGTGTAAAAAGAAAAGTTACCACTTTCTGTGGAATAAATCGCAAATACACTCATTGAACCTATTATGGAAACAATTATGATTAAAAAATAGTCAACTGCCTTCAATTTATCAATAAACGAATAGCTTGTAGAATTTAGTGAGGTTGAAAGTATCATGCAATATTTTTTAAATCTTTTCTAATTTTTTCTCTTAGTTCATGTCTATCTAGTATTTTTTTTATTAGTTTTTTTGCCAATGGGGCAGCTGCCTTACTACCTGAGCCTCCATGCTCTATCAAAACACTAAGGGAATATCTTGGTTTATCATAAGGCGCAAATGCAATAAATAAAGCATGATCTCTACTTTTATATTCTATCTCTTCAAGGTCTAAATCAAGCTCTCTATCTTGATCAGTAATTCTTTTAACTTGAGAAGTTCCAGTTTTTCCAGCAAACTTGTATTTATCTTCTTTGTGTCTAGATCTAAAGGAGGTTCCAAACTGTTCATTGGTTGACCCATACATTGCATCCAGAACAAACTTTAAATTATTCGGATTTCTGTAAAGTCTTTCATAGTATTTAAATTCATGATTTTTCAAAATATTTTGACTTACAGATTTAATTTTTTCACTTTCAATTTTTGATTTAATAATATCTAAATCTATTTCTTTATCATAAATTAAATTTGGCTTAATTTTGAAGCCTCCATTAGCCAACTGCGCTGTCATCAAACATAATTGAAGTGGAGTAGTCTGAATGTAACCCTGTCCTATTCCAGTAATTACAGTTTCGCCAAGATACCAAGGCTGCTCTAAAACTTGTTTTTTCCATTTAGTTGATGGGACAATTCCTTTTTTTTCTTCTGAAAAAAAATCTTTTAAGACTTTTGAACCTAGGCCATATCTTTTTGCAATTAATGAGAGCTTATCTACGCCTAAAAGCCTTGCGACCTCATAAAAATAAATATCACATGACTGTTTAATGGCATTTCTCATACTCATCCATCCATGACCATTTTTTTTCCAACAATGATATCTTTCTCCATACAATTCATATGGATGATCATGGCCTTTACAGTTTACTTTAAACTTTGTGTCTATTATCCCATATTCTAGTGCAGCAAGTGCAACCAAGGGTTTTATAGTTGATCCAGGGGAATATAATCCAGCTAATGATTTATTTAGTAGAGGTCGTAACTTATTATTATTAATTTTATTCCAATCTTTGGTGCTTATTCCATGCGTAAACTTATTTGGATCGTAAGTTGGGGACGATGCCATGGTAATTACTTCACCTGAGTATATATCCATAACACATATTGAGCCTGCCTGATTTTTTAGTAACTCTTGAGCCAATTGCTGAATTTTTAAGTCAATTGTTGTTCTTAAATTTTTACCTTGGGTTTCTTTATTATAACTAATTTCACTTATTTTTTTTCCTGATGCATTTACTTCATATCTTTTAGTTCCATGATTTCCTATTAGGTCAGTATCTTTTGAATTTTCAATACCAATTTTTCCAACTTTTAAACCTGGTACAAAATTTTCCTCTATTTTTTTTTTATTTTGAATATCTTGAGTTGTTGCATCACCAACATAACCAACAACATGTACTAAATCATTGGAATAAGGGTAATATCTTGAAGTAGACAAAACTGGCTTGGCTCCATCCAATTCATGCAAGTACAAATTTAATTTAGAAAATTCGTTCCATGATAAATTTTCAGAAATTATTAAAGTATCCCATGGCTTAGACTTTTCTTTCTTCTCATATATTTTTTTTATTTCATCCTCTTTGAGACTTATAATATTTTTAAGTTTAAATATTGAATTATTAAAATTGGAAACTTCCTCAAGAGATAAATGAACTTGATAAACTCTTTTATTATCTGCAATAACATTATTAAAATAATCAGTTATTATTCCCCTTTGAGGTGGAGTTTTCCATTCTCTAATTCTATTTTTGTCAGACAAAAATTCATATTTTTGCTTTTGGGAAATTTGAAGATTATATAATCTTGAAGTAACAATCCCAAGTAATCCAATCTTTGCAGTAACTAAAACAAAAAGCCTTCTACTTATAATTTTATTTTTATTTAAATTACCTATTTTTTTTATCATTCTGTTTAATTAGCACTATATTATCTATCCAAATAAATATTTTGAAAAATATAGGGTAGATTAAAAATGTAACGAATAAACCCAATATTAAACTTTCATAGACAATTGGAATTTTAAATATTGTTGTTAATATAATGTAATTTACTGATCCTACAATTAAAATTGCTATGAAAAATGATATCCAATCATAAATTAAATTGTATATGATTGATCTATTTCTTATAAATGCTCCAATAACAGATAATAATAAATAACCTAGGGAAGATATTCCAATTGGCAAACTTTGAACTACATCATTTATAATACCTGCAAAAAAAATTAGTCCATAACCTAGATGCTCTGGTTTTTTTAAGCTCCAGAAGAATATAATTATGTAGCTAAAGTTAATTATAAAGTTGAAATCTTTGTAAATGATATTTTGATTTAAACCTAAAATTACGACTAAAAATAAAATTAAAGTGGGTAAACTTGTAATTGTCTTAGAATAAATTCTGTTAGCAAATAAACTCACTTTTTAAAATAAACCTTAACAAATTTAAGTTGATCGAAATCTGCAAAAAATTTCACATATTTTTTGTTATTTATAATATTTATTTTGCCTATGGGTATTCCAGAGGAAATGATCCCATCAGCTCCTGAAGTATAAACAATATAACCCTCTTCGACTTGATCTTTTTCAGGCAGATACTCAATGTCACCATTAAATTTACTTCCATTCCCTGAAACTATTGCGCTGGTTCCGTTAGGTTCAATTATTACTGGTATCTTACTATTAAGATCATTTATTAATAAAACTCTCGAGGTTAAGTAATTAACTCCAACTACCTTGCCTATAAAATATGATCCACTTCTTACACCTGAGCCTATTTTAATATCATGTTTGAAACCTTTATTAATCACAATTGATCGTAAATATGGGCTCTCCTGATCTAGTAAAATCTTAGTTAAATGATAATTATTTGAAAAGAGGTTTTTTTCTTCAATCAGTGCATTAAGCCTTAAATTTTCTTCTTTTAAAAATTGATTTTCAAGTTTTAACTCATCAATATTTAAATCAATAATCTTAAGTTGTTTATTTTCTTCATATACTTTTAAAAGATCACTAACACCGTAATAAGCATTTTTTAAAGACAAAAATGGTAATGATATAACATATGAAGTTTTAAAAACAGCATCTTTGGCTACTGACCTAAAATGATTAATAGGTCCTGTTTTAAAATATTCTAATGATAGAACAATTATGGATACTACAATTAAAGTTAAAAGTGAAAATTTTTGTCTATTACTTTTATTTAAAAATATTGAACGAGCAGATATAACTAAATCATCTCTGCCCATTTCTCTAGACATTTTGATTAATACTCAGATAAGACTGATGAAAAAGTTTCCTCTTGGTCTAAAGCTTTACCAGTTCCAATTGCAACACAAGATAAGGGATCATCAGCAACATTTACTGGAAGTCCTGTTTCTTTGGAAAATCTTTTATCTATATTATTTAAAAGAGAACCACCGCCTGTAAGGGTTAAGCCCATATCAACTAAATCAGCTGATAACTCTGGTGGAGTATTCTCTAAAGCTTTTTTTATTGCAGATACTATATCTTTTAAAATTGGGTTTAGTGCTTCGGCTGTATCTTCTTCTGAAATATTTACCTCTTTGGGAGTTCCAGATCTTAAATCTCTACCTTTAACTGCATATGTATTATTATTTGTTGGGATAGCTGTACCAATATCTTTTTTGATTTTTTCTGCAGTACTATCGCCAATCATTAAATTGTACTCTTCTCTCATATATTCTTTTAAAGCATTATCCATTGCATCTCCAGCTACCCTTAATGACTCTGAATATACAACACCTCCTAAAGATAAAACTGCAATTTCAGTTGTGCCTCCACCTATATCAACAACCATTGACCCAGTTGCTTCAGATATTGGTAGTCCAGCTCCTACTGCTGCAGCTATTGGCTCCTCAATTAAGTTAACTTTACGAGCTCCAGCTGCAAGGGCACTATCTTGAATTGCCTTTCTTTCAACTGGTGTTGAACCAGTTGGTACACAAATTAAAATTCTTGGATTAGCTAAGGTTTTTTTGTGAACTTTTTTAATAAAGTGTTTAATCATCTCTTCAGTAACAATGAAGTCTGCAATTACACCGTCTCTCAAAGGTCTGATAGCTTGAATGTTTCCTGGCGTTCTTCCAAGCATAGTCTTTGCTTCGTCTCCAACAGCTAAAACTGATTTTTTTCCTTTATTGTCTACAACTGCAACTACTGATGGTTCATTGAGAACTACACCTTTGCCCTTTAACACAACAAGTGTGTTTGCTGTACCAAGATCTATTGCCATATCTTGACTCCATAGTTTCTTTAAGTTGCTGAACATTGCCATTTTTATATACCTTTCATCTTTTGATTTTCAAAATTTTGATTTTCTATATTTGTCCCTGGTGCTGTTTTATCTCTTTTTATAATCATTTTATTAAGTGAATTTATATAAGCATTTGCAGAAGCAACTAAAGTGTCAGTATCTGCAGCTTGTCCTACAGTTGTTTTTCCATTCTCTTCAATTTTAACACTTACTGTGGCTTGAGCATCTGTTCCCTCTGTAACAGCATGCACTTGATAAAGTTGTAAATTTACCTCATGCGGATAAAGTTTTTTTATACATTTAAAGATTGCATCAACTGGTCCGTCACCTGTTTCTGATGCTTTTTTTACTTCACCAAAAACATCTAATGTCATTTCTGCTCTTTGAGGTTCACCAGTACCAGCAAATACTTTCAAAGATTTCAAATTGATAGCACTTACTTTATTATCTGTTATTAAACTATCATCTATTAAAGCGATTATATCTTCATCGTAAACATGTTTTTTTTTATCTGCTAAGATTTTAAATTTAGCAAATGCATTATCGACGACATCATCAGTGAGATCTGGATATCCTAAACTGGTCAATTTATCTTTAAACGCGTGTCTACCTGAATGTTTACCCATTACAAGAGATGTATGTTTAACACCTACACTTTCTGGTGTCATAATTTCATATGTTTGCCTATTTTTTAACATTCCATCTTGATGAATTCCTGCTTCATGAGCAAAAGCATTTTTTCCAACAATAGCTTTATTATATTGGACAGGAAAACCTGTGGCATTTGATACTATCTTGGATGCTTTACTTAGAAGAGTAGTTTCTATTCCAGTTTCATATGGCATTAAATCAGGTCTTGTCTTCATAGCCATCACAACTTCTTCGAGAGCTGCATTTCCAGCTCTTTCTCCTAGACCATTTATAGTGCATTCAATTTGTCTAGCCCCTGCTTGAACACCTGCCAAAGAATTAGCAACTGCCAAACCTAAATCATTATGACAATGTGTTGAAAGAATTGCTTTATCTATGTTTGGAACTTTATTCAATAAAGTTTCAATAATTTTTGTAAATTCAGATGGAATCGTATAGCCAACCGTATCTGGAATGTTAATAGTTTTAGCGCCACATTTAATTGCTAGTTCTACTGTCTTGCACATATAATCCATATCTGTTCTAGTCCCATCTTCGCAAGACCATTCTACATCATCGGTAAAATTTCTTGCATAAGTTACATTTTGTTTTATTGCTTCATAAACTTCTTCTGGTGATTTATTAAGCTTATGCTTCATATGTAAAGGACTTGTGGAAATAAAAGTATGAATTCTAAATCTCGGAGCATGTTTAAGAGCCTCATAGCATCTATCAATGTCTTTTTTTGAATGTCTTGCTAAACCTGCGGGTATTGATTTTTTTAATATTTTACTGACTTCGGTTACAGCTTCAAAATCTCCAGGGGAAGCGATGGGAAATCCTGCTTCAATAATATCTATTCCAAGTTCGTCAAATACTCTTGCTATTTGGATTTTTTCTTCCAAACTCATTGATGCGCCAGGAGACTGCTCTCCATCACGCATTGTAGTATCAAAAATGTATACTCTGTTATTATCAGTCATTTAATTATTATAAGCGTATATATCATACATGCTCACGCTCAGATTGCAAAATAAAATGGCTATTTGTGCCCAAATAAAACAATAATTTATCTACTTCTTATCGCTATCAACAAGTTTCTTTTTTGAAATCCAAGGCATCATAGCCCGAAGTTCAGCACCAACTTTTTCAACCGAGTGTTCTGCTAATTTAGCCCTAGTTGCAAGAAAGTTTTTTTGACCATTTTTGCATTCTTCCATCCATTCTTTTGTAAATTTACCAGATTGAATTTCTGCTAAAACTTCTTTCATTCTTTGCTTGGTTTCATCTTTTTTAATAATTCTTGGACCTGACTGATACTCACCATACTCTGCTGTATTTGAAATTGAATAATTCATATTAGCAATTCCACCTTCGTATATTAAATCCACAATCAGTTTCACTTCGTGAACAGTTTCAAAATAAGCCATTTCTGGTTCATATCCAGCTTCAACTAAAGTTTCATATCCATTTTTAATCAGCTCAACAAGTCCACCACATAATACTGTTTGCTCTCCAAATAGATCCGTTTCTACCTCATCTTTAAATGTAGTTTCAATTATTCCAGATCTACCACCACCAACAGCTGATGCATATGACATTGCCAAATCTCTTGCTTTACCAGAACCATCTTGGTGGACAGCAAATAAACAAGGAACTCCACCACCTTTTTCATATTCACTTCTTACTAAATGCCCAGGTCCCTTTGGTGCAACCATAAATACATCTAAATCTTTTCTAGCTTTTATAAGATCATAATGAACATTTAAACCATGAGCGAATGCAATTGATGTTCCTTCTTTTACACGTTGCTCTATATGGTTTTTATATATTGATGCTTGTAATTCGTCTGGAGTTAGAATCATAACTACATCTGCCCATTCTGCAGCATCAGATAAATTCATAACTTTTAAACCTTTAGACTCAGCTTTTTCAATACTTGATGAGCCCTCTCTTAAAGCTACAACAACTTCTTTAACACCACTATCTCTTAGATTAAGTGCATGCGCATGTCCTTGGCTTCCATAACCAAAAATTGCTACTTTCTTATCTTTTATTAAATCTACATTAGTATCTTTTTCATAAAACATCTTCATAATTTCTCTCCTTTAATTTTTTTTATTTAAATATTTCTGATCCTCTTGTCATAGCGACTGCACCTGTTCTTGAAACACTCACTAAACCAAATTTTTTTAAATTTTTTGACATAGTATCTATTTCTCTTCTTAAAGCTGTAATTTGTATAACATTTGATTTATTTGTTTTATCTAATATTACTGGATTAAAATTTTTACAAGCTTCAAAAGCTTTATTTAATTTACCATTGTTTGCAACAAACTTAAACAATGCCATTTCTTTAAAAATAACATTTTTATCTTCTCTCTTAAAATCTGCTACTTTATGAACTGGAACTAATTTTTTTAATTGAAGTTTAATCTGATCTACTACTTGTGGGGTACCCGTAGTTACAATTGTTATTCTTGAAATATTTTGCTTCTGATCAACCTCAGCTACTGCAAGGGACTCGATATTGTAGCCTCTACCAGAAAATAAACCAACTACACGAGCTAAAACTCCAGCCTCATTATCTACCCATACAACTATAATATGTGTATCAGGCTTCTGCTTTTTTCCTGCAAAACTATATGCTGATTTTGAGTTAGCCATTAAACAAGTGTTCTGCCCTTTCCAGTAATCTTTTTTTCTTTTTGATCTTTAGGACCTAGTAACATTTGATTATGAGGTTTTCCAGAAGGTATCATCGGAAAACAGTTTTCTTGTTTATCTACAAGGCAATCAAATATAACTGGTCGATCTGAGTTTAACATTTCAATGATCTTGTCATCTAATTCTTCAGGGGTTTTTGCTCTTATACCGACACAACCATAAGCCTCAGCCATTTTAACAAAATCGGGCAATGCAGCGGTGTAACTTTCTGAATAATTTTTATCATGAAGTAATTCCTGCCACTGTCTTACCATTCCCATGTATTCATTATTTAAAATAAATATTTTTATAGGTAGATTATATTGCACTGCTGTAGACATTTCTTGCATAGTCATTAAAACAGATGCTTCTCCAGCAATATCAATAACTAATTTTTTTGGGTGTGCAATCTGAACTCCAACAGCTGCAGGTAAGCCATATCCCATAGTGCCAAGACCTCCAGAGGTCATCCACCTATTTGGTTTATTGAACTTATAGTGTTGAGCAGCCCACATTTGATGTTGACCTACTTCAGTTGTGATATATGTATCTTTATCTTTAGTTAGCTCGTATAACCTTTCGATTGCATATTGTGGTTTTATTGTCTCTTCACTACCAATATAATCTAATGATCTTATAGATCTCCACTTCTGAATTTGTTCCCACCAATTAGATATTTGATGTTTATTTGATTTAGAGAAATTCTTTTTTGATTTTTTAAAAGTTTTTAGTGTTGTAGTTAAAACCGATTTAATGTCTCCAACAATTGCTAGATCTACTTTTACATTTTTATTTATAGATGATGGATCTATATCAATATGAACTTTTTTAGATTTAGGAGAGAACTCGTCAATTTTACCAGTAATTCTATCGTCAAACCTTGCGCCAACGTTTATCATTAAGTCACAACTATACATAGCGTTGTTTGCTTCATAGGTACCATGCATACCTAACATTCCTAAAAATTGATTATCATCAGCAGGAAAACAACCCAGACCCTGTAAAGTAGAGGTTATTGGAAAACCTGTTGCATATACAAGTTCTCTTAAAAGCTCACTTGCTTTTGTTCCTGAATTTATTACTCCACCTCCAGTATAAAAAATTGGTTTTTTTGCTTTGCTAATTAAATTAATTAATTCATCAATATTTTTTTGTGAAAAGTTATCATGAGATTTACCATTTAATTTTTTATTCTTTTTATAATTTTTGTATTTAGATTTTTGAAATTGAATATCTTTAGGAATATCAACTAAAACTGGTCCTGGTCTACCTGTTGTTGCTACTTCAAAAGCTTTATGCATTATTTCAGCTAAGTCATTAATATCTTTTACTAACCAGTTATGTTTAGTACAAGGTCTAGTAATTCCGGTTGTGTCACATTCTTGAAATGCATCTGTACCAATTAAATGAGTTGGAACTTGTCCTGTGATGCAAACTAACGGAACAGAGTCCATGTAAGCATCTGTTAAGGCAGTAACAGCATTGGTAGCTCCAGGACCTGAAGTTACTAACAGTACACCTGGTTTTCCAGTTGATCTTGCATAGCCTTCAGCTGCGTGCCCTGCGCCCTGTTCATGTCTTACTAAAATATGTTTTATAGAATTAAAATTTTTTAATTCATCATATATTGGAAGGACTGCTCCTCCAGGATAACCAAATATGTGGCTAACATTTTGATCTTCCAAACATTTGAATACAATCTCAGCTCCTGAATATAATTTTGACATTCAGCCAATCTAGCTGAAGTTGTACTCATTGGTCAAGTTATTGTGAGGATTTTTATAATTTTTTTACAAATTTTGAAAGGGCCTTGGTATCAAATTTTTGCCAATCACTCATATGACCTCTAGACCAAGTTCGCTGTCTTTTAGCGTATTGTCTGGTTTTTATAACAATATTTTGTTTTAAATCATGCATAGAAGTTTTTTTATCAATAAAATCTTTAATCTCTCTTATTCCTATAACTTTGAAGATGTTGCTATCGCTCTTCAAATTGAGCTTTAAAAAATCCTTAACTTCTTGAATAGCTCCATCTTTCATCATTTGGTCTACTCTCTTGTAGATTTTATTAATTAATTCATCTTTAGGATAATCAATATAAATCTTTATAAATTGATCCTTTTTAAAAAATGGTTTTGTTTTCTTATACCATTCAAAAATTGATTTCTTTGAAATCGAAATAACTTCATAAGCTCTGATTGATCTTTGAGCATCAGTTGGGTCAATCCTATTTTTTACTGATGGATCAATTTTTAAGAGTTTATAATAAAATTTTTTTTGACCTAAATTATTTTGCATTCGTCTTATTTTATTACGAATGTGGATTGGTATTTTTGGAATTTTAACCAATCCATCAGTCAGGGCTTTGAAATAAAGACCAGTGCCACCAACTAAAATTGGTATTTTATTTTTGTCTCTTATTTTTTTAATATTCTTATTTGCTAATTGTAACCACTCACCTGATGAAAATTCTTTTTTAACACTTCTAAAACCATATAAATGATGTTCTATTTTTTTTAAATCAATTTTTGAAGGTCTAGCAGTCAGTATGTTTAATTCTTTATATACCTGCATACTATCTGCATTAATTATTTCCCCATTCAATTTTTTAGCAATTTTTAACGCAAATTTCGATTTGCCTGATGCTGTGGGACCTGAGATTAATATTATTTTGGACTTAAGGTCCATTTAGTTATTTTAATTTAACACCAACATATGTTCTTTGATTTTGGTTATTATATATTGCAATCAGTAAGTTATTTTCATCACTTCTTAATTTCAATTTTACCACATTATCAAGATCACCTATTGTATTAATTTTTTTTCTATTAGCCTCAACAATAACATTATTTACTTGGAGATAATTAATTGGACTATCTTTATCTATTTTTGTAATTACTACTCCACTAGTTCTCTCTGGAAGGTTTCTAGCCTCAATATCATCTTTACTTAATAAACGAACATCGATTTTTAAACCTTCAATTCTCCTCACCTTTGGTTTTTCAATTACAGGTTTTTGTGCTTTAAAGTCCTCAGATGTTTCTAATCTTCCAAGAACTATTTCTTTTGTAATTTCTCGTTTGTTTCTCCAAACTTTAACAATTACTTTTTTTCCAACATCCGTTTCAGCAACAATTTTTGGTAGTTCTTTCATTTCATTAATTGGTTTTCCATCAAACTCTAAAATTATATCTCCCGGTTTAATTCCTCCTTTGTCGGATGGACTATTGTCCGCAACACTTGCAACTAGAGCACCTCTAGGTTTATCTAGCTTTTCTGCATCTGCTATTCCTTGATCTACTACTTGAATTCTAACTCCAAGCCATCCTCTTTTTGTTTCTCCAAATTCAATTAATTGATTTATTACTTTTTGAGCACTATTAGATGGTATCGCAAAGCCTATTCCAATTGAGCCAGATTGACCAAGTATAGCTGTATTTATTCCAATGACATCTCCACTCATATTAAATAGTGGGCCTCCTGAATTTCCTTGATTTATTGAAGCGTCAGTTTGAATATAATCCTCATATCTTGAGAGTCCTATGCTTCTATTTCTAGCAGAAATTATTCCTGCTGTTACAGTGCCTCCAAGACCAAATGGATTGCCTATCGCAATAACCCAATCTCCAATTCTGGCTTTATCTGAGTTACCAAATTTTACTGGCTTAAATTTTTCGTCAGAATCTATTTTTAATACTGCGATATCCATACCCGCATCAGCACCAAGAACCTCAGCTTTATAATCTTGATCTCCATTAACTCTAACAAATATATCTGATGCGCCCTGAATAACATGGTTGTTTGTTATTACAATTCCATCTTCATCAATTATAAAACCTGATCCTAACGCGCTAGTTTGCCTTTGTTGAGGAGAACCAAACATATCTTCAAATGGTGAACCTGGGGGAAATTCAAATGGCAAAGGGTTTGATCTTGTTGTAACAGTTGTAGTTGTTGATATATTTACAACTGATGGCATTAATCTCTCTGCTAAATCTGCAAATGACGATGGAATTTCCTGAGCTTTTGAAATTGAAAAATAATTTATTGAAATTATTAATATTGATAAAATTTTGTACATATTTTTCATGACTTTGAATACCAAATAATTATAAATCCTATAATTGCAAATACTAATCCGCCTGCTCTGAGTTGTTTATCAGCTACAGCATCAAGTTTTTTCAGCATATTTTTCATTTTTGATGGAAATAAGGCATATAAAACACCTTCAATAAATAAGAAAAGACCAAATGCTATGATCAATTCTTTCATATTAACTAAAATTGTTATTTTTCTTTATTTCCAAAAAATTTAAAAAACTCACTGTCTGGAGATAAAATCATTGATGTTTCTCCACCAATTAAAGCTTTTTGGTAAGCTTGCATTGCTCTGTAAAATCCGAAAAATTCAGGGTCTTGTCCAAATGCATCAGCGAAAATTTTGTTTTTTTGACCATCACCTTCACCTTTCATAATCTCAGATTTTTTCTGTGCATCAGCTAAAATAACTGTAACTTCTTTATCTGCGGTTGATGTTATAGTAACTGCCATTTCAGCACCTTTTGCTCTGAACTCTTTAGCTTCTCTTTCCCTCTCAGTTTGCATTCTTCTAAAGATCGCATCACTATTTGCTTGAGGTAAATCAGCTCTTTTAATTCTTACATCAACTATCTTGATACCAAAATTTTCAGCTTCATTATTAACTCCTTGTTGAATCAAAGCCATTTGCTTTGATCTATCCTCAGATAATAATGTTTGCAGTTTTTGTTGACCTAATACATTTCTTATTCTCGAATTAATAATCGTTGCTAATCTTGATCTTGCAACTCTTTCATTTCCTACAGAAATATAAAATTTTAATGGATCAATAATTTGAAATCTTGCGAATGCATCAACTATTAAACGTTTTTGATCTGATGCAATAACCTCTTCTGGTGGAGTATCCAAATTTAAAACTCTTTTATCCAAGAATACCACGTTCTGAATAAATGGAATCTTGAAATTTAATCCTGGCTTTAAAATTATTCTTTTTGGATCACCAAATTGTAGAACTATAGCTTGATTTACTTCTTTAACTATAAATATTGAAAAGAATAAAGTTGCTCCTATTAAGATGATTATTGGTAATATAAATTTTCCAGCTTTCATTAGTTTGTCCCTGATTTTAATTCTTGTAAAGGAAGATATGGCACAACTCCAGATCCTGAGTCTTTATCAATTATAATTTTATTAATATCAGCAAGAACCTGCTCCATTGTCTCCAAATACATTCTTTCTTGAGTAACCTCTTTTGCTTTAGCATACTCAGTATAAATTGATAAGAATCTACTTGCTTCACCTTCAGCCTTTGCAACAACTTCTTTTTTATAAGCTTCAGCAGCTTGTAAAATTTTTGCAGCCTCTCCTCGAGCTCTTGGTATTACATCGTTCGCATAAGCTTCTGCTTCGTTTTTCGATCTTTCCATATCAGCTCTTGCAGCTTGTACATCTCTAAATGCATCTATTACTTGATCTGGTGGGTCTGCTTTTTGCGTTTGGACTTGTGTAATTTGTACTCCACTCTCATATTCATCAAGTATACCCTGAATAATGTCTTGCGTATCTCTCTCAATAACTGCTCTTCCTTCAGTAAGAATTGGTTGAATATTTGATCTTGCTATAACTTCTCTCATTGCAGTTTCTGCAGCAGCTTTTACAGTACCTTCTGGATCTTGAATTTTGAAAAGAAAATTACCAGCATCTTTTATTACCCAAAACACTGAAAAATCTATGTTAACTATGTTTTCATCACCAGTTAGCATCAAACTTTCTTCAGGAACATCAGCTACACCACCACCCTGACCAAATCCACTATCTCTTTCAGATCTAAAACCTATATCCATTCTGTTTACTTTCGTAACCTTAGGAGTTAGCACACTTTCAATTGGGAATGGAAGATGATAATTTAATCCTGGTTGAGTAGTATTTACAAACTTTCCAAATCTTAAGACCACGCCCTGTTCATCAGGCAAAACTCTATACAAACCACTTAATGCCCAAATTACAACTAAAATGATTAAACCAAGTATGATTGGCTTTTTTCCACCTGTGCCACTTCCTGTAAATTTGTTTATAGTATCCTGTAATTTTTTTATTGCCTCATCTAAGTTAGGGGGTGTTGGGCCTCTTCTGAAACCTCCACCATTTCCACTTCCTCCTCCACCTGGAGGACTGCCCCATGGGCTTTGATTTTTGTAAATCGTCATTATGACATTCTATATAGTGTCTTTATGATCAAAAACAAGGTAAGTGTATTTTTATGAATGATAAAAAAGTAGGTCTTAGTGACACAATGAAGGCAAAAACTGAGCCAAAAACCTACAAAAGAAACCCAATTCCAGGCACTAAGTTTACAATTGCAATATCTAGTGCAAAAGGTGGTGTTGGAAAATCTACTTTTGCTACAAATTTAGCTTTAGCCTTAAAAAAAGTTGGATGCAAAGTTGGAATTTTAGATGCTGATATTTATGGACCTTCTTTACCAAAACTATTCTCTATAATTGAAAAGCCAGATAGCGATGGGCAAACTTTAAAGCCAATTATAAAGTATGACATTCAATGTATGTCTATTGGTTTTTTAACAGACGAGCAAACACCGATGATCTGGAGAGGACCAATGGTAACTAGTGCTATTAAAACCTTTACTCAAAAAGTTGGTTGGAAAGATTTAGACTTCATTATAGTTGATATGCCTCCAGGCACAGGTGACACACAACTAACTTTTGCACAAGAGATTAGTGTAGATGGTGCAATAATAGTCTCAACACCTCAGGAAATAGCACTACAAGATGTAAAAAGAGGCATTAAAATGTTTGAAAAATTAAAAGTAAATATTATTGGATTAATTGACAATATGAGTCATTTTATCGGAGATGATGGAAAAAAATATGCAATTTTTGGAGAAAATGGTGTTGAAAGAACTGCCAAAGAATTTGAGAAGAAATTTCTAGGACAAATACCAATAAACTCTGATGTCGGAAAATATGGGGATATGGGAATTCCTATTGTTAAGAAAGATCCAGATCATGAAATTACAAAAATTTATATGAAACTCGCAGAAGATATTAAACAATCCTATCTTTAATTTCGAAAGCATCCATAAGTTCATTCCATTCTCTCTTTGAAAGTCCAGATTGTTCTAAATTTATTTCCTCACCTTTTAATAGTTTTTGAATAATTACTTTTCCTTTTGCAGAAACTTCTGTGCCACCTACTCTGTAATCCATAAAAGCGTCATATGTAATAGGAACCCATCTCTTAAGGGTATCTAACATTATATCCGCATAAACTCTAATTTCATATTGAGCATGATGATCAGCACGTAATCTTAAAAAATTCATTAAGTTTAAAAGATCAGTTTTCCAATACCACTGGGTATATGTATTTAAAGTTAAATTCATTCTAGCTAACTCCCTAGCTAATCCTTTTTTATTTTCATCAATTGTAGACCCATCAAATTTTTGATTAAGCATAGTTTCATAATTATCATATGTTCTTTCAGCATCATTTTTTAAAAGTTCTAAAACTTCCCTTGCTTGATTTCCCTCAATCAAATCACCTCTACCTTGTCTATTTGCAATTGATTGTGCAGCTAAATTTTGTGGATCAGGTAAATAAAATTCTTTATCTAAAATTGAATATCTTGCAGAGTATTCATTGACGTTTGCTGTACGATGTCTAATCCATTGTCTTGCTATAAATATTGGTAATTTTACATGATATTTAATTTCACACATTTCGAATGGAGTGCTATGCCAATGACGCATTAGATATTTTATTAAACCACTGTCTGTTGAAACTTTTTTAGTTCCTTTACCATAAGAAACTCTTGCAGACTGAACAATTGAACTATCATCTCCCATATAGTCAATAACTCTTATAAAGCCGTGATCTAAAGCTGGAATCGCTTCATATAATACTCTTTCTAATTCAGGAGCTGTAACTCTCTTAGTTACATTCTCTTGGGATTGTTGATCTTTTATGTCGTTAATTTGATCTTTAGTTAGTTTCATTATTAAATTATTGAATCTCTCAAGATTGCTTTTATATTAATAGTGTTGGTTTTCCAACTATGACGATAAACGAATTTCGTAATAACCATTACGGACGTGGGGGCAGTACCCACCACCTCCACCATTTTCAACTTAAGGGGGTGAATTAGGATCGACGGATGTCTAAAAGTTGTTCTTTCGTTCGGTATTGTTCCGCCGTGATGGGCTAATTTATAAATGCTAACGAAAGTTACGCACTTGCAGCTTAATTAGTTTACTAATTAAGTTACGGGGTTTGGGGCACCTGGCAACAGAACGCCCCCTCTAAAATAGAATGTTAATTCTTAATATATTTAATAAATTATCTAAAATGTAATAAGATTAAATTATTAGCTAATAACAAATGAACATTTCGTATAAAAAATCAGAATCATTAAAAAATTTAGAAGAATATTCCAAATTATACTTTAGATGCTTTAAAAATCAGGATTTAAATATAGTCTACTTAGATTGGCTATATAATAAAAATCCAGATGGAAATTATATTGGAATTGATTGTTATGAAGACAAAAATTTAATTGGTCAAGTAGGTGGTATACCATTTGAATTTTTCTGGAATAAAAAAAAATTAAAAATTTTAATATCAGTTAATGTTTGTGTAGATGAAAGATATAGGGGACAAAATTTTTTCAGTGAAATGGCCAAAAAATTTGAGAATTATGCAAAAGAAAAAAATATTGATGGAATAATTGCAATTGGAA